>QCJC01000035.1 GCA_003216275.1 Prochlorococcus sp. AG-402-P18 | reverse complement strand
ATAATAGCAATTAGGCGTATAATCATAAGTATAAGAATATTCCTATGAAATGAGTAATGGACGGATTCAAAGAAAAAGAAGCACAAGCAAAACAAATAAAACCCATTACCACATTTACAGTTCCCTTAACTGTTAGTGATGTTCAAGAAAAAATGAATCTTTCCTCAAGGCATTCTGAAGATTTGTCTAAAGAACAACTTATTGACCTTGCATTTAAGGCTCATTCTCAGGGGAACATCTCAGAAGCAGGAAAAATCTATCAAACATTTCTTGATCAGAATTTTATAGATGAAAGAGTACTTCTAAATTATGCCGTTATATGTAGACAATCAGGAAATATAGAAAAAGCTACAGATCTATACAGAAAAACATTAGATTTATTTCCTAATAAGCCAGATGCATATGTTAATTTAGGGGCAATTCTTTCAGAGATCGGAAATACTAGAGAGGCAGCAATATTATTAAATAAAGCTATTGAAATAAAAAATGATTATCCAGAAGCTCATTTCAATTTAGGAGCAACATTGAAAGAAATTGGTAAATTAGAAGAGGCAGAATTGTCAACACGAACAGCACTCAAATTGAAACCAGATTTTATAGAAGCCCATTATAATCTTGGAGTGATATTAATAAATAAACGGGAATTAAAAGAAGCAGAATACCACACTAGGAAAGCAATTAAATTACAACCTAAATTTGCACAGGCATATTATAATCTAGGAGAGATACTACATGAGCAGGGACAACTAGATGAAGCAGAACTATCTCTTCATAATGCTATTAAATTCAAATCCAACTATTCAGAGGCTTATTATCTATTAAGTAAGATTTATATAACGTTAAAGAATATACAAGCAGCTTATAAAGCAATAGAAAAAGCCTGTAAGATTAATCCATCAAATCATATATATCAGGGTGAATTTACACGCATTAAGTTTATAAGTGGAGAACTCGATTTAGAGTAAGAAAATTGGTTAAAATATATTAGTTTTCGTTGTAAAAAATAAAGAATGATATGATATATCAATAATCAATAGTGAATTCTATCATTAAATATAAAACTTGAGACAGATGATTCTAATTTCTATGAATAATAAGGATCATAGGGAATCTAAACAGCATTAAAAATATGAATTTAAATTTTCGATAAAACAATACTCATTATAGAACTTCAGCTGAAAGATGTAAGAAAGATAAAAAGTCTGATAAATAAAAATCTAATTATATTAATATAACTGTTTATATTCCCATGATTTAGTATATATTGAAAAAGTAATGAACATTACTAATGCTTTATTTTGCTCATAAACTACTAAATGAAGATAAAGTCAAAAGCCTAAAGAAGCGATTAATAATCTCTCCTGATTGGGTTGACGGTACAGCTTCAGCTAAATCTTCACAAGTAAAAAGAAATTTACAATTGAATACAGGCGAAGAGAAAATAAATTTATCAAAGGAAATAATTAATATTATTGAGGAAGATACATTGATTAAAAGCTTCGCATTCCCATCAAAAATCTTTAATATACTTTTTACTAGAACAGGGATAGGTATGTATTACGGTCCACATGTGGATACACCTTATCTTCCAACTGGTAGAAGAGACCTATCTTTTACTATCTTTCTATCTCAGCCAGATGAATATAAAGGAGGAGAATTAATACTTTATATTCCTCCAGAAAAAAAACGTATAAAAATGAATATAGGAGATATTATTATTTATCCAACTAAATATCTACATGAAGTTAAAGAGGTTACTGAAGGAGAGAGAATGGTTTGCGTAGGATGGATTGAAAGCCAAATAGCAAGAGAAGAAGATAGAGATTCACTATATCTAATGAGAAAAGGCATATTAGAGATAATGCAAAAGTATGGAAACTCATCAGCGATACAGGATCTTAATCTAAGTTATAACAATATTTATAAACGCTTTCTAAATTAAAACATTTAAAGCTAATAAATACTACTAATTATATATTTCTAGAATAAATGTAATAAGTAATATTCTACATGAAAAGAGTTCCCAAGGAACAAAATCAAACTTAGT
>QCJC01000034.1 GCA_003216275.1 Prochlorococcus sp. AG-402-P18 | reverse complement strand
TGTTAGTTGGAGCTGGTTAGGAGGGTGTCTTTTTTGGGGGTGGTTGAGGGCTCATCCTGTGTGGCATTTACCTGTTGAATCCATAGCCTTACCAATAGCATTAAGTCTTTTAAAAACTCGATGGAAAATAGGAGCAAGTTTTTATTTGGCATCTTTACTAGGAACTGCTTTTACTGATGTGATGATTGTTTTAACAGGAGTTATGAAATCTTGGCCTGAAGTTGTTGAAGCACCTTTCTTAGAAGCTTCCAAAATGCTTAGTTTGACTGCTGAACAATTACTGGAGCCATTTTCTTTAATTTCAATTTCTATTGCGGCACTTCTAATAATTGGGATTGCCAATTGGATGAATCAAAAATCAAAAAGTGAACCCTCATCTTGTGATGCATGGATAGTGTCTAGTGCAGCTTTGACAACTACGTTATGGGTTGATGGTTTATTTTTTGCCACAACATTGATACAGCCCAAATTAAGTGGGTTGATCTGAACACTAATATTTATGAACTTAAATTCTGGATTTGATCAACATGATATTTACTCAATCAATTGGGATGTAGTTGTTATTGGGGCAGGAGCTGCAGGGTTGATGACTTCTCTAGAACTACCCTCCAACCTGAAAATTTTACTTTTAAATCGCAACACAAGTAAGCGTTCTGCAAGTAGATGGGCTCAAGGAGGAATGGCTGCTGTTACTCGACTTGAAGATAGTGAAGATATTCATGCTTTGGACACTATTAAAGCTGGTGCAGGTCTTTGTGATCATGAAGCAGTGCAGATGTTTGTTCAGAATGCTCCGAGATTAGTAGATAGACTTTTAAAACTTGGAATGGAATTTGATAGACACTCTGGAAAGTTATCGACAACTCTTGAAGCTGCTCACACTCATAGAAGAGTTCTTCACGTTAAAGATAGAACTGGAAAGGTATTGGTTGATGTTTTGAATGAGCAAGTTGACCGAAGAGATAATGTTCTGCATCAAAGAGGAATAAGAGTTACTCAGATATGGGTTGAAAGAGGAATGTGTTGCGGGGTTCAGGTTTTGGATGGACCAGCTTTGCGGTGGATTAATTCAAGGGCAGTTGTATTGGCTACTGGTGGCGGTGGTCATTTGTTTGCCAATACAACAAATCCAGCCCAAGCAGCAGGAGAGGGCATTGCTTTGGCTTGGAGGGCTGGAGCAGTAATAGAAGATCTGGAATTCTTTCAGTTTCATCCAACTGCTTTGAAATTGGATGGTGTGCCTTCTTTCTTGATTTCTGAAGCTTTAAGGGGTGAAGGTGCTGTTTTGGTGGATTCTTATGGCGGTAGTCCAGTAGACCATCTTGATGGGAAAGACCTTGCATCTAGAGATAAGGTCAGCAGGGCATTGTTTAAAGCGATGCAGAAGCAAAAAGTTGATCATATAGGTCTTGATGTCAAATCTATTGGTGTTGAAGATGTTGAAGCGCGCTTTCCGTCGATTTTTCAAAGATGTAGAGAACTTGGTATTGAACCTTTTAAAGAAGTTATCCCAGTAGCTCCATCTGCCCATTATTGGATGGGTGGTGTTTCTACAAATTTGAAGGCTCAAACCAATATCAAAGGGTTGTTTGCTATTGGTGAGGTGGCATGCACTGGACTTCATGGAGCAAATAGATTAGCAAGCAATTCATTAATGGAATGTTTGGTTTTTGCTAATCAAATGAGAAATATTGAATTAAATGATTGTAAAACTAATGATATGCCAATCATTACTTCAATTCTCAGTAAAGCCAATTTGCGCTTTTCAAAGGAAGAAGGAACTAATTATCTAACAAATGAAATTGAAAAACTTAGACAATTATGTTGGCGTGAGGCTGGGGTTGATCGTTCTCAAAAAGGAATGAGTTCTGCTCTTGCTCAAGTTAAGAAAGATTATAACAATCTCTTAAACGAGCCCTTAATAAATTTAGTTTTTTCTCAGTCAAAAGATTCAATTAATGAATTTGATGAAATTTCCAGGAAAGATCTTAATTTACTTCTTGATTTAAGTAATAGACAAATGGCAAGCTCACTTATGTTGGAGGCTTGTTTGTTTCGTGAAGAGAGTAGAGGGGGACATTTTAGAGATGATTTTCCTAATTCTGTGCCATATTGGCAATGTCATACTCGACAAGTAAAAGGGAAGAATATTCATACACGACCGGTTAGCGAAATAACTTCTGAATTTAAAAATCTTTAGTGTTTTTGTAGTTACTAAGTTCTGCTAATTCTTTTAAGCTTTTTACTCCTGAATCAATTGATCCATTGAGTTCCCAAGAAGGAAATCCAGTAATCCCCTTGGTTTCGCAAAGTTCACTTTGGTTGTTCAATCCATCTTTTGCGCATTCTACTAAATTTAATTTTTCTGTAGCTTCTTTCCCAAATAATTCTTTTTGATCATGACAATGCGGACACCAATAAGCGTTATACATTACTGCTCCTTGTTTTGTTAAATGTTCGGCTAGCTTTATTTTCTTATCTGAACTTATAGCCATTACTGCTGGAGGAATGCCTGGCATGTTATTTGCTATTTCCTTAGTAGATGGATCGACTGATGATGACCAAATCAGTCCTGCTAAAATAACTGCTACTGACATAATAAAACCTCTAAAAAATAATTTCCCATAATCTTCCCAACTGCCTCCAAAT
>QCJC01000033.1 GCA_003216275.1 Prochlorococcus sp. AG-402-P18 | reverse complement strand
ATCTTCATTAATCGATTCAAAATTTATCCCTTTTTTTAAGTATTCATTAGGTCCTAATTTTAAATCCTGTTCAATAGCAGATAAAATTAAAATAGCTATGTCACTAAAAGAAAGGGGTTTGAACCATTCGACAACAAATATACTCTCTTTCAATGAACTTTCTATATCTATTCTTCTTGGTGAAGTACCCTTGAATATATATTTCTTTTGTTTTGTTAATCCTTCATCATTTTGATATAATGAGTATTCTAAAATTGTAAATTCTTCTCCTTTTGATGTGGTTGCAAAACCAATATTTACTTTAGGTCCATCAAAATGTGAAAAAACACTTTCTTCATCAATGTCATCACAGTCCCAATTAACCTTACCTAGATCAATATCCAATATTTTATTTACAATCAATTTAGAAGATATATTCTCAATTAAATCTTCGTTACTTGGTTCACCCATCGCTTCAGGCTCCTCAGTAATAGTTGATGGCTGATCTTCCTTGGTGGGGTTGTTCTTAAGCACCACCCACCCCACAGGCACCACCGCTGCAAGTAATACCCAAGGACTCACAACAATGCCAATCACAAGTAATGCCAGAGTTAGTAAGCAAGCATTGCGGTAGTCAGACCATAGTCGCTTCAGCATCTAGATTAGCTAGTTTTTGTTAAATCTAGCCTCTCCTAGAGATCTATCTCAGTACATGCAACAATGGTTACAAAGGTGGGAGATGGGAGTTAGGTTTATAGAAAATCCTTATAAACACGTGAAAGCGAAATGTCAGAACAAATGTTAATTCTTGAGCCTGAAAATACAAAAAGTGTAATTGAGGTAGAGACTTGGAAGAAGGACTCTTTTGCGATTACAAGAGCTATTGGTTGGAGATATGGCAAAATTTTGGTTGGTGATTTCACAGAAGAAGAGATTAAAGATCTCATCAAGGAAAAAGATAGCTTAGATAGAGTTTGTGTTAGTGATAAACTTGATTTTATAGATCAAAAACTGCAAGATTCTTTTACCGACGACTTATCCTTCTCAGAGGATATGCCTGAAGACGAAATTAATAGATTAAATAATTTGTTTTACGAAGAAGGTGAGACGGCATTGGAAGAAGAAGGTTGGGAAATATATGATACCGATTTATATTTTGAATCAAAAATTAAGATCACTAGATCTAGTGAGGATACTCTTTAATTAATTGATTTGAATTTAACATAAATGATTATACAATCGTTGATAAGACCTGCGTTATTCTTCTTTAACTAAATCATAGAATTCTTTAATATGACTAGTTAAATTCAATTAATTCATTACTCCCATGCCATAATTGCTTATGTTCTCTGATATTAGTTTGATCAATTCTTTTTCAATCTTTTCATTTAAATCAATCTGAGCAGAATCTTCTGTTTCTTCATTTGATTCAGTAGAAAGTGGTTTTAATCCAACCCCTTTTGCTTCAAGAAGAGCTTCTTAAAAAGCTGTGAATTTAAGACTTTCGCTACCATCTTCTTTTTGAGAAACATATCCACATGCTTTAACTAGATCTGATTTGCTGACTTCTCCAAGTTCTTTAACCTTTGCTAATAGTTTCTGTCCTTTTAATGATCCTGTTGATTCAATGCTTTGAGTTATGGATTTCTCTTGATAAGTATTTCCGGTGCTGACAGTTGAAGTGTATTTGGAATTATTTTTTAAAATAGAGCGATCGGTTAGAGCGGCCCATCCGACGGGGATTAGAGCTAAAATCAAAAGACCTAAACTTCCGCCCTCTTGATTAAAAGCCAGAAGAATTAATGTCAGTACAAGTGCGATTGCTGATGAGGTTTGCCAAGAAACCTATGCTCTTCACAGGAAAGGATCTATCTACCCATTGGTAGTCATTAATTGTCAGGAGGATCTAAATCAATGGGTCTCATGTCGTTTTAATAAAGGGCTCAAAGGAGGATGTAGTGATTAGATTTGTTCGATAGTTTTTTCCCCCCTTTTAAATTGGGGCACCATTAATTCATCATCAAGATCAAGATCATTAAAAATCCATTCACCTAGTTCCATAAAGAGCTCGAAACGGTCTGCTGGCTTTAGCTTTTTCATTCTTTCAAGTGAATGATTGACAACATTATTGATTGTCTTTTTTAGTTGCTTTTTTTTCTTGCTCATGGTCTTACCTCCGGTTTTGTTTGAACTTTGACTACTGAGGTCAATTCCTCTTTAAAAATAAATTTCTCAGAACTTCCAGAAACTTGCATCCATGCAGATGCAGGAGGTTCTTCAAAGGTTGCCTTACATCGCGATGAATTTAATCCACCTTTCTCAAAGAAGGTTTGATCCCTTCTTGTCCAAGTTAAATAACCCTTAGCTCTATAGCCTTGTAATTCCTTTGAGCACCAACATTCAGCATCTTCTCTTAGGGAGGTAAATGCTTTTGGAATTGATTTGGTTCCATACACACCTGGTATGTAGCGAATGGTTAGATATGGATCAATCGCTGTATCAGCCCATTGATTCCATTTGATTATTTCCTCTTCTTGATCTTGTGTGATGCATTTTTGCAATACATCTTTTTGAGGATGTAATTCATTAATTAGTTTTTCAAACCAATAAGGACTGATGTCTCCATTGAGCTCAAATTGTCTAATTAGACTTCCAATCTTTGAGATGTTTTTTGCTTGAAGAATGGAAGCAAGTTGACCGGGTTTTAGTCCCCGCCCTATGCGTAAATTCGCTA
>QCJC01000032.1 GCA_003216275.1 Prochlorococcus sp. AG-402-P18 | reverse complement strand
GACAATTATTTGAACGATTACGTCATTTGAATGTTCCTCCAGCTCAGCTTGATGCTTTGATGAGAGAAATGGATATACGTCTTGTTTTTACCGCACACCCTACAGAAATTGTTAGACATACAGTTAGGCATAAGCAACGGAGAGTAGCTACGCATTTACAACAACTTCAGTCTAATAGTTCAATTTCTGATTCCGATAAAGAAATCTTTAGGTTGCAAAATAAGATTATGGTGGCGAACTGATGAGCTTCATCAATTCAAGCCAACTGTTCTAGATGAGGTTGATTATGCACTTCATTATTTTCAGCAGGTATTGTTTGATGCTATGCCTCAATTAAGGAGGAGACTTACTTCGGCACTCTCCTCTAGTTATCCTGATGTAGAGATTCCGCACGAAGCCTTTTGCACATTTGGTTCTTGGGTGGGTTCAGATCGTGATGGTAATCCATCTGTAACACCCGAAATCACATGGAGAACAGCATGTTATCAAAGACAGTTAATGTTGGATAGATATATTTCATCTGTTCAAGAATTAAGAGATCAATTGAGTATTTCGATGCAATGGAGCCAAGTTAGTGCTCCTTTGTTAGAGTCATTGGAAATGGATAGAGTTCGTTTCCCAGAAGTTTATGAGGAAAGGGCAGCGAGATATCGTTTGGAACCTTATCGTTTAAAGCTGAGCTATACATTAGAAAGATTACGACTCACGAAACAACGTAATAAACAGTTAGCCGATGCTGGATGGCAGTTTTCGCCTGAGGGTAAACCACTTATGGCTCAAACTAGTAGTCTTGATGAATTACTTCATTATAGATCTATAGATGAATTTAGGAATGAATTAGAACTGATCAAAAATAGTTTAGATAGCACAGATCTTACGTGCGAACCTTTAGATACTTTATTAAATCAAGTTCATATCTTTGGTTTTTCCTTAGCCAGCTTAGATATTAGACAAGAAAGTACACGCCACAGTGATGCCTTGGATGAACTTACTCAATATTTGAATTTACCTCAGTCATATGGAGCGATGGATGAGGAAAATAGAGTCAAATGGTTGATGAAGGAATTACAGACTCGTAGACCACTTATACCTCCAGCTTTTGAGTGGTCTAAAAGTACACATGAAACAATATCTGTTTTTCATATGCTTCATAGGCTGCAGAAGGAATTTGGAACTCGTATATGTCGTTCATATGTTATTTCTATGAGTCATACAGCTTCTGATTTGTTAGAAGTTCTTCTTTTAGCTAAAGAGTCAGGATTAGTTGATCCAACTTTGGGAGCTGCTGATTTTCTCGTTGTTCCATTATTTGAAACAGTTGAGGATTTACAGCATGCCCCTTCCGTAATGGAGTCTTTGCTTCAAACAGATCTTTATCGTCAATTACTTCCTCGAGTAGGTGAAAAGATACAACCTCTACAGGAGCTCATGCTTGGATATTCAGATAGTAATAAGGACTCTGGCTTTCTTTCAAGTAACTGGGAAATTCATAAAGCTCAAATTGCATTGCAAGATCTTGCTAGTAGGCAAGGAATAGCATTACGTCTTTTCCATGGGAGAGGAGGGTCAGTTGGTAGAGGAGGAGGACCTGCCTATCAAGCAATCTTAGCTCAGCCAAGTGGAACACTCCAAGGTCGAATAAAGATCACTGAGCAGGGAGAAGTTCTTGCATCAAAATATAGTCTTCCTGAATTAGCTCTATATAATCTTGAAACTGTCACTACTGCTGTACTTCAAAATAGTTTAGTTACCAATAAATTAGATGCTACGCCAAGCTGGAATGAATTAATGACGAGACTTGCTGCTCGCTCCCGAGTGCATTACAGAGCTTTAGTACATGATAATCCTGAATTGGTTCAATTTTTTCAGGAAGTTACTCCAATAGAAGAAATTAGTAAATTACAAATCTCTAGTCGTCCAGCTCGTAGGAAGACTGGTGCAAAAGATTTATCAAGTCTTCGAGCTATTCCATGGGTTTTTGGTTGGACTCAAAGTCGTTTTCTTTTACCAAGTTGGTTTGGTGTTGGCACAGCATTAGCTAATGAACTTGAAACAGACCCCAAGCAAATGGAGATGTTGAGGATGTTAAATCAAAGATGGCCTTTTTTTAGAATGTTGATCTCTAAAGTTGAGATGACTCTCTCAAAAGTTGATTTAGAAGTTGCACATCATTACATGGTTAGCTTGGGTAGTAATGAAAATATAGAGGCCTTTGCCCGTATTTTTGAAATAATTTCATCTGAATATAGCTTGACTAAACAATTGATTTTGGAGATTACTGATAAGCCAAAGTTGTTAAGTGCGGATCCTGCTTTACAATTGTCGGTGAACTTGAGAAATAGGACAATTGTTCCATTAGGATTTTTACAGGTTGCCCTTTTAAAACGATTAAGAGATCAAAATCGACAACCCCCAATTAGTGAGGATGTGCGAGGCGATTCCAGTGAAAGTCCGCGAACATATAGTCGTAGTGAATTATTACGAGGTGCATTGCTCACTATTAATGGTATTGCTGCAGGCATGAGAAATACGGGATAAAATGCTTGGGTTGAATTCGTCAAATGCTTCTCCTTCCATTCCTGAAGGCTTTGTTTTAAGAAGAAGTGAAAATTTTACTTTTCGAAGCTTAAATAGGCTCTTGGCAAGATGTAATCAAGACACTCATCAACCTCGAAGGTTAGAGTTAGCATTGAAAAATAGTTATTTTTATTTAACGCTTATTCAAAGCAGTTCAGATAAGCTTGTCGCTTTTGTTCGTGTTACTACCGATAAAGGATTAAATGCAAATTTGTGGGATTTAGTAGCAGAGCCAGATGAGTACCAAGAAGTGTATATGTCCATTGTAGTTTTCAAAGCAATTGAAATTATTAGACGTGAGTTGCCTGGTTGCAGTATTTCTGTTGCTGCTCCATCTATTTCAATTAAAGCACTAAAACGATGGGATTTAGACTGTGAAAAGTTAATTCATACGAGCATGGAGGGACTCGATCCCCCGACCCTCAGAACCGGAATCTGATGCTCTATCCAACTGAGCTACATGCCCTAAAAGGGTTGTTATAAAAGAAGGTCAAAAAATTAATACCCTATTAAAATTAGCTT
>QCJC01000031.1 GCA_003216275.1 Prochlorococcus sp. AG-402-P18 | reverse complement strand
CTTCCCAGAGTTCTCATTTAACATCTTAGGAGGATCACAATACTATTTCAGGGATCTTTTACTTGGTAAGGTAATTGTGTTGGAGAGGTGGCTGAGTGGTTGAAAGCGGCTCCCTGCTAAGGAGTTACAGGAGGTAACTTCTGTCGAGGGTTCGAATCCCTCCCTCTCCGTTTTTTATTAGATTCAGACGGATTCAGAAAGGTTCATAATCCCCCAAAACTACTGATATGACTGAATAGACTGGTTCAATTGGAATCAGGTGGGTTCATACTAAGTCAAGCGTGTGTTGTTGGGAATGTTGTTTGGAGAAGTAATTTTGTTGTTGGGAGAAAATTCAGTTACTGCAAAGGATCTCAGGAAATGTGTTGTTGGGAGGTTGGTCCTATAATGGGGACCTAACATTTTAGGACTCAAATTGATGTGCTTAATTTGATAAACAATTCTTGGTGAAAAGTAATGAATAAGTTTCATATTTACTGGCAATCGCAACATGGAATCTGGCAAAAGTATCTCACCAAAACCAACGAAGCAGATACCTTTAGGACGATGACCAGAAGAGCAAAATCAACAAACATCAGACATAAGATGACTGATGATTCAGGACGCATGTTGGACGTTGTGAACCCTTGAGATGTTTATGAATATCTTCCTTGCTCCTGTTCTCTTCGCTGGAGTTTTCGCTGCATATGTCATGGATGACAGTGATATTGATAACGGCAACGTAGAGATGTATTCACAAGTAACTCATACAGGAAACGTAGTTTTTATTGGTAACAGGAATGGAATTTTCTATCCTTGCCGTTGCCGTCAAATCAAAGGTGAACCACCATGCTGTCCTGTTGCATACCCATCACTTGGTTCTCTTGGTTTCGCTGGAAGACGTCATTCCTCTGACGTGGTTGAACTTAAACGTGGCAAAGGTTTTTGGTGCAAATTCAGCAGTCTAAAGATGCCAGAAGGTTACAAGCATGGGGACAATTTCCCAATCAATTGGTGTCATAAGAGTGGTTGGGTTGAAGGAGTTAAACCTGAGTCCTTCTCCAACAGATCCAATATTGGAGAACCTCACGCTCTGATCTTGCATCCAGCAGCCATTGATCAAACCAAGTTAAAGGGATTCAATTGATTCCATTTCTCGCTCTTCTTCAGTCTTTTCCTTTGGTCGTTCCACAAACCAATGTTGTTGAGAGGATTGGTTGTGGGACAGGTTGTCAGATCAGGTTTCAACAACTCTCTCCAATGGAAGAGATAGGTGATGGGTGGAGGAAGGTAAAGGTCAGAAGCACCATGTTTATTTGGGACTACGAAACCAACCAGTTGGAACAGAAATCATTTAGAGGGAAGGTTGGCAGTGGTGTTTCTGATGGTTGGAATTATGCGAACTGCCAAAAGAAACTCTTCACTCGCAGATCAGAAAACTATTCGTCTGAACCTCCTGTAGGTGCGAGTAGTGGCATTAACTCCCTTGTCTTTGATGCTGGTAGACCTGTCTTTGCAACTGTTGCTGGTAGTCCATTCCAGCAATGGTCAGTGATGTGTCCTCACACAGAAACAGCAAAAGAAGGCAATGAATATCTCAATGATCTTGCTGATCGGTGGAAATTAATTATGAAAGAGTTGAGAGAAGAGAATTAATCAAAGATATTATATAGACTACTGTTCATGGGAAATGAAGAACTATGCTTTAATTGCAGTACTTCTCTGTAAGAAATCATTTGCATTAAAGGAGTTTGATCTGCACACTAATTAATACTTTTATTCATATTTTTGGTATTTGTGTAGGAAAATATTGGCTATCTCTTTGTCACTCTTCTGTTCCCTTCCGCTGTCCTTCTCTCTGGATGATCTGTTGAGGACTCTCTCATCGATCTCATTAAGCTCGGTCGAGTTTATATTAATTAGAATAATAGAAATAATGCAGTAGAAGTAAGTGATTTGAAGCATCAACTGTCTTTCTGCGTGATAGTTTTAGTAAAGGTCTTCCTTCTATTCTCATTTCATTTTCTTATTTTTAATATAATTATTTATTCGCCTTTAGAAACCCAGAATTGATACATTGCCGTGAAAGTGGTGGGATGCTTTTCTTCAAATCTTTCCCAGTTCTGTAAGTTGATTTGATTTTTATCTTCGGGGAAATCTTTCTTATAGAGAGATTTAATTGATTGTGGCAGTAAGAAGCCTAGAAATTTTAACTTATTAAAACTGATAGTTTCTGCTATTTCTTTTATGGTGAATCTGTGCTCTTGGACGTGAAAGCAAAGGTCACGGCATTCTGAGATCGTATAAAAATTACCAAAATTCTTAAGATTACTTATTTGTTCAATCTTGCCAGAAAATACATCCTCTCTAAAACTTTTGATGTCCTCATTAGTTGGCTGAAGTTTTTTAGTGGTTATATACTCTCTTGCTTTAACAATATCTTTTCTTGCTAGTTCACTATATAAACCTAGTTTAAGAAATCCATCATCATGTAAAACATCTAATAAGGCTTCTAACCCTTTCAATGGATTATCGATACAAACCAGCACACCAGAGCATTCAATAATATCAAATTTTTCTTTTAATAGAGAAACCTTGAGAAGATCCATTTGAATTATCTCAACATTACTAATCTCCATTTCATTTACTTTTCTTTGAGCATAAGCTAAACTTGCCAAACTTAAATCTATAGCTGTAATTTGAGCATTCTTATATCTCTGTGCTTGTAAAATTTGATTACCTGTTCCACATCCAGCAATGAGCACTTTTAATTGTTTATCCTCTGAATTTAAATTTAGTGAATTAGGTATGATTTCACTATTGATTGCTTTAGCAATAGAGATCTTTTGATTTTTCAAATCCCCCCCAAACCTCCATCGAGGGTATGGATTTTCTTCATATTGTGATTTAACTTTTTGAGAAATATAATCATCTATTGATCCAAGTCTTTTAATTTTTTTAGATAATTCTATTTCTTTTAAAGGTTCTAATATTTGTAATTTTATTAGTTCTTTGAAACTCTCATTAGAAGAATTAAAAGATGGTAAAGAAGGTATCTGTTCAACGAGTTTATATAGAGGGTAATAGCAAGACAAAATTGAAATATTTGTTTCATTTATTTCTCCATCTATACATCTATTCATAATTTTATCAATAGATATTTTTTCCTCTTTAGTAAATGAGTAAACATATTCGGTAAGGAAACATTGTTCTCCTAAAGCAATAATAAATTGTAATTCAGTATTTTTAATAGGCTCTGTATTTTTGTTGATCTGAGAGCATATATTTTTTCGTACTTTAGTTAGTGTTTTCTCCAATCTAATATCTCTAAAAGGTATCTTTTGAAGTGCCTTAATGATGAGTTTATCATTTATTAATGATTGAAATGAGTCTTCTTTTAAGACATCTGATTGAAATCTTTGTAGATTATTGATTGTTTCATTGCTATATACAAAATTAAATGCTGTGAATAATTCTTTATGAAAAATATAATCTTTTTCTAGCAGAAGATTTAATATATTTTTTAATTTTGATTTATTTAATTGAGATAGATCTGAATCTCTTAAAAAGCAAGTTATGATTGAATAAATATTAAAATATGTTGGATTAATTTCAATTACTTTGAGATAAGAATCAAATGCTCCCTTGATTTTGTTAAGCTCATTCAATATGTTTCCCAGATTTAAATGTGCATCGGCGAAATTAGGATTAATTTCAATTGCTTTGCGGATAGATAATTCTGCACTTTGTAAATTACCTATCTCTTTCAATATGGATCCCAGATTGCAATGTGCCTTTGCGAGATTAGGATTGATTTCAATTGCTTTACGAGTGGATAATGCTGCTTCTTGTAATTTGCCAAGATCTTTCAAGATTAGTCCCAGATTGCAATGAGCCTGAGCGAGATCAGGATTGATTTCAATTGCCTTACGAGTAGATAATTC
>QCJC01000030.1 GCA_003216275.1 Prochlorococcus sp. AG-402-P18 | reverse complement strand
CAATTCTATTATCAGATCTCTGAGCAATATTTATTGAAGTTATACTTGCTTCAATAATCTGCTTTTGGCCTAAAATATTATCTTTCTTTCGCTGTTGAATAACTCTATTAAATAGGGAAGGCCTTGCTACAGATGAAAGTATTTCACTATCTAATCCACTCAATATATCTGCCTTACCCTTTAACCATGACTCAATAAGAAATTTAATTTCTTGATCAGATGGAGTATTTGATATAAGAGGTATTGATTTATCAAGACTTAAACTTTCTTTATTATTAAGTATTTTATTTGATCCAATAATACTAGAATTAATACTCTGGTTTTTAGCAAGCTCAGCATTAGGAATATCATTTATATTATTATTTTCAGAGGATTTTCTCTGTGTAATTGTACCCAAGCTTATCCCAATAACAAACAGTCCAAAAAATGCAAATAAGCTTGTATATATTGGTCGTTTACGCATAAAAGATTTGAAGTCTACATTTTTTATCAAATCAAATAATAAATAATAATTTGATATTATTTTTTTTACTAAATCAGATTTAAATAGAGGTTCTTTAATATAATTTTTTTGATTTAAAGACTTGTTTATCAATATTTCTTCGAAAGAACCTCCAGGCATGGGAAGGTCTCCTTCTAACTCAGGATTTGTTGATATATTCTGGTCTATTTGTTGTTCTGGTCCCAAAGAAGAAAGGAATGAGAAACCAGCCTTTGCAATACCTAATGCTCCCTTTGCTTCCAATTGTTCTACATATACTTGTACTTCTTTCTGAGCGAACCAATCCTCAAGATCTACAGTTGAGTTTCCAATATCACTAAAACCGACTAATACATCTTTTTTTAACCAGTTTCGGCAATAATCACAAAGAGCACCTAATGTCTCGCCTGGATAATTATCCAACCAATCTTTTAATTTGACATCTGAACTACTCCTAAAACGAGACTCAGCTTGTTTTACATCTGCCAGCAACAGATCAAGACATCCAATTAAAGGCATTGGGTCAAAACCATTTGTATTAACATTCCTGAGATATTTACGAGCCTCTTGTAATCGTTCAGGTTTCTTATAAGAGAAACCTGAAGCTATCAAAGCAAAAGCCGCAAGGAAGCCAGCATCTTCCGAACCCCTTCTATACCAATTCACATAAAGTTTTGTCTGTTCCTCTGCTGTTAGGAATTTTCTAATTTGAAGGAAAAACAACTCAAAATCAGATTGACTTAACCCTCCTATTTTCTCTGAGTCTCTTTTCCCTTCAAGGCCTCCCCTTTTAAGAACAAAATCTTCCAACAAGCTCAAACCTTCTTGGTGAGACTTTTCATCAAGCTGATCTCTACTTAACAAATCAAGAATTCTATATGGAAGTAAATTCTCTAAGTCAGATTCAAGAGTTTTTCTTTCTTCAGGAAGCTTTCCCATCCGTTGTAACAGCTGTATACCTTCCTGAAGCAAATCAGCACCTGAAGCATATTTTCTGGAGGCCTGCTCATCAATAGAAGCGTCTCTACAAGATAAAGCTGCTATCAAAGTCAAATCTGACTCTCTACCACTACCAAGAGCTGGAGCCTGCGGGGGTTGCAAGGCCTTTTTTGCAAGCTTAAAAGCCTGAAAAGATGCATTGGCTTCCCATAGAAGAAGCAAACCAGCCACTTCTCGATTTGAAGACAAATCAAGACCTGAAGAGCCCTCTAGAAGAGCTACTTCATAATTTTTACGCTCTGATGGGTTAGATAAAAGATCTGCAGAGAGTCTTAGAAGCTCAGATCTCTGAGCTAATAACTCATAAGTAAATCCTTGCTTAGGAGGACGATCTAGCCTTAACTGAAAAGCCCTGAGGACTTCTTCAGCATTTGCAGAAGGGCTAACCCCCAATAAGCGAAAATGATCAATAGGTAATTCCAATCGCTACTAGGTAATCAGAGAAAAAGCTCTAGGCATCGTAAGGGCTTTTAACCATTTTGCATCCATTGACGGTTAAAATCTAAAAAGGATTGATACGTAAATATGAACGAAATCATCTCACCCACACCACACCAAACAAGCCAAGAGCCAATTCAGCACAGGGAACACGCTGATAGAATTACGAATCTCAGTGGTTCAAAACCGGCTGAAATAAATAGAGAAATTGGTTTAAATCTTTTCAAAGATATGACTTTGGGAAGAAGATTTGAAGACAAATGTGCAGAAATGTATTACAGGGGAAAGATGTTTGGATTTGTTCATCTTTACAACGGGCAAGAAGCTATAAGCACTGGGGTAATAGGTGCAATGAGACGAAAGCATGATTGGTTTTGTAGTACTTATCGCGATCATGTTCATGCCTTGAGTGCGGGAGTCCCTGCAAAAGAAGTAATGAGTGAGCTATTTGGGAAGGAAACAGGCTGCAGTAAAGGTAGAGGAGGATCAATGCATCTTTTTTCAAAAGAGCATCATCTACTTGGTGGTTATGCATTTATTGGAGAAGGTATTCCTGTTGCACTTGGAGCGGCCTTCAGTAGTAAATATAAAAAAGAGGCTTTAAAGAATAATAATAGCGATTCTGTTACTGCAGCATTTTTCGGAGATGGAACTTGCAATATTGGGCAATTTTATGAATGTTTAAATATGGCTCAATTATGGAAATTGCCGATAATATTTGTTGTTGAAAACAACAAATGGGCTATTGGAATGGCTCATGATAGAGCAACTAGTGAAACAGAGATTTGGAGAAAGGCCTCTGCCTTTGGAATGCCAGGAGAGGAGATCGATGGAATGGATGTTTTAGCTGTAAGAGAAGCTACTCAAAGGGCTTTAGAACGAGCTAGAGCTGGAGAAGGCCCAACCCTAATAGAATGTCTTACCTATAGATTCAGAGGACATTCGTTAGCTGATCCAGATGAACTTCGTTCAGAGAAAGAAAAAGACTTCTGGTCAAAGAAAGACCCAATTAAAAAGCTAAAAAACGATCTAGTAAAATCCGGCCTAGCTTCTGATGAAGAATTAAAAGTTATCGAAAAAACTATTGATTTAGAAGTTAATGAAGCTGTTGAATTTGCTATTAGTGCACCAGAACCTGATCCAAGTGAACTAACTAAATATATATGGGCCGAATAAAATAATTAAAGAACCTATTAAATTCCACTAGGTAACTTTCTGGTGAGGTTTCTCAATTTTCTTAAGGCTTTCAACTCTACTTGTCTAACTCTCTCTCGTGAAACTTGTAATAATCTTCCTATTTCAGCAAGAGTATGCCTTTCATTACCTTCTAATCCAAACCTAAGTCTAATAACGTGCTGTTCTTGCTCGCTCAAATGACTCAACCAACGCCCAAGCTGCTCTTGATGAATTCTTTGTTCAACTTTATCCAATGGTTCTTCTTCAGAACCATCCGCTATCAAATCACCTAAAAAGCTTCTGCCTTCATCACCATTTACTGGAGCATCGAGACTGCTTGTAGTTAAAGCTTGTCTTAAAATCGAATCAAGTTCTTCTACCTCAATTTCCATTGCCTCAGCTATTTCAAGACGACTAGGCATAGCTCCGAGCTTATGAGCTAAATCTAAACTGACTTTTCTAATAGTTGCTAATCTTTCACTCAAATGGACTGGTAAACGTATCGTTCTTGACTGACAGGCAATTGCCCTAGTCATGCTTTGCCTAATCCACCAAAAAGCATAAGTAGAAAACTTATATCCGCGGGTGGGATCAAATTTCTCTACTGCTCTTTCTAATCCAAGAGATCCCTCTTGTACTAAATCAAGCAATTCCAAGCCTTTGCCTTGGTATTTCTTCGCAACGCTAACTACCAGTCGAAGATTGGCTTTCATCATTCTTTCTTTTGCTCTTCTTCCAATTCGAATCAATCTTCGTTGATGAGAATTAAATTCTTGGCTCTGATCTTGCTTTTGACCATCTTCAGTGAGAGTCATCATCGTTTGAACTTGGTTGCCAAGTTCAATTTCCTCTGCAGGCGTTAGCAGAGGGACTCTTCCGATGGATGAGAGATACCAACTAATTGGATCACTGCCGCGTCGTTTTTGAGATTCAGCAGGTTTGGGTGCAGATGAAACCATTGTTTCT
>QCJC01000029.1 GCA_003216275.1 Prochlorococcus sp. AG-402-P18 | reverse complement strand
GAACTTAATCCTGATTTAGCAGTAGCATACTATTCCCTTTCTTTACTTAAATATTCTGATACTAATCAATTATGGCAAGATCAACTCTTTTCTAAAAGTATCTTAAATAACAAATCAGAAAAAGATCAAATTAATATTCACTTTGCAAGAGCAAATGTTCTTCATAGGAAGAAAAAGTATAAAGAAAGTGCTAAATATCTCCTATTAGCAAATGAATTAAAAATCAATAATAAACAAACTAACGCTGATATTTTAATCAAAAAATCCAAAATATTACTGATTGAATCTGATAAAAAAGAAATTAATCAAAAAGAACACACAAAAGAACCTGAGAGTATTTTCATTGTAGGCATGCATAGAAGTGGTACAACATTGGTGGAATCAATTATTAGTATAAATAAAGATATTTATGCTTTGGGAGATATTCATATATTCGAGGAATCTTTCATAGAAAGTAAAAAAATTAATCAAAAATTTAGTCTTACTGAATTATACTCAAGGAAAGTTAATAATATAATAAATAATTGTAAAATTACAACCAACAAATGTACATATAACTATCAATACTCAGGTATAATCGCAAGTCAAATGCCTAATGCTAAGATAATTCACTGTTTTCGACATCCATTAGATAATATTCTTTCACTTTACCGAACAAGTTTTACAGGACAAGATTATTTCTCTTCCTTAATTGATTGCGCAAGAGTTTATTTAGACCAAGAAGTAATAATGAAAGAATATAAGAATAGGTTTAGATCAAAAATATATGACTTGAATTATGATTCATTAGTAACTAATCCCAATAAAGAAATTAAATCTTTGATCTCTTGGTTAGGGTGGAAATGGGACAATAAATATCTATCACCTCATCTAAATCCACGATCAATTTCAACTAGTAGTAGTAGTAGTGTTGAAGTTCGTTCCCCAATCAATTCGAAATCAATTGGTGGATGGAAAAACTACAAAGACATGTTAAAACCTGCTATTGAAATTCTTACTCAAAATGATAGATATCAAGACTTAACTACTTAAATCATCAGCAAAAGAAATATAGTTTGAACCAAACACCTGCAAAATTAACAAAGTTTCTTATATGAAGACGATAAATTGTAGATGTATGGAGGGTCAGCATAAGGAGCAACTCGCAACCGCCCTTCTAACTCTTCATAGACGAGAAAATATTTTGATTTATAGAGAACTCTGACTTTCTACGATATTTCTGTAGAGACAGTAAAAAGATCTTTTGTGAAACCTATCTGAAATGCACACCTCAAAACCCTTATCATCACTAGTACTGATTGGCAAATAAATCTAGTGTGAAACTATAAGAATCAAATTATCACTAGAAAGTAGAAAGTAGAAAGTAGACGTTTTCATTATTTCCACTCAATAGCACAAGATTAAATTATTGAGTAGTGGAAATGGATTTACTCCCCTATTTTTACCACGTGAGAACGTCAATTAGCAAATATTTTCATTAGCAAGGGAGCAAATAATTATTTGCCTTCCCTTAACTCCGATCGATTTTTACGCCAAACCCCTCAGGCATCTCGCCATTGATATCTTTTAAATCCATCCATCTACTCTCTTCATCTACAGTTAAGCTTTTCAACTTTCTGACATAAACATCTCCTGCTAGATCGGGGTCTTCAACTCCAAAGAAATCGCATATTTCTTCTACTCTTGCCCAATGCTCAATTTCATTCGTTGCTCTTTTGAATTCAGTAATCTCAAATTTCCCTTGTTCTGCCTGACTTAATTTGCTTAAAACTGAGGATGAAACAGAGACAGTTGCACAATCCCATTTCGAACTATCTTCTCCTTCCAACTCAAGATTTCTTTGATTGAGTTCTTTTAACCAAGTTTCATCCATAATCTTCTATTTTTCCTCAATCCACTCAGAGAGTTTATTTGATTCAAGATCTAATGATTGATAGAACTCGTGAAAGATCGCCACTTTTTCTTCTTGGATCCTTTGTTCTTATTCCTATTTTGTAGGTTCTCATCAGTTTGTCTTTTTAATAGTGACAAAAGATGGAAATAGGAGTAGAAAATAAATAACAGAACAACTCCTCACACAATAGTTCTGTTGTAAAAGGCACTCGACTTCGTGTAAGTAGGGTGCTTTTTTAATTGTTGATTGTACAGAATTGGCACATGTGACAGTTGAAGAACTCAAATACTCAGCATGTCTCTTTTCGTGACGTTGATTAAATTGAATATGTGAGGAGTTGAGATCCTCCGCAGTGGAAACAAGGAAACACTTGCGCCTGATCTTACAAAGAAACCGCCCTAACAGAGCTGGGCGGTTTTTTTGTGCCTTTTCTAGAGTGCTCTAATGATATTTCCAGCTCCCCAAGTTGTTTTTGGATTACTACTTTTAAGCACAGCAGTAGTTTTGATATCAGATACAACCCATTCGGAAACAGTGAGGACGATATCTAATTAGGAATTTTTTCTGATGCAGACCCTTTGTGGAATTGATTAGAAAAGGAAAAGCAGAACAACTCCTTACCAAAATCGTTCTGTAAATGAAGAGAGGGACTCAAGGTCGCTGAAGCAGCAGGGTCCCTTTCTTAATGCAATTAAATGAATGAAATCAGTCTCCTTTATCGTGAATATCTCCTGAATAAGATTGAGGTCCTATCTCTGGTGGTGGATTATTTCCGAAGTCATCTACTAAAGCATCTGCCTCACTAGTAAAAAGTTTGGTGAACCATTGTCTAGTCGCAATGATTGCTGTCCAAATCTTGTCTCTTTTTCCAGTCATAGAGATACCTTGAATGAACTAAGGGGACATGTGTTTACCCCCTTCGAGTCCATCACCCCAGAAATTGAAGTGTTTGACTCCTGATCTTGTTTTACTCCTCTTAAATGGAAATTCATAGAGGTGAGAACACCAAGGTATTTCTACATTTGGGTTCTCTGCATAGATATTTTTGATTAGTGGTAGTAAATATAAATCAAGAGTCATAGCACTCTCGAAGATATTAAAAAAGGGGAAATGTGCATTGACTCTAAGGAGGCATCTCACACCTCCTGATGTGAACAGAGTCACCTTTCGTGCGGTCTCTGCAATGGTCGGAAAGACCCAAACCCCTGATTAGTTTCAGGGGTTTTTCTGTGGGGGTAATCAGCGTTAATACTTTAGGGTTTTTGTCCTATAGATATTTTCAATCAGGAGGAGTAGATATAAATCAAGGCACTATTAGGAGGTCAAACCATGTCATGCGGTAATCCTTTTAAACATGCAATCGAAGACGTAAAAGAAACATTCTCGAAATCTTGTGGAGTTCCTATGCAAGGGAACGATTGGTGTGATCTGGTTTCGAATTATGAAACTGATTTTGATGAGGTCGATTACGAGAATGAATGCTTGCAGTTTGGCAACTGCTCACTGGACTACTAAAAAACATTGAATTAACAGGAGGTCTAATTATGCAAGCAACACGTAGTTTCCGATCCAATGGGTCGAATACTCTTTCATCGATCTTTCTTTGGTTTTCTGTCCTTTTAATCTCACTTGGAACACTGCCACACCTTGTTCCTTATTACTTTCAGTTGAAATATTGAGGTAAAAAGACTGATTTTCGATCTTCTCAAACTCATTCTCAGAAAACACAAAGATTATTAGGTGGTTGGTTAAACAGGAGTTTTTTCTCATGTGCACCTGATCTGGATTTGTTATTAATGAATTAGGAGTCACAGCACCTTCTGTGGGTCAAAGTTAAATAAAGGATGGAAATTTAAGTTCAGTCAGTTGAGTGCTTGACTCAAAGGGAGCGACCAAAATCTCGCTCCCTTCTTTAATGGAAAAAATAGGTGACTTGACCTAATAGACAAATATAGTATATTTGTACTAGTATTATCACCATCGCTAAACCGACAAAGGAAGCACGAAGTGAGCATCGTGCTTTTTTTGCCTCTTCTCACAAGGAGAACCAAGATGGGTCGAATTAAAACACCAAAAGCTGTTGCTCCAATTGAAGTACTGGAGCATCCAGAAGAGTGGAGTTATTTCACTGATCTGGAACTGGTGAAGTCCAGAGGAAGTTCTGTTTGTCTTACGTGTGAACACTTCACTTATACGTGCGATAAATCATGCATCACTCTTTTGACTTGTCCTCTTCACCAACGTCTAATCCCTCAAGGTGAACATCTCACAAAGCGTTGCCTGAACTGGCAAAAGAAGAAGGTATTACAAATTGGATGCTGTCCAGAAGTTGCCTAACAAACCAAAAATTATTTGCTCAAAACTAATGAATTTAACTACCACTGCTGATTCTGTGATGATGTTTTGCATCATAGCTTCAATGGCAATTTTTGATGCCTTCTCAACTCTTCTTTCGATCCTAAAGAAAGGAATATTTGTTGATCAGAAATCGCTACTGATGCAAAAGAGCAATAGCGAATTGAGGGCAATGCTATTTGGTATAGACAAAATTTCCAAACTCAATAAAAAACAATTAGGCGATTTAGTAATAGAAAAAAATGAACTTTTTTGATACTAAGAAGTTCTCAATGCCTAGAGCAGACGTCAAAAGATTCTTGGAAACTGATCCATCAAAACAAACCACGAGTGTAGAGAAAACAAACTATCTACGATTTCTCTGTAGAGAAGGTGACACGTGTAAGTGACATTTGAAATCCCTGTCACTTTGGCACTTGAATTTCTACATGGAAGTAGGTTTTTGAGTGGTGAACTGGTTT
>QCJC01000028.1 GCA_003216275.1 Prochlorococcus sp. AG-402-P18 | reverse complement strand
AGCGGACTCGAACCGCTGACCCCCTGCATGCCATGCAGGTGCTCTACCAGCTGAGCTATGGCCCCAAATCATTGACATGACAATGATTTCAATCAATCTCAAGCAACTTAGCCATTATACTTCACTACTCAAATATACCCAAGTACACCAAGACATACCCAATGTGCTGTAGTTTGTTCTTTGTAAAGGGTTAATGTTAAATAATTGATGAAAAAAGTTCTTCTGACAGGCTCAAATGGTTTCCTAGGGACACATATTTTATCTAAAATTATCAATTCAAATGAATTCGATTCGATTATAAATCTCACAGGTATAGACAACTTCATTAGCTCTAATAAATCAAATATTTATAAAACTAATTCTAAATATAGTTTTATCGAAGCTGATTTAATTAAATTTGACTTCGATCAACTTCAAGATTTTGACACTGTTATTCACTTGGCTAGCCTAGCTAGTCCTGTATACTATAATAGATATCCTCTTGAGACAGTAGACATTGGTACAACAGTTACTCGGAAATTACTAGATAAATGTAAAGAGTGGAATGCAAGATTTATATTCTTCTCTTCATCCGAAATCTATGGCAACCCGTCTCCAGAAAATATACCTACAAAAGAAGAATATAAAGGATATGTTTCATGTCAAGGATCAAGATCTTGTTATGACGAAAGCAAAAGGCTTGGAGAGACTTTGTGCTATATATACAATAAAAAATACAATATAAGTACAAATATAATTAGACCTTTTAATATTTATGGCCCAAGTATGTCTATTGAAACAGACTATAGAATGGTACCTAATATAATAAAATCTGCTTTAAGAAAGCAACCAGTTAATATATATGGTACAGGTAATCAAACAAGAACTTTTTGTTATTATACAGATGCAGTTGAGGGGATAATTAAAGTCATTAGGAATGGAGCTTCTGGTGAGACTTATAATATTGGTAATGACAAACCTGAAATATCAATGATAGATTTAGTTAAATTATTTCGCAAAACAATTAATATAGATCTAAGTTATAAATTAACTGCATATCCAGAGTATTATCCTGATGATGAACCGATGAGGAGACTTGCATCAATTGACAAAGCAAGAGAACATTTAAACTTCAATCCAAAAGTAACTTTAGAAGCTGGTCTTACTAAAACATGGATGTGGGCTTTAAAGAATTAATTATATAAAACTATAATTTATGATCAATAAAATTATTTATCTTACACAGGCAGCAACGCCACTTGCTTGATTATTTAGCAGCCCTTTTCGCCGCCCTTCTTCGAGACTGACCAGGAATTTTGCCACCATTTTTCGCCTATTAATATCAATCGAATCAAATTCCTCAACGATCAAACACATTCCAGCGTATGTGATTCGACGAGCTTGCCTTCTACTTAAGCAATATATTTAGGCTATTGGAGACGTAACAACGTTCGAGCTGTGACCTTTAGCAAGAAGATCAGAGCATGAGCAGCTCTTAGTTCAGTTTTTTAGTTGATCTTCCCAAGTTCCACCTCGATGCAATCTAGATTGAATTCCGTTTGGAGCATTTGCAAACACAATGCCAACTAAGGAACCAAAGAAGGCATTAGATCCCAAGATTGATTCTTTTCTATTGTTGAGAAGGCGAAAGTCATTGCTTCTCCAACAGTTAAGAAATCAGAATGAATGACTTTAGTCATTTGAGTATCCCTGAGAAGTCCTCAGAATTTCTATCTTGGCATGATTTTATAAATCTGATCAACGATATAGGCAACTAAAGTAATGATAAAAATAGCTTAGAGGTTATTTAATGACAATTAAATTTCACCTCTTACCTAATTTAAATTTACTATTTAGGCCGCATTTTGTAGTCCTTTTCTATATTTTCTAGTGGTTAGTTATTAAAGTCAAAAGCTGCTATAATCAAAGGTATAGAATGAACAAGCCTGATAATAAGTTTTTTAGAGCTATGCTTTAAATTGTGCAGTGATTAGTTATTACTTAACAAGAAAACTTAATGATTAAAATGGCTTTCAATGGTTTGATGCATGCCATGCAGGTGCTCTACCAGCTGAGCTATGAAACCATATCGTTGATATGAAAGTGATTGCAATGAATCTCAAGCAACATAACCACTATACTTTACTACTGTAGATAGATGCTCTCCTTCCTAATAAAGGGGGCAATATCTTTTCATAGATCAGTGCAAGTTATAATTCTCATTAATAGATCCTTTGTCAAACAAATAAAAGTGACCGAGGGGAGGAAAAATCAAAGACCAGAAGGATCTGAAATACCAACATTTCCAGTTCCATTTTTAACGGTTCAATCTAAAGAAAGTATTTCTGTTTCAACGAATAATTCTACTAAGATTTCTAAGGAGGAAATTATATCTCAAGCGTTCAAGTTTCACTCTGTAGGCAATCTTTCAGAGGCTCTTAAAAGTTATCAATATTTTATTAAACAAGGTTTTAAAGATCACAGAATTTTTACTAATTATGGAAATATCTTAAAAGATCTTGGTAACTTACAAGACGCAGAACTATACACTCGCAAGGCCATAGAACTCAAACCTGATTCTGCAGTTGCCCATTCCAATCTAGGAAACATCCTAGGAGATCTTGGCAACTTACAAGACGCAGAAATATACACTCGCAAAGCAATTGCACTGAATCCCAAATACGCAAATGCTCATTACAATTTAGGAAACATCTTAAGAAATCTTGGCAACTTGCAAGACGCAGAATTATCTATTCGCAAAGCAATTAAACTAAATCCTAATTTTGCTGTGGCATATTCTAATCTAGGAGCAATATTGATGGAAATTGGAAAGTTAAAAGAAGCTGAAATAATTATTAGAAAAGCAATAGAAATTAATCCTGATTTCTCATACTCTCATTTAAATCTTGGAAATGTACTAAATTCTCTTGGAAAACTAGAAGAAGCTGAAAAATCGACTAGGAAAGCAATTGAATTAAAACCTAATTGTGTCTCCTCTCACATAAGACTTGGAGCAATATTATGTGAGCTAGGAAAACAAGAAGAAGCTAATATACATGAATGGAAAGCTATTGAACTTAATACTTTATCACCAATTTTAAAAAACTATCGAGAAAATTCTAAACTTATAAATAAAACAGCATTCTGGGTATTTAGCTGCTCTGTATTTAATCAATTCCAACCAATAATAGAAATCAATCCTAACTCTTTCGAAATATTAGTTCCTAACAATATTAAAGATGAAGTTATAATCAAAATTCGTAATTCAATAAAGAATAAAGATATAAGAATAAGAACAATTAATGATCTTATAGAAAATAATTTAATTTACGAAAAGCTTATATCTATTCATGGAGATGATGAATTTGAATATATTACGAATAAAAATAATATAAAGAATAAAATAATTGTTCCAACTATAAAATTACTTGGTAAAAAGAATATAAGATTTATGTATACTGCTGGAAAAAGTAAATATACTATTTATTCTTTTTGGAATAAATACTACGATGGAATTCTATGCTATGGAACATATCATGAAGATAAATTCAAAATAAAGCACAAGATAGCTACTGCTCAAATGGGATACCCTAGATTTGATAGATACTTCAAACCTGGAATTCCAAGAGATTATCTTATTAAAAAGTTTAAATGTGATCCTAAAAAGAGAACTATTGTCTGGCTTCCAACCTGGACTAGTTTATCATCAATAGATAAGTATTATAAAGTTATATCATCATTGAAAAATGATTATAATATAGTTATAAGACCTCATCCATCTTTCAAATCTAAAGAACCAGAGATTTATAAAAAGCTTTTTACTGTAGATTTTAACTATATAGATCAAAATGCTGACGAAGACAATGTCCCATTATATGTCCTTGCAGACCTAATGCTTTTTGATTATGGGGGGCCAATGTTTGGGGCACTTTACTTAAATAAAAACTTCGCATTTTTAGAAATGGATTTAGAAGCTAAAAATCACTTATATTTAGGAAAAATGTCCAGTGAAGATTATTTCAAATCCTTCTTCCCTGATAGAATAGCAAAACCAAAAAATCTAAAGTTTATATGCAATTATTGCCTAAACAATCCTCCATCTAATTCTGTTGTGAAATCGCTAAGAGAAGAATTTTTTAATCTAAATTATCAAGGTAATAGTGCAAAAAGAGCTTATGAACTTTTGAATTCAAACCATTGGCTATAATAATCATATTCTATAAATAATAGAGTTTTCGAATTAAAAATCATACTTAATAGATTTAGATAAATCTTATCTTCTATTTAAAATCTAGTAATGAATCGATTACAACAGATATTTATAAATACATACCCAAATAGAATATTCATTCGATCCAGGCATAATGTGTTTACCTTCAAATAGTTAGACTCCATTTGCAATAAAATAGCCTGAATTCTAGCTTAATTTCCCGATAGTTTATCTCCCTTAATGAGTATTTTTATTCTTGAGCAGCTATTTAAATAAGACAAAAAATTCTATAATTTTAGTCTTAGAATGAATAGAATTAGATAATAAATTCTTAGGTTCTACGGTAAATTGGACGGCAATCACTTATCAAGCAACCATAAAGCTTATTAATCGCAATAGCTTTCAACGCTTAACACTTTGCAGGCCATGGAGGTGCTCTACCAACTGAGTTATGCCCCCATATCATTAATATAAGAGTGATTGCAATGAATTTCAATCAACATAACCATTACACTTTACTACTGTAGATAGATGCTCTCCTTCCTCATCAAAGGGGGGCAATATCTTTTCATAGATCGGTGCAAGTTATAATTCAAATTAATAGATCTTTTGTCAAACAAATAAAAGTG
>QCJC01000027.1 GCA_003216275.1 Prochlorococcus sp. AG-402-P18 | reverse complement strand
TCATTCAAGCATCATAAGAACTGTGATTTTCAAAATAATTGTTAGTTGAAATGAAGTTTGCAAAAATCATTGAGTATGGGTTTTTAGCTGGATACGCTTCGGAAAGAAACTGGATTTAGTATTAATGAATGAAAAAAGTAAAATACATACTCCTTTAAATTTATTAATAATCCCTAATTTAATTAGATATAAAAATAATATTCAAACAATACATTTAAAAAATAATAAGCTAGATTATAAAAAAGAATTAACGACTTGCCTAGAATATATTTTCATGTGTATGTTTAAATATAATAATGCATACCAAGCTATAAAGTGAGTAAAAGCAAAATTCTTAATTTAAAAAAGGAAAATAAATTTGAGTTACTTGCAAAAATTCCCTTAACTTCTGAGAATATTCTAGAAATTGGATGTGGGTCAGGCTCTCTAGGTTATGAATTCAAAAGAAGACAACCACTTGCGAAATATTTCGGTCTTGAAACAGAGGAAGAATTTGAGCCAATATCTCAAAAATGGTTAGATTTAGTATTTAAAGCTAATACAAGAAATTATATTAACTTGGAAGGTAAGATACCTTTAATTGATTGCCTTATATATAGAAACATATTAGAAAGTTACCAAAATCCATTAAAATTACTTAAAGATTTTACTCCATTATTAAAAGAAAAAGGAATTATTATTTTATCTATTTCAAATATCCAATACTGGAAGTCAATCCAAGAACTTTTAACTAATTCAGTCCAAGGTCAAAAGGAAAATGATCAAATAGGTTTCCAATCTAAATTGTTAAATTTGAATAATATAAAAAATATTATTGAAGAACTTGGTTTTAATATTTGCGAAATAAAGCCAGTTATATCAAATATTAATGAAGTAATTAATTTTGTTGACAAGATGGATCCTATACTAAATAAGTTAGAAATAAATAAAAATCAATTCATAAAAAATGTAGCACCATCTCAATTTATAATAGTTGCCCAAAAAGGCGGTAGAAGGAAAATGCATATAGACGTATTAAAATCAAAAGTAAATCCTCCAGTTATTGCAGATTCAAGAATAAATGTACCTTTTAATGCATTAAATACAATCCCTGAAATCTCAACTTGCATAGGAGAAGAAATAAAACTACTTCCTGAAAACTCTATTCTGCCCAGAATTATAATTCTAAATAGGGCTTTGTTTAAAAAAGATGAAATCTCTATTAATCGAATTAAAAAGCTATTAAATAATGGGTATTTAATTATTATAGATATTGATGATGACCCCTCAGATTTTATAAAGAAAGATACTAATAATTCATTCACCTTCAGGAGTTGTCATGCTATTCAAGTTTCAACTCCATTAATAGCAAAGAAATTAATTCACCTAAATGATGAGATTAAAGTATTCCCTAATGTAATCGAACGGATAGGTGATATTAAAAATAATTTAAATAAAGATTCTAAAATAACTATCTTTTTTGGGGCACTTAATAGGCAAAATGATTGGAAGCCCTGGATCAATTCTCTAAATAAGGCATTATCAAACAACAAAAATAGATGGAAATTCAAAATAGTTCATGATGAAGCATTTTACAACTCAATCGAATTACCAAAAGAACAAATAGAGTTTACATCCTTATGCTCATACCAAAAGTATTTAGAGATAATGAATACATCAGATATATGTTTCATGCCTTTATTAAATACTAATTTTAATCAATGCAAATCTGATCTAAAAGCTATAGAAGCTGCCTCTTTATCATTAGCAATATTATCAACTCCCGTTGTTTATAATCAAACCTTCATAGATGGAGAAACTGCTAAATTCTTTAATGATGAAGAAGCGTTAATCAAAATCTTACATAATTGGGAAAAGAATCCAAATAAAATCAGAGAATTAGGTTTTAAAGCAAGAAGTTATGTTTTAGAAAATCGTCTTGCTTCACAAAATATTTTAAACCGTTTAACTTGGTATAAGGATTTATTAAAAAGAAAAAATCAACTAACAAAAAAACTATTAGAAAGAGAGCCTGAACTTAAAAAGTGAAAACATGAAAAATAGATTTGATATTATAAAGATGATTATTTTAGCATTCAAAATATTAAATTGAATAATCTATAAATAAATACCAGTAAAATATAATTAATCTGTTAAAGACATAATATATTTCAAATGTCTTTCATAGATCTCAGCCTGTTTTTCGTTAGAAATATAAAGAAAACTAGCATGAAATCCTATAGTTTTCAAATAATCACATTCACAAGAAAACCTTCTAGCGATTTCCAAAGGGGCTAGATTATGAGAATATTTAGGAACAAGGCGACTAAAATAAATATCTTCATTTTCGTCATCGTTGGAACATTCTTTTTCACATATTTCTCTCATTAAATCTCTATTTCTGAGAGATAATCCTCCATTACCCTGTCCTACGAATTCAGGAACTTCTACCACTCGATTAAAAATCTGAGTAACCCATTTACTAGTAATCTCATTATCGGAATCAGCTTCAAAAACAGGAAAGCTAGTCGATGCATACTTATCTTTAGAAAAAGGAGCTCCTACATAATCATATTTAAACATCGAAAAGTCTAAAGGCTGAATTAATAATGAATCGGTTTGAAATATTAAAATATTTTCAGCTGATAACTCTCTCCAAAATAAGGGATTTTTTAAGACTCTATTATAACTAAGAACATTCATCTCTTCATATCCATATTTTTCATTACTAAGACATTTAATATCTATAAATTCCTTTATATCTGAAAGTAATGCATTCATTTCTTTAATTTTATCTTTGGTAGTAAATAATAGTACTTTCATCTTAAGTCCTGTCATTATCAATGTGTTCAAAATGCAAAAGCGTAAAAGCTTATTTGGCCTATTCTCAATTATTACTGATAAATGATCATTGAAAAACTGATAATTTTTATCAATAATTCTAATGACCCACTTCTCCAAATAATTCTCTAATATATAAGAAACGTGAAAATAAAAGTTACTTATTCTATATTCTTTTAGTTTCGATAACAGTTTGCTGTCTTCCATGATATGAATAGCCTAAAGATCAATATGTTTAATTAAGGATATCATCATAATTTCTAAAGTTTAATCAATAACAATTTATAAAAAAATGATATAAAATCTTTTTACTATGAAATATTAGAAATACGTACTTAGGTATCAAAGTCTAATATATATCCAATTTTTCCTAATCAGTGATATGTAAAGCTGATACACTGAAATATATGCCTGGTTTTTAAGAGTTGTTAATGAGTATAGAAATAGCTCAATCACTCTTTGAAGAGAAGAGGTACCAAGAGGCAATAGATTCATGTAAGAAGTTATTGGAAATAGATCAAAACTCAATTGATGCTCTGCAACTTATTTCACGAGCTTTGTTTTCTATAAGAGAAATAGAAGATACGCGTAAGTATTTAAAAAAGATTCTTAGTATTGATCCAAACAACTTTGAGGCATATAAAGATCTTGGAAATACTTTTTTGAGTTCGGGAGATATTGAAAAAGCTAGATATTATTATCAAACATCAATCTCAATTAAAAATAATTATGCACCTGCCCTAACAAATCTTGGGAGTATTGAGCTTAGTTCTGGTAATCAACAAAAAGCTCTATCTTTATTAATAAAGGCTACTGAATCTGATCCAACACTTCTTCTTGCCTGGGAGAAATTAACTAATATTTATCTTCAATTTAAGCAAGCAAGAAAAGCCGAGAAGTCATGTAGAAAAACAATTGAACTAAATCCCTTTAAATTTAATTCTCATTTTTTACTTTCAAATATTCTTCTCATTCAAAACAAAGTTAAAGAAGCAGAAGAATCTCTAACAAAAACTATTGAACTCCAACCAAATTTCTTTCAGGCATATTACAATCTAGGTAATATCCTCACAACTCAAGGTAAATACAAAGAAGCAGAAATATCAATACGCAAAGTTATTGAGCTGAAATCAGATTTCTATCAAGCACATTTCAATCTTGCAAATATACTAACAAATCAAGGTAAATATAAAGAAGCTGAAATATCGATACGAAAAGTTATTGAGATTAAGCCTGATTATCCAGATGCTAATTATAATCTTGGCTGCATACTAGTCAAACTAGGTCAAATAAATAAAGGTGAAACATACATTAGGAAAACTATTGAATTAAATCCTCATCACGCTCAAGCTAATTGCAGCCTTGGGAATATCTTAATAGGTCTTGAAAGATCTAAAGAAGCAGAGATTTATCTAAGAGAAGCGATCAAATGTAATCCTAATTTAGCAGAGGCATATTCAAACCTTGGAAGTTTACTTGGGAAAATTGGTAGATTAGAAGAAGCTGAAAGTTATATAAAGAAAGCGATTGAATTAGAACCAAATTTTGCTATTGCTCACTCACATCTTGGAGATTACTATAGTTTAATAAACAAGGGAGAAGAAGCAAAACATCATTGGAAAAAAGCGGTTGAATTAGATTCAGGATTAGAAAGAACAAACTTTTTAATTGCTGAGAAGCTTTATTATGAAGGTAAATATAATTCAGCTTTACCTTATCTAGAAGGAAAACATTATGGTCGATCTCAGAGTTTACTTTTAGGTTGTTTATTATGTATGGATAAAAAAAGAGAATATGATCTTAAATATAAAGAACTATCTAAAAATGCTTTATGTAATGCAGAGCTTGGAGGAATTATTTCGCATGCAAATGTAATCTACGAGCAAGCAAATAATGCTCTTTTTTGCAATGATTCCAAAGAATATGTACTCTTTGACAAAATAAATGAAGAATCATTTTCAACTAATCACTTAAATCAGATGATTGATTACTTTAAAAGTGGTAAGCAAGAAAATAGACCCCAA
>QCJC01000026.1 GCA_003216275.1 Prochlorococcus sp. AG-402-P18 | reverse complement strand
CTGTAAGAATATTTGCGAATACTATAATAATGCCGTGAGAGAAATCTTAATTAGCTTTTCTGTTTTTCTTGGCTGCTTGATGATTGCAGTGACAAGCCAAATCATCTCACCAACTCCAATTAATGCTTTACAAATTAAACAACCAATCCAAGCAGATGTAAGGCAATCAACAAAAATCAGCGAAACCGTAAGTAATCCATTTGAATTAGATCCAGAGGACCCTAATCCATCACTCTTTACCATGGCTTCAGACAAAACTAGTTCAAACAGCTCTCCTCTTGGAGCAGCGGAAATAGGAGCATCACAAGTAACTTCAAGTGGTTTAAAAATTACTGAATTAGTTTTAGGTGATGGTCAAGAAGCTACTCCAGGAACGAATGTCTCAGTAAATTACAAGGGAACACTTGATGATGGGAAAGAATTTGATAGCAGTTACGGAAGAGGGCCTTTTGAATTTTCTTTAGGTGCTGGAATGGTAATCAAAGGCTGGGATGAAGGAGTCGCAGGCATGAAAGTAGGAGGGAAAAGGAAATTAGTCATTCCTCCAGAGTTGGGTTATGGAAGCAGAGGCATCGGTCCAATCCCCCCTAATTCCGTCTTAACTTTTGAAGTGGAATTATTAGGTGTTAAGTGAATTTCTTAAATTATTCAGAAGGCTCTAAAAGAACTTATGGCGATTGTTGACAAACGCCATTAATGTAAAAAAAAATGTTCTCAAATTATTTTCAGATGTTGAGCGAAACACTTACATCAATCCTTAAGAAGCTCCCAGCAAAGTCTGTTCACGCTCACTGTGATGGACCTTGCGGTGTATACGATCCAGCTTCCGCAAGAATTGCTGCGGAAGCAGTGTTGTCTATGACCAAAAAACTTATTGCTTTAGCTCCAGCGGGCAATGATCAAGCTTCAATTTCAGCGTATAACAATACCTTTTCTCGCTTTGTTGCAATCAAAGAGGAGGAGTCACAAAAAACCAAAAAAGAACTTCTAATCCTCTGGACAGACTATTTCAAACCCGAGCATCTTTCTGCATATCCAGATCTTCATGACACTTTTTGGAAAGCAGCAAAGCTTTGTTCTGCATGTAAGGTCAATATCGACCAAACCAAGGCAGAAGAACTTTTAGCAGCTGTTCAAAAGATTCACTCTATGTTTTGGTCAACAAAAGGTAGAAATGACAACTGGGTTACGGCAAGCTGATAAAAGTCTTTTCCAAAAGCTGGATCTATTTACCTTTTTTGCCATAGTGATTGGTTACCGACAACATCTACGTGTTGTCGGTAATTCCATGGAAGGCACACTTTCAGAGGGGGATTTAATAATATATAAAAAAATTAATCAGAAAAATATTGACTTAGCTATTGGGGATATAGTTGTTGCCTTTCATCCAAAAATCAAAAACAAATTAATAATTAAAAGAGTTTATAGAATTTTTCAAAATACATTTGATTTGAGGGGAGACAATTTCAGATCCAGTACAGATAGTCGTGAATGGGGTTTAATCAATTTAAATATTATAGTTGGGAAAGTAGAGAGAATCATCACGAAGTAAGTTTAAAGTATTGCCATAAATCTTTTAATTAATTTATAACTTACGAATTAAGTTCTTAATTGCACTTAATATATCTTTCTGTGACATCAAAGATTCACCAACCAAGACGGCTTCGGCTCCATAACTATTTACCAAATCTAAATCTTCGCTAGTAAATAAACCTGACTCACTTACCAAAGTAATAGACTTTTCTTTAATTTGATCTGCATAATTCTCAGCCAATTTCTTTGTGACTTCAAGATCAGTTTTGAAGGTCTTCAAATTTCTATTATTAATTCCGATTAGCTTAAATGTTGGAATATTTAGGACTCGTAAAAGTTCTTGTGAATCGTGTACTTCTACTAATGTTGTCAATCCCAGATTTTTAGCAACTTTAGATAAGTATTTTAAATCAGAGTCTGAAAGAATTGCTGCTATTAAAAGAGCAGCATCCGCTCCCGCTGCTCTTGCTTGGTAAAGCTGATATGGATAAAGAATAAAATCCTTGCAAAGAATGGGGATTGTAACTTCCTTTCTGACTTCAACCAAGACATCAAAACCACCTTGAAAAAATTTTTTGTCTGTTAAAACTGATATACAATTAGCACCTCCTTCTTGATACATTTTACCTATCATTTTCGCATCAAAGTCCTCTCTAATTATTCCTCTACTTGGACTAGCTTTTTTTATTTCAGCTATTAGAGCAGGTTTCGATTTACTATTTCTCAAGGCTTCTACAAAATCTTTAGTTTTTGGTAAATCCTTAATCTTTTTTTTTAAATCTTCAAGTGAATTTTTTTTACGTGCAACCTCAACTTCTATATCTTTTTCCCAAACAATTTCCTCCAAAATATTTTTAGGTTTTGAATCTGGATGAGGGATTGCATACTCTAAATTAGCTACTTTTATACTTGGATTAGGAGGTCGCCTTCTGATTTCCATAATTAAAATAATTAATGATAAATAAAGTCGTTTAACTAATTTTTTAATTGTAGAGATGCCTGTTTATATGCAACCTCTACCACTTCACTTAACGTTGGATGAGTATGAACCTCTTTTGCTAAATCATTGACTCGTTGTCTTCTAGCAATTGCATTTGAAACTTCTTGTATCAAATCAGCCGCGTGTAATCCATAAATATGAGCTCCAAGAACCTCTCCTGTCTCTTTACTAAAAATTAACTTCATAATTCCATCACTCTCTAGTTCTGCTAAAGCCTTGGAGTTTGCTTTGAAATAACTTCTCACTATTCCAAGTTCAAAGCCTTCAGCCTTCGCTAAATCTTTTGCCTCTTCCTCAGACAATCCAACAGAACTTATCTCAGGGTGAGTAAAAGTCGCTGCAGGAATACTTCTGTAGTCAATTTCTATTGATTTCCCTAAAATATTCTCTACAGCGATACTCCCTTGAGCTGCGGCAGTGTGAGCCAACATCAACTTACCTGTAACGTCCCCTACAGCCCATAGATTAGAAACTGGTTTTTGATTTACCAATACTCTCATTTGATCATCAATTGGTATAAATCCCCTAGTTGTCTCAACCCCAACAGATTGTAGATTTAAATTTTTAGTTGAAGGTACTCGACCTGTAGCAACCAAAACAGCATCAACTTGAAGCTCCTCAATAACTTCTCGACTCTTTGCATCAGTAAGTTCAACCTCTACTGGACAACCTGGTTTAATTTTAGTAGCAAAAACTCCAGCTCGAGTTTCAATATCTCTTTGATCAATTAGGTTTCTTGAGGCAATTTTTGTGATATCTGGATCAAAGGTAGGCATTACTTTCTCAAGAGCTTCAATCATGGTCACCTCACAACCTAAAGCGGTATAAATATCTGCGAATTCCAAGCCTATATAGCCACTACCAATAATTGCGATCCATCTTGGAAGCCATTCTAAATTAATAGCCTCATCACTTGTAAAAACTGTTCGACCGTCAATTTCAATCCCAGGGGGTACAAAAGGGTCTGATCCAGTAGCCAAAATAATATCTCTGGCGGAAAAAATTCTATCAACTCCATTGTTTTCTCTTAAACCGACCTTTTGACTGCCCTCTAATCGTCCTTCTCCCCTAAGAATCTCAACTCCAGATCTTTCAAGCGTTTTAGTTAAATTTTTGCGAATCGTCTCAACTAATTTTTTTGCATGTTCGGCAATTTTTTTACGCTCAAATCTGACCGGTGCGGAATGTATCCCAAATTCAGCTAGATGAGGAACATTTGCAAGTTCACGAACTTTGCCACTAGCTGCTAATAATGCTTTAGAAGGAACACAGCCTCTATTTACACAGGTTCCACCCATATCTCTTGATTCAACAATTGCCACTTTTAATCCAGCCTCTGCTGCATGTTTCGCAGCATCAAAGCCTCCATATCCAGCTCCGACAACTATTAAATCGAAATCAAAAGAAATTTCACTCACGGTTTTTGTTGGATACCCTTAACCATTTTTACTCTTTGTCGCTCCAACAAGAGAGGAACTGCAGCAGATGCCACATTTAGTGAATCAACTAATGAGCTATGAGGCAACGTTACAAAGCCTGTACAACAAGTCTCAATTGAAGAGTGAACTCCTGAACCTTCATTCCCAAGAACCAATACAGTAGGGAGATCCCAGTCTAAATCCCAATATGGTTTGACTTCTTTATCACTGTGTTTATTAGGTAAAATTGTGCCAATTACTTGGTAATTATTTTTAATTGCAATATTGAGTTTTGAAACAAGCATTTCAATACTTGAAGAACATGAATCTCCAAACCGTTCAAACGGCAAGTGAAGAACTGAACCGGCTGAAGATCTTATAACCTTTTGATTCAGGGGATCTGCTCCGGAAGCTAACCACATAACTTCATATTCTGCAGCAAGCGCTGATCGAAATAAATTTCCCAAGTTACCTGGGTCTTGAATCCTATCCAAAGCTAAAATGTGTTTTGGGGCTTTTTCTAATTTTGGCAACCCTGATATTGGAAATATTGCTGCTACACCATCTGGTGTAACGGTTGACAAAGATGCTTCTAAAACATTTTGAGTTACTGAAGTCAATAAAGACCTAGAAATTATTTTTTTAACGACCTCTTGATGATCATCAAACCAATCAACAGTTGCAATAACTTCTAATGGCAAAGTATTTGTTTTCAAAGCTTCTTCTAAAAGATGAGTTCCCTCAAGCAAAAGAGAAGAATGCTGCTCGCGTCCTTCTTTTTTAGAAAGAGACCTTAATTTTCGAACCAAAGGGTTTCGTCGACTTGAAATCAATGGCGAATGTAAATTATTAATGTTCAAACCTCAAATTATTTATATTTTGAAGAGGTTGATGAGCTTTTCAACTTGAATTAAACACTGCAAATTTTTCTTTAAATTAATAAAAAATCTATGTACAAATTTTATTTAAGCTTTCAAGCTTATCAATATTTAATTTGAAGCCATCAATTTTCAATAAGGTGGACTGGACTATTTTAAATCCACTTGGCATTATGGCCTAGTAAGCAGTGCGCTCCAATATGAGTAGTGTGGCGACAATTAAAAGGAAAATTCTTCCGCCACATCT
>QCJC01000025.1 GCA_003216275.1 Prochlorococcus sp. AG-402-P18 | reverse complement strand
TAGAAATCAGGTTTAAGTTCAATTACTTTTCGAAAGGATAGTTCTGCTTCTTGAAGTTTCTTTTGCTCAATCAGAATGCTACCTAGTAGGAAATGAGAGTTAAAGAGATTTGGATTGAGTTCAATTGCTTTGAGGCAAGCATTTTTAGCCTCTTGAGTCTTTCCAAGTTGAACATATCCATTAGCTAGATTTCCCCAAGCAGGAGCTAATTGAGGATCTGATTCAGTCGCTTTAATGAGTAAAGATAATGCTTCTTGTTTTTTACTTTTAGTTAATTCAATAATCCCAAGATTTGTTAATGCTGGAGCATAATTAGCATTGATTGATATTGATTTCTGATACCAGAGTTTAGCACTATTCACGTCCCCAACAGCTTGATATGAATTGCCTAGATCTTTAATAGACTCATAATCATCAGGATTAATGTTCAGAGCTTTGTGGAGATATAAACGAGCATCATCTATCTTTCTTGTTGCTAATAAGGATTTAGCGATTAATTTTATAGCTTCTATCGAATTACTATCAGTATTTAATAGTTGATTACAAGTATTAATTGTTTCTTGATATTTATTTTGTTTATAGAGTGATTGAGCTATTTCTATATTGGCTTCCAAGTCTAAAATCCGAATATGTACTTAATATATCAGATTTTTATTTGAGTTCTTAGAGATTAATTGTAAAAATAACTATTTTCCCAATTTCCCTCTTCGTTCTCATTAAGGTCGGGTGAGTTTGTATCAGTTCGTAAAAGAGTTGAAATGCAGGTAAAGCATAGTATCGAAGAACTCAAAGTTCAAATCGTTACGTAAGTGTGTCATAGCATCGTGCCTTATGAAGGAAGATTGGTGTGGGTAATAGAAATCTCTTTATGAGGCAAAATCCAAGTTTGATCGGTCTATTTTTGGTGCAGCTAAGGAGGAATATTTTGAAGGCTTGGCCACCTCTATTCTCTGACCTCTCCGCTCTTATTGATTTAGAGGTGATTCAGTCTAAGTTTTAAAAACAGATCAAACTTAGTACATATTATTAATCTTCGTTTAGAAATAATTCATTTATAGAAAGTTTACTAATAATCGAAATATGTAACCCATTTTTTTAAATATTGGTGGTAATTATCAAAGTATTTTTCATAGTTTTTCCATTTCTTGATGGAAGATTTGTAAAGAGGCTGAACTACTTGAGAAGATGAGGGCGTATTTATTTTCCCCCTATCTAATGCCGTTGTTCTGTAATTTCTAATATTCTCATCCCATCCAGCCCCTATGAAATCTAATATTTTTAAGGTTTGATTATCAAAGTCATAAATAAGATCTTCATATTTGGAAGTTATACAATCGAGATTGAGATTTTTTATATATATATCCCACGCAGACATAACATGATCATACATAATTGACGATGACTTAAGAGTTATGAGGTTAACCATTGCCATGTTTGGTTTGAAAATCTGTTGAAAACAGGAAAGAACAGTATCGTAAGGATGCCTATAGGTAAAGATTATTTTAGCTTTAGGAAATAGAAGATTTATTAGTGGGATTGATACTATATTTAATGGAAATTTATCTATTATAATCTTTGATTCTTTATTTATATATTTCTGCAATAGTCTAAAGTAATTCTTCCTTAGGATCTCTATATTATTATCTGATAAAGTGAAAATATCCTCAATCTTTGTATTTAAATTTTGTTCTAATATAATCTGTAAGGTTGGTATTAAAGGTTTTTCTTCTAGTACATCAATTCCTGGATGACTTCTAAGAATTGTGTCTAATAGAGTAGTTCCTGATCTAGGAAATCCAATTATAAATACAAGATTAGAGTCTTCAAAATTGTCATCTTTTCGTTTAATATGTATAGATCTATTTTCTATACTTTTTTTGTAAAAACTAACAAAATCTAGAAATGAATTTTGATTGAAACTACTATAGGATGAATCCTCCTGACTCTTCTTAAAACAATAGTAGGCTATATCATAATTTCCAACTTTATCTTCTATAAATGCTTTATAACTCCAAAAAAGTATTTGCTGATTGTTAATATTTCTTTCTATCCATTTAGGAGAAATGGAATCAATTAATATTTTAGCAATTTTATACTCTTTATTTCTGAAAGATAATCTGGATTTAAAAAGTAAAAGTTCATTGTTGATCACTTCGACTTTATTGAACTCTTTCAAAGCTCCTTCAAGTTTTATCAAGTCATTGATTTCCTCATAGTGTCGAAATAGATTAAAATAATAACTTGATGAATCAGGATTCAATTCTATTGCTTTGCGAGTAGATAATTCGGCATCTTTTAGTTTACCAAGATCATTGAAAATTATTCCCAGATTGGAATGAGATTCTGCAAGATTTGGATTCAATTCAATTGCTTTGCGAGTGTAAGATTCAGCATCTTTTAATTTACCAAGATCTTTTAAAATTCCTCCCAGATTTGAAAAGGCTCCTGCGAGATTTGAATTCAATTCAATTGCTTTGCGAGTGTAAGATTCAGCATCTTTCAATTTACCAAGATCTTTTAAAATTCCTCCCAAGTTGGAGTAAGCATTGGCGTTATTAGCATCGAGTTTGATTGCTTTTAGAGTATATATTTGAGCGTCTTTTAATTTGCCGATTGCCTTAAATATGTTTGCTAGATTTAAATGAGCATCAAAAAAATCAGGCTTAATTTCAATAGCTTTAATGAATGATACTTCTGCTTCATCTAATTTTCCAAGATCTCTCAAAATGTTTCCTAGAGTGTAATAAGCATTTGCGTCATCTGCTTTGATTGAAATAGCTTTCCGTAAATATATCTCTGCTTCTACTAACCTTCCTAGATCTTTGTAAACTGCTCCAAGTTTAAAATTAGCCTCATAGAAATCAGGTTTAATTTCAATTGTTTTACGTAAAGGTTTAAGTGATTCTTTTAGTTTTGTTTGCCCAACTAATATTGTCGCAAGAAGAAAATGAGAATTATAGAGATTTGAATTTAGCTCAATTGATTTTTGAATTGATATCTCTGCTTCTTTTATTTTCCCTAGGTCTTTTAAAACAGCACCAAGGTTGAGATGAGCCTGCGCAAAGCCAGGATCTATTTCAATGGCTTTGTTTAGAGTTGATTCTGCTTCTTGAAGTCTTTTTTGCTCAATGAGTATTGAGGAAAGAAGTAAATGAGAGCTAAAGATATTGGGGTTAAGCTCTATTGATTTACGGTAAGCAAATTCAGCTTCTTTTGTTTTTTGAAATAGAGTATAAACCTTGGCTAGATTATTCCATGACGCAGCTAATTTAGGGTCGGATTCAGTCGCTTGGATTAGTAAGGACAATGCTTCTTTCTTGTTACCTAAATCAAGTTCAAGGACTCCAAGATTTGTTAATGCTGGAGCATAATTTTCATTTATTAATATTGCTTTTCTATAATATTTTTTAGCACTATCAATGTCCCCAACAGCTTTATATGTATTACCTATTTCTTTAATGACTTCATAATCATTTGGTTTAATAGCAAGGGCTTTGTATAGAGATGATTGAGCATCTGCTATGTTTTTTTTTGCTAGAAAAGATTTTGCAATTAATTTTAAAGCTGCTATCGATTTGTTGTTTTTAGCTAATATCTTATTGCAAGTATCAATTGACTCTTGATATTTATTTTTTTTAAAGAGTGATTGAGCTATTTCTATACTTGCTTCCAATTCAAAAAAACCATTTAATATTCAATATATCATTCTTTTAGTTTGTTATCAAATTTTTTCTATTTGTTTGTTTAAGTATAATTTATAAGAATATTATTGGATTGATAGTGAGGATAAAAATAAAATCTACTATCTTCTAAGAAAATTAATCTTATTTTATAGTTGAAAAAGCCAATAATTATATTATTTATAGAAATATTGCTTGAACATCTATTGACGAGTATTATCCTTTTGAAGACAAGTAAGCTCTTATGCAAGTTAGACATGAGAAACCTTTAGTTTCTGGCTTCTCCTTCATTAAGCTTGATCAAGTCGTAATGGACTATCTCTGGAAGATTGTTGAAAAAGGAACATTAGAAAAAAAAGATTATAAAGATCAGATTGTTGCCAATATTAGTAAGTCCTATACACTGACTGACGAAAATGAATATTTCTTTAAAACAGTATGTACTCCTTTAGTAAAGGAATATAGAAAGACCAATCAAGGTCAAGATCCTGTTAATCCAAATACCTTAATAAAGCAAAATACTAGATTGGTTCTAAATGGCTTGTGGGTAAACTACCAATATCAAAATGAAATTAATCCATATCATCACCATAGCGGTGTATATTCGTTCGCTATCTGGATGAAGATCCCTTATGAATCTAATAAGTTATCTGAATTACCACAATTTAAAGGTACAAAAAAAGAAAATATAAGAGCAGGTTGCTTTGAATTTGAATATATCAATACAATTGGAGGAATGAGGAATATTCCAATACCGCTTTCACCAAAATTAGAAGGTGGAATGGTTTTCTTTCCAGCAACAATGAGACATTGTGTGTATCCTTTTTATGGAACTGACGAAGCAAGAATATCAATAGCAGGCAATCTTTGGTATGAAAATTAAGAATAAAAATTTACGTAAACTTTTTTCATAACTATCAAATTTATAGATTGATTAGGTTAAATGGCTACCTGATTCTAAAAAATATATACTTTTTTACTAAAAATTTTCTCAAGATATTTTAAATATCTAAGTTTGTTTAGTTCTTATCTGATTTTAATAGATATTTATTTTAAGCTGCATTTGATAGCTTCATTATCTTAGAAGCCATAGAAATTCATACCTATCATTACTCTATCTTTATCTCCAATGTATGAAACTGAATGATATCTTTGAGCATCGATAATTATAACCATTCCATTAGTTGGCAATATTTCCTCATCAGGATTATAAAGTTTAAGTTTGCCCGGATCTTTACTAGTTTGATCTCCTATATCAAGATAGTAGACTAATGAGTACTTATACTTGGATAACTTAAAATTCTTATCTTGTGGACTAATATGATAATGAGGCTTAGCTCCAGATCCAGACTTGAAAATATTAAAAAATGAATCACCAATAATTATTTCTTTTTTCCCTAATGCTTTCTTACACATCTCTTTTAAATCTATTTCTAATTGACTTATAATTGTAGATTTAGCTTCGAATAAATCAAAATCTGAGCATAAACCTTCACCATATCTAGCATCTTCTAATTTCATATCAGTTAATATGTTCGTTTTAAATTTATATAGATACGATAAAAGCTGATTCCTTACGGGTAGTTCTAAAATTAGTTTATTAACTTTCATGGAATTTGATTTAACTGAGCTTGATAAAGAATCTGATTCGATATTGTTAATTGATATATTTCTATTTAAGTTGGTTGCATATATGGCTGCTTCGATAGTCCCTAAACCTCCTTTACTTACAATCTCTTTTGCTTTTTGAAGATAATTTAAAGATGAGTTAAATTCTTTTTTTTCATAAAGAATACTCGCATAGAGGAAATCTGATTCCCACTTTGGATTTAGTTGACTTGCTTTGCAGAGTGATATTCCTGCTTCTTGTAATTTTCCAAGATCTTTCAAAATTATTCCAAGATTATAATGAGCTTCAGCAAAATCAGATTTAAGTTGAATAGCTTTTCGAAGTGATAATTCTGCTTCTTGTAAATTTCCAAGATCTTTCAAAATGCATCCTAAATTGGAATGAGCTTCAGCGAGATCAGGTTTGAGTTGAATAGCTTGGCGTTGAGATTGTTCAGCTTCTTGCAATTTATCCTGTTCTCTCAAAATGGTTCCTAGATTGGAATGGGCTTCAGCGAGATCAGGATTAAGTTGAATAGCCTGTCGTTGAGATTGTTCAGCTTCTTGCAATTTCCCAAGATCTTTCAAAATGGTTCCTAAATTGGAATGAG
>QCJC01000024.1 GCA_003216275.1 Prochlorococcus sp. AG-402-P18 | reverse complement strand
TCTTTGAGTTCTTTTGATGCAAGTTCAATAAAAAATGCTTCTGTAAGATATTTACTTCCCCATACTCCCCATCTTGAACAATGCAGCTGATAATAGTAATGCATTTTTTTTAAGCTGACTTCATTTATTTTAGATCCTGTTAAAGTCTCAACTTTAATACCACATTTTTTCAGGCTTTCTCTCTCTCTCTTGATATTTCTACGTTGATTGGAATTAAATTTTTTTAAAAAATCAGAAAAACTTTTTTCTTCATTTAATTTCAATAAACTTTGTTGGTTGACCCACTTAGCGCAATTTAGAGATTCAGCTATTTGCATCCATTTAGGATCTACATATAAAAAATTACAACTGAGAATCCCATTTTGTTTGGCAAAACTATCAATTTCAGCGAATAATATTTGTGTGAGATCTATATCATTAACTCCCTCTGCGAAAAGAAAGCGATAACCTTCTATTGGACTTAATGGACTCATTCCTATTAGTTTTGGATAATATTGAAGTCCCATATCTTGAGCTAGTTGAACAAAGGCATTATCAAAAATAAATTCTCCATAACTATGAGATTTAAGATAGAGAGGTGCACATGCAATTAAATCATTTTCACTCCACGCAGAGAGAAATAATGGTTGCCATCCATATTTTGTACTAACACTTTTTGATTTTTCTAATGCATTTAACCAATCCCACTTATAAAAAGGAGTTGAATTTTCTTTTAAGAAATTATTCCAAATAATTTTAGGAATTTCTTGGATTGATGCGTGCCATTTGATTTTGATATTATCCATTTCTTTTATATTACATCTATATTCAGGATAAATTATTTCTAAAATATCTGATAAGTAATTCATTATTACCGAGCTTTTTACTTTCTTTTAGTATCCAGTTATTTTTTTTATTCATGATTGTATTTAAGTTTATTAACTCAGATGAAACCCAGCAATAATCTCCCCCTAATAGATGTGGCGTAATGGTGATTTGTAATTCATCTATTAGATCCTCTAAAAGGAAAGCTGAAATAAGATTTGCGCCTCCTAGTAATACAATTTTTTTAATGCCTTTCTGAGATAAATCATTAAGAGAGTCACGCCAAGTGATTTTTAAATTTATTTTTTTATCGAATCTATTAGGAATCCTAATTTCATTTCTCTTATCTTGCTTTTGGATCAACCATTTTTGAATAGGTTGTTTAAAAAAAGGCCAATTGACTGGGAAATCTATTTGATTGCTGGCTATAAGCGCAATTGGCTGTTTATTTTTTCCTTTTAAAGTTCTTTGTTTTAATAATTTTTTATTTTTAATGATACAAATTGATTGATGATCTCTCAACGTTTGCCCTCCCATTAAAATCCCATCTGACCAGGCAAGTGATTCTTCTAAAACTAAACGATCACCAGATTGACCTAATTGAGTTTTTCCTCCCTCTGGGTATGCGATTCGTCCATCAATACTAGAAGCTAGAACTAATTTAACCCAGTTTTTTTTCAATTATCTCAGCAAACCTACCTGATTTATGGAATCTTTAGTATCGATCTTTGAGTCAGCTACTTTTGCATACACTTCAGCTGCATTATTTGGACTTTCCTGTAGTTTAATCTTATATAAACTTGCCCCAATCGCATTAATTGGATTAGTTAATTTATCTGAAATATGTAATGCAATATTTTCAGCTGTAGGTACACATTTTGTAAAATAAGGAATATCTTTATTTAAAAAGGTATGATCAAAAGGCTCTACAACTAAATCATTAATTAAACTATTTAATGCAGATAAATCACATATCATTCCAGTTCTAGGATTAATCTTTCCTTTGACAGTTATATCTACTAAATAATTGTGACCATGCCCATTAGGTCGTGCACATTTTCCGAATATTTTTTCGTTTTCGGTTTGAGTTAGGTCTTCTCTCGCTAGGCGATGAGCAGCTGAAAAGTGTGTTTGAACTGTTAAATAAGCATTCATAGCATTTCCTTGATAGTCAGCCCAGAGTTTTGGGTTTTCGTAAAGACGGAGAGATTTTAGGGGTAAGTGAGATTGAAGGCGCTTCCATATAATACGAACTAAACTTTCAGTTGTGGGAAGGCAACCTTCGGGTTTAGAAAGGTCAAACTCTGGCCATGTGTCGTTTAAGAAACGAAAGTCAAGCTGACTAGTTACTTCGTTTTTTATGGCATGTTTTACCTCTGAAAGGTTTAAGACCATGCCATATTTATTAAGTTCTCCTTCCATGGTTACGATTAACTCGTAATTATGACCGTGGCCAGGAGCTATTGAGCATGGGCCAAACAAAGCTGAATTATCATCATCAGATAATTCAGGAAGCCAATAAAGGTGGCTTGAGCTAAAACAGGCTCGCCTTGTAATTACGCAGCTTCTCCCCTCTCCGTGGGAAAAATTAGATGTGATTTCTTCCATAAATTTTTCACATCAAAATACATCTTAATAACTTTTAGTTACTTCTGTCTTTATGGCCGTCCAATCAACCCCTAAAACTCTTAAAGAAAAGTTAGGTGGTCGAAATATATTTTTGATAGGAATGATGGGTTCTGGCAAAAGTCAAACGGGACCAGTGCTAGCCAAAATGATCAATTATGCTTTTGTTGATACTGATGATGTTATAGAAAAAGCTTCTAAACAATCTATTGCATCTATTTTTGAAAAAGATGGAGAGAAAGTTTTTAGGGATGTTGAAAAAAAAGTTTTAAAAGAAATTAGTCAACATCATTCTCTTGTAATTGCTACTGGAGGTGGTTTAGTTACCTTGCCTGAAAACTGGGGCATTCTTCATCAAGGAATAGTAATTTGGTTAGATCTTGATTTGAAACGTTCAATTAAACGATTAGAAAGTGATAAAAAGAAACGCCCTTTATTAATGGGGAATGATTTAGCTGAAAATTTTAGTCAGATTTTTGAAAGTAGAAAACCAATATATTTAGAGTCCGATTTGAGAATAGAAGTTGAGGATCAATCTCCAGATGAAGTTGCAACTATGATTGCTGAACGTTTGCCAAGCATCCTTATTGATCCGGAGACTCAAGCCGAACGGCATACCACTGAATTGTAAAACCTGTTTTGATTTCTAGGTCGCAGGCTGTATCAAGCAAATGTTGAGCAGCTTCTTCTATTGAAGATTTACATGCAAGATCTAATGGTAAAGAATCGAATTTATTTAACCAAGATTGCAGCCATAAAAGAGTTTGTTCTTTATCCAGGAATTGTTCACTTTCACCAGGAACCAAAACAACATAATTATCCATTTCTCTAATTAGCGGATCAGACATGAGACAGAGATTTTTCTTTTTTTTGATTTCTATTTTAATTATCTTTACGTACTCAGGCTCTTTGCTTGCTGAAACTATTCTTGAAATAAATAATTTTCAACTATCTAAGCTTTATGAACGCAAATTAATTTGGCCTGATTGGCGCTTTCCTTCTTCTATTAAGCGCCCAGGAATAAGAGATGATTTAATTTACCCTAATTGGTTTGAAGGCGTATGGGATGTTACTAGTGAGATAGAAAGTGATCAGAATCAAGAACCTATTATTCACTCAGCTAAATTTAGTTACAATACCTCTGGTAATTTAATTGCTGATCGTGAATACAACACTAGGTCTTATGCTTTGAGCACAAAAACTGGTGGTTTTTTATCAGTAAAGAATGATCCTAAATCTCCTAATCGTCAGTTTGCTAAGCTGACTGATGATAGGTATTTAGAGACAAAAATCATAGGAAGACTTCAAGAAAAAGTAGATAATAATATTTTTATTACTGATGAATTAATTTTACAAATTTTCCATACACCAGAATTGAGTAGGGTTAGCCAGGTCGAAACATTAACTGAGTTTGAAAAATGTGGATCTAGCCAAAATAATGAGATAAATCTCAGTGATTTTGATATTTGTGGAGAACAATTCCAGGCAATTTACAATCAACCTGGGCAGAATTTTATTTCTTTGCCGATTAAAACAGAGAAATCTAAATTAATACTTAGAAAGGCTAATTATGATTAGTTGTTGTTAATTGATCCTCAATTAAGTCTCTCCATTTAAAAAGATTTTGAAGACTTGGATCATTTATATATAAAGAACACCCTTTGCCTTTCAGACTTTCTCCAGATGAATTTGGAAATTTGAGTAGTGATAAGTGTGATGCTACAGATATATCAGCAATAGAAAGGTGGTCTCCAATAAGAAAGTTTTCTTGATCAATTAAATTTGATAGATATTCTAGATTTTGTTTTAGAGACCCTTTCTCTTTCTGGTTTATTAATCCAGAAACCTTACTAGCAATTTTTGTAGGAATATTAAGAAGAAGTTTTTGCATAGAATCCGAAATTTCGTTGGTGAATAAAGAGGAAATCAATATTGGATTCTTCGTAAGCTCTTCCAAAAAGACAATTTTTATAGATTTTGCCAAAGTTGTATCTGCCCAATTTTCAATTATTTGGGCCTGAGAAGCTTCCTTTAGACCCTCTGGAATTAATTTTGGTTCTATTTCAATTTTCTCTAAGTGTCGTATTATTGAACTTGAATCATGGATTGTTGTTTCCTTATCAAAAAGCACGGGTAACTTTTTTTGTCCTGTTTTTTGAAAGATATCTATTTGGCCTATGGCTGGAGTTATCTCAACGGTTCGATATTCAAGCTTTTTTGCCGCCAAAGCCATTCTTACTTTCAAGCAATAAGGTGAGTGCCTAAATTGATGAAGTTCCAACATTTTATTTTCCTTCAAATGGTTAGCAGAGTAGCTATTAATTCAGTCTTTTGTTGGTGAAAAATGGGTGAGTTTTTTTCTAATGTTTCTAGATATCCCAAATATCTCATCACAATAGTTTTGGGAGTTTTCACTGCTGCAATTTCTCCATTAATTAAACGAGGTAGTAATCCGATCACAGCGATTGCTCTTGTTGGGGCGTTGGTAAGTGGACTTCTGACAATAATTTTCTTATTAAAGGCTATGGCATTTCCTCTACCAATTACTTAGATATGGCTAATTCAAGAAGAGTAGAAAAATTAGCCGCATTACTCAAAAGAGAAGTTAGTGAACTTTTAGTTAATGGGGTTAGAGATGAAAGAATTCATCAAGCTATGATTACCATTACCTCTGTTGAGGTCTCAGGTGACTTACAGCATGCAAAAATTTTTGTAAGTCTTTTTGGCGAAGAGAAAAAAAAAGCTGAAGTGCTAGTTGGTTTAGAGGAAGCAAAGAGATTTATTCGTGCTGAGCTTGCTCGAAGGCTTCAAATGAGACGATTTCCTGAGCTGGTTTTTAAGATTGATAAAGGTATGACAAAAGGTCCTGCAGTTTTAGATCTTCTCAATTCATTAGAACTAGAACGTAAAAGTAAAGACTTATAGATTAATCAATATTTTTGATGAATAAATCTGATCTTAGAAGACAAGTTGCTGAATTATTTATAGTGAGAGCAAGTGGGTTTAATCTGGATTCGCAACGTTTATATCCCAACTTAGAAGAATCTAATTCAAATCTTAAGAGACTTTTAGAAGAAGGTGTTGGTGGAGTTATTTTTTTAGGAGGAACTGTAAAAGAATTAGAAATTCGTTGCAATGTCTTAAAAAAATGGTCGGGAAAACCTCTTCTCTTATGTGCTGACATTGAGGAAGGTGTGGGTCAACGATTTTATGGCGGAACAAAGTTTATTCCTCCAATGGGTATCGCTCAGATTTATAAAAAAGATCATAATTTAGCAATTTCTATTGCTGAGAAAATCGGTTATTTTACTGGTAAAGAAGCAAAATATATTGGTTTAAATTGGCTATTAGCACCAGTCTGTGATATCAATAACAATTCAAATAACCCGGTTATAAATCTAAGAGCTTGGGGAGAAGAAACTGAAATAGTTAAAAGTTTAACTTGTGCTTTTCATAGGGGTGTTTCCAGATCAAAAATGCTGACTTGTGCGAAACATTTTCCTGGGCATGGGAATTCCGAGATTGACTCTCACTTGGATCTTCCAGAAATACAGAATGACTTATCTGACTTAGAGAAATTTGAGTTAATTCCATTTAAATCTTTAATCAATCAAGGAGTCAATAGTGTAATGATAGGACATTTGCTTTTTCCAAAGATTGATCCTATTTATCCTGCAACACTTTCGAAAAGACTGGTTACTGATTTGTTACGTATCAAATTAAAATACGATGGTTTAGTTGTCAGCGATGCGTTGGTTATGAATGCAATATCTAATAAATATAGTAGTGGTATGTCTGCAGTTATGGCTTTTGATGCAGGAATTGATTTGATTATGATGCCAAAAGATATTGATGAAGCAATTGATTCTCTTACTGATGCTTTTTATGCA
>QCJC01000023.1 GCA_003216275.1 Prochlorococcus sp. AG-402-P18 | reverse complement strand
GGATTTTACTAAAAGGCCTTGGTAAACTAGAAGAGGCTAAATTATATACTGCTAAAGCAATTGAAATAAGCCCTAATCTTGCTGAATTGAACTTCAATCTTGGAAATATATGTTATGAGCTCGGTCAATTAGAGGAAGCAGAAATCAGTATTCGAAAAGCAATAGAAATTAATCCTAATCTTCCAGTTGCTCATTTAAGTCTTGGAAATATACTAAATTCTCTAGGAAAATCAGGAGAAGCAGATATATCTATTAGGAAAGCAATTAAACTCAAGCCTGATTTTGCTGAAGCTCATTTTAATCTTGGAAATGTACTAAATTCTCTTGGAAAATTAAAAGAAGCAGAAATATCTATTAGGAAAGCAATTGAATTTAATCCTAATTTCGCAAAAGCTTATTCTAATTTAGGTAATATGTTAAATAAACTTGGTAAACATAAGGATGCCAAATTATTACATCTTAAAGCGATCGAAATTCAACCTAATCTTGCTGAAGCCCATTTCAATCTTGGATTGGTTTTCAAAGAATTGGGTGAACTAGATAAAGCAGAGCTTTCCATAAAAAAAGCTAAAGAGATGAACTCTAAAATTCTTAACTTAGAGAAAATCCTTTTAAATATATTGATTGCTCAAAATAAGCTTGAAGAAGCTGAAAAAAATATACGCAATGCTATTCAAATTAATCCAAGATCAGCTATAAATCATTCAAAGTTAGGAGATATATTGATTGATCTAGGTAAAGAAACAGAAGCAAGGTTTGAATACAAAAAGGCATTAGAATTGGACTCAAATAATTTAGAGTATAATGTTAGAAATAAACTTTTTCTATCATCAATTCCATTTAATGAAAAACAAATTTCAAATGAAAGAGATCAATATGAAAAAGAAATTGAACTAATTAAAAATGACGAGAATCTAATATTTAAAGGTGATTCATTTCCAACAAATATGTTTTACCTTGCCTATCATAATAAATACGATGATGTAAGAATACTTAAAAAGTTATCTAGTGCATTATCAAGTAAAAAAGGAATTATAAATAAAAATTTTAACAAGAAAAAAAGAATAAGAGAAAAGGGAAAAAGGAATCAAATAAGATTAGGAATATGTTCTGACTATATATGCAAACATTCCGTTAGCAATTTCTTTAGTAACATAATAAAAGATTTAGCGTCTACCAATATAGAAATAATAATATTTAGAGGTCCTAATGCCAGAGAAGATTCAAATAGTAAATTAATAGATTCCTTAGTTTCGGAGGTTATAAGAATACCAAGCTCAATACAGGAGGCAGGGGATTTAATACTAGACAAGTCAATAGATATTCTTTTCTATCTAGATATTGGAATGTCTAATTATACTTATTTACTTTCATTATCAAGATTAGCATTGGTTCAAGTTACGACATTAGGACATCCAAATACATCTGGATCAACTGAAATCGATTACTATATCTCCTGCGATAATTATGAAACAGATTATTCTCCAAATTATTATTCTGAAAGAGTAATTAGATTAAGTAGAATACCAGTTAATTACTCTATTCCTATTATAAAAAAAAGTAACTTCAAATATTCAAATTTTAATGTACCCGATAATTCTTTCTTAATTGGTATACCTCATAGCCCTTTTAAATTCCACCCAGACTATGACCTAGTTCTTGACAAGATTTTAGAAGAGATACCTAATTCTTATCTATTCTATGCAGATTGTATGAAACCAATGCAAACTGAAAAATTAAAATATAGATGGTCAAAACGTACAAATTTAATCCTTAAAAGAACAATATTTTATCCAAGAGTAGGCATAGATGACTTTTTGGAAATAGTTAAAAACCTTGATATCATGATTGATCCATTTTATTTCGGAATGGGTAATACCTTTTATCATTCGATGGCATTCAATACTCCCGTAGTAACAATGCCAACAAGTCATATCAAAGCTAGACATGCATTCGCCGGATATAAACAAATGAGAATCAAAAACCCTCCTGTAGCGAATACATCAGATGAATATATATCGATTTGCAAGAAATTAGCATTTGATAGTTCCTATATGGAACAGACAAAATCTCAAATAAGATCTCAATCTATAACTCATCTATTTAATGATAAGACAATATATAAAGAATATATATACTTCTTTAATTCAGCACTTGAAGCTGCAAAGAATAATACATTACTCCAGAGTAATTGGAGGCCTGAATTAAGCAGCAAGTAAATGCTCTGCCTCAAGGACTTTCTTTACTATATAATTAAGATTAGCCTGACTCTGACGATTATGGATACCCAATAAAATACCAGATTTCATTATGAGATCGCTCACCTCGAATGTGCCATATTTATCCCACTTGAATTTCTTAGCGACAGGTTGCCTCATTATATTTCCTGTAAATATTGTCCTTGTTTGAATACCAGATTTTTCTAAATAGATCTGCATATCGCGTCGTTTTGAGGCTAATTTATTTATAAATATCAGAGGAAAAGCCAACCAACCTGTTTCTACATTTTTGTATGAATTAGGTATAAAGAAATTATTTGAAGAAGCAAAATTATCCCGAAGAAAATTAAAATTATTAGATCTCTTCTTCAGATTTTCTTCTAACTTATTAAGTTGAACAAGTGCAAATGCAGCTGAAACTTCAGAGGGTAAGAAATTAAATCCTATTTCATCAAAAATATACTTATCATCATAACTTATCCCATCAATTTCACAGGAGAATCTTCTTTCATAGTTTTCTGTTTCTCCATATAAGCAAGATCTTCTACCCCAGCCTCTTAAAGAAAGTCCATGCTCATAATCTGAGTAATTTGTATAAGAAACCATCCCACCCGAACCTGCTCCAGTAATAATATGAGATGCATAAAAACTAGTAGTTGAAATATCAGACCAGTTGTCTATCTTACTATTGTACTTATATCCAATTGTATCAGCAGAATCTTCAATAATCCTAAGATTGTTCTCTTTAGCAAAATTATAAATTTCATCCCAATTTGCAATATTACCAATCAAGTTAGGTACACATATTGCAGAAACATTATCTAAATCCATTTCCTTTAACTTAGATGTATTCAACTGTAATGTATCTTTCTCAACATCCACAAAGTAAGGAACTAAATTACTCTGAATCATAGGAGTAACTGTAGTAGAAAATGTTAGTGCAGGAGTTATGATCTTTGATCCTTCTTTAAGCTTAAGTGACAATAGTGCAATAAGATTCGCTGATGAACCACTATTGACCATAAGTCCAAAGTTCTTGTTAAAGATAGAAGATACATTATTTTCTAATTCTTTAACTTTCTCTCCCGCCATAAGAGACAATCTATGATTAGTTAAAACATCAATAACTGCATTAATTTCTTCTTGAGAATAATCTGCTTCAGCATAAAAAATCTTTTTACTAAATTGATCTAAAGATGCATTATTTTTCACTTTATTATCTCTAGGTACACAACTAGTTTGATAATATTCTACTATTGAATATAGTCAAAACTAATAACTAAGGAATATTTGTTATTTTCATGCCAATCCAACACCTCTCGCCATAAGTGTCGCCAAGAAAGGGATTGAGGCAAATCCTATTAGCTCAATATTGATTATCAAACTTAGCCTAGAAACAAGGTTCTTAGTTACGTTAGGAAGCTCACCCTTACTTAAAGGTATTGCCCACAAAACATATGTAATTGTGGGGTACAAGGACAAAGAGCCTACTAGAGCAAAGATTATTATTTTTGTCCAAAAAATAGGATTACTAGTATAAAATTCAGACCCCTGTCCAAACTTTGTAACCCTATAGATGCCACTTACCAAAAGGGCTACTCCAGCAATTCCATAAATTATGTCAGCGGCAACCATAGAAATAGCTTCTTTCCTATTTGGGTCAGGTTTCAATGAAATACGTTCAAATATCAATGCACCAAAACAAATCATAAAACTTAAATAATGAATATAAGCAACAGAGGCTGATGTCAATACGTCAGGAGGTAAGGCTAATGCGAGCACAGTAGAGTTCCTTGGTTCAATTTATACATTAGCAAAAATCATAAGGTACATGGGTTGACTCATTAATCTAGAACTGTAATCAAAATGACTTTAATTAACGATATTATCATCAAGAATTATTTTAAAAATAGCAATAAGAAATTTTGCTTTAACAGCTTGAATAAGAATGATTTATTCATGTTACAAGCTTGTTGATGCTCTCTTTACTCAGATTATTATCATAATTTAATTATATAGAATCTAATGTTGAAAGAGAAAATAAAAAGACTGGTGACTAGTCTTTTTAAAATGGTTCTTGTTATTTTTATAATAACATTTGCTTTCGAAACTAAAATAGTGATAGCCAATGAGATTAGCTCCACCAAGTCTATAAAAAAAATATCAAAAGATTTCACAAACAAATTTTGCAATTCAATTGCTTTTGGTCTATCAAAAGAAAGTGCTATGAACTTCTCAATAGAAGAGAATAAAAAAACATTTGAAAAGAGAAAAATATTTAATGGTATTAACAGGGAATTACTTGCTGAGGCTATAGCAGTCTCAGTTGTTGAAAATTGTGGTTATCCAATAGATTTATCTGGAGAAAAAGGAATTGAAGAATTTAAAGATTATTACCTTTTAAAAGATATTAAATCCTCATAAACATTGACCGTTATAAAATAAATGATAAATACTTGGATACATTAATCCAAGCTAAATTTTTGGTTGAAACTCGCTTTATTCTGAATTTCAATAGAATTAATAAGCTTTTGTCGATACGAAATTAGAGGATCAAAAATTTTCTTATTTTTAATATAGTTTTCTTGAGAAAAAGGAATCTCTAAAAAGTTACATATATAACGATATTCAATATTCGAAGAATCCAAGGATTTATTAGCATGCTCAAGAGAAGAAATATCCTTCAATAAATAATCTATTGTATTCTCTGATAAATATCTTGATAAAAGTTTCTGACCAGCAAAAAGATCTACAAATTCATGAAAAGAAAAGTAAACTGGCTTAAACCCAACTTTATGCTCAAATTTATTAAGGTAATCTTTAAAATCAAAGACAAACTTCCACGTATAAAACTGAGAAGCAGCAGTAACATAGCCTTTCTCATTCGCTTCATCAAATAAATTCTTAAAATTTATAATAAAATCATGTTTAGATAATTGTCCGTATATAGATTTCAAATATGAAAATGATTCACGTTTAACAAATATCCAATCAATTTGATTAAAACCAATCTTTTCAAGCATTTTTGAAAAGTCTTTAGCTATATCTTGATCTATTAGAAGATTTTCAAAATCTTCTCCAGAAATTAAAACATTTTCACATTTTAATTCTCTAGCCTGATTAATAACTAAATTAAAATAATTGTTAATTGAATAGAAATCATTTTTTTGTATTAACCAAGCCACTGGGCAATGATTATTGAAGTTTCGAATATTTACTGTATTTCCTTTAAAAACATGTCTCAAATATTTATTATCACATAGGGGCTTCAAACTTGGATAATAAACAAAATCATTTATCAATAAATCTTTATATTTTATACAAATTCGTTGAAAAGTTGTCGTAGCAGTTTTATGAGTACCTGAATGTAAAATAATTCTCATTTTTCTGCTGAGAGTAAAAACTTTTTCATAAAACAAGTAGTGATGAATTTTATTAATTTCTCATTATTATATAATTCCATTTAATGTCTAAAGTTTAAAATTAATCAGTATCCATGGAAATTAACTCCAATCATAACTCTTTTTTTCGTACCACGGTAAGTAACAGAATGACGTCTTTCACCACCAATAATTACAATCATTCCTTTATTTGGTAACACCTTTTCTTCAGGCTGATGTAAATTCAAAATTCCTGGATCTTTACAATTCTGATCACCAATATCAAGGTAATAAACAAGACTGTATTTAAAAGAATCTAATTTAAAATGCAAATCATAATTTGAAATATGGCAGTGAGGTGGCTGCCCAGATCCTGATATGAAAATATTAAAGAATGAATCTTGTATAAAGATCTCTTGTAAACCAATCTCTTTTTTACAAATATCAATTATGTCTGCTGATAACTTAGATATAATAGAGGATTTTTCATTGAATAATGAAAAATCAGAGCAAACACCTTTCCCATATCTACTATCTTTAGTCTGATTAAGTTGATTTGTCTTGATTTTATATAATTGAGATATAAGTTCGTCTTCTACTTCTCTATGTAAAATTAATTTATCTATTTTTTTATTGAACAAAATATTTGTTATATTTTGATCTTTTAATTTAGTTCTTTTAACTAGATTATTTTTTTCTAACTTGGTAATAGAAATTGCTGCATTAACTAGATTATTATTTTCTGAAAACTTATTTGCTTGATATAGATTTTCAATTGAAGAGTCAAAATCTTTCATTTTAAAAAGACATCCTGCATAAAAGAAAAATGACTCCCATGATGGATTTAATTTAATTGCTTGTTGGAGATATATTTTTGCAATGTCTAATTTACCAAGATTACTTAATATGTTTCCTAAACTAGAATGAGCAATAGCAAGATCAGGTTGTATTTGGATCGCTTTTCTCATATATATTTCTGCTTCCTTTAATCTTCCAAGGTCTACGAGTACAGAACCAAGGTTTTGATGGGCACTTGCAAAACTAGGATTAATTTCTACTGCTTTTCTAGCAGATATTTCTGCTTCCTTTAATTTCCCAAGATCTATAAGTATAGTTGCAAGATTATTATGCGCATGGACAAAATCTGGTTTTATTTCAATAGCTTTTCGTTGTAAGATCTCGGCTTCTTCTAGTTTGCCAAAATTTCTCATAATATTTC
>QCJC01000022.1 GCA_003216275.1 Prochlorococcus sp. AG-402-P18 | reverse complement strand
GCACTTTGCTGCTTCTAGCTTGCAGAGATCTTTTAAAACCGTACCAAGACTTAAATGAGCCTGAAAGAAATCGGGTTTAAGTTTTATTGCTTTGCGTAGAAAATCTGCAGCTTCTTCAAGTTTCCCTTGTCCTATAAGTATGTTTGCTAGAAGAAAATGAGTATTAAAGAGTTTGGGATTGATTTCTATTGTTTTTAGACAAGCAATTGCAGCTTCTTGAGGTTTCCCTAATTGGACATACACGTTAGCAAGATTGCGCCAAGCGGCAGCTAATTGAGGGTCAGCCTCAGTAGCTTTGATAAGTAAAGATAATGCTTTTTGCTTGTTCGATGCTTTGAATTCAAGGATTCCAAGGTTTGTTAATGCTGGAGCATAAGAACTTTTAATAGATATAGCTTTTTGATAATAATGTTTAGCAGTACTTGAATCTCCATTAGCTTGGTATGTATTCCCTAGATCTTTAATGATTTCATAATCATTAGGTTGAAGCGTTAGGGCTTTATTTAGATAAAAGCGGGCATCTTTTACTTTTTCTGTTGCTAAAAAAGATTGTCCTATTAACTTTAAAGCTTCTATTTGATTGCTGTCAGTAATTAATATCTGATTACAAGTATTAATTGCTTCTTTATATTTATTTTGTTGAAAGAAGCATTGAGCTATTTCTATATTTGCTTCCAAGTCTAAAAAGCCTGATATATGGATTAATATATCAGGCTTTTATTTGATTTAACACAGCTTGATTGAAAAATAAATTATTTTCTCAATTAAAACTTGATTGAAGTCATCCAAATTCGTTAGTTCTTTTCACCCATAGTTAAAGGTTTTGAAAACTTTTCTATTATAACTATAGGAAATCTAGTAAGTTTGGATGTGTCTAAATCAACTTCGCTTCTCTAATAAACACCCTCAAATAGAAATTAAATAACTCATTTTCTTCATACCTCTTTGATATTTAACGGCGTAATTGACTGATAATCCATTGAATTCATGATTCTGTCTCTATTTCTTCTTTAAGAGCTTTTGATACTCTTAACATTAATTCATCCCAATTATGTCGCTCTTTTTGTCGAAATAATCTAATTGAGGGATACCAAAATGTACTTTTCTCTTTAAGTCCCCACGTCCAAAAGGGGATATCTCTTAAAAGTAACCAGACTTTTTTCCCCATTCCTCCAGCCAAATGAGCCATAGAGGTATCACAAGTAATAATTAAATCACAGCTATCAATGATGGCAGCATTTTCAAGGAAATCCCATGTGTTATCGACTTGTTTCTGACATTGAATAAATTTATTTTTAAATGAGCAATTATTTAGTTGTTCTGAGCCAAAACCTTTTTGTAAGGAAAGCATTGTTACTCCATGAATTTTAGCTACCAAAGAAAACTTTTCTAAAGGGAATGAACGTCCTTGATAAGAAGATCTTTCCATTTCTTGACTTCCTTGCCAGTTAATACCAATGATTGGTCTTTTTTCTTTAGAGAGAATTTTTCCCCACTTCTGTTTTAATTCCTTTGTTGAAAAGATATACGGTTCTGTAATGATTGGTTTCTCTGGTTTGACTTTTAAACATCTCGGTAATGACAATAGAGGTATCCATTTCCCTTTTGAAACTAAGGTTGACTGTTCTGGAGTTAATGGATTCAGATCGATACCTGATACTTTGATTAATGAATGAAGTTTAGTTTGAGCACAAAAAGAGACATTAATACCTTTACTTCTTAAATAAGGTATATAGCGCATATATTGAAGAGTATCTCCTAAACCTTGCTCACTAATGACTAAGATATTCTCTTCTTTTTGAAACTTTAAATTATCAATTTTGCTGATGATTGGATTTCCATTAAGCGTTGCAGGCTTTTTCTTTTTAAATCTAAATTCATAATTTTCTAGACCATTTTCATAATCACCGTTAAGAAGTTCTATTATTGAAAGGTTGAAATAAGCATCTGCTTTATTAGGCTCAAGTTCAATTGCTTTGCGATGTGATGATTCTGCCTCTTTTAATTCACCAAGATCTTTCAATACGCTTCCCAGGTTAGAATGTGCCTCGGCGAAATCAGGTTTAAGTTCAATTGCTTTACGTTGTGATAATTCTGCTCCTTTTAAGTTATCAAGATCTTTCAAAACACTTCCAAGATTCGAGTGAGCAGCGGCGAAATCAGGTTTAAGTTCAATTGCTTTACGCTGTAATAATTCTGCTTCTTGTAACTTACCAAGATCTTTAAATATATTTCCTAAGTTAGAATATGCCTCAGCAAAATCAGGTTTAAGTTCAATTGCTTTGCGGATATATTTTTCTGCTTCTTTTAATTTTCCAAGCTCTTTTAATATTAGTCCATAATTAGAAAATACACTATGATGCTTGAATCCTTGATTTATTAAGATCTGATAATATTTTGAAGCTTTTGAAATGTCCCCTTTTAAATGATAATTAAATGCTTGATTAATTAGTTGCTTTTTAGAGTATTGAGAGGGAGTATTAATATTATTACTTTCCTTGGTGTTCCCAAGATCCCATTCAATTGGAAATGTTTTTATTCCAGAAACATTTTTCCCCCCTTGTTTTTTGTTAACAGATTCTTCCACTATGTTCTTAATACCTCCTGATAAGAAAGACTTGAATAGTCACTTCAATACTAATGAAGTGACTGTAAGTTTTGGAAAGTTTGTTTTGATTAGGCTTGGATTACGAAAAAGACTTGTTATCGCTTGGCAGAGATATGAATAAGAAGATGCGACTAAGGCATATCATGCAAAACAAGGATTGCATAGGCATTAAAGTATCAAAATTTATATATTATATAAAAATATAGCGACTTAAAATAGGTTTTAGCTTTTTACTTTATGAACTGATAGAAACACCTTTAAAGTGTTGTTTTAAGACTTAATTTATTTGATATAAATACTAAATTGAAGGAGAATCTTGTTAGCTATATTTTTAGTTCAACTTATTTATTAATCTATATTTTTGATAGTTCAGTTTTTATATCATGAGTTTCGATTTCATTTAAAAGATTAACCAGAGAACGACCTATTGCATAAGCTAAATTAACAGGAACAGCATTACCAATCTGTTTATATATGCTTGATAATGAACCGTGAAATTCCCATTCATCTGGAAAAGTTTGAATCCTTGCATATTCCCTATATGTTAGAGGTCTTGTTTCATCTGGATGACACCTTTCAGTTTGTTTTTGTGCTGGAGCACAAGTAAGTGTTAGTGATGGTTCATCCCAAGATAATCTTCTTGCTAGACCTGTTTTACCACCTCCTAAAAAATAACTGCCTTTCATATATTCTTTTTGTAAATCCTTTGGTAAATCTCTCCAATATCCCCCTTGAGGAACTTTACTCATGATTTCTCTTTTTCTAGCTGGATATATCTGACCTTCGGAACTAGGTACATCAGTATCAAATAACTCTCCTTTTTTTAAAGCATCTTTTAAAGTAAATATATGTGGATATTTCGAAGGATATTTAAAGTGTACTAATCTACTAAAATCTTTTCTAATTCCTACAAGGAATATTCTTTCACGTTTTTGAGGAACTTTATAAAATATAGCCTTCAATATTTCAGGTTCTATTAATTCATATCCTATTTCGTTAGCAACTTCCTTGAAAGTTTCCAGTGTTTTACCTGAATTATGAGACATTAGTCCTTTAACATTTTCTGCAAGAAAAACTTTTGGATTGGTTTCTTTAACTGCTCTTGCAAACTGATAAAAAAGTGTTCCTCTAGTATCCTCAAAACCTAATTTTTTTCCTGCATAAGAAAAAGCTTGGCAAGGAAATCCACCTGTTATTAAATCAACATTGTCTCTATATATATTGAAATCTAAATCTTTAATATCGCAATTTTTTATATTCCATTCTTCTCTATTCTTTTTTAATGTTTTACAAGCATCATTATCTATTTCATTCAATAAGACAGATTTAAACCCTGCTTTTTCAAGTCCTAAAGCTAAGCCCCCTGCACCAGCAAAAAGCTCAATTATTTTATATTGTTTTTTTGGTTTAATCTTTTCTTCAATATACCAATCTGTGCTAAATAGAAAACTTGCTTTTGGAAATTTTCTTAGCTGCTCTAGTTTAAAGTACTTTTTACTATTTTCCTTATTAATAAATGGAGTTAATTTTGTTGTGGCCCAACTTTCAATTACTCTTTTACTTGTGCCAAGAATATCGGCAACAATCTCTAAAGATAATTCCTTTTGTTTTCTCATAGATTTAATCAATTTATATTTCGTCTAATCTCGTTTCAGCATAAGACTTTTCTTCAATAATATCTGAATTATATATGAGGTTAATTTCTTTCTTTATAGATGCTCTTTTATCATTTTCTTTATAAACAGACCTTGCTAGATTGATAAACTCTTCATCAAATTCTTCTTTGAATTCTTTTATCCTAATTCTATCTTCTATGTCCCACAGACTATTATTTACTGATTTCAGTTGGTTGACTAAACTTATATCAATTTTAAGGTCTTTATCTTCAATAATATATTTTAATAATTCTAACTCTTTCTCTACATTTTTTAATTTCTTGTCAAACAGATGTGATTTTTTAATTTCTAGAATTGTAATTTTGTCTATTAGTTCTCCTAGAGATATTGGCACATGAATGCTAGAAAGGTTTTTGTTTGTAGAATTCATACTTTTCCTAGACTTCTTATTTAAGTGAGTTTGAAACTCTTATTATAAATTCATCCCAATCATATCGTTCTTTTGGTCGAATTTTAATTAAGTCAAAACAACTAACTATTTTTTCTATCTTGAAATAACATTGTGACGTTAATTCTCCGATTCTCATACCCATCCTTGAATTCATAAGTATCAGTTTCATGCAGCAAATTAGAATTAAATATAACAGCAGCGTTCTGTTTATGAGCAATAATTTTTGTGTTGCCTTTACTTTTCTTGAGCTCTTCTCGAATTTTCTTCTTATCCAGAGGATTATTGAAAATCACAAAATCCCATTCTTTAGGTGCTTCTACGACATAGACGATTAAACCACCATTACTTGAGTTTAAGTTTGCTTGGCTAGGAGTAATTCAAAAATTTATATTTACCGCTGCAAAATCTGCGTGGATTTTGATTCCTCTAAGTGAAGAACTTTTATGTTTAGCGCGACTATCGTACTTATAAGCCCATATTTGGTTTATGGAATAATCCTTAAAGATTTTTGGGAATTTTTTTCTTAGCTCTTCTGCTATTTGGAAAATCAATGGACTAGCTAAACCTTCTTTTAAATATGATCCAATATATCCACCACTTTTGAGGTCAAACTAAATGCTACTTTCAAGTAGAAATCTTCGAAGGGATTCTAGTGCAGCAGGACTTAAGAAATCATCAATATAAGTTAAACCAATTTCATGATCAAAATATTTGTTTGTAATTTCCTAAATATTTAGGGACTTATTTACTAACTTTTTTAATTTAGTCGAATCTATTTATATATTTAAGTTGCTTTTAGATTAATGAGAAGAAATATAGAGATTTCTCTTTTTATTGGTTATTCAATAGTGTACAAGGTTAGAAAATATATCAACCCCACTATTGAATAACAAATTTTAGCAAGCTTATTTTTAATCTACTTCTTAAGTTATAAAGAATTCTTTTCTTGTCTTCATAAAGTGTTTCTGGTTTTCGCGTTTATATCGCCCCCTTTTTTTAGGAACTTAAAACTATTTCGATCAAATTTCTTTACTATTAAATAAAAAACAAAAAATTTCTTCTAAGTAGTTTTTCAAGTCAACTTTTGTTGATATTAGAACCTTAAAAATATTCAAATTATTAATTTAAACTACTCTCTATTATAAGAATATTTATTTCTCTAATGAGTAATTATATTTTGGGAATTAGTTTTTTTAAAACTATATTAATTAGTTTTTCTGCAGATATTTTCCATGAAAACTCTTTATGAATTATTTCTGCATTTAATAAGGCTTGTTCTTTTACTACCTCCCAATTATTAGAAATTAAATTCATTTTATTTGCCAAGTCTTTTATCTCTGGTTTGGCCCAGCTAACATCTTTATCTTTGTCAAATTTATTAAAATGTAGAAAAAATTTATCCTTTATTAATTCCTTAGTGTATTTAACCTCCGAATATAACTGTTTGCAATATTTTAAATATTCACTTTGTCCACTATAATTAACAGCTATGTAAGGTGTGCCACAGGAGATTGCCTCAATTAGTGGTAAACCCCATCCTTCTGCTTTGCTTGGGAATAAAAAACAATCAGCAGATCTAAAAAGCTGAGCCATATCCTCTACTTTTAGGAAGTTATGACTGGATTGATTTTTTAAAATAATTATTTGATGACTACGTTCTTTCTTGATTAGTTTAGTTGCTTGTTCATATGTATTAGTCAAAAAGAAATTGTCTAGTTTTAATAATAATCTATATTTAGACTCCTTTGGAAAACTCAATTCAAAGGCCTCTATAATTTCTTGATAACTTTTCCGATCTTCATATTTACCAACTGCTAGAAATGTAAATATAGATTTATCTTCTCTTTTATAGTTTCTATCCCATGAATGGAAAACTTTAGGGTCTACACCTAGTGGCGCAACTCCCACCTTCTGTGGGGATATCTCAGTACTTAATACATCTGCCCCCCATTTTGATGGAGTTAAAACTAAGTCATATTTATTAGCGACTTCTCTCGTCCCTAAAGGTAATCTATCTGCTTCGAATAAAGTATATAGAACCTTATAACCTGGTAAATTCATGTCTAATAGATCTTTACTTAGGCAATGAGTTAAATGTATATTTATAAAATTAAACTTAGCTTTATTAGAATTAAGTTTTGCACATATTTGATTAAATCTAATATTATCTGTTGGGTCTGAAACTATTATTTGAAATAGATTATTATCCATAGTATGCTCTAATTCCTTTTTAAGGTTTAAAGCACATACTCCATACCCAATCCTAGGGTCTGGAGTACAAATGAAATGAATAATAGACTTCATGATTAGAATTTAAATAATCTAAGTAGGTATTTCTTGTGAACTTTATAAAGCTTAAAGTTAAAAATAATTTTTTCTTGAACTTTACCCATGAAAAAATTCTGAATATAATTGAATTAAATTATTATTTATTATAGCACAAAACCGGAGTGTAAATTTTAAAATGTTAGCTCCTTTTGATTCTAGAAGATTATTATTTGCTTTTGACTTTTGAAACATAATTAATCTATAAAATACCTCTATACTTTAATATTTTATAAATGCTGCCATCCCTTTGGCAAGAAAGTATTTCTTTCATTGGAGATTACTGTTTTATTAAGTAATTCAATATACTCTTTATAAATATTTTTCAATATCCAACTTTTTATGTTATTTTCTGTTTTAGAATCAGGTTTTTGAAATCCAGAATTGATACATCCCTCTGAAGGTATTTGGAAATTCTTTTTCAAATATCTCCCAGTTCACTAAATCAGTCTGCTTTAAATCTGTTGGGAAATATTTTTTGTATAAAGTTTTGACCTTATTTGAAACTACAAATCCCATGAATTCTAATTTATTAGATTTAAGTATTTCTTCAATTTGTGGTATTTCAAATCTATGTTCTTGAAAATGAAAGCAAAGGTCTCTACAAGAGGATAATGTAAAAAAATCTATACTTGATGCTATCTTTTCAAGATTTTTTGATTTACCTGAAATTATATTATCTCTAAACTTTCTAATATTACTTTCATTTATCTTGAGATTATTAGAATTTATAAAGTCTCTTGCAAGCGCTATATCCTTTCTTGCTAGCTCACTATATAATCCAAGTTTCATATGTCCATTATTCTTCAGAATACTAACTAAAGAAGCCAGACCAATTGTAGGATTAGCCATATGGTGTAAAACACCAGAGCATAATATAATATCAAATTCTTTTTCTAGTAAGCTAACTTCTAAAATATCCATCTGAATAAGATCTATATCATAAATATTATTTTCGTTGAGTTTTCTTTGAGCGTAAGATAGAGAAGTTGAACTTAAATCTATTGCAGTTATTTTTGCATTTCTATATGTACATGCTTGTAATATCTGATTACCTGTTCCACATCCAGCTATTAATATCTCTATTCGATTTGACATGTTATCTAACTTCAACCTATTAGGGTTTATTTCAGAATT
>QCJC01000021.1 GCA_003216275.1 Prochlorococcus sp. AG-402-P18 | reverse complement strand
TGATGAGCCACTAAGCGTAACAAATAAAGAATCAATATCTGAGGAAATTGCAGATGTTCTAATTTATGCAATTAGATTATGTGAAGTCTTAGAAGTAGATCCAATAGAAATATCAAATAAGAAAATTGATAAGAATGCTATTAAATATCCTGTGAATCTTTCTAAGGGCAAAAGTGAGAAATATACAAACTTAAAATGACTCAAGTTTTTATATTCACTGCAGGGCAATCTGCCGCTAGAGCACATTTAGATGACTCTATAATTTCTCCTGTTGATCTGAGTAAATTAGAGGGCACTTTCGTCGAAAGTACTGGCGAAGAAGATAATCTAATGACTAGAAAAGAACTTGAAAATTTTGTAGGTGATAAAAGTATTTTTTGTTGGGGATCTATGCCAACTGAAAAAAACTTCAATACATGGTCTCGAATGAATAAAGGGGACTACGTTATTTGCGTATATGAAAGTAGGTACAGATTTATTTCTAGATTAAAAACAAGATTAAATAGTTTTGATTTAGCTAAATATATTTGGGGACTAGATGTCGGTAAGACATGGCAATATATGTATTTTTTAACTGAGCCAATACCTATTGATTTTCATTTAAATGAGATAAGTATGGGAGATTCTCCCATTAAAGGGTTTAGAGGATTCGCTCGAATATCAGATGAAAGAATTGAATATGTAATAGATAAGTTTGGTAGTCTCGATCAATTTATCAAGGATAACTTTAACGTTATTATCACTCCAGAGAAATCAGGGGTTTTTGACTTAGATAGCTTTAGAGACAAAATAAAAGATGAAGAACACTTTGATGTAAATGATATTGAAGATGCAAGAAAAAAAATAAATACTTCAATTTGTAGAAGACAAGGTCAGAGAAAATTTAGAGAGAAAGTATTAGATGCTTACGGGAGGAAATGTGCAATCACAAATTGTAGTATATCTGCCACATTAGAAGCAGCTCACATTATTCCTTACAAAGGCTTAGCAACTAACCATATCAAAAATGGAATCCTTCTCAGAGCCGACATTCATACTTTATTTGATTTGGATTTATTAAAAATTGATGATAATTATTTCATACATATTGATAAATCTATAGATGATAAAGAATATATGAAACTTGATGGCAAGTCCATAAGACTACCAATCAATCCAGAATATGTCCCTTCCAAGCAAGCCTTAACTCAAAGATTCGAATATAAAAAAATATAATTCTGTTTAAAAGATAAAAAGGATTTTTTATTTTAAGGTTTATCAGCACCCAAAATGCACACAAAGCTAGCTATTTTGGTTCGATTTAGTCCATATATAAATCCCAGAAAGTCCTTATATAGCGCTAAGTCTCAGTTATATCCTGGGTTTAGCGGTTATTTGGGAGCACTAGGTCGCAGGTTCGAATCCTGTCGCCCCGATCAGTCAGAGACAGGTTTTCCAGCCTGTCTTTTTTAATGCTTGTTTTTTGTTGTCCCCAAAAGTGTCCCCAAAAGTTAGATGGAATAAGGGAATTTAACTGGATTTAACGGACTTAGGTGTAACGGTGCTATTACGTTCTATTTATGTTTGGCACTCGAGGGTTAAATTATTTCTGAGGTTCTAATAGTGATCAGCTATTGGAAGTAATGGGGAAAAGTGGTGCGAATCCGCTGCTGTCCCGCAACTGTGATGTACCGATCTTCTTCGGTACCAGTCAGAATGCCCGCCTTCTTTACAATTCGACGAGGATCGACCTATGAGGTTTCACTTTTTGGTGCGCAAGTTTTCTCTTGCAGTTTTAACTCCATTATTTTTATTACTTACTTTTTTTTCTAACTCAGCTTTAGCTCATCATCCTTTTGGAATGGGAGAGAGTACTGATCTTTCAGGTTGGCAGGCTCTCCTTAGTGGTATTGGTCATCCATTGCTTGGACCTGATCATTTACTTTTTATGTTAGGAATCGCACTGGTGGGATTAAAGAGATCTATTAAATGGATCTTCCCTCTTTTAGCTCTTGGATTAGCTGGAAGTGCATTAGTTCAACTGCAGCCGTTGCCTGATTTAGTAGCTCCTTGGGCAGAAGCACTTGTCTCTCTAACTTTGGCTGTAGAGGGCTTAATTGTTCTGAATCTTGTGAGCACTAAATGGCTTTTGCCGATGTTTTCACTACATGGCTACTTACTTGGAAGCACCATTATTGGAGCAGAAGCTACACCTCTGATTGGATACTTTTTAGGTCTTCTTCTTGCACAACTTCTTTTACTATTATTCGTCACACAATCCACTCAATCAGTTATTGATAAGTTTGGATTGAATGGTCGCAATTTGTTTGCAGGAATTTGGATAGGAATAGGACTTGCTTTTTCTTGGGTTGCTGTAATCCCTTAAGTCTTTTAGATGACTGTTGCTTGTAAACTAAAAGCTCGGTTGACAGTCGATTTATTAGGGGGCTAACTGCCCCCTTTTTATTCGGCAAGATAGTTTTACGACTTGATCTCGTTGTGAAACTCTAGAAACTCACTAAATGAAATTTGAGTATTAGTGCCGAGAGCTAGAAAAGAGAGTTTGAGCCTTTAATAGAGAAAATTTGGCCCATTCAGGAACATGACCAGAAAAGAGTTCATGGATAAGTTCTTTGATCTTTGCAAGGACGCTCAAGAAGAAATTCCACCAAATGTGATTGCAGAAATTCTCAGAGATTATGCAGATAGGTTGGATTAGATGAAAAAACTCTTTTGTTTTGTTCTTGGTCTGCTTTTGTTTATCTGTCCTTTTGCAGTTCAAGCGGAAGATGTTGAGCTAATACCGCAAGAGGAAATACCTGAAGCAGCACCTTCACCTGATCAAATGTCGGATGAGGCAATTAGATATTTACAAGGTGAGGACATGTATCAAGGAACTCTTTCTTGGCAAGGCAACAAAGTTTCTACCAAATTTAATTATGATATGAAAAAGGAAAAAAGATAGATGCCAATATTCGCAGTTTTAGTTCTCATTGGATTTGCCCTGTCTTGGTACTTCCGAAGCTGGGGAGTTTTTAATCACATGCTTGGATATGGTTTGATTTTTGCCTCAATACCTTTAGGGCTGAAATTCGCATCGGTGGCAGGGTTAAACCCAATAGCAGTTTTCTTTATTTACTTAGCTGTCTTTTGGATTGTTTATTTCTTTATTTACAGAAGGAACCGTTAAACATCCAAAACTCATTAGGGTGATTTTATTAGTAATTGATTTTTGAATGCCTAACCCATTATTTGCCATACCACTCAATATGGGAACAGGTACTTGGATCGTGACTATTGTTGCTGGACTAGGTTTTGTTGTGATGTTTGGTCTTGCCTCAGCAGAATCGTCACATTTTTCATCGCCGTTGTAATTGCTATAGATAATTGTTGTCTTTCTATTTCTTCTTGGTTCGTAATCAGTCAAAGTCATTTATTTACTCTCCACTGTTATGGATATCCCAAACGGTTAGATCTGTTGGAATTATTTCATCTTTAACCATCACCATACGAAGAGTGGGTGGAGTGGGTTTATTTGTCTTGCAAAGTTGCTTCTATTGTTGTTAATGAACCACCTTCCTCTAAATATTCTTCTATTGCAGAATTTAAATCTTCTAAAGTATTGCTGAAATCGTTGATATTTTCGTAATCAAAATCTCCATCATCATCTTCTTCAACTCTTTGAAGTGAAATTGTATAATTTTCATCACTTGACGTTCCAGAACGTGACAAAATAAGAGTTGATTCATCTCCTAATATAAGATCACATTCTGAATCAAAAGCCTCTAGGCATCTGAAGGCGAATGCCTCATTGTTATCAAAATCAACAGGTAAATTTTCTTCCTTAATAAGATGAGAGATAATATATCTTATTTTCCAATTAGCTGATTTTTGTAAAAGACTTAAAACAATTTTGTCAGGGATATCTTCTCTGATTTTATTGATTCTTTCTTCCGTATCTAAGTCTTTCCATTCTTGTGGTAAAAGTCTTTCACTAACTATAGATGAGATGTTTTTATTTTTATTTTCTAATAATTCCATAAGAGTATTTTTCGAGGTTTGTGGACTAAGCGAAATCGCTTGCTGAATTACATAACTTTTGTCTTCACATAATGCTTCTAATAAATCATTAGAAAATAAACCTTCTTTTATCTTTTTGCTTAGATCGGTTTCATCAATACCCCAGTATTCAGAAGGCAAACATCTTCTGATGATTGCTGATCTAACATAAGAGCTATCATCTTTTTTTAATTTGTCATGTATTTCTTTGGTTATATTTTTATTCAATGCAACTGTATATCTTAAATTTCTATCGTCACTCTTAGAAAATAGATTTAGGATCTCAGGATCGACTACTTCTTCCTTGAGTTTATATTTTAATTCATCTAAAAATATTATCTCTTTCCATTTGGAGGGTAGTTTATCTTTGAAGCTATCTTCTTCATTACTCCACCAAAATATTCCATCATCTGCACGCTTAGCCACAGATTTTGCTTCCCACTCTGCATCGGAAAAATCTGTATAAAATAATCTTTCTTTTCCATCAGGTCTAATGCCAATGTATCCGCAGGCGCTTACCTTCACGTGTTGCATTATTTCCCCCTCTTTATTTCTTTCTACTGAAGGATTATTTTCTAGTTCTTTAAGTTTGTCTAAAAGCTTTCTCCCCGTAAGTTTTTCACTCATCAATCAATAGCATCATCCCTTCAATTTAGTAGTTCATAGTCCTGCGTCTCCCCCACAGCAACAATGGTTACAAAGGCAGGAGATGGGGGGTTATCTCAGAACCGGTTGTTGATCAAAAGATTTGGCTAATTCTCTAGTGTTAAACCTTGCATAGCTAAGTAGATGAGTATCAAGGCTATGACCTAATGCATCTGCAACTTGTTTCGGTGAGCGATAGGTTTGATGTAAAATATAAAAAAATCTAATTATGCCAGATCTAGATATTTATTCTGATGTAGTTTTAACTTATCAAGAGGCTAAGACTGGAACCACTTTATTATTTAAGTCTCATTCAGAAGAATTACACAATATCAATATTCAACCAAATACAGAAGATGAAGATGAAATCAAACTCGAAGGGAAGGGAAAAGAGGATCCTAATTCAGGGGGAAAAGGCGATTTATATATAATCGTCAATTTGATTAGTAAAAGAGGAAGAAATAACCTATACGAATACCCTAAAGAGGGAGTAAATCAACAATTAAAAAACTTATCCTGGGTTTGGGATAGAGGCTATTATGAACAAACAAAAGATGGCATATGGTACAATCTTTTTCTGAATAAAAAGATAAAAGAGGAGCAGCCAAATATTGAGTTAAATGGTGATGATAATGGTCGAAATTATATGGTGCGTTTTGCAGGCTTTGATGAACTTGATCTCTCAATGTATAAGGAATACAGTCAAATTAATTTCTTTGTACCAAATGATGATGAAGAATATAATTTAAACTGCATGACAGATATATTCGCATAAATATCTAACTAGTAATAAAGAAGTCTGTTGCTATTTGCTGTCTTCCAATTCCCCCTGCATAGGGTGATAGATGATATGCAGAATTTCCGTCTTTTAGTTTTGAGAGAACTGCTTCGACTTTTGCATTGGTGACATAAGCCGCATTAGCAGTATCGGCGTTATCTATTGAGACAGCTTTCTTGAGATCAATAACGTGTAGGAACATTGAGGGTTATGAGTTCAGTTGACACTATTCTTCTCCGCTAGTTTTTTGCGAATTGATCTGAGAGTTGGTTTTAAAGAGGATGGATTAACAGGAATATGTCTCTCTTTCTTTTCCTCTGTTTCTTCAAAATTTTCCCAAAAGTCAGCTAAAACTTTCTTCTTGAATTTTGAGTAATAACCTACTTCCGCTTTAATAGGATCGAACTTTTCATGGGGCGGTAAAACTTTAAAAGATCTATTAAAAGAACAGGGTGATTTATAAACCTCACTATGTCCGGATTGGGCGATTGCAATGAAGGACTGGATCTAACTTAATCCTTTTAACCTGATCTTTTTCCCAAACCCAGTAAACAGGATTTTTCTTTTGAGCTTCTTGCAGATCTTTTCTGTCTCTTAAACTAACTGGTATAAATTCATTGTCAGGATTAAATTTTTCATCTCTTACGGCTTGATTTAGAACAATACTTCCTTCTTTATTAGAGATTGATCGATGATATGTTCCGACAGGAATTTGAAGTGCGCCCATCGCACGATTTAAATAAATAATGTGATGAGGTTCATCCCATTCAGGATTGATCAAAGTAAAAATGCGACTACCTTCAATGACTAAATTGTGATCAATTTGATGTCGATGTACGTAATACTGTTCAAAATCTCCATCGTTTGGAGGTGAGATGGCATTGCCGTGATGAATGACGACATCAGAGCCATTACATCCTTTTACTCCTGCATCGAAGAAAGATACTTGAGGTGTCTCACGGAAAACGTGAGTAGGAACAAAATTTAAACGCATTTCAACTCCTCCTTTACTGTTGTGTTCAAGGTCAGTCAAAAACGAAATCAAATCTCTGCCTATAAAGGTTTCTAAAAAGGTTATCTAAAAGATGATTTTCAACTGCTTTTTTCTGATTGTTGTTAATCCTGCAAAGATCGCAGTTTTCCTTTTGAGGAATAGTGAAGGGAGTGAATAATCTCATAAGACCTCCTCTTGCTACATCTTTGGTCTACTCCTTCTTTTGCCCTGTAGGGAGTAGGAAAACACTACAAAAATGTGAATAAAAAGTTAAAGTAAGAGCTCGGTTGACAGTCGATTTATTCTGAGGGCATTAGGCTCTCTTTTTTTGTGCAATGAATGATAGTTTGAAAAAATTTGTATCCATAGGGATAGCGCCTAGAGGAGTTATTGCTATTGGACTCGTTCCAATGGGCTTTATTGCTATAGGAGGAGTATCAATGGGGATCATCACAGTAGGTGCTGTTGGAATGGGTTTGGTTAACGCTTGCTTGGTTGGCTGTGGCTTGATGGTATATGGAATAAAGGTAATGGGACTGAGTTAAGCCATAGACCATCGCCTGACTGTTGTAGGACTCACAGCGTAAATTCCAGCAATCTTTTTCCAACTCCAGCAAAACTTCTATATCTGTTAATTCTTGTTTTTCCAGCCGAACATTTCAGCCATTTTTCCCGTTGAAGCAAAGTATCCAATCGCTCCAAGAAACAAACCAAAAGCAAACAGATTGGGAACGATACCTCCAATGATCTGAGCTTCTCCAAACGTAAGAAACGTAATCAGAACAAAAATCCTTGCCCAGTTATCAGCGAAACTCATTATGAGGATCGGAATAAGTTAAAAATGACTGTAAGAAGCAGACTAATGGCAACACAGCTGACCACTGGGAAATAAAAAGTTGAATTCTGACCTCGAAGAATGATGTCCCCAGGTAATCTTCCCAAGCCTATTTGTTTTAAGTAAGGATACAGAACACCGATTGAAGTGATTATTAGGCCAAGAGTAATTAGTATTCTTTGCATAAATAGTTACTCGCCGCTTGGCTTAATAGTAAGTAGCTGTTCAATTTGTGCAGATTAGAAACTTTATAAAGAAATTGCTTATCCTTCCTCTTCTTTTTCTTGTTTGAATTTGAACCATCCTTCTTCTTTCATTCCTCTTCTTATCGCAGTAATAAGTGCTCCAAGGAAAAAAGAGCCTACTCCAGCAAAGATTGCCAGAGTCAATAAAGGCTTAACTCCTGATACGGCTGTACTTTGAAGAGCAGGGTCTAACGGATCCATTAAATCTTTGTTTTATTAGTCGTCATAAACTTTGCATGTTGAAGAAGTTGGGTGAATTTCACATTCATTTTTCCAAAGCTCTTCTCTGGTTTCAGAAGGGATTTCGTAATTAAAATCATGCATGACTCGAATATCACTCAAAGCATTTTTGATGACAGAAAATGGAGTTCTTAGCTTCATAAACCTCCTATTCGGCTGACTATGTTCTACTTGATTCCTTGTGATTTCAACACCTCGGCTTTTACTCAAGTACTACTTACTAGTTATTTGATAGGAAACAAAAAAGGACTGACCTGAGTCAGTCCTTCTGGTTCTGATAGCAATCGGCTGTAAACCTTTTTTATTTTGACAGTCTTATGAGAAAACTCTTGAATATGGTGTTTGTCCGTTCATTAATGATGTGTCAATTTGTTTGCAGATATTCATTAATGCATTTAGTCCAAACCCAGGTCCTGTGGGACCATCAATGAATTCCTGGAATTCCTCTGTAGAAATCCCCTCTTTAACTTCCCAAATACAGTAGATAGGACCATTTGCAGAAACTGCATTGGCTGAGTGGTTGAAAAACCCTTTTTCTTTGTTGGCTGCTACAGCTTCATCCCATCCTCCACCAGGCGCCATAGCTGCATAAGCAGTTTCCCACCACTTAGAAGAAGTACCAGCTCTGAATTCGTGATGAACGATATAAAAGTTAGAGGCCATTGAGAATTTATTTTGCAAGATACTTTTAACTTAAAAAACGATTTTTGAGTTAATTCATCCTGTTTTCATGACTTTGATTTTGATAAAGGTAAAAATTAATACAAGCATTAACTATCGCCCAGGGACAGCTATAAAAAAGGAGTAAATGATTGATGAGCATGTCTAAGAGAACATGGATGAGTGGTCTTAAATTAAATATTCATGCACCAGGAACGGGATTTGCACTGATGCTTTTAGCTCTAACTCAAGTTCCAGTAGCAATTAAAACCACAGCGGAAATTTATTGCATGGAAAAGCTAGGTCAGAAATATAATTCTGCAGTCGTAGCGATTATTCAATGTAATGGTGGCAAATGAATCGATCTCAATTATCAATCGTTTTGTTAGCTGTTTTGATTTTAGTGATATCTATTTGGTGGATCTCTAGAACACTTAAAGAAGGTAGAAAAGCCGTAGAAGATATGAAACGGGAACAGTTAAATGATCATTCAGCTTGATATGCAGAACATTTATTTGTATACCCAACTAATCTGTAGTATCAAGCGATCTTGGTCGTAGAGGCCGTATCAAATTCTTCGGTTTGCAACATTTTAAATTCCAATTAGTCGAGTCAAAGTAGATATGTCCTTTGAAATAAATGTAATGTATTCCTCTTTATTTGACGCAGTATTCGCTGATTCTTTCTTCTCTCCTATGAGAACAGTTTATGTCGTCTCTGATAGTTAGCTAGAAGAAATCAAGCGTAACCAAAGAGAAGAAGAACTCGAGAATATCGAGACTTCTCGTAAGAGGTTGGAAGAGAGTTATCAAGCTCGAGTCAAGGTTCTTGATGATCGCGAGCATGAACTTCAAGAGGAGATCAAAGCTCTAGCTCCAGCCAAGAAGGAGAAAGTCATTGCTTAATTAACAACCTGATGACGTTGTGAATGATCGATAATTAACTTTCTATTGGCTTAAAGATCAGCCGTTAAGGCGAGTATTAAAAAGCGTTTCATTTTAATTCTCTTAAAACAGCTCGTGAAAATTCAACAATCCCCTGAACGAGCACCCTTGAATAGACGGAAGTAATTGCTAATGTCCAATAAACCAATGGAATAACAAGGAGAATCCACCAAATCCTGAAAATATTTGACCAGATAAAATTTAAGGTTGGTATAACTCCAACAAATATCAAGCTTAAAAGAAAAGCCAATATCAATACAAATTTCTTACCACCTTTCGTCTTGATAAATGTCAGTAAAGGTTTTTTAAATTGTTCAGGTAGCAAATCTCCGCAACGAGATGGTCGATACTTTATCCAAAAGCCCATATCTTTTCTTATCTGTCTGTCATAGGCTGCAAGAATTTCTTTTAGTTTTTTCTTATTAGTCAAGCGGTTCATCACCAAAGTCTCCTTTTACCAGTCCAGTTGTATAGCAACCAAATTACAAACCCAACCATAAATAAAGGCATAAAACTATCGAGTAATAAATAGGCTGAATAGACGATTAATGGAAAGCAGATGACACGTTTAATATTGAGACGTCTACCTCGAGATAGTTTTTTAAAAGGATTAAGAAAGAGGCGTTTCATTATTGCCTTCTAATACAGGTGTAATGGTGTGCTGGATCTTTATCTCTAGTGCCAGCTTTTAAAAGAAATTTATCTTCAAACTATACAGGTATGCAACGCTATTTAAAACTAACACCACCTTTTAATAAATACTCTGATCGTCTCCACCTTGAGCTGTACTAGTATAGATCTAATAATTTGAGAAATCCAAAAAATATTAAGAGATCCAAGCCTTCGACAAATATAGAGATTGAGTGATTTTGAATTAAAGTCTTTTCAAAGATTTTATTTATTTATTCTTATCCTTAGTTGTGAAGAGTTTTTATGTAATGCTTTTAATTTTTAAATATTTATTCCGTATTGTCCAGCGATACCTTCTAGATCATCCATGGAAAGATCAGAGAAATAACTGCGAATAGATTGAAAGGCGTGAAAGCTTTCTAGCTTTCCTTTCCCTTTGTAGATTTATCTAGCAATCTTGAGAGCAAGCTGTTCTTTGGTCATTTGATCAAGCAGCCTCTGGACACCATCCAATCTTTTTCTCGAGTCGCTGCATCCAACACAGACACTTTGAAGTCAGATGGTCTCCATGAGGAATAAGACGTTGGTGTAGATGATAAGTAAGGATCGTTCTGCAATGCCTGTCGCAGCAATAATTGAAATGTTGACATGTCATGCAAACGCTAGCTGAACGTGTGTGTTTAAGAGTGTCTTCTTCGAGATAGTCCCATTCATCTGCTGGGTTGTAACGCTTCTGGGGTAGAACTTTTTGGGTGCGATACGAAGACATTGCCTTAATCCAATAGGTTCTGCTACCACTGAATTCCAATCTGATGGGCGAAAAACGGCATAGGGTGAGGACGCTGGAGCCATGTGTCTTTAACAGTACATCTGTACTAGCACCGGTAAGAAGGTGTTGTCAAGTAGCTCTTTAACGGATTAATTGATTGTGAAATAAACGGTACATATGCGGTAAGGTCGAACCTGTCTTTAGTTTTCGTTTGGTTTAGAGTTGATTAGAAGAGGTTTTAGAAACTCACTCCTTCGCTACCCTAAGTCGTTCCTTTTAGAAGTATTGAATTGTTGTCTTACGAGCGGAGAGAGATTTTGTCTTTCTTAACTAATCACCTTTTCCAATCTTGCCGAAGAAGGCCGTAAAAATTGGACTATTAGTAAAGCCTCTGATCAACTTGGGTTTGATTGTTTTGGTGCATGGAT
>QCJC01000020.1 GCA_003216275.1 Prochlorococcus sp. AG-402-P18 | reverse complement strand
TTGCTTTGTTAACAATACATAAACCTGAAGATATTGATAGAAACAAGTTATTAGTAATAAATAAAGAATTTAGTGAGATCAAATTGCCGATCAAGGTTAATGAATTCATCCATGACGAAGAGGTGATAAAGCTATATAAAAAAGGTTTATTTTTATACGAAAAATATAATATAGATTTAAAAATTAATGCATCACAAATATACAGGAGTAATGAAATAAATTTGAATTGTGGTAGGCACGAAATGATATTTAAAAAACACAAAATTATCCCTAAATTTTGTTTTAGTTGTTTTAAAGTGCAAATTGATACACATTCAATACTTGAATTGATAAAACTTTATTTTATATTTAATAAAATAAAACTTAGAAATAATAATATTAGAAAATGTATGGTTGAAATTAGACCCAAAATTAATGGGTTTTATAAAGGTATAATTTACAGTAATAGTCTTAGTGAGGCAGAAAAAATCTCAGCCATGTTAAATAAACAAATAAAAAAATGTATAAATAATGAATTAAAGCCAGTTATAAAGAGAGGTTGTTCAGAATATAATTTAGAGTTTCCAGGATTTAAGGAAGTAAACTTAACTGGAAGTAAAAACATGAGTTATAATAAAGAATGGCAGATAAAAGAAAAGGAATTTGACAAAGATAATAATAATTGGTTAAAAGGGAATAGGACTATAGAAGGTTATAGTTTACATAGCTTTCTTGTAATGAGAAATTGGATAGCTTACGCACAAAAAATTGAGGATGATAGTGTTAGAAAACTTACTAATCAAGGTTTAGATGGACCTAAATATTTTAATAATCTGAACAGAAATGTAAATTATTAAAGTAAAGTTTAATTTCTTATATAAGATAAATGATAAAAACAACTTATGGAATTCGATATGTAATTGGCTTGATGTTTATCAAGTAGGAGTATACTATATTAGAATCTTGATACCTTAAAAATAAATGAAGGGATCTCATGATAAAAAAAAAGATACAAATAAAAATAATTCCCTATCTCTTAGTGCGTTAGAAAAACTTTCTAAAAGAGATATTATTAATCAAGCGCTTCTATTTCATGCAAATGGAAATATTCAAAAGGCTACTGAGTTATATCAATACTTTATAAAACAGGGGTTTTCTGATGCAATAGTCTTTTCAAATTATGGAATCATAATGAAAAGAATAGGAAAAATCAAAGAAGCAGAGCTGTTGATGCGTAAAGCTATTGGTATTAAGCCTGATTTAGCTCAAGCACATTTAAATCTTGGGAATATATTAAATGATATTGGAAACTTAAAAGAAGCAGAATTATCTATTCGAAAAGCTATTGATCTGAAACCTAACCTAGTAGAAGCTCATTATAATTTAGGAAACATATTAAAAGATATTGGAAACTTAAAGGAAGCAGAATTATCTATTCGAAAAGCTATTGATCTGAAACCTGATCTAGCAGAAGCTCATTATAATTTAGGAAACATATTAAAAGATATTGGAAACTTAAAGGAAGCAGAATTATCTATTCGAAAAGCTATTGATCTGAAACCTGATCTAGCAGAAGCTCATTATAATTTAGGAAACATATTAAAAGATATTGGAAACTTAAAGGAAGCAGAGTTATTTATTCTAAAAGCAATTTCTATCAAACCTAGCTTGGAGAAAGCACATTTTACTCTTGGAATAATCTTAGAAAATCTAGGCAAATTTAAAGCAGCAGAAATCGCTTTTATAGATGCTCTTAAAAAATCTAGAAAAGAAAATAGAAATTCAATTTATTATAATCTTGGAATACATTATCGAAACATAGGGAATATAAGTAAATCAAATGATAGCTTTAAATTAATTAATGAAATGATTCCTAGTATAAAGTTATCAAAACTGATTGCACTATCTATTAATTATATAATTCAAGGTAATTTGAATCAAGCATCCATTAATATTCACAATAGTAAGCAGTTGATAAATGAGACAACATTATCATCTTTTGACAAAATAGTTGAAGCTGAGCATATGCTTACTTGGTTTACATTCATTTTCAATCTAATTCAAAACATAAAGATAGATGATAAAAATATTTATCAAAATGTTCCACATATTGGTGATAGTCATTCAATGACATTTGCTCATAAAAAAATAAAATTGTCTGCTGTTAAAAAAAATATCCAACCAATCTTAATTCTTGGTGCTAAAGCCTGGCATTTTGCAACCAAAGAAGATAATAAATATAAATCATCATTTAAAGAGCAAATTAGAAATTATATAAATAGTAATGAAATATTTATATCTTTTGGGGATATAGATTGCAGAGAAAACGAAGGAATAATTCATTTCTCGATAAAACAAAAAAAAGATTTTATAGAAGTTGCAAAAACCACTATTATTAAATATATTGATTATATGGAAATTAATCTGATTCCTATATTTAAGAAAAGATATTATTTTGGTTTCCCAGCTCCTAAAAAAACAAAAGAAAATCTGTCTGAATTAGCAATTAAAAGAAGAAAATTAACTAAGTTATTTAATCAATTCCTAAAAAAAGAAGTTATAAAAAGAGGCTCCTATTTTATTGATGTTTATGAATTAACAGCAGACGAATACGGCAATAATAATGATATGTATATGTGTGATAATACGCACTTATCCCCAGACTCAATTTCTATTTTATTTAAAAATCACTTGTATAAAGTTTAGAATACTAAAACTTACAGATTTTTATTACTCCTACTAAATTCTCAAATAAAAAGTAAGAAAAATATCTAAAATAAAGATTTTAAAAGATCTCATTTAGCGTGGCAATAAATAATTGGGATATTTTAATCTGGTTTCTTATATTAGTTTTGCTGATATAACTTATATTGGAAGTTAAATGAAAGACTATTTAGTTCTGATTTGAAAATTATTGTACAGTCTTATTTCTATAAATAATACCTCTAATAAATAATTATATCTTTTCATAATTCAAAAGTTTATCTTTCCATAGTGACAAAATGACCGTTCAGGAGTAAAAATGAATTAACAGAACAACTCCTCACACAATCGTTCTGTTGAAAGAAAACACTCGACTTCTTATAGGTTGAGTGTTTTTTAATATCTACCTTTCATTAATTGGCACATGTGACAATTTACCAACTCATCTGATAGGTCTTGAGTGCCCTCATAACCTCTCATAGGTTAAATATTATGTGAGGAGTCGGGATCCTACGCAGTGGAAACAAGGAAATACTTGCGATAGATCTCCCAAAAACCGTCCTATCTCAACAAGACGGATTTTGTTTTCGTTTTTCTCATATGGAAAAATCCAATCTCAAATATTCTTATACAAACTTTGAAAAGCATACAGAATTATTTTTGCCTTTAAAAGAGATTTATAGCACTAACTAGAAACCACCTCTAAAAAACTGATTACTGCATCACCTAGACATTTCTGGAAGTACTCTTAATTTTTACGACTACTCATTATAGATATACTAGAAATTTCATGTATAAATAATGAAGTATTAGAAATTAACCCTAGTAAATTGCTTTACTTATATATTCTTTATTCCAACTCAATAATCAATACTCATTTTTGACTGAAAACAAGTATTTATTTACAGCTTTAATTTACCTATGCAAATAAAACGAAACTCTTCTGGAATAGAAAAGTTTATATAGTGATCAATCATTTTCCTTGTCATAATCTTTTATACTCCAATCCACTGTGACACCAAAACCATCAGGTAATCAGCCGTAACATCTCTTAAGTCTAGCCATTTAGCCTCCTCCTCTACAGTTAAATTTTTTAACCTTCTTACATATACCTATCCCGCCAAAGCTGGATATCCAACTCCAAAGCAATCACAAATTTCTTCTACCCTTGCCCAATACTCAATCTCATTAGTTGCTCAGTTAAATCCAGTGATCTCAAATTTATCTTGTTCTTCGTGACTTAATTTATTTAAAACCTTAGAAAAAACCAATACAGTCGCAAAACACCACTTAGGACTATTCTCACCTTTCTCCTCAATATTTCTATTATTCAATTCTTTCAACTAGATCTCATCCATAATCTTCAAATATGATCCATTACACTAAAGTAGTTGATTGGATTAAATTAGAGCTTTCCAAAGCTCATAATGCCAATACTAAAACATTGAGTTAGATAAAATTAGTGGTACTAATTTTTCTATATGCTTACCATCAGATCGGTTTTCAGCACCATCTCTAAGACAATATTCGATCATATCAATTAAATTAAATAATTAACTCTGAATTTAATGACTGACGAAAGTAACAAAGACACCAAGAAATGTGGTGGGAAAGGAAAAGCGATGTTGGCCTATGGAATTATCCAGCTAGGTTCTAGTTTTATTTCTGCTCTCGCTCTTGCAACCATTGCATTAAATCTTTGCTCAATGACAAAAGAAGCCAAAGTCTTCAACGAATGTGTAGAAGAAATCAAAGCAAGTGGCCAGAGTACCTCTAGTGCAGTTAAATTTTGCAATGGAGGTAAATAGCAAACAGCAATAAAGCAAAGTAAATAATTTGTCACCAAATCACTGCACAAATGAAAGGGGTCTAACCAACATCTCCCCCTTTCTTGTGTCTTTAAAATGCTTTAAAAATTGGTAGTAAAATAATTTGAACCCAAAAATAGTAAAAAAATATGGAGGAATATTACAAACAAAAGAAAGTAAATAAAAAAGTCAATGAGATAAAAACCTTTCCTATTCCATTTGATCTAAATCAAGTCTGGGAAGATATTTCTGATGCTTCCAATAGTCTTACTAAAGAAGAAATCATTCATAAAGCATCTAGGTTTCACTCAGAAGGAAATACATCAGAAGCCGCAAAATATTATCGATATTTCATTGATCAAGGTTTTAATGATCACAGAGTTTTTTCCAATTATGGAGCACTGTTAAAAAGTCTTGGGAACTTACAAGAAGCAGAATTGTCACTTCGAAAAGCTATTGAACTGAATCCTAACTTCGCTGATGCCTATTACAATCTTGGTAATACCTTGAAAGATCTTGGTCACTTACAAGAAGCGGAGTTATCACTACGCAAAGCTATTGAACTGAATTCTAACTTCGCTATGGCGTATTCCAATCTAGGAAACGTTCTGAAAGATCTTGGAAACTTACAAGAAGCGGAGTTATCACTACGTAAAGCTATTGAACTGAATCCTAATTTCGCAATGGCGTATTCCAATCTGGGAAGCGTTTTGAAAGATCTTGGAAACTTACAAGAAGCGCAGTTATTACTACGTAAAGCTATTGAACTGAATCCTCATTACGCAATGGCATATTCCAATCTGGGCATCGTCTTAAGAGATCTTGGAAACTTACAAGAAGCAGAATTACTCACTCTGAGAGCCATTGAACTTCAACCTAAGTTCGCAGATGCAGCTTGGAATTTATATGGCTTATCAAATAATGTTCAAGAAGCAGAAGAAAGGATATATCACTACCTTAAAATTAATAAAAACAACTTAAATGCTTATATCTCTCTTAGTGCACTAAAACTTCATCAGGGAGACCCACTTCTATTTTATGAGCTAATGGAATCCAAGCACAAAAATCATGCTTGGATGAGATCCATACAATGGGTTTCAACCTTACCTAAGCTACCAAAAATATTTTTTAATAGATGGTGTTTTTTCGACAATGCGATTAAAGAGAGTAAACAAGATCGACCTTTCTATGAGTTTGGTGTCTGGCACGCTATGTCATTTAAATATCTAATGAATAGTTTGAAAAAAGGATACGGGTTTGATACTTTTGTAGGCTTGCCTGAAGACTGGCATAATGTAAAACAAGGAACATATTCTGCAGAAGGAATTATTCCGCAAATTAATGGGGGAACATTTGTAGCAGGTAAATTTGAAGACACACTTCCAACCTTTTTTGCCGAACCGAGACCTGTAGCATCAATTATCAATTTTGATGCCGATCTTTATTCGTCAACTCTTTGTGCATTAAAACATTCAAACGCAATCATAGACAAACATACCATTTTAATATTTGATGAATTTATTACAAATAATAATTGGGAACAAGATGAATATAAGGCTCTTAATGAATTTTGCAGAAATAACAACTATACATACGAAGTCATAGCAATCTCTTATATCACAAAGCAAGTTGCAGTAAAATTATTAGGTTTTTGATTTATAGCTATATATAGAGACATATAAAAATCATTAAATCCTATAATCCATAACGTAAATTAAAAATAATTATCTTCAAGTAAAAGCTATAAGAATCAAATTAATGAGGATGCTTAAGCATTCCTCATCTCAAGGGATGCCCTAGTTTCATCTGCAAAATGGATTTCCAGTTCATTACTAAAAATATCCGTACCTTTGGTTGGAACAACAAGAGGTAAATCTCTATAAGTAAGCAAACAATTTTTCATGTTTAATTCTTTCGATGAATAATGTCCATCATGCTGTCCCCCCTCTGCCTTAAATTCTCCTGCCTCTGTTCTCGACCAAATAATAAACCAATCAAGTTGTTCCAATTTTTCTAGTTTTGCCTCATTCCATTCGTGATAATGATCAGAATCCAAAAAAAACATTACCGGTGCCTCTACCAACTCACCATCAACTTCTATTGCTCCTTCATCCAAGTGGATTTTGTATTCCTCTGCCCCGTCCTCTTCAAGAAGAACTTCATTATTAAAAGTCTTTTGTGCTAGTGCAAACATCTCTTCTTTTCGATCATCCAAAATCTTGCTAATGACCATATCTTCATCCCAATGACGTTCATCAATAATGTATCGAAGTGAACCAAATCGTTCGGCAAGTGCCTTATTAGCAGCTTCTTTAGCAATCTTCGCTGCCTTTTCACTATCTTCATCAAGTTCCTGTTTCAAGCGTTTAAGGTCACTCGCTAGTGCATCCATTTTGTTGTAAAACTCACCATAGTATTTAGCTGCTCTGGTTTTTTCAGTCGAGTAGAAGACTTTGATGTATTGAATATCTCCGTTGTAAGTAACTTCAAAAGACATTAGTTCAAGCTATCTCTTATTGAAATGATCACGCCTTTTTTAAACTCTTGCCATGTTTAACCTGCATAGTTGGAATGTGAATACGACAAAGGACTAAGTTGGAATAATAGGGGGCAAACAAAATCATGTCCCAGCCTTATGCAAATTTGTTGAAGTTAATCAGTCTCCTTTATCGTGTATATCACCTGAGTAGGATTGAGTTCCTATCTCTGGTGGTGGATTATTTTTAAAGTTATCAACTAATGCATCTGCTTCGCTGGTGAATAGTTTGGAAAACCATTGCCTAATAGCAATAAGTGCTGTCCAAAGTTTATCTCTTGTTCTAGTCATGGCAATATTGATCCATAAACATATCTTTATTCTAATTGGCATCATGGACAGACGAGTGAGAACTTTTTAGCAAAATTTATTACTTGCAAACATTGAATCATGGGAAAACAAAGTAACTACATATATTTATTTAAATTTAAAGGATTTTCCATGCTTATTACAAGAAGAACATGTCGAGAAGGATAAAATGAATGATAAGTTTAGATTCTATAACTACATTTGAGTAGTCAATACTATTCCTACTGTTGATTACGAGAGATCAATTAAAAAATAATCAAAAAACAACAAGAATTAGTAGACTCTACGAAATTTCTTCTGAGTAATTAAAGTAATGACGCTACACAAATGCCAAAAAAGCAACTAATACATCAAGCAGTTAAGTATCTTTGAAAGGGAATATTACAGAAGCAAAAGAATATTATAGATATTTTCTAAATAAAGGCTTTAAATACCAGTGAGCTTTTTCAAAGTTTGGAATAATAAAAAGAGATCTTTAAACATGATTGATGAGATCAATTAAAGGGATGAGAGTAAGTTTATAATCAAATTAGATTTGGTAAAATACCAACTATCAAAAGAGATTAACGAGATAAATGGACGCATCTTCTAAAAACAAGCAAGCAAATAAAAATAACAGTGAAACAACAACATTTCCTGTTCCTTTAAATGTAGGAGAGATTCAAAGAAATATTATTATTACAACTAGGCCTTCATTTGAAGAAAAAATAGTTAATGAAGCAATTAAGTTTCATCTAAAAGGTGAAATTGAAAACGCATCAAGGTGTTATCAATACTGTATTAGTAAGGGTATTAATGACCACAGAGTTTTTTCTAATTATGGAGGTATTTTAAAAGATCTAGGGAAACTAAAGAAAGCTGAAATATTACTATTGAAAGCAATTGAAAGTAATCCCAATTGTACCCAAGCATACTATTCTCTATCAGTACTTAAATATTCAAATGATAATAAAACATGGCAGGATAAACTTTTTTCAGAAAGTATATTAAAGCACAAATTACAAACAGAACTGGTTGAGATTTACTTCGCAAGAGCAAATATTCTTCATAATGAAAAAAATTACCAAGAAAGTGCTAGACAGCTCCAATTAGCAAACAAAATTAGCCTTAGTCTTAAAAAATCTACATCCAACCAACTAATTTATAAATCTAAGGTATTACTTAGTAAATCTTTAAAAAAGTCTATTTATTATAAAGAATACAAACAATATCCCGAGAATATTTTCATTGTAGGAATGCCAAGAAGTGGTTCAACATTACTTGAGTCTATTCTTAGCACGAATCCTATTGTTGATGATTTGGGAGAGATTAATATCCTCGAGGAATCTTTTCTAGAATGGGAAAAAGATATTCAAGGGTTAACTCTATCAGAAATATATTGGAGGAAAGTAACCAGTCAGAAGAGCAAAGTTAATATCACAACCAATAAATGGTTGTATAACTATCAATACGCAGGTATTATCTCAAATCAAATAGCAAATGCTAAAATTATTCACTGTTATCGAAATCCTTTAGATAATATACTATCTATTTATCGAGCATATCTGGCTAAAGGAAATGAATATTCTTCGTCATTAGTTGATTGCACAAATGTATATTTAGATCAAGATAAAATCATGAATACATATAAGAATAGATTTGATTCAAAAATATATAGCTTGAATTATGATTTATTAGTGAATAATCCTAACCAAGAAATCAAGTCATTAATCTCTTGGTTAGGTTGGAAATGGGATGATAGATATCTATCACCACATTTAAATCCACGTTCAATTTCCACAGCAAGCAGTGTTCAAGTCCGTTTCCCAATAAATTCAAATTCAATTGGTGGATGGAAAAACTACAAAGACATGTTAAAACCAGCTATTGAAATTCTTACTAAAACTGATAAATATAAGGACTTAACTTCCTAATATCAAGTTATAAAATTGGAGTTTGAAAAATATAAAGCATCCAATAAATAATTCTTACACAAAATCTTCATTATAATCACTTTTCTCAATCAATCCATTTCTGCTACATTCTCATATAAAATCTTTATTTAATGCTTAGATGAGAAATTTAGCTGTCCTCCGCTTGAAACTGTACACATTTATTGAGAGATTGCATAAATCATATGAAAGCCTATTTCTATTTGGTGATTTATTTCCTTGTCCAATCTCTGGACAAAACATTTATTTTTTTAGAAGAGTTAAGAAGCATTTAAGTTCATAGTACAATACAGTAAATCAAATGAAGAAAAAGGATACGTGGAGGAATCTAAAAAAACAAGGCAGATCAACAAAAAAATCACTAAAGTCCAAACCTTCCCAGTGCCATTTGATTTAGGAAAAATCAAAGATAATAATATTAGTCTTTCAACTAAACTTTCTAAAGAAGAACTTATTAATCAAGCATTAAAATATAATGCACAAGGAAAGATTGCAAAAGCGGCAGAATATTATAAGAACTTAATCAATAAAGGTTTACATGATCACAGAATTTTTTACAATTATGGAATGATTTTGAGCAATCTTGGTAAATTAAAAGAAGCAGAAACCTCATACCGCAAAACAATTAAACTCAATCCGAATTTTGCCGATGCCTATTTAAATCTAGGAAACATTTTAAATGATCTTGGTAAAGTACAAGAGGCAGAAAATTCCTATCGCAAAGCAATTCAGATTAATCCATATTCCGCTAATGCTTATTTAAATCTAGGAAACATTTTAAGTTGTCTTGATAAAGTAAAAGAGGCAGAAAATTCCTATCGTAAAGCAATTGAAATTAATCCTAATTTTGCTGAAGCTCATTTAAATCTAGGAGAGATTCTCAGAAAACTTGGTAAATATAAAGAAGCAATATTATGTTCGGAAAAGACTCTTCAAATTAGACCATGGTCAATCAAAGGTTTATATGGACTAAATCATACATGTGAAATTGAATCAAGTTCATAATTAATTGATCTGCTAATAATACGAGACGAATAATTATCTACTAGATCTAATTTCACAAGTATTTGTTGACGTCTCAAGCAATTAAAACTAACTATCTTTGAAAAAAGCTCCTGAGAAATATTTTTCAAATTTGTTAACTCTAATAAATATTCAAAATAATTTTTTATAAATATTGGTTTATTAATGGAAGCGATAGGTAGACCATCAATGATGATTTCAGAATCAGTAATTTTATATCTAATCTTATCATCTTTTAAATCTAATCCTTTACATATGAAGTTAAGTTTAGAGTCTTTTAATTTGATATGAAAAGGCAATGAAAAAACTATTGATTCTTGGCAAAAAAACCCATACTTAAAAACACGTTGTATCGAACTTGAATATCCATAGACATGAGTCAATTCTGTTTCTCTAGGAGCATAATTGGGAGTGCTAATTCCATTGATTTTTTTTATAAATGGAAAAGCATTAACTTCATGATTAACTAGTTCTAATACAGGGACTATGACTGAATTTCCAGCGAACTTGAAAGATCTAGCATTCAAAAATTGTTGTTTAAGAACATTTTCCCAATCTCCTTTATGCCTTTCTTCTAAATCGATAGAAAAATTATTTTTAATTAATTCCTTTAAATCAGAACTAAATAAACTTAGTCCTTTTTCAAAAGATTCTACGATTTCTTTACCTCCTCCTCCCCAAGAAAAATTATCCTGATAATAATTAAAAAAATCTCTAATTTCTTGATTATATTTCTTTTCCTTTTTTATTCTTAATTGATTACCTTCTAAACAAATATCTTCTTTTTTGACCATCAATTTGATTGGAGTATAGATTCTAGATCTCAAGCTTGGACTGATAGAGAAAATACCTCGACCAAACTTTCCTTCCTTTTGGCATACATTTTCAGCTATTCCGCCAAGACTACGAAATTTAGAAACCAAAGAATCCCATCTCTCATCCATAAAACTTTTATTAAATATTCAAATTTTAAAATCAATTATAACTCAACCCAAATATTGAAACATACGATATTTCAGGAAAAACATCCAAATGCCTTCTCTGCTATGTATAAGTTTTGAGTTTCAAAAATGAGTTTCTGGCTACTTAAGAAATTACAATTGTCCGATTTGAAAGAATAAATTAATGCCGATACTCTTAAATAGCTTGATTCATTTTTCTGAGATACCTGCTTTTCGAAATGAGTAGACATTTGCGACTGATCTTGACAAAACCTGCTTTAAAGTAGGTTCGGTTTGTGCCTACTAATCCTCGTAACCAATCTTGTTTTCTGGGTTAGTAATAAAGAGAATCATTAGAAACACAAGGTTTGAAGGCAAAGAAAGTTTTTTTAGCAGCAAAAGAGTCATGCCTTGCGTCACATTGAACTTCTCTTTTTCCTTACTCATATTTTTTCTCCCAAAAAAGATACAAGTTAGAGAATTGGTTAGTTGTATCAACAACTGGGGTACTAGTAGAAACTAATGTCCATCTCAATAAATTTCGTTTTTTAATGATTTCTCCAATCTCAGTTTCCTGCCTAGATGTATTAGGATTGCCAACTGCAAAGTAAATATAAAGGTCATTTTCAGTTTTTGTCATACGAGCTACATCATGTAATTCAAACGATGGAATTTAGATCTTAGAATAATTAGAAAGCAATCAGGAGTTTTAGTACTTTCGTTCCAATAGGTCGAAGTTGTTTAGTAAGAATGGAATTATGAGTGTGAGCTCAAATGGGGCGACCAAAATCTCGCCCCCTTCTTGATTTTATTAGATTTTCCAATAGTCATCCCATTCTTCCTGTAATTTAGTCAACGATAAAGAATTATAAAAACCTTTCCATTTCTTTTCTGAGTTGGCATCGGTCGCACTCAATGAAACCATGAGGTTTATTGCTTGTTCCTTGTTATATGATTTTCCTTTATTTGATTTAAAAAGCATTTTTATAGAGTATTGGGAGGGAACTCCTTTTCATTTGATTCATTTTTATTTTTTACACCAATCGATTCGCTAAATCCTGAGGCAAGTATTCCAGTAGGTATTGCTATTGCAGCAATCCCCATAAGAGAAGTTATTGATGCAATGGTTTTACCAATTGCTGTAACCGGTATTGAATCACCATAACCAACAGCACTGACAGTTGTTATAGACCACCAGAGACATCTAGGAATTGACCCTAATAATTCTGGTTGAAAAGATGATTCAGCAAGATACATACAAGTGCTACTGATCAACAAAAGCAAGAAAGTATAAAAAGTCGATATTTGTAGTTCTTGACTCTTTGATCGAAGTGCATAATTGAAATGAAAAATGCTTTGCTTAAATTTTTCACTTCTTCCAATTTTTAATATTCTTAAGAGACGAATAACTCTCAGAATTTTTAATTCTGCTCGAACACCTATAAACGAGGGAATGATTGCTATGACGTCAATAATTGCCATAGGAGACAACATGTAACGCAGAACTCCCGTTAAACCTTTTCCATATTTGTCATCAAGAGGTGCGACCCATAAACGGAAAAGATACTCCACACAAAACAAAGCGCCAATAATCCAATCCAAAAGGTCTATCTGATCACCAAACTGATAATCAATTGAATTTTCAGTAACGATAACTGCAAAGAAAATCGAGACAAAAATTGTAACTCCACAGATTTTGTTAAATAGAGAAGTTCTTCCACCTGGTGTGTTATTAATAACTTGCTTATAGATTCTTAATCGTAATTCATTCATCATTGTCTATTGACATAAATAGAGTTGCTTACAAGCTAGACAAACCTTGATGTATTTCCCTATGAATGCTTGATAACTCAAAACATAATGAATAGTATATACGCACGAAGATGCTCCTCGCGCAAACAGCCCTCATTCATTAAGCACCTGCGTATCTCAAGTGAGCAAAGTGCTTTTGTTGTCATAAATTTTAAAATGTAAAAGTCATTAATAAACTCTTAAGCACGGATCCTTCAAATTAAATTCCCCCAGTATAGTGAAGGCCATCTTTCTACTATTTCTTCGTAGAGAATGTCACACGGTAATGTGGAGAACTGATATTTGTGTCTATACCTACTTTTTAGTAGTCTATAATATTCCCACTCAACTGAACCGTTAGATTACTAAGTTGAGGATCCTTTATTAAAGCTGAAGAAATCATAGCATTTGATAATGTTATGATTTCTTTATGGAAATCTGATGAGATTACCCAATAATCGTAAAAAGGGAACTACAATAATTTTTGAAGATAAATCGTAGACAATAATAAAAAGAAACTAATACTAAGGTATGCTTACTAAATAAGTAAAATTATCAGGTTTTTAGTAGTAAAGTAAGTGACATTGAAAATCTCTAAATACAAGATGGAAGAATCTAAGAAACAAGAGTCAGAGAGAAAAAAAGTAACTAAGGTGAATACATATACAGTTCCATTTTCTTTAGAAGAAATCAAAGAAAATATTACTATTAGTACTAACACTCGTTCTACACCTTCCAAAGAAAATATCATTAATCAAGCATTTAAGTTTCATTCACAAGGCAATATTTTAGAAGCAGCAAAATATTATCAACAGGTTATTGATCAAGGAATCCAGGATCATAGAGTTTTTTCTAATTATGGAATTTTATTAAAAAGTCTGGGCAAATTACAAGAAGCAGAAGTATCTACTCGCAAAGCAATTAAACTCAATCCTGATTATGCTGATGCTCATTTAAATCTAGGAAATATTTTAAATTATCTGGGCAAATTACAAGAAGCAGAAGTATCTACTCGCAAAGCAATTGAAATCAATCCTGATTTAGCAGAGGCACATTCGAATCTGGGAAATATATTAAGAGATCTGGGTAAATTACAAGAAGCAGAAGTATCTGCTCGCAAAGCAATTGAACTGAATCCTAATTTAGCAAAAGCATACTATTTTCTATCGATACTTAAATATTCTGATAAAAATAAGATATGGCAGAATCAACTCTTTTCTAAAAGTATCTTAAATAACATATTGAAACAGGATCAAATTGCTATCTACTTCGCTAGAGCAAATGTTCTTCACAAGGAAAAAAAATACCGAGATAGTGCCAAGTACCTTAAATTAGCAAATCATCTTAAAATTCATCTTAATCCATCTAACTCTGATAAATTTATCAATAAATCTAGGACATTACTTATTCAATCTGATCAAAGGTATATTAATAAAAGTGAATACCGAGATTCATCTGAGAGTATTTTTATTGTGGGAATGCCTAGAAGTGGTTCAACATTAATAGAATCGATTATTAATATGAGAAATGATGTATTTGATCTAGGTGAAATTAATATTCTAGAGGAAGCATTCCTAGAGTATAAGGACTCTAAAAAAGAAATAAATCTTGCTAGTTTATATAGCAAAAAAGTAAATAGTAAGACTCAATTAAATATCACAACAAATAAATTATTATATAACTATCAATATGCAGGTATTATCTCAAATCAAATAGCAAATGCTAAAATTATTCACTGTTATCGAAATCCTTTAGATAATATTCTTTCACTTTACCGTGCACATTTTGATAAAGGAAATGAATATTCCTCTTCCCTAGTTGATTGCGCAAGAGTTTATTTAGACCAAGAAAACTTAATGACAGAGTATAAGAATAGATTTAGATCAAAAATATATGACTTGAATTACGACTCATTAGTGACCAATCCAAACCAAGAAATTAAATCTTTGATTTCCTGGTTAGGGTGGGAATGGGATGATTCATATCTAAGCCCGCATCTAAATCCACGCTCAATTTTAACAGCAAGCAGTGTTCAAGTTCGTTCTCCAATCAATTCGAAATCAATTGGTGGATGGAAAAACTACAAAGACATGTTAAAACCTGCTATTGAAATTCTTACTCAAAATGATAGATATCAAGACTTAACTTCTTAAATCATCAGCAAAAGAAATATAGTTTGAACCAAACACCTGCAAAATTAACACAGTTTCTTATATAAAGACGATAAATTGTAGATGTTAAGTTCAGGATCACGTATTAAAACTGAAGAAATCATAGAATTTTATAATAAGTAATTTCTGCGTAAAACTCGTGTGAAGCTGATAAGAGACGATAATGAGCTATAAATTTCTCAAAGACGACATTATCTCAGAGATATCGTAGGCAATGATTCAAAAAGACTGGAACTTTGTGCCACTCAAAATGAAACAACAATGATTGCAGCATTAGTAGTAAAATGACTAATATCAAAAGATAGAAAAGTATAGATGGACCAATCTGGTGACAACGATCAAGAGGAAACGAAAGTCTATAAAGTAACTACATTTCCAGTTCCATTTTCTTTACAAGAAAAACAAGGAAATCTTACTATTAATACAAATAGCCCTTCTAAACCTTCTAAAGAACAAATAATAAATCAAGCAT
>QCJC01000019.1 GCA_003216275.1 Prochlorococcus sp. AG-402-P18 | reverse complement strand
TCCCAAGTCAAAACATGCAAGTTCCGAGAGTTCCTTACTCTCTCTTCATAAATCAAGTAAATGACGGAGAAGTTAAACGAGCATACATAACTCAGGATCAAATCAGATACGAGTTAGCTTCAACTGAGGAAGGAGCTCCCTCAGTATTGGCAACTACTCCAATCTTTGATATGGATCTTCCTCAAAGATTAGAAAATAAAGGCGTTGAATTTGCTGCAGCACCACCCAAGAAGCCAAATATTTTTACAACAATTTTAAGTTGGGTTGTTCCACCTCTTATTTTTATACTTGTTCTTCAGTTCTTTGCTCGTAGAAGCATGGGTGGAGGTGGAGCTCAAGGAGCTTTAAGTTTCACGAAAAGTAAGGCCAAAGTTTATGTTCCAGATGATGATTCTAAAGTTACTTTTGATGACGTAGCGGGTGTAGACGAAGCAAAAGATGAGCTAACCGAAATTGTTGACTTTCTCAAGAAACCTCAAAGATATACAGATATAGGAGCTCGTATTCCTAAAGGTGTTTTACTCGTAGGGCCTCCAGGAACTGGTAAAACACTCCTTTCAAAAGCTGTTGCAGGAGAAGCTGAGGTTCCTTTCTTCATTATCTCAGGTTCTGAATTTGTTGAACTTTTTGTCGGTGCAGGTGCTGCGAGGGTAAGGGATTTATTTGAACAGGCTAAAAAGAAAGCTCCATGCATCATTTTCATTGATGAACTAGATGCTATAGGTAAAAGTAGATCAGGTTCAATGGGTGTTGTTGGGGGTAATGATGAAAGAGAACAAACTCTGAACCAGTTACTTACTGAGATGGATGGTTTCGCCTCCACTGACAAACCGGTTATAGTTTTAGCAGCAACGAACCAACCAGAAGTACTAGATGCAGCTCTACTTCGTCCGGGGAGATTTGATAGACAGGTATTAGTTGATAGACCTGATTTATCCGGTAGAAAAACAATTCTTGAGATCTATACCAAAAAAGTTAAACTCTCTAGCAATATTGATCTTGATAGAATAGCTCAGGCTACTAGCGGTTTTGCTGGAGCTGATTTAGCAAATATGGTAAATGAGGCAGCTCTTTTAGCTGCAAGAGGCAAAAGATCTGAAGTTGAACAAAAGGATCTGAACGAAGCTATTGAAAGAGTAGTTGCAGGATTAGAGAAAAAAAGTAGGGTCTTACAAGACGATGAGAAAAAAATTGTTGCCTATCATGAAGTTGGCCACGCCATTGTTGGACACCTTATGCCAGGTGGGAGCAAAGTCGCAAAGATTTCAATAGTACCAAGAGGTATGAGCGCATTAGGCTATACACTTCAACTCCCTACAGAAGAAAGATTCTTAAACTCAAAAGAAGAATTAGAAGGTCAAATTGCCACTTTGCTTGGTGGTAGATCTGCTGAAGAAATAATTTTTGGGAAAATCACGACAGGTGCTTCAAATGATCTGCAAAGAGCAACGGATCTAGCTGAGCAGATGGTAGGTACATACGGTATGAGTGATATTCTTGGACCTTTGGCTTACGATAAACAGGGTGGTGGGCAATTTTTAGGAGGAAACAATAATCCAAGAAGAGAACTTAGCGATGCAACTGCTCAAGCTATAGATAAAGAAGTAAGAGGGTTGGTTGATAATGCTCATGAAAATGCATTAAATATTCTTAAAAATAATCTTTCTCTGTTAGAAGATATTTCTCAAAAAATTCTCGAGAAAGAAGTCATAGAAGGAGACGAACTGAAAGAAATGCTTTCAAGTAGCGTAATGCCCGAAAAAATATCAAATTAAAAGACTTGACTTTTATATCCTTTATCTCCGATAAAGGATATTTGAGGCTTTCTTATGGCTTCAGCTAATTTTGGAATAGCCTCAGAGCTTTCATCCTTTTGCAAAAGAGATTTCCTATCGTCTTCTGATTTAAATCACAATCAGATACTATCTTTATTTGAATTGTCAAAACAGCTCAAATATGGAAATAGAAGAATTGATCTTGGAAATAGAGTATTAGGATTGATTTTCACAAAAGCCTCAACCAGGACAAGAGTTAGCTTTCAGGTGGCAATGGCCAGACTTGGTGGCCAAACTGTAGACTTAAATCCACAGGTGACTCAACTGGGCAGAGGAGAACCAATAAAAGATACAGCTAGGGTTTTGAGTCGATATTGCGATGTTCTTGCTATCAGAACTTTCTCCCAAGCAGAGTTAGAAGAATATGCTAAATGGGCTACCATACCTGTAATTAATGCTTTAACAGATCTTGAACATCCTTGTCAGGCTCTGGCAGACTATTTAACTATACTGGAAAAATTTGGACATCTTAAAGGGATAAATCTTTCATATATAGGAGATGGCAATAACGTTGCAAATTCATTGATGATTTGCGGTGCGATGTTGGGAGTTAATGTACGGATCTGTTCACCTAAAGGTTTTGAAGCAGACTCCAAAATAGTAGATAAAGCAAAATCTCTTTCTAGATTTGGTTGCGAAATTTCAATTAATAACGATCCTTTAGAAGCGGTTAAGAAAGCTCAAGTTATATATACAGATGTTTGGGCATCGATGGGGCAAGAAAAAGAACAATTAAAAAGAAAGAAAATTTTTCAGAATCATATTGTTGACCAAAAATTGATAGAAATTGCCGATAAGTCAGTGATTATTTTGCATTGTCTGCCTGCACATCGAGGAGAGGAGATAACTGAAGAAGCCCTTGAGGGCAAAAATAGCTGTATATTTACTCAAGCTGAGAATCGCCTTCATGTACAACAAGCTTTGCTTGCTGTGCAACTTGGAGGTTTATAGGGTTGCAAGAATCTAAATAAATAGGTACATATGTATTGCAGGACATATGTACCTATTTATTTAAAATGCCAGATGCAGCTTTGACTACTGCTCAGCAAGAACTCTATGACTGGCTTGTTGACTTTATTGGAAATCATCATCATAGCCCTTCAATAAGGCAAATGATGCAAGCTATGGGGCTGAGATCTCCTGCACCCATTCAAAGCCGATTGAGGCATTTGCAAGAGAAAGGTTGGATAAAATGGCAAGAGGGGCAGGCTAGGACTCTGCAATTAATAGAAGAAACCATATCTGGCGTTCCTGTTATGGGTTCAATAGCTGCAGGGGGATTAGTTGAGACTTTTGATGATATACATGAAACTTTAGATTTCAATTCAGTACTTCAATTAAAAGGACTTTTTGCATTAACAGTTAATGGCGATTCAATGATTGATTCTTTTATTGCAGATGGAGATATGGTCTTAATGGAACCTGTTTATGATCCATCTGGTTTACGAAATGGAACTGTCGTTAGTGCTATGGTTCCAGGCCTGGGTACAACATTAAAACATTTTTTTCGTGACGGAGCTTTGGTACGTCTAGAAGCTGCTAATCCGGCATATGAACCAATAGAAATTGAGGCTGAACAGATACATATTCAAGGTAAATTGGCAGCTGTCTGGAGGAAAACCTAATTCAATTCATAATTGCTTTAAGCCTTTAAATCTTGTTGATTTCCAGGAGTTGAATAATGACTTTCTATTTTTGTCTTCAATGTAAACTAAATGATCTGCAGCAATTAGTGGATTTTCAGTTGGTTCGAAAGGTGTTCTTAATTGTATGCCCAATCCTTTAGCTTCTAAATAAATGCCTCCTTCCATATGAACAATCTGAAAAGTCCAATTTTTATTCCAATAAAGACGGAAAGGATTATTCATTTAATCACTATGACCATGTCTCATCTAGTAAATGCCTAAAGTGAGGAAATCAAATAATTAACAATTTGACTCCAGAATTTCAATCTTAAAAAGAGTAAGTGACTGATTTTCACTAATATATTTTTTTAATTGACTAATAAAAACAATACTCCTAAGAATTTATTGTTTTTCTAGATTTTTCGGGATTTAGCATTATAAATTCAATATTCATCCTAGAAATCGACTCGCTACTAGCCTGTCCCAAGGAAGCTATAAACAAATACAAACCCATAGATAAATGATTCCATAGACTATTGGAAGTCTTTTGAAAGCTGGAAGTTCATTATGATACTTTTCCACATTTTTTAATTTCTCTAACATTTTGAAAAGTTTTGTCCGGGATTTTTGACACGAACTTTGTAATGTATCAAGGGATACTGAAACCTTGAAAAGTATTGACATAACACAAGTTCAAGCCTTGAGATTCTTTTTGTAATTTATCCACTTATACAATTGCCCTATGCGCCCTGATCAGAAAAATCGAGATTATGATTTTTGTGGAAAAGTGGAAAAACTGCTTTAAAAACAAAAAACATTGCTTCCTATTCTTTTGATTATCAAAATTATGCCTTCAAAAATTATCCTCAAATACAAAAATCGAAAGAATCGCTAACCATTCCTAGATAGATAGTCAATCTAGTCTATCTATCTAGCGTTGAAGGAAGTGTTCAATATAAAAATATAAAAGCCCAAAAATCAATAATCCTAGTTGCATGTTGCATGTATCAACTATAATTTACCCCACCAGTTAATTGAAGTGTGAAATTAAAGTTACCATCAGATGTTTTTATTAATGTTCCTGATGATATTAATAAAATGACAACTTACATACTTTTGGAGCAAGGAGATTGGTTTGAAGATGAAATTAAGTTTGTAAGAAAATTAATCAAACCAGGTCAAAATGCGATTGATATTGGAGCAAACTTTGGAGTATATAGTCTTACTATTGCAAATATATTAGGAGAGAGTGGGTTCTTATGGTCATTTGAACCAACAGAAGAGACTGCTAATTATCTTATACAAAGCATAGGTGACAATAAAATGAAAAACGTTAAATTTGAAAAAATAGCATTATCAAATAAATCAGGAATAGGTCAATTATCTTTAAATAAAAATTCCGAGCTAAATGAGATAATAGATTTTAATAAATCAGACAAAAATTCACAAAAAATTGAAATTTCTACTTTGGATGATTATTTTAAAAAAGGTAATCTAAATAATATAGATTACATCAAGATTGATGCTGAAGGTCAGGAATATAAAATCATAGAAGGAGGTCTTGAATTCCTAAAAAAACAATCCCCATTAATTCAGTATGAAATAAAGGGAAAGAGTTTCGAACTGGCTCCTATAGATAAATTTATGGAGATTGGATACAATTCATATCTTCTTGTCCCTTCCTTAAATGTGCTTGTCCCAATACCAAAGTATGAAGAATTTGATAGCTATCAACTAAATATATTTTGCTGCAAAGAAGAAAAGGCAAAAAAACTTGAAGAAGAAGGACTTTTATTAACCCAAATCAATTTAGAAGATAATTATGTAGAGGAATTTATGCAGAATTATAGCTGGCAAAAAAAACTATCGATGTACCCATATTGCAAGAAATTAAAAAATATATGGATGGAGGAAGCAAGAAATAATAATAATTATATTAAAATAAATAAAGGCCTATCATTATTTTTTGCAAGTAAGGATAATAGTATAGATATAAAAAAAAGATACACTTTCCTTTTATCTAGTTATTCTATATTCGTTGAACTATGTACTGATAAAAATGCTTATCTACAGATATTAAATCTCGCTATTATAAGTAGAGATTTAGGTCTACGTAGACAGTCATTTAATTGTTTATCAAAACTTTTTAATCATATGAATCAATATAAAGGATTTAATATTAATGAACCTTTTTTAATGCCAAGTGAATTTTACTATGAATGTGAAATTATTGATATTCAAAAACAATTATTTTCAGCTATTTTAGAGGAGCTCTTATTAACTTCTGGCTACTCCTTTTATTATACCTTTACTAAACACCTAAAGTCATTGCAGTTTCTATATAAAATGGGATTTTCTAGTAAGCTAATTGAACACCGATTAAAGCTATTAGAAATGCGTATTATTCATTGCAGGAGATTAGAAAGCAATAATATTAATTAAAGAGCTTAATTTCTTTTTTATTTAAAATCTATTTGAAAGTTGAATAATAGTAAAAATTATTAAAAAGAAACTTGCTACATGCAAGTATTTAGTTATCCAGCTAGCATAATGTTAGATAATCCTAATGACCTTTCTTCGTAAGTCATTTTTATGAAAAAGATCTATTCCAAAAGAGAACCTAATAAGCTTTTGCATATTATTAATAGGATGGGCGAGATTAATAATCGAACAAATGTCTCTCCAGAACATCAGTTTATACAACTCGCAACCATGAAACTTGATTCTGGAAAAACTTTCTCACCTCATAAACATATTTGGAAATCTTACAGTCAAGATTCTGTTATTGCCCAAGAGTCATGGGTGATTATAGAAGGTAAAGTTAGAGTTCATCTATATGATATTGACGATAATCATCTTTGTGACGAAATCATCGAAAGAGGAGATTGTTCAATAACTTTCGAAGGTGGTCATACTTACACAATTTTAGAAGATAATACTGTTGTATATGAATACAAAACAGGTCCTTATCTTGGACAAGAATTTGATAAAAAATTTATCAGGGATCATCGACTTTAAATAGTTTCTATTACTGATAAATTTCTATTTACATATAGTAAAAAATGCAGAAACTACACTTGGGTTGCGGTAAAAGAAATTTAAAGGGTTATGTTCACGTTGACTGCTCTCCTTATGATCATATTGACTATGTTCAACCTATTTATCCCTTACCTTTTATTGTTGATGGAAGTATAGAAGAGATTTATTGTTCACACGCTTTAGAATACTTTGATTTTGATCAGGCAAAAATTGTTTTAATGGAATGGAAAAGATGTTTGTGTGAGAAAGGCAAACTTAGATTATCTATCCCAGATTTTGATCAGTTATTAAAAATTTACGAATTAAACAATCGTGATATTGATTCTATTATTGGTCCAATGTATGGTAAATGGAATACTTTAGATGATAAATATATATATCATAAAACTATATATACTAAGAAAAAAATAAATACACTTATCAACTTTGCAGGGTTTAAATCTGTATATAATTGGGATCCATTAGATTTTTTTGGAAGAGATATGGATAGCTTTGACGATTATTCAAAAGCTTACCATCCTCATATGGATTTTGATAATGGTATTCCTTTAAGTATTAATGTCATTGCAGAAAAATAGTAGAGTTTATATTCAATCAATACTATTCTTGGTTGTTTTATTTTTTTAATAGATCTTGTATTTTTCCTATATTGATTTATAGTTTTTAAAGAATTTATTATTTATGTTTAATAAGGTTTATCAGTTTGAAAGGGCTATTGCAGAATTTTATCAAGCACCTTTTGCAGTTGCAACTGATTCTTGTACTCACGCAATAGAATTATGTCTTAGATATAAAAAATCTAATAACATAACTATACCTAATAGAACTTATATTTCTATAGCTTTTTTGCCATCTAAACTAAATTTAAAATGGAAATGGGATAATAATAATTGGCAAGACTATTATTATTTTGGCAATACAAATATTATTGATGCGGCTGTTTTTTGGAAAGAAGGAGGTTATATCCCTGGTACATTAATGTGTTTAAGTTTTCAATTTCAGAAACATTTAAGTTTAGGCAGAGGAGGAATGATACTTTGCGATAAAGAAGAAGATTGCCATAAGCTTAAAAAGATGTCATACGATGGACGAATCCCTGATATTCCGTGGAGGGAACAAAATATTGATTCAATTGGTTTCCATTACTATATGACTCCTGAAACAGCTATGTTGGGTATTGAAAAGCTTGAAAAAGCCAAAAGTACGGCTCCTCGAAAATGGGCTTGGAATGAATGGCCTGATCTTGCTAAAATGGATATTTTTCAATGAAGAAAGCATTTATAACTGGAATTAATGGCCAAGATGGAAGTTATCTTTCCGAGCACTTAGTTGATTTAGGTTATGAAGTATTTGGTATGATTAGGCGACATTCTGTTTCAGAGAATCAGACTTATCGAATAGAAGGATTAAATAATAAAATAACTACATTCTATGGCGATATTAATGATCAACAGTCTATTTCTAATATTTTAAAAAAAGTTCAACCCGATGAGATATATAATTTAGCAGCGATGAGTCATGTAAAGGTTAGTTTTGAAGTTCCTTCATTTACGCTGAAGACTAATGGGCTTGGTGTCCTTAATTTATTAGAAGCGTACAAAGCTATTTGCCCTAAGGCCAAGTTTTATCAGGCTAGTTCCTCGGAGATGTTTGGCAACTCAATTGATTCTGATGGATTCCAGAGATTAACTACTCCAATGAACCCTACTAGTCCCTACGGTTGCGCTAAGGTTTTAGCTTATAACTTGGTTAACCATTATCGTAATGCATACAAATTGCATGCTTCTAATGGAATATTATTTAATCATGAATCTCCACGCAGAGGGGTTAATTTTGTTACTAATAAAGTTGTAAAAGGGGCAGTTGAGATCAAGAAAGGCTTAAGAACTAAACTAGCATTAGGCAATCTCGATTCAAGTCGAGATTGGGGTCATTCTTATGATTATGTAAGAGCAATGCATTTAATTATTAATAATGTAAAGCCAAGAAATTGGATAGTTTCATCAGGTCAAAATAGATCAGTTAGAGATCTTTGTGAATATGTATTTAAATTTCTTGGTTTGAACTATAAGGATTATATTACTCAAGATGAAAAGTACCTAAGGCCAGAAGAATTAAAATATTTAAAAGGAGATTCATCTGAGATTCGTGAACTTTTAGACTGGAAACCTACTTATTCATTTGAAGCTATGATTGATGAGATGGTCGATTCATGGATGAAGAAAATATAATCTTATAAAAATTATTATATTTAATTTTGTATACCATATTTTAGTAATCAGGTGATATAGAGTATATATTAATTTAGTATTAGAGATGTCTTGATGATATAGTTTAAAGACTATACACCATTGTTTAATTTGTACAGGAATGTAATAAGGATATCTTTTTATATTTTGATAATCTTATAAAGTAGATATAATTTTCTCATATATGTTTTCCAAATCTTTAGTGTATTGTTCTGAATTAAATAACTTACTCTTTATTTTTGCTTCTTTTAACTTAACTTTGATTGCATTAAGTAAATCAGGGTTTTTAGAAAGCCTTATTATGATTTCTTCGTATTCATTCTGAGTATGTGCAATTAGTTCATTCAAGCCTATATTTGTTAATAGACTACTCGCAATTCTTGCTATAAAGCTTTTCCCCATGAGAGTTATTATAGGTAATTCACACCATAAAGAATCCATCGCAGTTGAATGTGCATTAAAGTTAAAAGTATCTATAAATAAATCAGCACAAAAATGTCTTGATAAATGTTCTTCAATTGATTTCATTCTTTGGGCAAAATAAATTCTATTCGAATCAATACCATTATCCTTAAAAAGCTTTAGAAAATTTTGTTTTGACACCTCTATAGGTTCATTAATCCATATAACCGCATTAGGAAGTGCTTTTAAAATATTTGACCAACTTAAAATTTCTCTTGGCGTTATTTTATGAATACGATGGAATGCTGCTAATACAAATGAATCTTCAGGCAAACCAAAATCACTTCTATAAAAAGTCTTTTCTGATATCTTTCTTTGATTATTGAAGGGCATATAGCAATTGGGCATATAAAGTATTTTTTCGGAGTAAAAATCGGAATATTCTTTAGGTATAGTAATTTTATCTGCGATTAGATAATCCATTTCTGTGGAGCCTGTAGTAGCTTCAAGCCCTAGATAATTAATCTGAATAGGAGCAACACGATATGAAAAAATATTCATTCGATTATTTCTTGTATAACCCATAAGATCTATAGCGATATCTAATTGATCATTTTTGGCAATAGAAACAGCATCTAAGTCAGATTTTCCATAAATAGATCTAAAATGAAAAGGAGATTTCTTAAGTTTCTCAGTATAATTATCTTCCTTAGTACTAAATGAGTAGATAAATATTTCAAACTTTGAAAAATCATGTAATTCTAGTATCCGGGAAATTAAATACATAACTGGATGAGCATGAAAATCTGCTGAGAAATAACCTATATGTATTTTTTCCTTTTTGATATAATCAATTTTTAAACTTTCTCGTTTGAAATTTTTATTGTAGTAATTTATGGCTCTCTGGAAATATAAAATTGGTTCATCTTCTATGTGGCAAAATTTAAATGGGTTAAAAGATTGTAGGCTAATATCTATCTTAGATAAAAGTTTTGAATATTTTTCTGCATCTCTCCATAATGAAAATTCTGTAGAAATTCTTATTAATTCAGCTATAATATCTGTGTTTTCCGGTTCTTTTTCTAAAGCAACTTGATATGAATAAAAAGCCTCTTTAAATTTCCCTTTATCTTTAAATATTCTTGCTTGATTTATATATGCTTTTGCTGAATCTTGTTCCAATTCAATTAATTTTTGAATAGATATTTCTGCTTCTTCTAATTTATTCATAGATATTAATGTGGTCGAAAGATTTAAATGGGCATCTGCACAATTTGGATTGAGTTTAATTGCCCTTCGAATCGATATTTCTGCTTCTTCTAAACTACCTAGATTTGTTAAGATAGAACCCAGGCTGGAATGGGCTATATCAAGATTAGGTTGAAGTTTAATCGCTTTTCTGATTGATATTTCTGCTTCTCTTATCTTACCTAAATCATTGAGTATATTCCCTAGATTTAAATGAGCATCTGCGCAATTAGGGTTAATATTGATAGCTTTATGAGTTAGTATTTCAGCCTCTTTCGATCTTCCAAGATCCTTTAAAATAACCCCCAATGTTAAATAAGCATTTATGAAATCAGATTTTAGCTTAATAGTCTTAAGGAGTGAAGTTTCTGCTTCGTTAAGTCTCTTTTGCTTAATTAAGATAATTGCAAGATTAAAATGAGATTTAAATGAATTAGGATTTATATCTATTGATTTGTTTATGTATAATTCAGCTTCTTCATTTTTACCAAGCTCGTTAAGAACTAATCCTAAGTTTGAAAGAGCCTGTACTGAATTAGGATTGAGATCAATGCTTTTACGAAGAGAATCTTCTGCTTCTTTGACTTTCCCTAATTGAATATAGCAATTACCAAGATTGCCCCATGATGGAGCTAAGTTAGGATCAGATTGAGTCGCTTTAAGAAGTAATGATAATGCTTTTTTTTTGTTCCCTTTTGAGAGCTCAATACCCCCAAGATTTGTTAAAGCGGGTGCATAATTTTGATTAATAGAGATTGCCTTTTTATAAAAATCTTTAGCAGTATTAATATTCCCAGCAGCTTGATAGGTATTACCTAAATCTTTAATTACTTCTATATCGTCAGGCTTAATAATTAGGACTTTATTTAAATATGAACGAGCCTTTTCTATCTTCCTTAGGGCTAAATAAGATTTTGCTATTAATTTTAGTGCTTCTATTGAATTACTGTCAGCAACTAAGATTTCTGAACAAGTATCAATTGTTGCTTGATATTTACTTTGTTGAAAATTTGAATAAGCTATGTCTAATGCTTCTTTCAAAAAAAATCACCTGTATGTCTTAGTTACCACTATAAGTATATATCTTGATCTGATTAATCGCTACCTGCAAATTTCCCATAAATCAATATCTTTAATATATCTTTTTTTGAATTTACTATGAATTTGGCTTCTTGTCTTTATTTATTAGAAAATAATGATATTTATCTTAAAACTCATAAATATCAATTTATTGAGAGAAACCTCTAGAGGTGAAGTTTCTTGAAGTTTTCACTAAAAATATTGTAAAATATTTTCAATGATATTAAGTAAATGCAAATAATAATATCCTTAGATGATTATTGCAAAGCTTATAATCTTCATACAGGTATTTATAGTCCCTTAACTTGTTTTGTTGGATCTTCCGAACTTGTTAGCATTTCAAAAGAGTTTAAGCTTAAAGATGGAAAATTCTACCCTTTGCCTATTTATTTACCATTACGAGACCAGGACTTATTAGGTCAAATATCAGGGAAAAGGCTTGATCTAATTTATGAAAATAATTTAGTAGGTTATATAGAAGTTTCAGAAGTATTTGAACCAGATAAGGATGACTTAAGTGTTAACATTTTTGGTACTAAAAATATAAATCATCCAGGTGTCAAATATTTTTTGCACGAACCAAAGTATTTTATCTCAGGAAAACCTACTATTTTTAAAGCACCAAGTTTCACTCATGAAAAGTATTTTATGACACCAGATCAGGTTAAATCAGAAAAACTAAGAAGAGGGCTTAAATCATTGGCAGGATTTCAAACTCGTAATGTTCCGCATAGAGCACATGAATATCTGCAAAGAACATCGTTAGAAATTTGTGATGGTATTTTAATACATCCATTGGTTGGATGGAAAAAACCAGGAGATTTTGGTAAGGATGCAATTGTAAGAGCCTATGAAATATTAATAGATAATTTCTATCCAAAAAATAATGTTATATTTTCATTGTATTACTCGCCAATGTTTTATGCGGGGCCAAGAGAAGCGTTGTTTCATGCACTAGTCAGGAAGAATTTTGGCTGCACGCATTTTGTTGTTGGAAGAGATCATGCTGGAGTTGGAGATTTTTATAAATTATATGAGGCACATGAAATAGCCTCTAAATATGCTGATTTAATAGATATAAAATTTCTTCTTTTGAGAGGACCTTATTACTGTAAAGAATGTGGTGGTGTTGTTACTGATAAGCATTGTAGACATACTAAGGATATGATTTGTAAAATAAGTGGTACAGTAGTTAGGCAATCAATAAAAAATGGAAATAAAATGCCTGACTGGTTACTTAGACCTCAGATAGCAAATGTTTTATCAAAAGAAGATCTGATTTAATAAAGTGAGTAAAATAATAGCTACTGTTGGTCCAGCAACGGAAAATAGCATTAGAAAATTAGCCGATTTGGGTGTAAAAATATTCAGACTAAATTTATCTCATAACTGTATCGAATGGCATGTAAATGTTATAAATAATATAAGAAGAATTACTCCATCAAGCTCTATTCTTGTTGATATTCCGGGAAGAAAAATTAGGACTACTTTAAAAGTTTGTAAAGAACAATTTAAGTCAGGTCAGATAATATACTTAGTTCCAAATAACAGCAATAAGTATTCTTTAGGATCAAGATTTGTTTATGAAATAAATAATAATATATTGTTTAATATGGCAAAGAAGGGAATGGAAATATATGCTGACGATGGAAGACTCTCATTCTATATTAAAGATGTATGTAACGAATACATTACTCTTATAACAAAATGCGATGGAGTTCTTCAGGAATGTAAAGGTATAAATATTCCTGAAAGTTGCTTCGATGACAAAGAATTAAACGACAAAGATAAATTTTTCTTAGACTTTTGCTGTGATCATAAAGTTGACTTTGTTGGAATAAGTTTTGTTGACAATGCTGATTATTTAAAAAACATTCAAAAATATATTGGAGAAAGGAGTCCTAAGGCAATTGCCAAGATTGAGAATGCTTCAGCTATAAAAAATTTATCAGAAATTCTTAAAATATCATTTGCAATAATGATTGATAGAGGAGATTTATCGGTTGAAACAAACACAAGTAGTATTGGTATTTATCAAAAAGATATTCTAATTGAAGCAAATAAGTTTGGTGTTCCAGTTATTGTTGCTACCGAGATGTTACATAGTATGCAAGAATCAATTAATCCAACAAAAGCAGAGTGTAATGATATTACTAACTCTGTATTAGATGGCGCTTCCTGCTTAATGCTTTCGGGTGAGACTGCTGTGGGAAGAAATCCATACGAATCCATTGAGACTATGAGATCAATTATAGATTTGACAATGAAATATATTCTAGATATGAATAAGAACCCTTTAGAACATATTGATAGTAACCAACTTAGTCAGGCAGATTTGATGGCGAGAAGTGTTAGTTTAATAGCTTCCTCAAAGATGTCAAAAGGGTTAGTATGTATTAGCAAAACAGGAGAAGGTGTAAAATTCCTTGCGAGATATATAAATAAAGATTTCTATTGCATAACTGATTCTTATCATATACTTAGACATTTAAATATCTTTAGGAGTGTTAGGCCAATTTTATCTGATGCAGTCTTTAAAAAAAATGATAGGTCTCATATTTACTCTATTGCAAAACAATTGATTAATAGTGGATGGAACCCAGATCTTCTTTATACATTTATATACGTAAGTGAAGGTGGAGAAGGACTTAGATTAAATACTATTCAGATAAATTATTTAAAATCATTAGCAGGTTTCATAGTATGATTATCTGGATAACTGGCCTTCCTGGAAGTGGAAAAACTACACTTGCTAATAAAATAAAATCTATTTTAGAAAGCAAGACTTCTAATAATATAGTACTTTTAGATGGAGATAATATTAGAAATATATTACCTTATAATATATCTTATTCCAATGAAGACAGAATGAGATTAGCACTTTTTTATAGTAAATTAGCATTATTAATAGAACAAAGCAATATTATTGTTATTTGTTCATTTGTTGCCTTATTTCATTCTGTTCAGGAGCACACTCGTCAAATGGCTAATGATTATTTTGAAATCTTTTTAGATCCTTCATTAGATGAATTAGTTAAGATGAATAAAAAAGGTCTATATTCAGATGGTTCAGATTATATGTTGAAACAATTTATCAAGCATGAATTTCCTGAAAAGCCTGATTTAAGACTTAATAATATAGTCAATGGAATTTTCCAGGATAATTTAACTGAAATTACAATTAAACTTTTCAAAAAGTTAAACTTCTCTTGATAATCTTTGGATAATTTAAATAATTATTGAATTTCTACTTGATTGAGATAAATAATAAATCTTTAAATAAGATTATATTTATAATTGTTCAATTATAGTTAAAATTAAATATAATCAATAACCAGAATGAAAAAAATATTATATGTTGACATGGATAATGTCCTTGTAGACTTCGCTTCAGGTATCGCAAGTATTCCTGAGCATATTCAAGCTGAATATCAAGGAAGAATAGATGAAGTACCTGGCATCTTTTCTCTTATGAAGCCAAAAGCTGGGGCAATTTCTTCATTTGAAAGACTTGCTAATAAATATGATACCTATATTCTTTCTACAGCACCTTGGGAAAACTCTAGTGCATGGAGTGATAAGAACATATGGGTTAGAACCTATTTAGGAGAAACTGCATATAAAAGGCTTATTTTAACTCATCACAAAAATCTAAATTTCGGCGATTTCTTAATAGATGACAGAACTGCTAATGGTGCTGATCTATTTAAGGGTAAACATATTATGTTTGGCTCTAACGAATATCCTCATTGGGAAGCTGTTTGTAATTATCTATTGTGATTAATTCGTAGTTCAGCATTTTATACCCATGAAAATATTGTTTTTATGATTTCAACAAAGAATGATAGATTTAAGAAATCTCTGGCTAATAAAATAAGAGATAATGAATAATTTAAAATTTGTATATCTTTCTTATGAATAAAGATAATCTTTTCTAATCTTAATCTTTAAATACTTAGATTGCTTACCTTATTAATCTAATTATAAATATATTTTTAGTTAGATTTAGACTTAAATGGTTATAAAGTGAATCAATTTGTTGCTTATTCGTATCGTCTATGCATAATTATATAGAATTATTTAACCACTCATTTGAATTTAAAATGTCATATGCTCTTTTCCCACTAGCACCTTGATAATCTGTATTGAAAAATTCTTCTCTTAGTAATTTAACAACAGAATCAGATGGAGGATTGCTTAGGCAATACTTGCAAATATTTTCTATATTTTCTAATGTTGCAATTCTATCAGGGAAAAATGATTTAACATAATCCTCACTGGATAAAGTTCCTAGTTTAGAATCTTTTTTGGCCTCTAAATTCATTTCTAAAAATGCAAAGTTCTTGTTTAAGTATAGAGAGCCAAACATAGATCCTCCATAGTCAAATAGCATTAGATCTGAAAGAGCATATAGCTGAACATTATCATTTTCATTGTCATCAATATAATTAAAGTCTACCGCAAAAAGTTTTTTATAATTTTCTGGATCTTTGTTTTTTATAGATGGATGAGGTCTGACAACTATATTATAATTTCTTCTCAATGATGAAATTACTTGATGATATTTATCTATGGATGATAAATGAGTCCAAGTGGGTAGCCATACAATATTCTTTTTGTTAGGATCACATTTAAACTTTTTAACAAGATAATCCTTTTTAAAACCTGGATTGAAATACTTATCGAATCTTGGATAGCCCATTTGGGCGGTAGCTATTTTATGATTTATCTTGAATCTTTCCTCGTGGTAAGATCCATAGCACAGAATTCCATCATAATATTTGTTCCAATAAGATAAAATAGTGTACTTATTTTTTCCAGCAGTATACATGAATCTTATATTCTTTTTACCAAGTAATTTAATAGTAGGAACATTCCCTTTAATCTTTATATTGTTACTTTCATCAATAACCTCTCTAGTATGAACGCCTTGATTTGATACTAGTTTTTCATATATCAAATTATTTTCTATAAGTTCACTATGAGTCCTTATTCTTACATATTTATTTTTTAATTCATTACTAATTTTGTAAATAATATCATTATTTAAATCATCTGGTACAACTATCTCAAAACGATGAGGATTTATTTCTATAATTGGTTTGAAGTGATTAAAAATAGTGTAACTAAATACATAGAACGCTATTTTTTCAATTACCTTTGCATTTTCTCTATAGATTTTTAAATATTTAGATAATGGATTAAGCTTAATTCCCTTCCATTGTGCAATACTTGCTTCTTCTATTATTCCTAGATCAAATAATATTTCTCCAAGTTTTAGGAGAGACTGAGGGAAATCAGGCATAAGGTTAATTGCTTTTCGAATTGATATTTCTGCTTCTTCTAATTTCCCCATATCTGCTAAAATATTACCTAGATTGTAATAAGCAGCGGCTAGATCAGGATTTAATTCAATTGATTTTCTAAATGATATTTCTGCTTCATCTAATTTTCCAAGATGTTTTAATACAGATCCTAGATTAAAATGTATCTCTGCTATTCCAGGATTAAGCTCAATTGCTTTATGTAGTTGAATTTCAGCTTCTTGAAATTTCCTTTGATTGACTAGATTGATAGAGAGAAGTAAATATGCATTACTTAAATCAGGCTGAAGTTGAATCGCCTTTCTCATGGATATTTCTGCTTCCTCTGATTTCCCAAGATCTACAAGTACAGAGCCAAGATTTAGATGAGCACTTGCGAAATTAGGATTAATTTCAATCGCTTTT
>QCJC01000018.1 GCA_003216275.1 Prochlorococcus sp. AG-402-P18 | reverse complement strand
ATGAGGATGATAAAACGTATGGGCTCTTTAGGGGGATTACTAAAAATGATTCCTGGAATGAACAAAATTGATGATGGAATGATTAAAAGCGGAGAAGATCAACTTAAAAAAATTGAAGCAATGATTGCTTCGATGACAGCAGATGAAAGGAGTAAGCCTGAATTACTAGCTGCACAACCATCTAGACGTAAAAGAGTTGCAAATGGAAGTGGGCACCAGCCAGCTGATGTTGACAAGGTTCTCGCCGATTTTCAGAGAATGCGAGGCTTAATGAAGCAGATGTCTACTGGAGGAGGCCTTCCAGGCATGGAAGGAGGCCTTCCTGGGATGGGTAGTCTTCCTGGTATGTCTTCCTCAGGAGCTAATCCTTATCAGTCAAGGAAGGGAAGAGGTGGTTCCGGTTCGGCTCCGCGAAGACAGCGACCAGTGAAGAAAAAGAAAGGCTTTGGCGATCTTTAAAAATAATAAAGGGCGAAATTAAACATCTGTAGAGTATTATTTGTATTAGAACCAAAGAGTTCAATCCACTTACGTATAAATTTAAGATGATCAAGCTCCGCCTAAAGCGGTTTGGTAAAAAGCGTGAATCAAGTTTTCGTCTAGTTGCCTGTAACAGCACCTCAAGGCGAGATGGACGTCCGCTGCAGGAATTAGGCTTTTACAATCCTCGTACCAAAGAGACAAGATTAGATACTGAGGCTCTTAGGGTTCGACTAGGACAGGGTGCACAACCTACAGATGCTGTTAGATCATTATTAGAGAAGGGAGGGCTTCTAGAGAAGAAAGTTCGACCAGCTGAATTGGTAGGGAAACAAAAGCAAGAAAAAGAAAGATCATCAAAGAAAAATGATGCTAAAGCATCAGAAACTTCTGAATAAGAAGTATTAGATGAAAATCAATAACTTCAAGAAAATTTATGTCTGAAGCAACCACTGAAGGTCGCTTTTGTATAGATCTGCCTGATTCCGATGCCGCTATTGCTTTGTCTGGGTCTGGTCAATCAACATTACATAGATTAGAAAGTTTGACTGGTGCTTCTGTTACGTTGAGAGGCTTACAACTAGAAATAAAAGGAAATTCTTATCAATTAGAGAGAGCTGCAGCAATTGTTGAATTAGTCAGACCTATCTGGCAAGAAGGACAAATTGTCTCAGCCGTTGATTTAAATGCAGCCACTAGAGCATTGGATAATGGAAAAAAAAATGATCATGCTTCATCAACAAATGAAGTATTAGCTAAAAGTCAAAGAGGAAATCTTTTAAGACCTAGAACAATCAGACAAAAAGTTTATGTAGAAGCAATGGAAAAGAATGATTTGACTTTCGCTTTAGGTCCAGCAGGAACAGGTAAGACTTTTCTAGCAACTTTGTTAGCAGTTCGAATGCTTTCAGAGAGAAAAATTGAGAAAATTATTTTGACAAGACCCGCAGTAGAAGCAGGAGAAAGATTGGGCTTTTTACCAGGAGACCTTCAGCAAAAGGTAGATCCTTATTTGAGACCTTTATATGATGCACTCCATTATTTACTTGGACAAGAAAAAACTAATTTACTCATAGAAAAAAACGTGATTGAAGTCGCTCCTTTGGCTTATATGCGAGGAAGAACCTTAGAAGAATCTTTTGTGATACTTGATGAGGCTCAAAATACCACCCCAGCACAAATGAGAATGGTTCTTACCAGGCTTGGTGAGAGATCAAGGATGGTTGTAACTGGAGATATAACCCAAGTAGATTTACCATTTGGTCAATTGAGTGGACTTATTGAGGCAGCAGAATTACTCGAAAAGGTTGATGGAATTTCAGTTTGTAGACTTACCTCAGCAGATGTAGTGAGACATCCACTCGTTCAAAGCGTTGTTGATGCTTACGCAGAACTAGACAGAAAAAGACGATAGGGTCATCCGCATTCACATTCATGAAGACTTATTTTTTTTGTGCCAGAATAGGTATTAATAATTACCTGGTGCGTTATGCCAGCAAACAGCAATTTTCAACAAGCTATTCGTGAAGCACAATCAAGTGCGCTTATTGGCCCAAATGTAGTAAATAAAGCCTTGCCTTATGTAGGCGGAGGCATGGCATTAACTGGATTAGGTGTTTTAGGTGGACTTTCCCTGCAAGCAACTAACAATCCTTTATTTGGCCCATTATTTATAGTTGCATTTATTGCTGAGATAGTTTTATTTTTCATGGCAAGTAGCGCCGCCAATAACGCAAATAATTCTAAAGCCCTTCCACTTTTGACAGGATTCAGCTTATTAACTGGTTTTACTCTGAGTGGGATTGTTGGTTTAGCAATTCAAGTAGCAGGAATGGGAGCTATCGGAACTGCTGTGTTTGCTACTGGAATCACTTTCGTGATTGCATCTTCAGTAGGCAGGAAAATGAGTGATAACGTTGGTCAAGCTTTGCAAGGGGCAGTCGGTCTTGGATTGCTTGGACTAATTATTGCAATGGTTTTCCAGTTTATTGGTGGTTTATTTGCCCCAGGGATGTTCGGAGGCAGTGGATTTGAATTGATGATTGCTGGTTTTGGGACTGTACTTTTTGTTGCTATGTCATTTGTAGATTTCTACACAATGCCAAGAAGATATAACGATGAACAATATCTAGCTGGGGCTTTGGGAATGTACCTAACTTATATAAATTTATTCGTCTTTGTTCTTCGTTTAATCATTGCTCTTCAAGGCGGGGGTAGAAGAGATTGATTCTGTAAATAAAACATAAAAAAAGAGCCGCAAGGCTTTTTTTTTATGTCGCAACTTTATAGATACTTTCAGATATTGCTTTTATTTGTTCATCTTTGTAATCCCATTTCTTAAGAAACTTCAAGTCTGTTCCACTACCTTTTGTTGCTTCAAGTAAAACATCTAAACGCTCTTTCACCTGATTTGAATCTAATAATTTAAGCAACTCAACACATCGAGTTTTTATTCTCTCTGATTGGAGTTCTAGAGGATCATTATTTTCACGATGTGTTATTACCATCGCTGAACTCATGGCAAGATTTTTTACGGTTAAGTCAACAACAATTTCTCCTGAACGTCTTAATTGAAAAATTAAAGCATCTGGCAATCTATCCATCAAAGTACAATCTATTGAGAGACTAATAACAAAAAAACCTCTTGCACCATCAAGCGTTTTAATGAGCTCGCCTATTCGATCTGAGATAACTTCGTCACTTATTTCATCATTCTCCCAACTTTTACACCAAATCATTGTTGCTTCCATGGCTTGTTTAAAAGTTGGTTTCTGATCATTCATGGTTTTATTGCGCCATTAGAGTAAGGCTATAGATAATGTTAGAGAAAGGAAATGTCTTTGGGAGATTTAAATCAAGAAGGTTTTAAGTCAGGATTTATTGCATTAATTGGTAGACCTAATGTAGGCAAATCAACTTTCATAAACAAATTCATCGGAGAAAAAATAGCAATCACATCTCCCATTGCTCAAACCACTAGGAATCGATTAAAAGCAATTCTTACAAATGAAAACTCTCAAATTATTTTTGTAGATACACCTGGAATACATAAACCTCATCATTTATTAGGAGAAAGACTTGTTCAGAGCGCTAAGAGATCTATCGGAGAGGTTGATGCAGTTTTAGCTATTTTTGAAGCGAGTCATTCTCCAGGAAGAGGGGACGCATTTATTTTGAATTTACTCAGAAAGTTGAAAATACCTGTGATTGTTGCCTTGAATAAATGGGATCTTTTAGAATTGAGTCAATTTAAAGAAAGAGAGAAAGAATATTTAGATTTTTTTGAGGGTACAAATTGGTCAGTTTTTCGCTGCAGCGCTTTTACAGGTCAGGGATGTAGAGAATTGATTAGTGAAATAGAAAAAAAATTACCTGTGGGTCCTCAGCTTTACCCAAGTCATATGACTTGTGACCATCCTGAGAAGTTTTTGATGGCTGAATTTATAAGAGAACAAGTTCTAATAAATACACGTGAAGAAGTCCCTCATAGTGTTGCAGTCTCTATTGATAAAATTCAAGACATACACTCGAAAGGAAAATCTAATAAGAATTTAAGATTAGGAATTCTTGCAACTATTTGTGTTGAGAAAAAAAGTCAGAAAGGAATTCTAATTGGTAAAGGGGGAACTATGTTGAAGAAAATTGGTCAGGATTCAAGACTGCAAATTCAAACTTTAATTAATGGAAATGTTTATTTAGAGTTGTTTGTTAAAGTCGTGCCTGATTGGAGAAGTAAATCTTCTCGGCTCAATGAGTTTGGTTATGAGGGTATCTGATTTATATGAATGAATTGAGATTCGATGTAGTAAGTCTTTTCCCAGAAGCTTTTCGAAATTTTTTTAATCATGGACTTATCAAAAAGTCATTTGAAGAGAAAATTGCATCAATTTATATACACAATCCTCGTGACCATGCAATAGATAATTATCGAAAAGTTGATGATGAACCATATGGAGGAGGGGCTGGAATGGTCTTAAAGCCAGAACCTTATTTTTTGGTATTTGATCAAATTCCAAAGTTTAATAAAAAACGAATACTTTTGATGACCCCACAAGGTAGAAAAATTTCGCAATCTGATTTTTCTAGATGGTCAAAAGAAGATCAACTTATATTGATTTGTGGTAGCTATGAAGGATTTGATGAGAGGATTCGCTCTTTAGCTGATGAAGAAATTTCATTAGGAGATTTTGTTCTGACTGGTGGAGAAATACCTGCAATAACTATTATTAATGGGGTAGTACGTCTATTGCCTGGAACTTTAGGCAGTGCTGAATCATTAAAAGAAGAAAGTCATAATGAGTTTCTTTTAGAGCATCCTCACTACACACGACCCTCGGAATTTAGAGGTATGAAAGTCCCTGATGTATTGCTAAGTGGTAACCATAAATTAATTAAAGAATGGAGGCAGAAACAAAGAGAAATTAGAACCCAGTCTCGGAGACCAGATTTGTTCGAACAGTGGAAGCTCGACCAATTATCATTCTAGATAGTAATCAAAGACACTGAGACTGCTTGGTGTGTAATGGGTATTGAACATTCAACCAATCTTCACGCTCATTCGCTGCTATCTCCATAAAGTATTCTTTTGAGGATGTACTGCAAATATCTTTTGTTGCGCTCTCTTCGCTGATCTATGATGAAATTGATTGACAATTCTTGTTAAACAATTACTTCACAAATTTACGTAATTGAATCACAGTTGAGTCACAGGTCGAAATCCTTCCTCGAAACCCGTTGATATGACAGATAATTTTCCTCAGCTAAGGATCGGCAACGGTTATGACATGCACCGATTGGTTTCAGGCCGCCCTTTAATTCTTGGAGGGGTCGAGTTGAAACATCCTGAAGGTTTAGGTCTTGATGGGCATAGTGATGCAGATGTTCTTACTCATGCAATTATGGATGCCATTTTAGGAGCATTATCCTTGGGTGATATCGGAAAGTATTTTCCTCCAGATGACTCTAAATGGAAGAACGCAGATAGTTTGATTCTTCTTGAACAGGTCATGCAATTAATTGAGAAAAAAAGTTGGAAAATTCAAAATATTGATTCAGTCATTGTCGCTGAAAGGCCAAAATTAAAACCATATATTGATTTGATGAAGGAAAACATCTCTAAGAAAACCGGAATAAATATTGATGATGTAGGAATTAAAGCAACTACAAATGAGAGATTAGGTGCGGAGGGAAGAGAGGAAGGTATATGTTGCCATGCAGTAGTTTTGATGAAGAAAGAATGAATATCAGTAGAAAGAAAAATCTTATTAAAAGAATACACAGCTTTTTTTTTATTAGTGTGATACTTCTTTCAACTATTTTTGGAAACGTGAAAAATATTCAAGCTGAATCTTTATTGAAAGTTAATTTTCCAAAGGAATCTATTGTCGAGCATCTGAAGCTTGGAGTCCCGAAAAAATTTAAAAAAGCTTGGTTGAAAGCCGAAGAAGGAAGTTGGGAGCCATGGTTATTGAAGCAAAATGGTTTTTTAGGACGCCAACTTTTTTGGGATCCTAAGGTTGAGGAGGCAACCTTATTGATTGGTTGGGAGTCAAGAGCAGTCTGGAAAAATATCTCGCAATCAGAAATAAATCATGTCCAGCAGAATTTCGAAAAAATTGCCAGAGAGGAAACAGGAGAAACCAGTGGCAATCCTTTTCCATTGATTTATGAGGGGGAATTAAATCCAGAGTAAAATGGATGAATCAATTATTGATTTTCAGAGACGAAGTCGACTTGGTGTAATTGAGGCCATATGGGGGGAACATAAAACAATTGAACAAATTTCTGAAATATTGAAAAAATACCAATTTGCATCTGAAACGGCTTTGGTTACAAGACTTACAAAAGAAAAGGGAGAAAAACTTTTAATTGAATTTCCTTCTGCAAAATTCCATGAAATATCTGGTTGTTTAACTATGGGGGCGTTTGAGCAATCTGTTCGTGATGAGGAAGAAGTAGTTATTTTGACTGGAGGCACAAGTGATTTAGGCGTTGCATCAGAAGCAGAGATAGCATTGAATTTACATGGAGTAAATACCAAATTGTTTATTGATGTTGGTGTCGCAGGACTTCATAGACTTCTAGAGAGACTTGAAGAAATTAAATTAGCAAAAGTAATAATTGCATGTGCAGGAATGGAAGGAGCTCTACCTACTGTCCTTGCAGGATTAATTCCTCAGCCAATTATTGGACTTCCAGTTTCAGTTGGATATGGAATTAGTGGAGGAGGTAGAACTGCTTTGGAGGGAATGCTTGCAAGTTGTGCTCCAGGATTATTAGTAGTAAATATTGATAATGGTTATGGAGCCGCTATGGCTGCTTTAAGAATTTTATCTTCGTGATTTTTATTTTGATTTTAGAAAAAAATTAAATAGATTTCTTGGAATTTATTTCTAAAACTTCTTCTAACCATAATTTCATTGAGTTAGGAAGGAGACCTTTTTCATACCTAAATATTGCTTCGGCAAGAACAGGTGTGTTTATCCATTGAATATGCTTGCTTCTCATCTAATTTTTTACTTTGCCTTAAATTGAGCTATTAACTTGAGGAACGCAAGGGGCTATTTAAAGTCTTAAGACTCTTCGTCATATTTGTTACCTAGCCTTGTCAGCTCATCAGTATTGTTTCCTGACTCAACGTCAAGAAGACGATTAACTAATTCCGATAAATCTCTCTGAGCAAGCTCACCGGAGCTTTCCCATTTCATTGAGCGAGGCTCTGGTTGCGAAGAAGCAGACACTTCTAAAGTCTATAAACTACTGTGAGGGAATGCTAACTGTTATTTGTATCTTTTTTGCTAGTTGTTTACGTAAATAAGTTGAAAAAAATATAAAGAAATAAAGTTTTTGGTTACTATAGTCACTGACTTTATAAATGTTTAAGATTTGGGTATTGAGTTATTAGCTCTTCTTCCCTCAAGGCCTCTCCTTCTCCATCTGGTTGCCAGATAACTTCCAAAGCTATTAAGTCGTTGGATGAGATCGATCCTAGGAGCCTCAAAGCCTCGGTTATGAGTTCGTTGTTTACAGAATTGTCTAGTCTCAAATCCTTTTTGGCAGCAACAAGAATCGTTATTACGATGTATTCATTTGTTGGATCAGAATCACCAGGATTGGATTGAGTATTGATCGATGAAGATATTTGACCTGAATAATTTGAAGTCAGTTCTGCTTTTAATTTGCTTCTTTCAGTTATTGAGATCCGATTAAATGTTGATTCTGCGGAAGCGAATGGAACGGATCCTGTCTCTATATTTGAGTAGACCCATAGTTCGGGCTTTCTTAGTAGTGCAAGTGTTGTGTCTTGAAGAACTCTTTGAAGTCCAGAAGAAGTTGAAGTGTTTGAAGATGAAGCAAGTTCTCTTAACTTTATTTGAATCTCTTTGGCACTTGCGAGTAAGCCAATCTGAAACTGTATCAAAGAAACTTTGGTGGGATTTACTGATTGTGGAATTTTTGTGTTAGTACTTGAGCTGGAACCAATTGAAGAGTTTTTAAGTGAATTAACAATTACACCAACGATTGACATAAGTATCAAAAATCCGAAAATTCCACCACCACCAAAGCCAAATATTGGCAATAAGAAAGGGAATCCAATGCCGCCTCCTCTGTATCCACTTCCATAACCTCGAAAATTATTCCCTCCATAGCCTCCGTAATTTTGACTTCGTGGTGCAGAAGGAGCCTGGAAACTTCCGCCACCTATGCGTCCTCCACTGGCAGCGTTAGCCAAGTTGGGAGTGGCAAATAAAAAAAAGAAGATTGTTGAGGAAATAATCAGAAAAGAAAAAATTTTTTTTCTTTTAATCCAGTTAAAGCGAGTAAAATTGAGCACTGATTTATCCGGGATTAATTGATTAACTGTAGGAACCTCCACCAACAATTGTCACAATCTCCAAGCTATCGCCATCTTTGATTTTTGAGGTAATCCAATTTTGAGGACTAATGATGATCCCATTTAGTTCGACTACAACCAGTTGAGGTTGGTAATCCAAGTATTTAATTAGACCTTCCAGAAAAAGTACTTCATTAGAGTTTTCAATTCTTTTTATTTCTCCATTGATTTTTAATTTCATGCTAGTAATTTTAAAAGCTCTTTCGTTTTTGAGAAAGGATCATTGCAATTTGTGATTGCATCTGAAACGGCTATCTTGATATTAGTAATTGACTTTAATTGATCAAGGTTTGAGTTGTTGATTCCACCAATAGCAAACGCTGGTAGCTTAGTAATATTTAACCCCTCCCTTAGGTAGCTAGTCCCAACTGGACTAAGATCTTTTTTTGTTTTGGATTGAAAAATAGGGCCAATACCAATGTAGTCACAGCCTTCTTCCTCTGCTCTTTTTATCTCTTCGATAGAGTGTGTACTTCGTCCAATTATTTTTTCTGAACCGATAATTTTTCTAGCAATGTTTGTTGGCATATCTTTTTGTCCTAAGTGAATGCCGTCAGCATCAACTGCTAGTGCAATGTCAATACGATCATTGACAATAAAAAGTGAATTGTATTTTTTGCAAAGAGCAGCCAAGTCTCTAGCCTGATTAACTTTCTCATAATCAGATTGTAACTTCTCTCTATATTGAACAATTTTAATACCAGCCTTCAAAGCTTGAAGAACAATTTCTTTTAAATTTTGATTGGTTGATGTAATGAAACAGATAGAACAATCTTTTAAGATATTTCTAATTTCTAAGCCTTCTTTTGCTTTGATAATTCTAATTTCGATTTCATAAGTTTCATATCTGATTTTTGTTGCTAATTCAGAAAGCTTTGGATCAGTAATGCGAGTAAACTCTTCTATGACCCTCAGGGCTTCTTGAACTCTAGATGAGTTCGCAATAAAAACTTCCTCAGGTGCGGATCTGATCTGTTGTAGAGGATGCGAGATTCCTATGCCGGGATCTGTTGATGTGCGCCTTGCTTTTCGATACATGGAGTGATGATGTTTACCTAATTGCTGTCTCCAATGCTTGATTTGGATTGAAAAATCTTTCCTTTTAAGACCAAATCTACACCAATCTTCCATTACTCGAAGCCCCTCTCTTGCCCTATCGAGGTTTGCATCAATTAATTGAGCAATACGATTATCTGATGGAGGGGTGACAGTCATTAATTTCATGTCATCCTTGATTGGATGATATGTATTTTAATTTTATTGTGGAAAGTGATTCTGAGAACACTATGAATGTGCTTATTTGGGGAGTTTTTTTGTTGGGGGGCATAGGTTTGTTCGTTGTATGGGGGTTGTCGAACGCATATCCATCAATTAATTAATTAATTAATTAATTAATTGATTGATTTTAAAGATTGTTTTTCAAAATTTCTCTGGCCTCCATTGCATCTAAACTTATTTGCTTGCTCAGAGCTTCAAAGTTCTCAAATTTTTCTTGAAGTCTTATTCTTTTCACTGGTTCAATAGTTAATTCTTTTCCCAAGAGGTTAATTTCTCTGTCTAAAAGATGGACTTCAACGGCTGATGAAGAATTTGGATCAACTGTTGGCTGAGGTCCAAGATTCATAACAGCAAAAAAGCGTTCCTTGTTATTTTTTATGGATGCCCAAGCTGCATAAACACCTAATGATGGAAGAAATTTTCGGCCATCAATTTTCATATTTGCTGTTGGCCATCCAATTCCTCTTCCTAAGCCTTTACCTTTTTCTACAATTCCTTGAAAAGTATAAGGGCGGTTCAAAAGATTTTTTGCATACACCAGGTCTCCTTCACTAAGTGCTTTGCGAATTCTGCTACTACTAAGGCGTCCATGATGATCTTCAAGAATAGGAATGATAGTAACTTTTATTCCTAAAGAGTCACCTATCTTTTTCAAAGTAAAAATATCGCCCTCTCGATTGTGACCAAACCTGAAATTTTCTCCTACTGCAATGTGTTTGGCCTGAAGAGTATTAACTAGAATTTCATTGACAAATGTCTCAGCACTTTTAGCAGCAAGAGCCTTATCAAAAGGGACTAAAACTAATTGTTCTATTCCAAGTGGTTTGAGAAGTAATGTTTTTTCAGTAGGTAAATCTAGTCTTAATCTAGATTCCCCAAAGAGTACTTCGCGTGGGTGGGGCCAGAAACTAACGACTGTGGGAACGCCAATAGGATCTTTTAAGATAGCTTTTATTACTTTTTTATGACCTAAGTGTAGGCCATCAAAACTCCCTAAAGCTAGTGCTGTAGGGAGTTTTGCGTTTTCAGGAGCACAGAGAGGTATCAAGATAAACGTGCAAGTTTTGTGCTTAGGTGGCAAGTTTGGTTTATAGGCTTGTTCATCGTGATGGCAGATCAACGCGACTTTAAATTGCTTTCTTTAGGAATGCGAAGAATTGGATGGGTTAGGTTTTGGATTCAAACAATTTTGGGTGTAGTAGTAGTGGGAGTTCTTTTATTCAATAATGTTGGAAGTAGTTTAGCTAGAAACTCAGAGCGAGCATTGGGGCTTGGTCCAGGTTTGTCTCTCACAACATTGGCATTTATTTTATTGCTATTTAGCCTTTGGCAAGGCTGGTTGATTGTTAAGAAAGGGCGGGCTTTGGATAGTGCAGCTCGTCCAAGCAGAGGCGAAACAAGTCGATTGCTTAAAAGAGGCTTAATTGTGGATTTGGTAGGGTTGATTTTTTCGTCAGTAGGATATCAATCTTTGGCAGGTGCTTTATTCGTTCAGGCTTCAATGCAAGCACCTGGTATTTCGATCGGTGCAGGTATGAGAGCAATGGAAAATTATCCAATTACCTCTCTAGAAATGCTTTCTGTCTTAAGTAATACGCAAGTTTTGTTTGCTCACTTAATTGGGTTGATTTTCTCTTTGTGGTTAATACAAAGGATTTATAGGACAAACTAATTTTTAGATTAGTTTTGGCAAGTCATTCAATTCACCTCTCCAAAACAGATCAGGCTGAATAGGGGTCAAAGAAGGAGAGAGTAAAGCTATTTGAGACACATCACTTGGCCACTCTACAGGCCCCTCTCCAGCTGACTGAAGATCTTTTACAGCTTCTCCAGCCATCCAAAAATAGGTGTTTCCTCTTGGATCAATTCGACGAATAAATTGTTCCTCGTATTGTCTGATAGAAAGTCTTGTCCAAACTAAAGGCCCCATTCTTTTCTCGTCACAAGGCGGAATATTCAAGTTTAGCAAGAGCTTTTTTGGCCAACTTTGTGTAATTGCTTTCTCTGCAAGATCTAAGGCTAATTTTCCAGCAAAATTAAAATCTTTCCATTGAAAGCTTGCAATACTTACTGCAATGGAGGGGATCCCATCCAAAGTCCCTTCAAGTGCTGCAGCTACTGTTCCAGAGCAAAAAATGTCAGTTCCTAGATTAGGACCATGATTAATGCCAGAAAGTATTAAGTCAGGCTTCTCATCAAGAAGTTCATTAAGTGCGAGTTTTACACAATCTGCAGGAGTTCCACTACAACCCCATGCAGTTATTCCTTCTTCAAATAATTCGTTTGCCCTTTCAGCTCTTATTGGTGAATGTAAAGTTAAGCCATGTCCAGTGGCTGACCTTTCTTGATCAGGGCATACAACAGTGACTTTATGTCCTCTTGAAGCTGCTGATGCGGCAAGTGTTCTTATACCTTCTGCAAAAACGCCATCATCATTACTTATTAAAATTCTCAATGGTTTCATTTTTGGTTGTTTGGTTTTAGAACGGGGTCTGATTGCGGATTAAACTAGTACTTGAGATTGAAATGCCTTGAGTTCAACATTATCCCTAAAGCAGCTCGTTGAAGAGCTTGAGATTTTAGAAACAGAAGCTGCAAAAGAGATTGCTGCTTCTCAAGATCCTGAATCAATTGAAAAATTAAGGTTGGGTTTCCTAGGGAAAAAAGGGAAACTCTCTGTTCTATTGGGAGAGATGAAAAATCTCTCTAATGATGAAAGACCTTTAATTGGTCAAAGAGCAAATGTTTTAAAGACTGAATTACAAGAATTAATAAAGGAAAAGCTAGATTTTTTAAAAACAGAAGCTTTAAATCAAATACTAATAAAAGAAACTATAGATGTTACGGCTCCTCCAACTGGGTCTCCTCAGGGGCACAGGCACCCCCTAATAACAACAACTGAGCAAATAATTGATCTTTTTTTAGGCCTTGGGTATCAAGTTTCAGAAGGACCTGAGATAGAAAATGATTATTACAACTTCGAGGCACTTAATATTCCGCCTGATCATCCAGCAAGAGATATGCAGGATACGTTCTATTTAGGTGGTGAATATCTTTTAAGAACACATACTTCACCTGTTCAGATACGTTGCCTTGAAAGAGAAAAGCCTCCTGTTCGAATTGTTTCTCCTGGACGCGTCTATAGAAGAGATGCTGTTGACGCTACCCATTCTCCTGTATTTCATCAAGTTGAGGTTTTGGCAATTGATGAAGGACTGGATTTCAGCCATTTGAGGGGTACGGTAATGGCTTTCTTAAAAGCATTTTTTGGAGATTTGCCTATACGTTTTAGAGCTAGTTATTTTCCGTTTACTGAACCATCAGCCGAAGTTGACGTTCAATGGAGAGGTAAATGGTTGGAGGTTATGGGTTGTGGAATGGTTGACCCTGCTGTCCTTGAGGAATTAGGGCTTGACCCTGAAAGATGGAGTGGATTTGCCGCTGGCCTTGGTGTTGAAAGATTTTGTATGGTTCGTCATGGCGTTGACGATATTCGAAAGTTGTATACCAGTGACCTTAGATTTTTAGAACAATTTTAAATTTAAATATTTTTTGTATTTGTTTTTTATTTTATTAGATGAATAATATTTCCTTTAATTGCTAATATTAATGAATAGTTTGTGAAGTAAGATCGGTGCCCCGAGTAGGACTGATCGTTAATGACGGTAAAGACCTTGCAGTCAGAACCGCAAAAACTTTTCAAGAAAAACTGAATGATTCTGGTTTTGAAGTTATCAGAGTTAGTAGTGCGAGTGGCCTTTTAGGTTTTGCTAACCCTGATCAGTATATGAGAACAAGTGGGTACAAATCCTGTGTGCCAGAGGGGTTTGATTCTTCAATGCTTTTAGCAGTTGTATTAGGAGGCGATGGAACAGTTCTATCTGCTGCAAGACAAACTGCGCCAATTGGAATTCCTATCCTCACAATTAATACAGGTCATTTAGGGTTCTTAGCTGAGGCTTACCTCTCAGATATAGATAAGATTTTCAAACATTTAATTGCGAGACAATGGAATATTGAAGAGAGAACTAGCTTGGTAGTGAGTGTTATGAGAGGGGATCAATGCAGATGGGAGGCTCTTTGTCTGAATGAAATGGCATTGCATCGAGAACCTATGACAAGTATGTGTCATTTTGAAATATCAGTTGGAAGGCATGCACCTGTAGATATTTCTGCAGATGGTGTCATTCTTTCAACTCCTACTGGATCGACTGCTTATTCATTAAGTGCAGGAGGACCAGTGATTACACCTGATTGTCCGGTTTTACAACTAACCCCAATATCTCCTCATTCTCTTGCCTCAAGAGCTCTCGTATTTAGCAACGAAGAACCAGTAACGGTTTTCCCAGCCACTCCTGAGAGATTGATGATGGTTGTAGATGGCAGCGCAGGCTGTTACGTTTGGCCAGAGGATCGGGTTCTAATTCGAAGAAGTGATTGCCCAGTTAGATTTATTCGACTTTCTGATCATGAGTTTTTCCAAGTTCTTAGGAACAAATTAGGCTGGGGGTTGCCACATGTTGCTAAACCTGATAAAAGATAGTGCTTTATTAAAGTTCACATTTTAAAATAAAGACAGGATTTAAAGGAGATAATCTTATGTCATCTCCAATATTTACGCCTCTATATGATTGATGATGGCCAATAGAAATTCTATTAACTTTAGATTTGAGAATTGGTTCTAGCTTTGATAAAGATTTTAAAGATATCAACGGGATAACTAGAATACATTCTCTTTTTATTCTCTTGAAAAGTTCTTCAATAATTAAATTTAAATATGAACCTCCACCTCCAAGGATTATTCTATCTGGTGAAGAAAGATTATCTGATATTTTATCTGATTTTAATACATTTAATATTTCATCTTCAATAATCAAGGATGGTTTAACACCAAGCCTTCTTGAATTTTTTTCAATGATATTTTTAGATCCAATTCTTTTGTCAATAGATAATAATTTTAGATTTTTCGAGATTCTTAAAGCTTCTAAACCTATGCTTCCCACTCCACTACCAATATCCCAAATTATTCCTTTATTTGGTAAATTAAGCTCTGCAAGAATTTGAACTCTAATTTCTTTTTTCGTCATTAATCCAGGACAGTCTGGGTTTTGAATAAAAACTGAATCATCAATACCAAATAAAGGTAATTTGTCTAATGGTGTTATTGGCTTTGATTTTTTAAAAAGAAAAACTAAATGCAATGGATCAAGATCTATTGGAAAATCTTTAATTGTATTGACTTTCAAAATTCTTTCATTTTGATATCCAAGTCTTTCAAAAGTCCAAAATTCATAATTATTTTCTACTCCTATTGAATTTAGTAATTGAAAGACTTCTACGGCCCCTCCTCTGCTTGAATCAGTTAATACGACAAGTGAAGGAGGAAGTTTTTTGATTGCTTTTTCAAATTGCAATGGGTCTCTACCATGAAGACTGATCCATTGAGTATCTTGCCAAGGTTTACCAAGTCTTGAGAAGGCTAGTTGGAATGAAGTGGCTGCTGGTTCAAAATAAAGTTTTGATAAAGGAAAATTTTGAATTAATAATCTTCCTATTCCATACCAAAGAGGGTCTCCTCCTGAAAATATAATTGTTCTTTTGTCTTCTTTTTTTAGTAAACTTATAAAGTGATCTAATTTGTCAGTAGAGATTAATTCTTGCTTGAAATCAGATTTCTTTTTTTTCTGCAGCCAAATTTGGAATGAATCTATAATCCTTTGTGGACCAGCGATTCTCTCAGCTTCAAAAATCTGTTGTTCTTTGTTGTCAAAAAAAAATTCAACGCATGAAGTATCAATTCCTATTATTTGTATAGATTCATTAGGCATAGCTAGAACAGTCTACAAAAATTTCTTTTTTATAGCATTACTAGGTTTTTTGTGAAAATCAACTAAAACTTCAGTAGTTATTTTAGAAATTTTGTGAATCTTAAAAAAAATGAAAAGGAAAACTCCTTTAGTAGAAGGTATCGATTGCATAAAATCTTGATAGCTTTGATTAGTCAACAAAATAACTTAGAGCTAATCGATGATGGTGCTCAAATCTTCAATAAATCTGTTGAGAATTCTGGAAAATATAATTCTTCAAAAATAATTGAGCGCAATCAACGTATCATTAAGAAATATCAGTCACTCGTACGCTCAGCCATAGCATTAGATGCCCTTCTTGAATCAGAACAATACGATATTTGTGATGGTAAAATTTAATAGATTGTTTAGTTTTATAATTTGTTTTTATCTTATTTCTTGTTGTTTTGTTTACAAAACTGGGAAAGCTTATGCAGATCAAAGGATCAATAATAGCTACCAAGAAGAAGAGATCAAAAGAAGCATAGAAAGCTTGCAAGACTTGGATTATCAAACCTGGCAATTAATTGTCTATCAAAGTCCCAAAATATCGAATAATTTTATTTTAAGAGTCGTTGGATATCCTGGAGCATTAAGAATGGATCACCCAACAAGTTTGCTAGTTTCTTCAGGGAGAAAAAATTGGAATCTAAAAGACATCACTAAAAAAAGCAAAGTTCAAATAGAAATGCAAAATGATTCATTTGCTGAATTTGATTTAAAGCCTTTGATTACTGAATTGGATAAAAATAGACCCTTAAGGATAATCCTGCCTGGTTTAATAAATGATTTGCCAATTCCTCCTTATTTGGTAAGTGAATGGAGATCGCTCGCTGAAGCATTATGAATGATTTTCTTATGGATCACAAAATATGGGTTCCATGGATGAGACGTGCAATAGAGCTAGCACTTTTAGCAGAAGGTTGTACAAGTCCTAATCCACTTGTAGGGGCTATTGTTCTTGATCAAAATGGAAGACTTGTTGGAGAGGGATTTCATACAGGAGCAGGAAGTCCTCATGCAGAAGTAGAAGCTCTTTCTCAAGCAGGAGAAAAGTCAATTAATGGAACGATCATCGTAACACTAGAGCCTTGTTGCCATCATGGCTTAACCCCGCCTTGCACAGAAGCAATCATTAAAGCTGGTTTAAGAAGAGTTGTTGTTGGGATGATAGATCCAGATCCTAGAGTTTCTGGAAATGGAATTTCACGTTTAAAAGAATCCGGATTGGAAGTTATTAATGGCATTTTGGAAGAGGAATGCGAATGGATTAATCGCGAATTTAGCTTTCGAGTTAGGAATGGAAGACCATGGGGAATTTTGAAATGGGCAATGAGTTTAGATGGAAGAATTTCTCTTCCCAATGGTTGTAGTAAGTGGATTACCAGTGAAGGCTCTAGGGAGGTAGTTCATCAACTCAGATCAAAATGTGATGCAGTAGTAGTTGGAGGTGGGACGGTTCGAGCTGATGATCCTTTATTGACATCAAGGGGAAAATCAAATATTGAACCTTTAAGAGTAGTTTTTTCACGATCGTTAGACTTACCTAAATCCGCAAAACTTTGGGATACAAAAATTGCAAAAACAATAATTGCTTATGGTCCTGGTGGAAATGAAAACTTGTTCTTAGATTTAAAGGATGGACCAGAAAGATTACCGCTAAGTTCAAATGATCCATCTGAATTGTTAGCTTCGCTGGGAAAGAAAGGTTGCAATAAAATTCTTTGGGAATGCGGACCACTTTTGGCAACTAGTGCAATTGAGGCAAATTGTGTTCAAGAGTTGGTGGTTTTTATCGCTCCAAAACTCTTGGGAGGAGAACCTGCAATGAGTCCACTAGCTAGTTTTGGATTTGAATCTATAGATTCTTCCTACAAATTGCAACATTCTTTTCTGGATCTAAAAGGGAAAGATCT
>QCJC01000017.1 GCA_003216275.1 Prochlorococcus sp. AG-402-P18 | reverse complement strand
TGGGCTCATGATGAGACACAAGAAGAGAAAGCTTTTAATGATTTTATTGAATGGGTAAAAGATCGCCGTAGAGCTTATCCCAATCTTCATGTTTACCATTATGCCAATTATGAAAAAGCAGCGTTAGGGACTCTTGCTTTAAGATATAAGAATCATCAACCTTTATGGGAAGAATGGTTAAGAGAAGAATTATTTGTCGATCTCTACCCTATCGTTCGTAATGGGATACTTCTTGGGGCTTCAAGTTATTCAATTAAAAAGGTTGAAAAGCTCTATTTAGATGATGATCGTAAAGAAGAAATTAGTACGGCTGTAGATTCTGTTGTGCAATACGCTGAATGGTTAAAGTCAGGAGAACCGAAGTTAACGGGTGATTCAATTTCCTCAAGTGAGCGACTTCAAAACCTTCAAGATTACAATGAAAAGGATTGTGATTCTACAAGACAACTTCAAGATTTTCTCATTGATAGGCAGAGGGATAAGCACATTTCTCCTCGTCCAAATAAGTTCAGCAATTTAGAGGAGGAGGTTTTAAATAAAAAGATTAGAGATTTAGAACTAATGGCAAAGAAAATGAGAAAAGAAATATCAGATCCAAATAACGATCAACACCTAAAAGGGTCAGATGGGTTGAGTGTTAAACATCAGAAATTAGTCTCATATTTGATTGAGTTTCATGAAACAGAAGGCAAGGTTGAATGGTGGGAGTTCTTTAATCGAAGAGATCAGACGACTTCTGAGGAGAGATATTATGATACGGAAATCATTGCTAATGCTCGAAAAATAGGTCAAAAGACAATCAAAAAAAGTGACTGTTATATATATGAATTTAGAGCTGAGCAGCCTTTAAAACTTTCAACTAAACCTGGCCAGAATATGAGTTTTGCTTTAGCTGAATTTAGAAAGAAAAAAGAAAGACCTATTCCTAAAGATAAATTAGGAAAAAACAATAATGAAGATAAAAAGAAAATATTTTCTCTTGTAGGCAACTTTGATGAAAATGATCCAACAAAAATTACTCTAAAAGTTGGAGCTAAAAAGAAAGAAACTTTAGATAAAATGGGTATGAAAGAACTTCCAACACATTGTGATTTAATTCTTTTTCCTAAGCAGATTTATCAATTTATGGTGCCTGATTTAGTTAGACAAGCCAAAGGTTGGGTCGATGCAAAGAAAACATTTTCAAAGGCAATGGTTCATTTATTAGAAAAAAGGAAGATACCTGAACTTATAAAGCTCAATCAGCAAATATTGAATACACCAGATAAGGTGGCTATCTTTTTAACTGACTTTTTATCAACAGCAGATGGAATTTCACTTTCACTCCAAGGTCCTCCTGGAACTGGAAAAACTACTGTTACAGGAGAACTTATTGCTAGATTAGTAAAAGAAGGTAAGCGAATAGCAGTAACGTCCCAAACTCATGAAGCGATTAATAATCTACTTAAGCGTGTAGATAAAAAGGCAGAGTCATTAGATGTAAATCCTTTTATTGTTAAAATAAGTAGTGGTCTAAGTAAGAATAGTGATAAGCGATCTCTTGTGGGGACAAAAATACAGTCAATTAGTCAGAAAGCTTTCAACTCCGAACATACTGTGCTTGGTGGCACAGTTTTTAGCTTAGTGAAGGAATGTTTTAGTGAGGAACCTTTTGATCTTTTAGTTGTTGATGAGGCTGGGCAGGTTTCTTTAAGTAATCTTTTATTTATGAGTCAGTGTGCTCGCAATATTTTACTTGTTGGCGATCAAAATCAATTGTCTCAACCAAACCGTGCTGCACATCCAGAAGATAGTGATTTAAGTTGCTTGGATTATATGATGGGGAATGAAAAAATAGTGCCTACTGATCGAGGTGTGTTTTTAGCAACGAGTTGGAGAATGCCTCCTGCTTTGACATCAGTTGTTTCTGATCTTTTTTATCAAGGTGAACTGCAGTCATGTATATCTAAATCAGAGAACAAGATTTTTTGGGAAGGAGGACAACAAGGTTTAATGTTTGAATCCGTCGAGCATTTTGGTAAAGCAAGTGAATGCGAAGAAGAAATAAATCGAATTGAAGAATTAGTAAATCAATTGTATGGTTGCTCATATCAATTAGTTCAACAAAATAGCGAAGGGACATCATTGCTTCAAGGCATTATTGGACGTGATGAGATACTCATTACGGCTCCTTATAACCTTCAAGTGAATCGACTTGAGAAGCGTTTATCTGGTAAAGCTCGAATAGGAACTGTTGACCGTTTTCAAGGCCAAGAAGCTCCTATATCGATTCATTCTCTTACTTCAAGTGATGCGGAGAATGCTCCAAGAGGAATTGGATTTGTTTTGGATCCCGATCGCTTAAATGTTGCAATTAGCCGAGCACAATGTCTCTCTATCGTTGTGGGATCCCCCAATCTGGCTACAGGGATTACGGGTACTGTTGAAGGCGTTATGCAGGTAAATCGACTTTGCCGAATCATGGATTCGGCAAGGGAACCTGTAAGTCTCTTATAAGTGTGAGAGCTCAGTAGGCATTAATTTTTTCCTATAGTTTTTTCCTCTATTTTAAATTGGGGCACCATAAATTCATCATCAAGATCAAGATCATTAAAAATCCATTCACCTACTTCCATGAATAGTTGGCAACGATCCTCAGGTGTTAGTACTTTCATTCTTTCAAGGGAATGATTAACAACATCATTAATAGTCTTTGTTAGTTTCTTTTCTTTCTTATTCATGGTCTTGCCTCCGTAATTTCTTGACTCTTTGTTGTTGGCGTAAAGTCCTGCTGAAGTAGAAATTTTATAGAACTTCCTGAAACTTTCATCCAAGCACTTGCAGGCGGTGTTTCAAAGGTCGACTTGTGCCGACTAGAAATAGTACCGTCTTTTCTATAGAAAGTTTGTTCTTTTCTTGTCCAATTTAAATAACCCTTAGCTCTAAAACGTTTTAATTCTTCAGCTACCCACCATTCAGCATCTTCTCTAGATGATGTAAATGCTTTTGGAATATCTCTCGTTCCATACACAGCTGGCATATAGCGAATTGTTAGATAAGGATCAATCGAAATACTTGCCCATTTCTCCCATTTTATTTTCTGATTTTCAAGTTCATTGAGATAATTTCTTTTATCAAGAGCAATACATTTTTCTAATGCCTCCTTATCGGGATTTAATACAGTAATTAATTTTTCCATCCAATAAGAACTAATTTCGCCGTTAAGCTCAAATTCTCTTATTAGACTTCCAATTTTTGAAATGTTTCTTGCTTGCAAGATGTCAGCAAGTTGACCGGGTTTTAGATCCCGTTCTATGCGTAAATTCGCTAAATATCGTGACACATGGGTGCCTCGACTTTGATTAATTGTCATTAAACTGTCGGTAGCGTTCCTGCTCATCAACCCTCTTGGGTTCCAGGTTTTACCACCTTGCCTAGCAGGAACAAACGGCAGGTTGGTGATTGACAATCCCCTGAAGGATTAGCGTCAATACTCGGGATGAACGGAGTAAACTCCTTAATAGCTAAACTATCACAAAACTATTCCTTCTCATTGATTTATAGGTTGCTTATAAAATTGTCCTTTAATAAAACTTTCTAGAGATTCATCGATCAGTTGATTTCGCTTTATGCCTATGGGTCCTTTCCAGTAAGAACTTATGGGTTGTTTCGAATCGCGCCGTCTGGCTAGGCAACGACTCAAAAAGGTTGTTACATTTTACATTTTTCAGATTCTTCTAGATCAATTCTGCTGCAGTGGTTCTTGGCGAAGTCTTGGTGTAACAACTGTAACTGGGTATGTGGTGGTTGGTGATGAGGGTGGGTGGATTACTGGATGCTTTCTTTAATGCTCTCAATTGTTCCACCATTACTTATATATCTTTCGAGTAGATACTTAAAACTTTCCAGACTTGGGCCACCATTTTCAATTGATTCGTATTCCTCGTACTCTCCATCCTCGTCATAAGTTGCTGATTCTAATTCAACAAGATAATCATCCTCACCTCCAGCGCCAGTTCTTGAAATAAGGATTCTTGTTCCTTCTTCAATTTCATTCTCTATTACTATGTCTCCATCTAGATCAAATGCTTGCTTTACTAGGATTGATAACTCATCAATTGTGTTAGGTAAATTTTTCAGTCCTAGGGAAGAAGTCTTATCCGTTTCATTGACTTGATCTTGACCTCTATTATTAAGAGACTTCTCTTTCTCTTCACTCTCCGAGGGTCTCCCACGTGCGGCTAAAAGAGCTTTTAAAAAGTCCTTGCGAAGAAAAGTTCCGCTTGAATCAACATAACCACAGACGTTGCAGAGTTCATCTTCAGATAAATGAGAATATTCACGAGCTTTCGCAAGTAGATCATTTCCAGTTAGAGGCTCATTAATTTGTACTTGATCTTCTTCCTCACTCATCGATCCAATAGCATCATCCTTTCAATTTAGTAGTTCATAGTTCTGCGTCTCCCGCACAGTAACAATGGTTACAAAGGCCGGAGATGGGGAGGGGTTAGACAGAAGTTACTTCTCCTTCATCGCTAACTAAATACCAGTCAAATGACTTGCCCTCTAAATCGTGCTCATCAAACTCACCATATTGATCGTCAGCGTATGAGATATTGGCAACTTCCAACACTTCTGCATTAGCTCCATCTCCAAAAGTTATTAAATTCTTATTGACTACTAATTTTGAAAGATCAAATTCATGATCATCTGGTAGTTCTATTTGTCCCCATGTCCCTTTGTAATTCTCTACACAAACAGCCCAAAATGATCCTTTGTCTGTCACATTTTCTTGACTACTATTAAATTCACATTCTAGAAACTCTAATGATTTAGATTCATTAATCTCATTCCCATTAATAGTTATTGAAGGTTCGAAATAAGGAGCAACCTGCTCTCCAAAATCCACACCGCTTTCTAATTCATCGTAATCAAGCTCTCCTTCCTCGGCTTTGGATTGGAAATTTTTATAATCTTCTTTAGTTAATTCATATATACAAAGCATTATTCCAGTTCCCCACGATTTAACTATAGTTTTTTCACCTGATAGGCTTGATTGATCAAGTGATTCTTCTGTAACATAATTATCTTCATTCAATAAATCCTGAGTTAATTCATAAAAGCTGTCAAATCCCTTAGCACCAGACTCTTCGTGAAAACCACATATCTTTGCTTCCAATCCCATTGGAATTCCAAACTCTCGAGTCAATTGCAGCTTTTGTTTAAGTTCATTACCTGACAGGGGAGCATCTTCTTTCCCGAGCGCTTCGATTAGAGGACTTTCAATATCTTTTGCACCTTTATAGCCACAACTATGCGCTCTGTCCTCGAATCCAGTATCTGTAGATGATCGAAGAGCGTCAAGAAGCTTCTCCCCAGTTAGCTTCGCGGATTTTGGATATTCGTAATAATCGGATATCCTCATATGAACTGTATAAGGAAGGTCAAGGGATCCAATTAATTGCTTCTTTTTCTTTAGTTCACTATCAGATAAGGGTTTATCTTCTTTCCCTATTGCTTCAATGAGTGGATCTACTAAATCTCTTTCATCTGTATAGCCACAACTCTTTGCTTTTTTCCAGAAAGGATCATCGTATGAACTAAAAATTTCTAGAAGTTTTTTCCCGGTTACTTTCATTTCAGATTCCTCAGTAGACGATTCATTTAATTGTTTCTTTGCTTCATTCTCATTAATAACAGTTTGATCTTTTGTCCTATTAGTTTCGCTTATATCGAATATTGATCGATCTTTAATTAATACCCATATCAATGGAATAGCTGCCAGAAATAAAGCGCCTAGCCCCCCACTAACAGGATTAAAAGCTAAAAGGATAATTCCAATTAGCACGGAGCTGTTCAACCATTGATCCTTGCTTAATCGCGAAAATAGAGACCCTTTTAGGAAGTCCATCTTCCCAATAAATGGTCCTCCAAAAGCAGTTAATAATATGAGAACTAATGCCCAAGGTGTTAGGACTAATCCCAATGCAAAAAAGATAAGACTTATTATTGAAGCAGTTCTGTGCTTGTTCCAAATTTTTCTTAGCATCTAGATCAGCTAGTTTTTCTTTAATTTAGTAGTTCTTAGTTCTGCGTCTCCCCCACCGCAACAATGGTTACAAAGGCGGGAGATGGGGGGAGTTATCTTAAAACATTTCTTAGTCATAAATACTGCTATATTCGATTCTTTCTAGGAATCCTTTCTCATCTAATATTTCTATTCCTAATTCCTCTGCTTTTTGAAGCATTTTGATGCTTCCTTTCTCTCCTTTTATTAGGAGTTTGACTTTGCTACTTATAGAACTAGCTAACTTACCACCTGCGCGTTCTATATGTATTTCTGCTTGCCTTCTGTCTAATTTAACCATAGTTCCAGTGATAACAACCTTAAGTCCTTTTAGTGCTTCTGGGTTGACGCTAGTATCCTCCGGCTTGATCAATCTTTTATATAGCTCTTGTTTTTCGTCTTTATTTAAAGCACCTAGATAAGTATCAATAGCTGATTCCAAAACCATAATATCACCAGTATCTTTGTCTTCATACTCTTTCATTTCTGCTTCTCTTTCTTCATCACCTAATGAATCAAAATAGTATTGAATCACACCCTCATGCAATCTGTCATAATTAAAATGTTGACAACTATGATAAAAGATAGACGTAAGATTATTAATATCTAAATCATCACGAAGACCCGTTTCCATTTCCAGCTCCTCATTATTGAACGGTTCAATGTTCTCCCAATCTGCATAGTCTTTTGGATGATTGAGAAATGATGAACTTTCACTAGCCTCATTAATTTCATTTTTTGAACTGGCATTATTTGTTTGCTGCTTAATCCGAGATATAAAACCTTCTTCATCTAAAACTTCTATCCCTAATTTTTCTGCTTTTTGAAGCTTGCTACCTGCTTTTTCACCAGCGACTAAGAGATTAGTTTTAGAACTTATAGAACCAGTAGCTTTACCTCCAGCACGTTCAACGAGAGCTTCTGCTTGCTTGCGATCTATCTTGGTCAATTTGCCTGTAATGACAACAGTCAGTCCCTCTAAAGCAGTGGGGTTAACATGGAACTGTTCTATATCAAATATTTCATCCATGATCTAGATCAGCTAGTTCGTATTCAAATTACTAGGTTCTTCCTCCAGCATCTCCCCCACAGCAACAATGGTTACAAAGGCGGGAGATGGGGGGGTGGTTCGATTTAGAGCATTAGAATATTTAGATAGATGTTTGTCGCCTAAAGAATGAAAATACAGGATCTGTCTTATGAGCAAAAAGATGAATTGGCAGCCACTTATGCTGGTATAGCAGCGCAAGAAAGATTACAGTCTTCTCTTGATGGAGTTTTTACAGATCTAGATACTCCCAATTATGATTTTGAGTTGGATCAAGATCTTGACGAGATCCAAAAAGATGTTCTGGCAGAAAATTTCGCAAAAAATACAGTTAAACAAATAATTGAAGATAACCCTATTGAAATCTTTAAGACAATTGATGTCTCTGCAAAAACGTATTGGGATCTTAAAGGCGAAAGAGAATCTGAATTATTGGAGAGATCTAAAAAACTTCTTATTGGAAATATTGTTGTTCAATTAATAGGATTCAATAGTGATGATCCTTCAATTTTGACAGAAGGAGATCTATTTGATAAAGCCTATGACCTATTAGTTGAAAATATAGAACTTAAATTACTTTTGATTATGGAAGATAAAGATAATCAGGAAAAACTTAAGACTACTATTTCTAGTTATTTAAATAGTGATTACTGGCAGTCTTTTGAAGAATTAGAGAGTACTAGTGAATGGGAAGAGTTTATTGAAGAATTAGCTATGGATATTTAGAGGTGGCATGGCATCTTATCTCCCCCACCGCAACAATGGTTACAAAGGCGGGAGATTGGGTTAGTAGTCTTCTACGAGTCCTTCTTCTATTAATTCGGCTCTCAACTTCTTTTCGGCATACTCGAGTGCCCATTTATTTGACTGAACTGCCGCAAGAACAACTTCGCGATCAGCCTTTAAATCGTCAGATGCATATTGGAGTGCATAAGCTTCTGACTTTATAGCTGCAAGAACAACTTCACGGTCAGCCTTTAAATCGTCAGATGCATATTGAAGTGCATAAGCATATGACTGAATAGCTACAAAAACGATTTCACGGTCAGCTTTTAAATTGTCATCTGCAAACCTAAGCGCACAACCATCTGATTGAATAACTTCAAGGACAAATTTACGCTCAGACCACAAACTTTCAGCTGCATACTCGAGCGCAGAGTTGCCTGACTTCATGGCTGCGAGCACCACTTCACTGTCGGCTTTTAAATCGTCAGATGCATACTCGAGTAAATAACCGTCATGCTGAACAGCTGCAAGCATAATTTCACGGTCAGCTTTTAAATCGTCAGATGCATACTCGAGTGCCCGACTTTCCGACTGAAATGCTGTAAGCACCACTTCACGGTCCCCTCTTAAAGCATCAGAGGCATACTCGAGTAGACAGCCATCTGACTGAACTGCTGCAAGAACTACTTCACGATCAGCCTTTAAATCGTCAGCGACATATTGGAATAGATAACTACCTGACTTAACTGCTGCAAGAACTACTTCACGATCAGCCTTTAAATCGTCAGATGCATACTCGAGAAAATAGACATCTGAATTGATAATTTTCAGTTTGACTTCACGAGGTGCTGATGGATTGCTGACGATGTATCTATTAACTATCAAATCTTCTATTTTGCTTAATTTTAGGAATATCTCTTTCGTTGAGTTTCTACTTAAAGAAAGACCCTGCCAAATCACTTCATTATCTAAACCAACAAGGAATCCAAGTAATTCTTTGTTGGTAATACCTTCTTTGATGATTTTAACTATCGTTTCCTCTGTATCTTGAGCGTCATTCGAATCCTCAAAAGAAGAAACCAAATTTGTTGTAGAGGCTAATAATTCAAGCCCTTGAAGGATCTCACTCGAATCAGATGAACTGAGTAAGTCTTTTATCTCGTCTTGAATGATGATTGGACTTTTTTCAGCACTCATTGACTAAAAAAATTATCATCCTTTCAATTTAGTAGTTCATAGTCCTGCGTCCCCCCCCCCCCGCAACAATGGTTACAAAGGAATTATTCAGCGTCATATAACTCAGCTGTTCGATCAGGTGTAAATCTTGCATAGTTTTCTAAATGTACTGGGATGGTATGACCCATGGCATTCGCAATATTGGCAAGTGGAATCACAGGGTCATTTTTTTGATGGGATGCCTTGGCGTAGCGATGCCGGAACGTGTATGGCACTAAAACTTCGCTAACTGCTTCTGCATCAGCTTTTAGTTGTTGCCATTTTTTATTCCTTTTTAGATACGTCCCTAAGGCCCTACCAGCACAACCTTCTGCTCCTAATGGTGGTAAGGCTTCTTTTCTTGTTAAGAACCAAGTAATTGAAATCCCTCTTATATGCCCGACATATATGCAAGCTGGATCTCCTTTTTCCTTTCTTTTGGGTTATTGTTATTGGTAATCCCTGTTTTTACATCGCCACTCTGGACGTCCTGAACTATTTAAAGAGCACATTGACGATTGTCGGCCATTTCCCAAGATAGCCAGATCAAACTATTACATCTATTTTAACTATTTTCAGTTAAAGCAAGCTTAAACTTATAAAATTACTTATTGCCAAGTTTACTCAAGATTGGTACGTAAAATATGTCAGGCAAAGGACGTGAATGGATAAAGAAAATTACCAAGTGGCTCTTTGAATCGCCTGCTGATAACAATAAGAAAAATACAAGCCAAAAAAATGATGTAATTACTGAAAAAACAACAGAACTACCACCTAAAGAAAATCTAGCTCAAGAGAAGGCTGAGAAAAAAACATTAACTCCTCTCGCCAAAGCCTGTGAGATTTTTCTCGATGCTTGGCAAAAAGAGGGTTTACCTAGAGATTTATTTCTCGAAGAAGAACAGTTAGAGGGGACCTTGAAGTCTCTTGATAAAGATTTCCGTGAGGAATTAATTGAATGGCTGTATCAAGTTTGCAAAGAGCCTTTAGTTCTAAAAGACTTGGAATCCATTATTAAGAGAGGACGTGTTACTGGCACTGAAAACTTAAAAGCTATTAGAGCTTTCTCATATATAAGTATTTTTGTTAATTCTAAAAAAATAAAATTTGAAGGAGTTGAGCAAGTTAAAGAAGTAAATAAGCCTATAGAAATTATTGAAAAAAAGCCTCCAACTCAATATGAAGACTGGGGGATCGATCTTACTGATGAATTAGAAATTCCTTTATCTGATCTAGAGCTTAGTATTAGGACTTATAATAACTTAAGGAAAAACGGAATTAATAATGTTATAGACCTTGCAGGAATGAAAGAAAATGATTTTCTTTCTTTAACTAATTTTGGTAGAAAATCTTTAGAGGAACTTAAATTTAAATTAGAATTTAAGGATATTAAATTCCCTATTGAAACTTCTTTCTTATCAAAAACAAAAGCGAAAAAAGAACAGAAGATTGATTTAAGTATTAATGAACAAAAAGAGGAAGGAAAAAGTGATCAGGAATATTGGGTCGAATTGAAGGCTATGGTAGAAACAATGAATAATAAAAATATTAGTTTTGAAAATATTTTTAAGGAATTTATTTCTTGCTCTCGAGTGCTTGGATTAGGAAATAATATTAATTTATTGGCAAGCTCATTTTGCAATATTTTTATAGATATTGATGTTTTGATTTCTACGCAAAGTTCGAAGGAAAAGAATCAGTTGAATGAATATTTTCAATATCTAAAACCTATTCTTTTTAACAAGATGATGTCATATGATTATTACAATGCTAATTTATGGAAAAATAAATTTAATAAAATACTATCAAATAAAGGAAAGCCAATTATCTTTTATCTATTGCGTTGCTCAAATAAAACGTTGCAGGATATTGCTAATCAATATGGTATAAGCCGCGAAGGAGTTAGAAAAAATATCTCAAAATTTGAAAAAGTAATAGGCATTAAATCAATTCAATTAGTTGAGGATTTTAATAAAATAAGAGCGGATAATGAACGTCTAATTTTCCAGGCTGCGGTTGAATCTTGGATTGAAAGACTTGGCCGTTTACCTATTAAGACTGATGAAAAACCTACCGAAAAAGATCATATTCAATTGTGGGATGAAACCATAAAAAAAAGTCCTTTAGACAGAATCAAAACTTATGAAACTTTTTCAATAACTGTCCCTAAGGAAGAGTTTGATTATCATTATGATGTTTTTTGTTACTCGTCTCAATCAGCCGGAAATGGATATTGGCAAAAATTTGATAATTTAAAGGAATTTGTTCTAAGACATGCTGTAAAACTAGGTGCTCCTGAATTAATGCCTAAACAAACTTCTTTTCCAAGAAGAATGGGTGGAGTCGTAACTAGGCATGGAGGGCAAAGCAAGGTTGCTAAAAAACTTGGTCTTATTTATCAAGGTCAGTTGGTCAGTGATAGTGGCGGTCGACGTTATTGGACTGACGAGAAATTACAAGAATTGATTTCAGATACAAATAGTTTTCATGAACAAGATGTTGATTTAATGCCTAATTACGGACAGATATTAGAATTTTTTGAAGCTCAAACTGAGGAGAAATATAGAAATAAGAAGCCTAACTCTGCAATAGCAGCATTAACGAATATGGGCAATTTGCATTGGATGGAAGTAGCAAAAAGGTTTGATAAAAAGTTTCAAACTGGAGTATCACAGAAGGCAGTTTCTGTTGGACTTATCAAAGCCTTTGTAAGAGACCTAGGTGACCATTTAGGTGCCCTTAGCCCATCAGAACTTTACGTTCTTTTTCAGGCTCAAGGAATCAGTCGAAAAGAACAAGAAAAATTTAGTAGAACATTTGATGTTCTGATTGATGCAGTTCAATCTGGAATGGTGGACAAAAAGGATTTAGAAGACTGGTCAAATAACGTAGAAGTCCCTTCAATTAAAGATCTTTTAGATCTTGGCGGAGAAATCAAAAAAGAATCAACAAAAGAAGAGAAAGAGTCCTTATTACTTGAACGTCGTTCAAAAGCTCTTCAAGATGAATTTCGTTATGAGGAATCTTTCAAGCTCGATGAGGTAACCAAGGATGATCTGCCCAACCTTGATCCCCTAAAGACACTGAGAGCTCTTGATAAAGCTGCAGGTGTAATTGAAAATTCAGGGACTGATATTGATCATGTTGAATTCTTAAAAGCAAAAGCAACTGCAAAATTATGGGACGCATGTTTCGCTGATGAGACAACGTTAATTAATGGTTTACGCGCTGGACAACTAGAAAAAGACACCTATAGCGAAGAGGTTCGCAATTCATTCTTAGAAGAATTTGAGGGGGCTAGAAATCTTCAAATTCCTCCCAGTTATCAATTTCGTGACCTACGAGGATGTCCACGCGATCCAAAGCTGATGCAGCGACTAGTTGCATTTCGTCTTCAAAGAGATAAAAGACTTTTAAATTTGAGTGGAACTGGAACGGGAAAAACTCTCTCCGCAATTTTTTCAGCGCAAGTTTGTTCTTGTAAAAGGATCTTTATTACTTGCCCTAATGGAGTGATCGGAAGTTGGGAGAGAACATTCAATTCAGCCTATCCGGATGCTGTTATTCATAAAAGACCTGATCAATGGCTATTACCAGAACTTGATCAACGAACTCATGTAGTCATTGTGAATCATGAAAGATTTCAAGATCGCTTTGCCGAAAGTCTTCTTAGTTTTTGCGTTAATTTTCGAACAGATTTTCTTGTGATTGATGAAATTCATCAATCAAAACGAAGGACTAGCAGCACAAGTAGTCAGCGTCGGAGATTATTAAGTGAATTCATTCGAATCTCTTCTAACATTAATCCTGATCTTCACGTACTAGGACTATCCGCAACTCCAGTAATCAACAATCTCTATGAAGGAAAATCTTTAATTGAACTTATTACACAACAACAAATTGAGGATGTAACTGAGGACTTTGATCTTAATTGCTGTATGAATCTTTATCAGCAGTTCGTAATTAATGGGATCCGGATGAATCCAGGTCAACTTCCTCGTACTGATATTGTTTTGAAAGAAGTGAACGCAACTAAATTACTTCCAGAAATTATTTACGCTACTCGTAACAGAACCTATCATGAAGTTGAGAGACTGTTAGTTAAACCAAAGATTGAAGTTCTAGGAGAATGCCTCGAAAGAGGATCAAAGACAGTTATCTTTATTACCCTAATTCAAAATACATTAAAGCCTATTTGTAATTGGCTTCAAAAGGAAAAATATAGTTTTTCTGTTTTTACAGGCGACGAGAAAGAAGCTAGTGAAGCTGGCTTTAAGGACTCACTTGATGAGTTTATTCATGGCAAAACCGAAGTGCTGGTTGCTTCTGTTCAATGCGCAGGTACAGGAGTAGATGGACTTCAATCGGTATGTAATAGAGCTATTTTCTTTCAGCTACCTTGGACATCGACTGAATTTGAACAAACGATTGGAAGACTTGATCGTGATGGAACAGAATTTGAATCAGTAAAAGTTTTTTTGCCAATAACAAACATTCATCTACCAAATGGAGATCAATGGAGTTGGTGTCAATCTAAATTAGATCGAATTAGATCAAAAAAAGATATTGCAAAAGCTGCAGTTGATGGCGAGATGCCAGATGCAACATCAATGATCACTCCTCAAGAGGCAAGTAAGTATTGGTTGAAATGGCTAAGAAGACTTGAAGAAAAAAGTCATTCAAGTTAGAACTCACGATCGTTCAGTGTCTTATAACTCTCTCTGCAATAATGATTGAAGAAGTGTGCAATGGGGGTTTTCCTTATAGATATATGATTAAAAAACTATCGGGTAGGAGATAATTGATATGGGTAAATGTATTTTTTGATAATCATATTATCAATTCTAAATTGATTAATTAATAATGATTTCTTATAAAGAGCTTTGTGTTTATTCGTTCCCATAGTTAGTCTATAAAAGAATTTTTTTAGATATACTTTTTACGGTTTAGAAATTAAAAAGGCTCAGGGGAAAGGAATAGGAATAGGAATACTGTAAGTTGAATATTTAGAGGTAGGGGGTGGCATATAATTTATACAATTAGGTTCACTAGACATTCCAGTATCATATTCACCTCTATTGTAACCTTGGCAAAGATAAACTTTATTGTCTAAGACTTGAAAGATTTCAATATCAGAATCGATATCATGAGAAAATCTCATCAAATAATCCTCATCAAATAATCGCCTGTAACCTTTTTCCCTTTAAAAAGCTGAACTGTATGGACGTGTAAGTTAATTGTCTACAAGTTTGAGAGGTTGATGCAAAAAGAAACAAACCAGCCTTCGTATGACCCATATGGGAAATCCCAGGAAGGATCCATTCATTTAATGTTAGTTTCAAATAGTTAATGCGGTTTTGAATGAGAAACTTTCTGATATTTTCCAAAGGCGTATATCCTCATTTATTTCAACAAGAGAAATCTTATCTATAAGAAAAGACCTTTTTAATCTCGGAAGAGAGGTTATTAGATTCTCTTTTATTTTCGGTTGAAAAATTCCATATGACAAACTTATATGAGGGAAGAAATTTTTAGTTAGATTTCGACAATTAATTTTGAACATTGCTTTTCTAATATCTTCTAACTCCTTTGATTTATCTATAGAAATAAAGAGTGATTGAAAGAATTTCTCCTTGGAGCCGTAGCTATGAGTATTGACTTCGATAGGTGAATGTTGGTCACAGTATTTTTTTATTTCTTTCAGTGAAGAATTATCAATATTTTGGAATGGTCCAGCCAACGTCAAATGAATTTTAAATTTCGGCCCTCTTAATTTATTTTGAACAATATCTTGAATTTTAATTAGATAATCTGAATCTTTGGAAGAAAATTCACACCAAATCCAGATTCCTTTATTTATGACATTCATTGTTGTAATAAGATAGAAGATGCACTTTCAGGAAATGCTTCATTTAATCATCCATTGATGTGGTGATTCTGGATTTTTTAAACCAGATGAATTTAGTAACAATGGCTATTGGAATAACAATTAGTAGAAAGTCTATGACTGTATGAATTACACCAAAGGCTTTGTATTCGAGATTGCTTAAACGTGTGATTTCAACTAAGAAATCCATTGTCACCTCACTTAAAGCGTACCAAGCAACAATGAAAGCAATATTGATAAGAAGTCGTCCAACCTTATTATGTGGAAGTTTTAGGGAAGGCATAAACTAAGCGAGTCAAAGTCGCAGGACTTGTTGGTTCTCACTTGACATTAACCAAGAATTTTAAAAACTAAAATGACCTCCTTTACATGCGTAATAGTGTGGCTTTGTGTCACCCTGTTTCTTGCTTTATTGCTCTTTATCTGGGCATTAGAAACTAAGAGAGCAAGAATTAACAGGTAAAGAAAACGGCTGGAGCTGGAAAAAAATTGCAACTATTTATGATGTCTCCCCGACAACCGTTAGAAGCTTGTCTATACCTAAATAAATACTTTATCTAACATGGCAAAGGCATTTCGTGTTGATGCAGGGTTTGATAACCCTGATGTAAGTCGGACATTTTTGTGGATTCAATTTGGTGTCTTTACTGGATTAAATGTTCTTTTTCTAGTTGTGTTCCTTTTATATAAATTCAATCCTGCTTTTCATAGTGTGATCACTGGAAGACCTCTGTAGCCTCCTCATCAGTTGGTGGGCTGAAGCCTAATAAGTTCCTTTTTTACGACAATTTAAGTAGTGCTTCCCTACTCTCATCCAATAAAAAGAAAGATTAGACCAAAGGTGTAAGCAAGGAGGCCTTATGAAACTCTTCGCTCCTTCACTATTCCTCGGTCTTTTGAAATACTCAAATATGTCTTTGGCACTAAATTTTGACCTGCTTCCTTAGGTCATCTTTCCAGTAAGAACTTATGGGTTGTTTCGAATCGCGTCGTTTAGCTAGGCAACGGCTCAGAAAGGTTGTTACATGTTACACCTTTATGATTCTTCTAAATCTGTTCTGCTGCAGTGATTCTTAGCGAATCCGTGGTGTGACAACTGTAACTGGTGTATGTGGTGGTTGATGGCAGGTTTAGGAAGAACTATCTGGAATTGGATCTGAAAAGCCAATACCAACACATTCTTTATTTGACCTCATAGCTACAAATGCAAATCTTCTACAAATACCTCCAACTATTACAAATGCATCTGGGAAAACTGCTTCTATATCTGATGGTACCTTATCACCAATTTCCTTGTATAAGTCCGTTAAATACTTATCCCCCCAGAAGACCAGCTTTTTATCTTTAAGTAGTGCAGCAAATCCATTCCTACAAGCAAATATTTCTTTTGCTTTTTTATTAATCAAATTAGTTGAATCACTCATATCTTCACCATTTTTATCCCAACCGAATGCTTCTGGATTACTTCTTTCAAATACAGAAAGATGCCCAGGATTTCCCCATGAGACAACAGATCCATCTTCTTTCAATACTGCAAATGCATTATTTGAAGATAAAATTTCTTTTACATTAGATTTAATTGATTCAGCCGCAATAGTGCTATCGCCTCCCCAATAATCATCACCCCAAGTTATTACTGTCCCTTCTTTTGATAAAGCTGCGAATGCTCCTTTTGAAGAGACTATAGAAATAATATTCTTTGTGAGATAATCCTTTGACTTTTCGGGGTCTGCTCCCGCACGACTACTTCCCCAAGTATAGACAGATCCATCTTCTCGAAGTGCAGCAAATGCAGCGTATGTACTTACTATGCTTTTAAAGGCATTACCTTCTGCATCCTTAATATTGGACTCTTCAGCGCCTTCTATTCCAAACCTCCCTCCATCATCCTCGCTACCCCAACAAATCAAACTACCATCTTCTTTGATTGCAGCGAAAGCAGAGCCATTAGAAAATAGATTAAGAACTCCTTTAGTTAAATATTGCTCTACAGGGCTATTTCTAATAATGTCATTTTTGTCGTAACCACCCCAACAATAAACACTTCCCTTTTCTGTTAGGGAACAGAATTCATTAGAGGTTGAAACAATATCAATTATATTTTCTTTGGAGTTAGCGATTTCTAGTGGAATTAATGCTCCATTATATTCGTTACCCCATGCAAAAAGTTTTTTTTGATCAGTTATTGCAAGGAATGCACATTCGCTAGAACATATTTTTATAAAGCTTTGATTTTTAGATTTTTTTGTTAGTCTTCCACCATTATCTACATTACCTGATGTCAAAATATTAGACTCAAATGTATTAAAAATAAATCCACCACCACCATTGCTACTTGCTAATTTAGGTTGAATTGAAGGAGGAAGATAACTAAGTAAGCTTTTTGCAAATTTCCAAAGTTCGATTTTATCTTGAATATCAACCCCCCAATCATCTAAGCATTCCTCTAGCTCTTTTGGTGACAGCTCCCATGTGTTTAATTGAAATTCACCCTCATCGTCTTCCATGAATTTTGCAAGCTTCCAATTTTCAGGTTCATAAGGAGGGCCAATCAAAGATAGCCACTCAGTACTTTCTTCTCCCTGGACAAGATCACCGTCTTCATCTAGAGACCTTAATAACAATTTAATAGTAGGTTTATTGTCTGAGACTCCTATGGAGATAAGAATACTGAATATAGTTTCATAGGCACCAAAATTGCTGTAAAAAGATTCAAAATCATGAGTGTTATCTATTAATAAATTTTCATCTCCTGCATTTATTTTATTATGATTATCACACTTAAAATTTAGAAAATGTTTTATAAGTTTTTTATCATTAAATCCAGAATGATCTTCAGGAAGCCAAAAGCTTTTGATATTTTCTGGAAATGAGATTTCATTTATAGTTAGTTTAGCGTTGTTTACAATAATCTCATTTGGATATTCATCTATAATTCTATCGAGAAGCTCGACACTTGTAGATGTATCTTTTGATATGTCTATTAGATCTAAAATTTCGAATTGATCGAATTTCAACTCTTCCGGGACATCTCTTTCTATTACAGCATTCCTTACTTCCCAATCTTGATCAATTTTTAAAATTTCCAGAATATAATTAGGAGTATTATTTCTTTGTGCAACAGCCTTTCTTATTTCAACTGACCACTTTTGTGAAGATAAATTTTCTAGAACTTTTTCATTAATAACATCTTCTTTTATAATTTTTTTAACCTTTATTTCATCTTCTAACCCTCTCCAGTCTTCAGGTAGCTTTCTTTCTTGAAGATAACGTCCTTTGTTGTATTGCATGTGAAGATTAAAATACATGCATTTCTTATGTAATTTATTAAGTAGCTCTTCTGAAGTAGAAGGGTGTATTGAAATCTCCCATTGGACTATTTTATTTAAACTTTTATCAGAGCGATAGTCATACAGTTGAAAGTTAGATAGAGTCTCTAAGATTTCTTGGCTTATTTGCTTTTCAGCTTTTAATTTTTTACATACTGCATTAGCACTTGATAATTGCCATTCTCTTGGTAATTTTTGCTTCAGGCTTTTTGCATTAGTGATAAGCCTATTTCCTTTTTTTGCAAGAATTTCTAAAATGTTTGCATTAATAGTTTTTTCATGAAAAATCTTTAATGCTTTTTCAATGTCTTCAAGATATCTCCAGTCATCAGGCAAATCCCTTTCTTCATTAGCAGCTGCTTTTACATTCTCATCTTCATCTTGCCTCAGTTTCTCAAGGATTTCTTGTGGTGTATTCGGGCTTAAGGCAACTGCTCTTCTAAACCAATCATCTTCAGACTCAGAGAGTTCATCAAGAACATTTAATCCTACGTTTCCTTCCTTGAAGTTTGAAATTATTTCTTTATCATCCAATTCGTCCCAGTCAGGTTCTTCCCATTCTATGGGTACTTCATTAATTATCTGAGTTT
>QCJC01000016.1 GCA_003216275.1 Prochlorococcus sp. AG-402-P18 | reverse complement strand
TAATGATGAATGGTTTTTAATCAATAGTTTAAGTTGTCGTCCAATTCAAAAAATCAACAAAAAAGAATTAAAAATATCAACAAACCCCAAAGACTTTTGGCTGAGTTTATTAAAAATCTAAAAAATAATATCTGACAGACTATTTATATAGGAATTGGAAATGTCACTTCAGCTGGCTTTGGAGAGCAAGCTTCTACTTGAAAATCGACAACTGAACCTATTACAACAATCGCAGGAGATCTTAAATTTTCTTCTTGAACTCGGTCAAAAAGCTTTACCAAAGGACTCTTAATATAACGTTGACCAATTACAGTCCCCTGCTCAATTACTGCCGCAGAAGTCTCTGGATTCATACCACCAGCCATCAACTCTGCTGAGATAAATTTTAAATTATGAACACCCATATATATAACGATTCCATCACTGGATTTCGCTAAAGACCGCCAATTTACAGCTGGGCGTTTTTTATCAATCCCCTCATGTCCAGTCACAAAAGTGACTGAAGAACCAGCAAGCCTATGAGTAATAGGTATCCCAACATAAGCAGGAGCAGCTATACCAGATGTAACCCCTGGTACGACTTGTACTGGAACCCCTTTTTTATGAAGATAAGAAGCTTCTTCCGCACCTCTACCAAACAAAAATGGATCACCACCTTTTAATCTAACGATACAAGAAAAACTCTTTGCTAAATCAAACAAAATATCATTGGTTGTCCTCTGAGGAACCGAATGATGACCACGCCTCTTACCTACTGAATGGAGTTGACAATTTGAAGAAACTAATTCAAGTAGCTCTAAAGGAACTAAAGAGTCGTATACAAGCGCATCACATTTAGTAATTAGTTTTTGCGCTTTAACTGTTAATAAATCGGGATCCCCAGGACCTGCTCCGACAAGATGAACAGTGCCAAACTGATGAGTATTCATGGCAAGTTACCTAAAATATTTACAAGACCACGATGAATAATATCAATCTCAAGCAAAGATTTCAGCTGCTCTCCTTTACAATCAATTTCTGCATTTTTGTTGGGAGTCAAAAGATAGGGAATAGGAAGATAATTCTTCTCCTTTTTATAAGTATCTTGATTCCATCTAGACCATGAATAAAGAGGAATATTCAGGAATTTTTCTAAGGACTTAAGAAAAACACTTGAAGTATCTGAAGAGACAGGGTGATGAATCAATGCAGGTGTAACAAAAGGACTCTGACTAGTAATCAGATCATCTATTAATGATAGCCATGGCATAAAAGAACCTAGGAAAGGAAACAATTTTATATTTTGTCCCTCTTCTTGCAAACGTTTAAATATTTTTGGTACATCAATACAAACATGACTTCCAGGTAACAAAAAAAGAGGAACTAAAAACACTGATCTATGACCGATGTCAATTTGTTCTGGATTGTCATCAGTTAAAGCCTCTATTGAAACAGAGCGATTTTTAAGCCTTTTTAATTGGTCAACCAAAGAAAGAAGAGATGGATGTATCTCACCACCTCGAGAACCATGAACTAGTAAATGTAAATGGTGAGGAGACTCACAATTAATGCTATTTGGTAACAAAGACAACTTTTGATGGACATCTGAAGATGTATTTGTACTTTCAACTAATTTATTAAAATTCAAATGATGAGACATTTTAGATACTCGGGAACAAATAATTTCAGACGAAGAGAGGGTCTTGATCGAAGAAACACTAAATACAGAGGAAGAAAAAGATTCAAAAGTACTTTTCATAGAGACCTCTTTGCGATGAAAGAGGTTTGGGAAATGCTCAAAAGTGGAGCGATTAGAAGCCTCGGAGAAATTGGACGCCAATACTAACTAAGAAATTTTGCACCAATTAATCAATTAAATGGATAGCTATGATGTATTGAATGATACTAAAAAAGAATAAAAAATTTGGTAAAAACTGATACATCTAAGATTTAAATTTTAACGGTTAATTATAAATATCAACTCTGAATACTAATGGTTCAATACTATCTCGAAGGTAAAAAGCTAAATCAAGTTGAAAAAAATAAAGCTGCTAAGGATGGACTTGAAATAGGAAAGGATATAGACAAATTTGCTGAAATGGGATGGGAGGAAATGGATAAAACTGATTTAGAATTAAGATTGAAATGGTATGGGATGTTTTGGAGACCAAAAACACCTGGAAAGTTTATGTTAAGACTAAGAATACCTAATGGAATAATCAATTCAGAGCAATTAAAGGTGATTGCATCAATTGTTGCGAGGTATGGAGAGAATGGCAGTTGTGATATAACAACTAGGCAAAATATACAACTTAGAGGTGTTTTGATTAGCGATTTACCTGAGATATTAAATAGGTTAGAAAAAGTAAACATATCAACAACTCAATCTGGATTTGATAATCCAAGAAATGTTACTGGAAATCCCATCGCTGGAGTTGATCCAGAAGAAATTATAGACACAAGAAAATATACATCAAAAATGCAAGATTATTTAACTAAAGAAGGTAAAGGAAACTCAGAATTTTCAAATCTTCCAAGAAAATGGAATACAGCTATAGCAGGCTCTAGAGATAATTTTCTTTTACATAATGATTTGATTTTTCATCCAGTTATAATTAATGGCGTTTTAGGTTTTAGTGTTTGGATTGGAGGTGTACTTTCATCAGTAATGAATGAATATGCAGTTCCTTTAAATGCCTGGGTTGAAGAAGAAAAAATTTATGAATTAACATCAATTATTTTATCCCTATGGAGAGATAATGGGGAACGCAATATAAGACCTAAAGGTAGATTTAGATTTTATTTAAATAAAATTGGCATTGAAAAATTTAGAGAGCTTGTCGAAAAACAATATGGAGCATTAAAAGAAGATCCAGGTTCAATATTTTCAGATAAACCAAGGTCATTTTTTGGAATTCATCCTCAAAAACAAAAACATAAATATTTTGCAGGAATTCATGTTCCAGTAGGTCGCCTTTTGGCTGAAGATTTACAAGATCTAGCAAATATTTGCGAGAATTTTGGTGATAAAGAAATAAGACTAACCGAAGACCAAAATATTATTATTACTGGTATAGATACAAATCTAATTAAAGAATTTAAGGAGCAATCTATCTTACAAAAATTTCCATTAGAACCAGAAACTATTGCCGCAGGTACTGTTTCTTGTACTGGAAATACCTATTGTGGTTTCGCTCTAACAAATACAAAAGATCAAGCTTTAAAGATCTCGCATGAATTAGACAAAGAATTAGATTTGAAAGACGAATTAAAGATTCATTGGACCGGATGTCCTAATAGTTGTGGTCAAGCCTACATGGGAGGAATTGGTTTAACGGGTAAAAAGGCTAAAGACAAAGAAGGAAAAACTGTGGAAGCTTATGATATAAGCATTGGTGGATCACAAGGACCTAATTATAAATTAGGAGAATTAATAAAAAAATCTGTCCCTCAAGATGAATTAAAAGATGTACTAAAAGATTTACTTATTTCAAATTTTGAGGCAAAAGAAAAAATATTTTTAAGTAAAAAATCTGGTTCATTCTCTCGATTTATGAATTGGTTTAGTCCTCTTGGAAAAGATAAACCCTTGGTTAATAGAGCCAATGGTAGCCCTGACATCTTTTCCAAATTTATGAATCGAATTAGCAATTAATTCGATTTTATAAAAAATTATTTTTATTACTTTTTACATTGATGACTCAAAGTACTTCTCAAATGAGCTACGTCTTACCTAAAGATTCTATTTCTCGCTTCATGAATTGGTTTAACAGCCTTGGGAAAGATAAGCCCTTGGTTAATAGAGCCAATGGTAGCCCCGACATCTTTTCCAAATTTATGAATCGAATTAGCAATTAATTCGATTTTATAAAAAATTATTTTTATTACTTTTTACATTGATGACTCAAAGTACTTCTCAAATGGACTACGTCCTGCCAAATGAATTGGTAGATGGAATGATTGCTGCAGGTGGAAAGAAATCATCTGTAAGCGTAAAAAACTTGCTAATACGAGGCTTCTATTCAGGAGCAATTTTAGGTTTAGCTACATGTCTTGCAATTACTATAGGTATTCAATCTGGGATGCCTTGGTTAGGTTCTTTCATATTTCCTTTTGGTTTTGCAAGCATCGTTCTTTTTGGTATGGAGCTTGTTACTGGTAATTTTGCGTTACTACCAATGGCCGTATGGGCTGGAAAGAGTTCTTGGTCTGCAACTGTAAGGAATTGGCTATGGGTTTGGATCGGTAATTTTCTTGGTACAGCTTTTGTTGCAGTTCTACTATCCATAAGCTTATCCAGTGCTGGAAATGTTGATCCATTAACTGCTGCTGAAGGTGGCAAAGGATGGGCAGTTGTTGCAGCAAAAATAATAGCTATACATAAAGCAAATACAGTTGTTAAATATGAAGCACTTGGAAGTACTGGCTTTTTCCTTGCATTTTTACGTGGAGTAATTGCAAACTGGCTTGTTTGTTTAGGTGTAACAATGGCACTTGTAAGTAAAAGTGTTCCAGGAAAAATACTTGCTTGCTGGCTACCTATAACTGCATTCCAAACAATGGGAATGGAACACATAGTAGTTAATATGTTTTTGCATACAACTGGCCCTCTACTTGGATCTGGTATTCCTTTTACAAAAGTAATCTTTTGGAATTTCTTTCCAGTGACGATTGGAAATATTGTTGGAGGAATGGTATTTATTGGAATGCTTTTCTATAGCACCCACAAAACACCAATATCTAACGTTTTACCTGAAGTCAAAGATGAAAAACTAGAAAGAGAAGTAGCAGCACAACTTGGTGCAAGATAAAGTTAAAAAAATTAAATTTTAAACTAAATTAAGAAAGCCTAGGAAATTCTATTCTAGGCTTTCTTAGTATATCTACTACTTAGTAGTTATTAATAGGATTAGATTTTCAATTGATCTCTAAACAAATCAAATACTTGACTTGATTAATAAACAAATAGTAACTTATAAAATTAATCTGATTAATTATTTTCTAATCCACTAAATTTAAATTCTATGATTATTGAAGAAAGCAATATATGGAATACGCTTAATAACGCAAAAAAGACCAAGCCAAGCGCTGAGTGGCTTAAGAATACATATAATCCAAATATCAACTACGAGCTTAGGCAAGAAATCGCTAATCGCTTGGGACAATTATCAAAAGTAGGATGGATAAAAATAAAAGATCTAATTAATACATATGGCAATAAAGATGAACTAATCCTTGCTGCTGGACTTACTTATCAAGAGGATGCCAAAGAATGGCTCTTAAAACATCTTTATAATGATGACACTATGAACATCAAAATCGTAGAAGCTTTAGCTTGTTGGGGAGGAACATTACCGATTGAGCTTATCAAGAAAATATTAGAAGATAAACGTGAACAAATGAAAATAGCTGGTCTAGAATTACTAAAATTTAAAGCTCATTTGCTTTCTGATTTTGATTTACTTGACATAACAAAATCACTTTTAAATGATTTCAGAGAAGAGATAGTGATCAAAACACTGACAATAATTCAAAGACGTGAAAGCTTAGATATCTGCATAGCCATAAGCGAAGTAATACAGAAAGGCTCGGATAAATCTGCATACTATGGTCTAATGGCTCTTGGCTCAATAGGAACTGAAATTAGTAAAAATATCCTATTAGATTTAGTCAAAAATCTTAAGAGTGCTCAGCGCAAAGAACTTGCAAAAAAACAACTTGCCTTTGAAATATAACCTCTAATGACAAACAAATACGAAAAATTTAAAACCTATTTAAAAAAAATAGGTAGTGGTGAGTTTACAGGAAAAAGTCTGACTCGCGAAGAAAGTAAATCAGCTCTCAAGATGATGCTGAAAGAAGAAGCAACTGCAGCACAAATTGGTGGCTTCATGATTGCACATAGAATTAGACGTCCTATCCCTGAAGAATTAGCCGGGATGATTGATGCCTATAAAGAACTAGGGCCAAAGATTCAATCACCCAGTAATCAACGTCAACCTATATTTTTTGGAATGCCTTTTGATGGTCGAAAAAAAACAACTCCTATTTACCCTCTAACAACTCTACTATTACTAACGCAGAAACAGCCTGTTATTTTGCATGGTGGGTCTCGTATGCCCGTGAAATATGGCGTTACCCATAACGAACTCTTTCAAGCTTTAGGAATAAATTTAACCGGTCTATCCATAGAAAAACTCCAAAGTTTTTTCAACCATAACGACCTAGCTTTAATACATCAACCAGATCATTTTCCGCTAGCTGAAAATTTAATTCCTTATAGAGATCAAATAGGTAAGCGCCCACCTCTAGCAAGTATGGAATTAATCTGGACATGTCATCAAGGAAATCATCTACATATAAGTGGCTATGTTCATTCGCCTACTGAAGAAAGACATTGGAAGACCTTAGATCTTATAGGAGAACAAAATGTGATTACTATCAAAGGACTTGAAGGTGGAATAGATCTTTCAACAAGTCGTTCATCAACAATTGGACAGTACAAAAATCAACATGGCACTAGAACAGTTTTTCATCCCAAAGACTATGAATGTTCAGGAGAAGATATTGAATGGAACGACATCGAAGAATGGAAGAGATTTGCTTTACAAGCTCTTAATGGCGAGGGGCCTTTAACTAAAGCACTAGAGTGGAATGCTGGTATTTACTTTTTTTATGCAGGCATAAGCTCTGATATTAAAGAGGGAGTTAATAAAGCTAAAGAAGTAATCAATTCAGGGTTTGCTTTAAAACACTTAAAAAAATTAATTGATTGGAGACAAGAAAATATCGCTTCATAAGAGCTTTTAAAAAATACATTTAATACAAAGTTTTTTCCATTAAGTAACGAGAAAAGTACACACCACCTATTTGAATTTTCTCAGGCGCAATAATTGTCCATCCATGACGTAAAAGCAGTTGATAACTACATAGACTTGCTTCTGTATTTAAAGTAATTGGTCTATATTTAAGAGTATCTTCCTCAATTTGATTTAATAGAGACGTAGCATGACCCTGCCGTGACGAACGCCCTCGGCAATAAAGCAACGCCAAGCGATTATGGGGATATTTCAAAGCGAATGCTTCAATGGTTTGATTAACACAACTCACCCAGCCCACGCCTTCCTTAAGAGGTTTATCTAAAATCCCAGGAAGATATGCCAAAGCCGACCACGCTTCAATCTGTTCTTGGCTGTACAAGGATTGATCGCAAGTTCGAATAGCATCTTCATAAACATCTCTTAGAGCCATTTCATCAGAACTCTCACAAGGTCGCAAATATCGATTTAGACTGTTATTAAATGAAGCCAAATTCTCTGACAGTATGAGAGGGTGAATAAATTATGCGCTATTTGCTTTGAGGAGGCTAAAAATTCCAACACTTTTAGGAGCTTTCATAACACTTCTAGATGATCGATTAGGTGAAACTATAGTTTTGCCTTTATTACCTTTTTTATTAGAACAATTCACCACAAGCGCAACCACTCTCGGTTTTCTAACTGGAACTTATGCAATATCCCAGTTTGCTGCAGCTCCATTAATTGGAGCGATGAGTGATCGTTTCGGTCGTAAGCCGATCATGATCACATGTGTATCTGGTTCAGTAATAGGAATATGTCTGTTTGCATTAACTGTAAGCCTGAATTGGGATAATTATTTACCGTTATGGGCCTCAACTGTACCTTTATCTTTACTATTTTTAGCCAGAATTATTGATGGTATAAGTGGTGGTACAGCCGCTACTGCTACTACAATCCTTGCGGATATATCAACTCCCGAAAATCGTGCAAAAACCTTTGGTTTAATTGGAGTAGCGTTTGGGTTAGGTTTTATTCTTGGGCCAGGATTAGGAACAGCCCTAGCTAAATTTAGTGTTACTTTACCGGTATGGGTCGCAAGCGGATTTGCAATATTTAATCTTATTTTTGTCATTTGTTTTCTACCTGAAACACTGCCAGAAAACAAAAGAAATTTATTACCAAGAAAACGAGATTTGAATCCAATCAGTCAGCTTCTAATTGTATTCAAAAACCCCTTAGCTAGAAGACTTTGCTTGTCATTTTTTGTTTTCTTTATGGCATTTAATGGCTTTACAGCTGTTTTAGTCCTGTATTTAAAAGAGAAATTTGAATGGAGTCCTGAATTATGTAGTGCTGCTTTTATTGTCGTTGGAGTTATTGCGATGATTGTTCAAGGAGCACTAATTGGCCCTCTTGTGAAAAGATTTGGAGAATCAAGATTAACTTTTACTGGTATTGGCTTTGTAATGACAGGATGTATTCTTTTGACGCTTGCAAATATAGACACGTCAATTCCTCTTGTATTTACTGGCGTCGCAATACTTGCAATGGGAACTGGACTAGTAACTCCTAGTTTAAGAGCACTAATCTCGAGAAGACTAAGTTCTATTGGTCAAGGAGCAGTATTAGGAAATCTGCAGGGTTTACAAAGCCTAGGAACATTTCTTGGTGCAATAGCAGCAGGACGTTCATATGATCTTTTTGGCCCAAGAAGTCCATTCTTTGGCACCATATTGCTTCTACTATTTGTTATGTTTTTAATTTCTGGAACAAGTATTAGAAATAAAAAAGTAACCGTCTAGACTTATAGATCATTAAGATATTAAAATAATAACTAGAAGTTGAATAAATTTGTTATAGATATGAGTAATTCAAACATCAATAATGAAAATTATATTAATCGAGAACTTAGTTGGATAGATTTTAACAAGCGCGTATTAGAACTTGCGCTAGAAGAAGAAACGCCATTATTAGAAAAAATTAAATTCAGCTCAATTTTTAGTAATAATTTAGATGAATTCTTTATGGTTAGAGTTGCGTCATTAAAATCACAAGTAGATGGAGGAATCTCTAAAAAAAGCCAAGATGGAAAATCTGCCGAAGAACAACTTATTGCAATTAGAAATTATCTAGACCCTATTATAGAAAAACAACAGTCTAAAACAAAACAATATATAGACGAAGAATTTAAAAAGAATAATTTATTTATACTTGAATATAAAGAATTGAATGTAAAGCAAAAAGTGTGGATTGATAATTACTTTACAAATGCAATATTTCCCATATTGACCCCCTTAGCAGTTGACCCTGCTCACCCTTTCCCATTCATAAGCAATCTTAGTTTAAATTTAGCTGCTATTATCTACGATAAAGAATCAGACAAAGAACAATTTACACGTATAAAAATTCCTGGTGAAAGTATCTCTAGATTTATAAGTATTCCAATTGAACTTGATAATAGTGAATCACCGCAATATACAGGAATTCCCATTGAACAAATTATTGCAAATAATCTATCAATGCTTTTTCCTGGGATGGAAATTAAAGAATATTCTTTCTTTCGTGTAACGAGAGATGCTGATCTCGAGCTTCGAGATATTGAGGCTGATGATTTAATGAGTGCACTAGAAGAAGGTTTGCGCAAGCGACGAAAAGGAGGTGAAGTAGTAAGACTAGAAGTCTCCTCTAACACACCAGAGATAATTCTTGATCTTTTACAAGAAGGGATGAATGTAGAAAAAGAAAACTTATATCAAATTGAGGGATTACTAGCCTTAGATGAGCTCATAGAATTAACAGCTATCAATCTTCCAAAATTAAAATTTAAAGAGCATCAAGGTATTACTCATAATCTACTTAAAAATAGTCAACTACGTGATAGTGAAGATTTAGATGTACGAAATAAAAATAATTTTAAAAGTATATTTTCTGTTATTCGGCGTAATGATTTACTTGTGCATCATCCATATAATCTTTTTGCAACATCAGTAGAAGAGTTTATCAATCAAGCTGCAGAAGACCCTCAAGTCATGGGGATCAAAATGACATTATATAGAATCTCAAAAGACTCTTTAATTATTAATGCACTTATAAAAGCTGCTGAAAAGGGAAAGCAAGTAATGGCTCTAGTTGAACTCAAAGCAAGATTTGATGAAGATAATAATATCCAATGGGCAAAGCAACTCGAACAATCAGGGGTACATGTTGTCTATGGAGTTATTGGACTGAAAACGCATACAAAAATCGCTTTAGTCATTAGAAAGGAAAAAAATAGATTGAGAACATATTTTCATATTGGGACTGGTAATTATAATTTAAAAACATCAAAATCATACACAGATATTGGTTTACTATCTTGTCAACCTGAGCTAGGTCAAGACCTTATTGAGCTTTTCAATTATCTGACAGGTTTTGCTAAACAACAATCCTATAGAAAATTATTAGTTGCTCCTGTAACTCTTAGAGATGGCATAGAAAAATTAATCAAAAGAGAGATCAAATATGCACAAAATGGCTCAAATGCAAAAATAATAGCAAAAATGAACTCCCTAGTTGATCCAGAAATTATTAAATTACTATATGAAGCTTCACAAGAAGGAGTAAAAATAGAACTTATCATCAGAGGGATGTGCTGCCTATATCCTCAGAGGAAAGGGCTAAGTGAAAATATAAAAGTAACGAGCATTATTGGCAGATTTTTAGAGCATTCTAGAATTTTTTGGTTTAATAATGATGGAAATTCAGAAGTTTTTATCGGAAGTGCAGACTGGATGAGGCGTAATTTAGACAGAAGAGTAGAGGCAGTTACACCTATTGAAGATAATAAAATTAAAAATGAAATTAAACACTTATTAGATTCTTATTTAGAAGAAAATAAAGACTCGTGGAAAATGCAAAGTGATGGTAGCTACACAAAAACTCAAATTTTAAATGACAAAAAAAAACATATTCAAGAAAAAATTATCAAACTATACAAAAAAGAAGCAAATTAAAAGTTGAAAGATTTTCATCAAAACATTTAATCTGTTTTCTTGATGCGCTTTATACCTATATAAGCCCAAAAAACATAAATTTTTCGTTTCAATTAGTCAACTTAAGCTTATAAGTGCTAACTTCTTACTAAATCTAATTTTAAGAGGCCAGGGTGATGGGGATCCCGCTGGAATCTGCCAAAGATCTTTCTGCTAATTCAGCAGTGAAATCAAATTCGGCAAGTACAACTGAAAAGCTATCTACATCAACTGTAAGTAGTCAAAAATCTCGAGGTTCACGAAGGCAAAGTAATCGTCTAGCGACTGATGCAATAGGTTTCTATCTCACAAGTATTGGCAGAGTCCCGCTTTTAACTCCTGCAGAGGAAATTGAGCTTGCTCATCATGTTCAACAAATGAAAGATTTGTTAAGTCTTCCTCTTGAGCAAAGAACTTCACGTCAGAAGCACAAAATAAAAATGGGTAAACGAGCCAGGGATCGCATGATGGCTGCAAATCTGAGACTAGTTGTCAGCGTTGCAAAAAAATATCAAAATCAAGGTCTTGAATTACTTGATTTAGTGCAAGAAGGTGCAATTGGTCTTGAAAGAGCTGTAGATAAATTTGATCCTGCGATGGGTTATAAATTCTCAACCTATGCATATTGGTGGATACGGCAAGGCATGACTCGAGCAATTGATAACAGTGCGAGAACTATTCGACTGCCAATACATATCAGCGAAAAGCTATCAAAAATGCGCCGTATCTCACGCGAATTATCACATAGATTTGGTAGACAACCGAATCGACTTGAACTTGCCAATGCAATGGGGATTGAGCCACAAGATCTAGAGGATCTTGTATCGCAAAGTGCGCCATGTGCTTCTCTGGATGCACATGCTAGAGGCGAAGAAGATCGTAGTACTCTGGGAGAATTAATTCCAGATCCAAATTATGATGAGCCCATGGAAGGAATGGATAGAAGCATTCAAAAAGAGCACCTAGGTGGATGGTTATCTCAATTAAATGAAAGAGAGCAAAAAATAATGAGACTTCGATTTGGTCTTGATGGAGAAGAACCTCTAACCCTTGCTGAAATTGGAAGACAAATCAATGTTTCTAGAGAACGTGTAAGACAGCTTGAGGCAAAAGCCATTTTGAAATTGAGGGTAATGACTACTCATCAAAATGCTGCATAAACATTGCCTTTCCAACTAGCTATTCTTGTTATTGCTTTATGGATAATAACAATTTTAGCAATTGCATTTTTATGTAAAAAATATTTTCCTAAAAAAGAAGAGTTAAGTAGAAAAATTATTCATATTGGTACAGGTCCAGTAATATTGTTAGCTTGGTTATTTGATATTCCGAAAAATATAGCTTTCTTTGCTGCCTTTTTTATCACGATAGCCCTAGGAATTAATTATCAATATCGTTTATTACCTGCAATTGAGGATGTAGAGAGAAAAAGTTTTGGGACAATCGCATATGGTATCAGTATCACACTTTTACTCTTGTTATTCTGGCCTCTCTATGCATCATCTATTTCGATAGGAGTCCTATCAATGGCTTTTGGAGATGGCCTGGCAGGCTTAATTGGAAAATCAATTAACTCCCCAAAATGGTCAGTACTTGGTCAAACAAAATCATTAGCTGGTACATTAACAATGGCCACTGTAGTAGCTATTACGACTGAAACAATCTCTACAATTAATAGTCTAGAAATACAACCTATAGAAATAATAGCCATCTCACTAATAGCTACTTTTTTAGAACAAATAAGTCCTTGGGGCATTGACAATATAACTGTTCCCATTGGAGTAACTTTTATTGGGATATGGTTAATAGGAACATAAAAACCTACATAAAATTTATTTGATTGATTCAGCTAGTTCCTCTAATAAAATTTCAGTTGTAGAAAAATTTATACATGCATCCGTAACACTTTGTCCATAGATAAGTTTTGATAAATCAGGGTTTAATTTCTGATTACCTTCAACAAGATGACTTTCAATCATTACACCCATTACATTCTTTGATCCACCTTTTAGTTGTGATGCCACATCGCGTAAAACTTCTGATTGTCTACGAAAATCCTTCTTTGAATTGCCATGACTACAATCAACCATGACTTTTTCAGGCATCTTAAATTGTGCTAATTCATCTGCAATTAAATTAATTGCATCAAGATGATAATTAGTTCCATTCTTACCACCTCTTAGCACAAGATGACCATCTGGATTACCTGTAGTACTCACTATCGAAGCATGACCATCGTTATTAATTCCTAAAAAATGATGAGGTTTTGAAGCCGCTTGCATTGCATTAATCGCTATCGTTGCTGTCCCATCAGTACCATTCTTATAACCAACCGGCATTGATAATCCAGACGCCATTTCACGATGAGTCTGACTCTCTGTCGTTCTTGCTCCAATAGCAGTCCAACTAATTAAATCAGCAATATACTGAGGAACAACTGGATCAAGTAATTCAGTTGCGGCCGGCATTCCTTTTTTTGCTAAATCGAGTAATAGACCTCTTGCCTTTCTTAAACCAGTATTAATATCGTAAGAATTGTCAAGATGAGGGTCATTAATAAGTCCTTTCCAACCAACAGTTGTACGTGGTTTCTCAAAATAAACACGCATAACAATCTCTAGCTGCTGACTATATTTCTCCCTCAATGGGGCTAAACGATTTGCATATTCAATAGCAGCATCAACATCATGAACCGAACATGGTCCAACAATCACCAAAATTCTTGGATCATTCCCATGAAGAATTGATTGAATCTTGTTTCGAGTAGTAGAGACAACTCCAGAGGCTGCCTTATCCAAAGGCAAATCTCTATGAATTAATGCTGGTGACATTAATGGACGAGTCTCGACCACATGAAGGTCAGAGGTGCTATCCACCATTGAAAAATATGATGAGGTGGACATTTAAAGCGTGATCATAGATATAAGATTAGAGAAGTATCAGTCATAGGGGGATAATAAGTTGCATTATCTGAATGTTTGTTCAAAAAACATACGGTTGTAAACAATGAAAACATCAGGCTCTCACTCAAATACATTCTCTCTTGAGATTTAAAAATGCTAAAAAATTACTTATCACATGTTGCAGAAAGAGAAGCGTTAGGGATCCCTCCGCTGCCTTTAGATGCAAAACAAACTAAAGATTTAACAGAGTTATTAGAAAAACCCGATAAAGAATTCGATCAAAACTTCTTACTTGATCTTCTTGTTAATCGAATTCCTCCTGGAGTTGATCAAGCCTCATATGTCAAAGCCACTTGGCTTAGCTCAATTGCTCAAGAAGAATCAAAAAGTCCGTTAGTCAGTCCTTTAAAAGCAACTGAGCTTTTAGGTACAATGATTGGAGGATATAATGTAGCAGCATTAATTGAAATACTAAAATCTAATAATAATGAATTAGCAGCTTCAGCATCTAATGCATTAAGTAATACTCTTTTAGTTTATGATGCTTTAAACGACATTTTAGAATTAGCAAAAAGTAATATTTATGCAGAAAAAGTTATACATAGCTGGTCTAATGGAGAATGGTTCACTAATAAACAACCCTTAGCTAAAGAAATAACAGTCACAGTATTTAAAGTTGAAGGAGAAACAAATACAGACGACCTCTCTCCAGCAACTCATGCCACAACAAGACCAGATATTCCTTTACATGCTTTAGCGATGCTTGAGACTCGAGATCCAAATGGTTTAAGCACTATTAGAGAATTAAAAAAGAAAGGATATCCAATCGCATATGTTGGCGATGTAGTTGGAACAGGAAGCTCTAGAAAGTCAGCAATAAACTCTGTCCTTTGGCATACAGGACAAGACATACCTTACGTGCCAAATAAAAGAGGGAGTGGCGTTGTAATAGGAGGCAAAATTGCTCCTATTTTTTTTAATACTGCTGAAGATTCAGGTGCACTTCCAATTGAATGCGATATAAGCAATCTCAAAACAGGAGATGTAATTACTATTTACCCTTACAAAGGAGAAGTTAGAAGAAGTGAAAACGAGACAAATAGTGGAGAACTTCTATCAAAATTTGACTTAAAACCACAAACTATTACTGATGAAGTCAGAGCAGGTGGGCGAATTCCTTTAATGATTGGAAGAGCTTTGACAGACAAAGTTAGAAAAAAATTAAAACTTCCTCCCTCTACTCTTTTTATTCGTCCTGGCCAGCCACCTGCATCAAAGCATGGTTTTACACAAGCTCAAAAAATGGTTGGAAAAGCTTGTGGTTTAGCAGGCGTTCTCCCTGGTGCAAGTTGTGAGCCAATAATGACAACAGTTGGTAGTCAAGATACTACTGGTCCAATGACTAGAGATGAAATGAAGGAATTAGCCTGTTTAGGATTTTCTGCTGATTTAGTGATGCAGAGTTTTTGTCATACGGCAGCATATCCCAAGCCAGTTGATATCAAAACTCAAAAGGAACTCCCTGATTTTTTTGCTGAAAGAGGAGGCATAGCATTAAAACCCGGCGATGGAATTATTCACAGTTGGCTCAATAGGATGCTTTTACCGGACACAGTCGGGACAGGTGGGGATAGTCATACACGATTCCCATTGGGTATCTCATTTCCAGGAGGTTCGGGAGTTGTTGCTTTTGCTGCAGCCATAGGTTCCATGCCTTTAGATATGCCGGAGTCAGTTCTTGTGCGTTTTAAAGGGTCTTTACAAACTGGCGTTACTTTAAGAGATGTAGTTAATGCCATTCCGTGGATGGCTATACAACAAGGTCTTCTGACCGTCGCAAAAGCAAACAAAGTTAATGTGTTTAATGGAAAAATATTAGAAATTGAAGGTCTACCAAATCTAAAATTAGAACAAGCCTTTGAGTTGACTGATGCAAGTGCCGAAAGATCTTGTGCTGGATGTACTATTCAACTCTCTGAATCAACAATCAGTGAATATTTGAAAAGCAATATTGTTTTACTTAAAAATATGATTGCTAGGGGATACAAAGACGCAAGAGCAATAAGTAGAAGAATTAAAGAAATGGAAGATTGGTTAAAAAAACCAGATTTACTATCAGCCGACTCAAATGCTCAATACTCAGAAGTCATCGAAATAGACTTGAATGAACTCAAAGAACCTGTTTTAGCTTGTCCTAATGATCCTGATAACGTCAAACTCTTAAGCGAAGTAGCAGGCACTCCGATTCAAGAAGTGTTTATTGGTTCGTGTATGACTAATATTGGTCATTATCGAGCCGCTGCAAAAATCCTCGAAAGAGAAGGGAAGATAGCAACACGATTATGGGTATGTCCGCCAACACGAATGGATGAGGCAGTTTTGAAAAAAGAAGGATACTATGAGATCTTTGAAAAAGCTGGTAGCCGAATGGAAATGCCTGGTTGCTCTCTATGCATGGGCAATCAAGCTCGTGTAGAAGATAATTCAACTGTTTTCTCAACCAGTACGAGAAATTTCAACAACAGATTAGGGAAAGGAGCTCAGGTGTTCTTAGGAAGTGCAGAACTGGCAGCTGTTTGCGCTTTGTTGGGTCATATACCTTCCCCTGATGAATACCTTGCAATAGCTTCCAAAAAAGTTTCCCCTTTAACTGACGAAATATACAGATATTTAAACTTTGATGAAATACCTAACTTTATCGAAGATGGCCGTGTAATAACAAAAGAAGAAGAGGCCTCTATTTTACAAACCTAAATTGAGTTAAATGATCAAAAGTCAAAGTCAAAATCCCGTTCAAAAGAAATCAAGTCAAAGCTTAAAAAAACTTCTTCAACAAAAATGGCTAAATGTAATTCTTGCTCTCATACTTACAGGTTTAGGAGCAGCATTAACGGGAATATTATTTAAAACTGGAATTCATGCATTAGAAGATTATCGATCAAATCTTCTTGCATATATGCCTAGATGGATAGTTTTACCAATATTAGGAGCATTAGGAGGCTTGATTTCAGGATCGCTCATTCAAAATTTTGCCCCTGCAGCAAAAGGAGCAGGAGTAAGCCACATCATTGCTTTTCTTCGCCATAAGCCAGTCCCTATGGGATTAAGAGTTGGAATCGTAAAACTATTTGCTGGAATAATTGCTATTGGCAGTGGATTTCCACTAGGCCCAGAAGGCCCAGCCGTACAAATGGGGGGATCTGTTGCCTGGAAAATGGCAAAATGGCTAAAAGCCCCTATCTCATTTCGTAGAGTCATAGTTGCAGCAGGAGGAGGAGCTGGAATTGCAGCAGTTTTCAGTGCACCGATTGGAGGCTTTGTCTATGCAATTGAAGAACTTCTAAATTCAGCCCGACCAGTAGTCCTCTTACTAGTAGTAATAACAACATTCTGGGCTGATAGTTGCGCTGATATTTTGCAAGCTATTGGACTAGATCAAAAAGCTGGTGGCTTTGTTAATAGTTTAGGTTTCCAATTAGAGAGAGCATATACACCAGTAATCGAATTCTTTCCAATAGATTTTTTATACTTAATAGTCTTAGGAATCTTACTTGGATTCTTAGCAGAAATGTATTGCCAATATGTTTTAAAGATGCAAGTACTAGGAAACAAATGGTTTAAAAATAAAACGATTCAAAGAATGAGTTTGTCAGGATTATTACTTGGCTCAATGTATTCAATAATTCCAGAAACTTTTCACAATATTGAAGGATTGCAAAAGATTATTGTTAATGAAAGCAGCAGTTTTACACTTGCAATAAGTATTTTTATAGTTTTATTTTTGGCATCTGGTCTAGCCGCTGCATCAGGAGCTCCGGGTGGTTTATTTTATCCAATGCTTACCCTTGGCGGAGCAATAGGTTTAGCAAGTGGTATGGGGGTAGAAACAATAACTGGCCATGTGCCTACGACATACATCTTTGCTGGCATGGGAGGATTTGTAGCTGGTTGCTCAAGAACACCTCTAACAGCAATGTTTTTGGCATTTGCATTAACTAAAAATCTGCTTATACTCAAACCACTTTTAATTACATGTATTGCTAGCTTTTTAACTGCCAGAATATTCAATGAACATTCAATTTATGAGAGACAAATTAAAATTGAAGAAGGAGAATTAATAAAATAAATTTTAACTTTCTTCAAATAAAGTATTATCCATATTAGAATTAAAAATAATACATCTAAGGCTTATCAAACATATCCAGCACAAAACATTAACCCTACTATCAAACATAGGTATATCTGTCGCATGGAAGCAAATAAGAATTAAAGTAGATGCCCACCAAGCTCTATCTATAATAGGGTTTTTGTGATTATTTATTTTCTTAAATATTTTATAATAGGCTGAAATTAGTAATAAGCTAAAAACAAATATGTTCAATAAAAAGGAAACTAAAATACCATGACTAATAGCCAATTCTAAAGGCAAATTATGAGAGTGACCATGAGATAAGCCTGTCCTTAAAGGGTATATAATTGAAAACGCTGCTGCTCCCCAACCGAGCAAGGGTTTTTCAAAAATTAAATGAATTGCAAGTGTCCATTGACCAATACGTGTAGCCTCGAAAGTTCTAGTATCAGCAAACTGCATATCCGTTAATCTCATCCAAATAAATTCTGGAACAATACCTCTAGCAAATTCTTGTATTCCAAAATCAAAAAATGGTAAAACAGCAATAACAACTGGGATAAAACAAATCAAAATCAAAGGAATTAACCAACTCCATGATGCTGAACCAAAAACTAAAGGAAATCCTAAAAAAATTGCACCCCATGCGTTTCTAGAATCAGTTAAAAGCATTGCCAAAACGAATGCAATCAATAGAACTGAAGGGAACACACGATTTCGTCCAAAAATAAAAGGATGCAAAACTGAAGCCAAGCAAAATGGCCATACGCCCGATAACCATGCAGCAGTGATATTTGCGTAATCAAACAATCCAGACAATCTGCCTAAAGGCTCTCCGCCTGGAGAAATAAACCAAACTATTAAGCCATCCAAGAGCTCCCAAGGTCCCTGCCATCCAAGCCATAACTGACCAAAACCCGTCATCAAAACAGGAAGACTTCCCAAGACAAGCCAAGAAGCACATTTTCTTCTTCTTGCTGGAGTCAATAGATATGGTTGCAAGCCCCAAAAGCACCAAAAAAATGGCAACCAATTAAAAAGACCAAGCCAGGCTAACCAACCTGTTTGAGAGCGAATACAACCAACTAACATCAAAAATGATATAACTACTAGCGGATAATTCCAATATTCCTTCCAATAAAGATCCCTTCTATTTAAACTTCCTTTAAAAAGAGCTACAAGTAAAAATATATAAGAAATTAAGGCACTTGAAGGCAAACAAAATACTCCTATCTGAAAACACCTCCAACCAATATTGTCTGAAAATTTATCTTTTAAGTTAAAGAAATTAGCATTATTAATCATGTAAATACAGCGGTTCTCCCCCTATAAACAATAACTTGCCTTCTTAAATGCAATCTTAAAGCTCTTGCTAAAGCAACTCGCTCAAGATCTCTACCTTTTCTTATTAAATCTGATACTTCATCACGATGACTCACATTAGATATGGTTTGCTCAATAATGGGACCAGCATCAAGATCCTTAGTTACATAATGGGCTGTCGCACCAATTAACTTAACCCCTCTTTCCCAAGCTTGATGATATGGTTGAGCACCTTTAAAAGCAGGTAGAAAAGAATGATGAATATTGATTAGATTAGGAAACTTTTCTAAAAATGAACTACTTAAAATCTGCATGTATTTAGCCAAAACCCCTAAATCAATTTTGTATTCATTCAATAAGTCTAAAATTTTACTTTCTGAATACGATTTATTGGTTTTATCTACTTCTACAAGTTTAAAAGGAATACCAAAATTTGAACAAATCCCTTCTAAATCTGAATGGTTGGAGATCACTAAAGGAACATTCATACATAATTCGCCTGCCTTAACTCTCCATAAAAGGTCAACTAAGCAGTGACTCTGCTTGCTCACAAAAATTGCAACATTAGGAAAATCATCAGAGAAGCTCAAGACTGATTTACCCTGCAATCTATGCTCAAGTAAAATTACCTCGGAAATTATTTCATTTTTATCAAGCAAAAAGCCATCTAAATCCCACTCAATACGACTAAGAAACAATTTTGCATCAGCGTCAGTATGGTGATCAGCATGTCTAATATTTCCATTTTTACTTGCGATCCAACTTGCCAAATCACTCACAAGTCCTGGCTTGTCAGGACAAATGAACTGCAAAATGACTGTTTTAATGCTCACTTGAGCTATATCCTTAAACTACTCTCTTTTTTAGACCAATCATTGCAAATTAACAAGGGAATTTAATAGCATTTGTACAAATGAATAGCCAAAAAATAAAAAAAAATAAAATGGAAATCTCAATAATTGGAAGTGGAATAGCTGGAATTACGACTGCCTTTTATCTAGGAGAAAAAGGTTATAAAGTAAATTTAATAGATCCAAAAATTAATTCAAGCATAAATAATTTAAATCCACAAAATGGATCGCAAGCTGCCTTGGGGGTTCTGATGGGAAATAGCTACAAAAGATCAAAAGGAAGAGCTTTTTTTCTAAGAAATAAAAGTATGAAATTATGGAAAGAATGGATTAATAAAATAAATCATAATGAATCAAATTTAGAATTAGAAAAACCATTTATTAAATTAGCAAATTCAGAAAAAGAGTATCAATCTATGATTAATATAAGTATAAATAAAAAAAAATATGGCATTGAACTATTAGATAATAATGCTATAGATTTATGGAGTTCGATCTTTGAAAAAAAGATAATAGGAGGATTCATTTCTCATAATGATGGTCGGTTAAATCCAATAAAATTAATAAAGTCATTACTGAAAAGCCTTGATCAAATCAATATAAATAAAATCGAAAATCATGTGATTAGTATAAGCAAAAATACTAATGATAATAATAAAAAATGGAAAATTTTATTAGATAATAATCAATATATTAATCAAGACTATGTCGTGATTTGTTCTGCATTAAATACTCAAAAGCTATTAAAACCACTAGGCCATTCAATACTTTTGGAACCTATATTAGGACAAGTTATTGAATTAAAATTACAAGATCAAACAACCAATTGGGAAAAATGGCCTGCAATATTAAATTATCATTCTATAAATTTCATACACCATAATCCTGATCATATGATTATAGGAGCAACTTTAGAGAATGGTACTCAAGCAAGTCTGATAAATAAAAAAAAGATGTTAAACATGAACAATAATGCTCCAGAGTGGCTAACAAAATCAAGGATAAACCGTGAATGGAAAGGAATTAGAGCTAGACCAATAAACGAGCCTGCTCCAATATTAAAAGAGCTTGAACATGGATTATTAATTAATACTGGACACTATAGAAACGGTATTTTATTAGCACCTTCTTGTGCTGAATGGATTGGTCTTAAAATCAATGAGGATAGTATTAAATATAAGTACTAATTTATTTTGTCTCAGTAAATTCAGCATCAATAACATCGTCTCCATCATTTTTACTATCGGTACTAGAATCTTCAGTAGCTTGTGAAGCAGCATTTGCTTGTTGGTATACAGAA
>QCJC01000015.1 GCA_003216275.1 Prochlorococcus sp. AG-402-P18 | reverse complement strand
CATTCAATTTTTTCGTGAGAGGCTCATACAAGAATAGATTATATAATTGAATAAGAATTTAATTGCGGAAGATAAAGTATTTGCGACCCTTTTGATTTTTTCTCTTAATCAACCTTTGTGTGAAGGCTTGTCGGAAGAGAAACTAAGGGATCATAAGGATTAAAGGGAACACGGACTTTTTGAATCAAATAGTTTTAGTAAATTTCTACTGATTATGTGTTCATGCAAACCCCTACCAAATAGATATGGTTTAACCAATAGAGAATTTATCGTTAATTCCTCTGAGAACTGAAGTTAGTTAACGCTCCCTGCAAGATTCGAACTTGCGGCCCACTGCTTAGAAGGCAGTTGCTCTATCCAGCTGAGCTAAGGGAGCTTGAGGGTCTTCTCGAGAAATCCGTAAAATAAAAAATTCAACCTTCTAAGATTACATACTGATGCAGCTCATCACAAGCAGAATTAAGCAGATCAACAATAGCTTGTTTATCTCTACTAGGTAATTGAATACCATTCCTATTCTAAAATTAGAATTTAGAGGCTGCTCAACAAATATATCTGGCTTGCATAATATTGAATTTGCTTTTAAAGCTGTTGTACATTTTTAGAGTATTTCTTTTTTTGGCCGAAGCTTTTATTTTTTACTATTTCTCTTAATTAGGTCTTATCTTGGATAAAAAACAATAAAGATGATTTCAAGGAGATTAACTAAGACACAAAAAGCGGAAATCTTAGAAGCTTATCGAGCTGGAGAAAGCACCAATGATCTTGCTAATCAGTATAGTTGTAGTCAGAATACAATTAATAGAACAGTTAAGACTTTATTATCAGAGGATGAGTATGCAAACTTAAAAGAGGAAAGGTTAAAGATAAACAATAAAAAGGGTGAATTAATAAACAAAAATAATCTTAATGAAAGACCAACAGATTTAGAAATTAAATTAGAGAGGAAAAATTCTATGAATTCAGAGGAATTAATCTCTGAAGAATTAGATAATCCATTAAAAATAGAATCTTTGGCACTTGAAGATGCAAATGACTTTGAAGATGAAACAAGTTCTGATTATTCAAATAATGAAATAGATCTCGTTGATAAGATTAATAAGGAGTTTGATGATAATTTTGAGGTGATAGCACCTTTAGCTTCTAGTTTTAATTTTGAATTAGAAAAGGAAAAATCAGAATTTCAGATTGAGAATGCAGAAATTCTTCCTGAGATTGTTTATATGCTTGTTGATAAAAAAGTTGAACTAGATTCATTCTCTATTTCTGATTTGCCTGAGTGGAATTTTTTACCTCAAGATGAGCTAAAGAGGAATGCAATTTTATTATTTTCTAATCAACGAGCTGCAAAAAGAAGTTGTTCAAGAAATCAACGTGTAATAAAAGTTCCAAATACTAGTGTCTTTACTCTTTCTAAATCTTATTTGCTCTCTAAGGGAATTACCAGATTGATTCTTGAAGAATCTATTATTGCTTTAGATAATTAGGTTTTTCAGAAATAATTACTCGTTATTGTTATTATTTTTAAATGTTAATATTGAAGTCATCCCACCAGTAAATACACCTAATGTGAATGATGTTCCTATTAAGAAACCTAATGGTAATTCTACGGTTTTATTTATTAAAAAGTTTAAACTATAACGCTCCTTTAGATTCTGGGATCCAAGGCAAAGAAAAAAAATTAGCAATATTGCAGTTCCAATATTAAGAGTGAAAAGTTTTAATCTAAACAACATTATGGATTAATTTAAATCAAATTAATACTTTAATTAGCTTTGAACGAAAAAGTTTATTTGTCAAGTTTCTTATGTAATTTTGAATAAAGCCATTTTTTGTTATAACCCGTCTCATCGGCAACTTTTCTTGCAGCGATATTAGATTTTTCTCCTTTATCAATTAGGCTGTTCAATCTATTTAATGCTTCAGATTCACTGACTTCATCTTTAATTCTATCTTTCATATTTCCTCCTAGAACCAAAGTGAATTCACCTTTTGGCTTATTGGCCTTATAAAATTCTATTAACTCTTGGATTGTTTTTGTTATTGATTCTTCATATATTTTTGTAAGTTCTCTAGCTACTGAAATGGGGCGTTCTTTTCCACAGAAAGTGGAGAGTTCCTCCAAAAGTTTTAGTAATTGATGTGGTGATTCATATATTACTGTTGTTCTTTTTTCCTCTGAAATGTCTTTTAGTCGCTTTTTTCTAATACTTTCTTTTTTGGGGAGAAAACCTTCAAAGCAAAATCTTTGTGATTCTAAGCCGCTTATTACAAGAGCTGTAGTTGCAGCACATGCACCAGGAATACATATCACTTCATGATTATTCTTCCTGGAGGCTTTTACAAGTTCTTCGCCAGGATCACTTATTCCAGGAAGCCCCGCATCGCTAATAAGAGCAATACTTCCATTCTCTTCTAGAATCTGTAGTAATTGGACTAAGCGACTTTTGAGATTGTGCTTGTGATAGCTAAGAAGAGGTACTTTGGAGTTGATAATTTTTAAGAGTTTTCCACTTTTTCGAGTATCTTCACAGGCGACGAGAGATACTTTCTTTAGTAAAGATATTGCTCTTGGAGATAAATCACCTAAGTTCCCAATAGGTGTTGCTACCAAGTAAAGAGTTCCTGGGCAAGGTTCCAATCTATTTTGTTCATGTTGTTGATTATCAATTAAATCCATTATGTCAATTGACCTTGTTGTACCAGAAAATGTCGAGCTAACGACTTTACTTGATGAACTTAGGAAGCTTAGCTGGTCTGCCGCAGAAGTCTTGATGGCCTATGCCCGAGGCCAAAAGCCACCTTATGGATATCCCGAGTATCTAAGCGTAAAAGATGGTGGAGATGGTCCTGTTTCAGCGGCAGATATGGCTGTTAATGATTTATTGATTTCAGGGTTACAAGCAAATGCTTCTAATGATTGTTGGGATATTTTAAGTGAAGAAACTAGTAAGGGAGTGAAAACTAGAGAAATTCATCACAAAAAAGATTGGTGTTGGATTATTGATCCACTTGATGGAACTAAAGATTTTCTTCAAAGATCAGAAAATTATGCAGTTCATATTGCTTTGGCTTATAAAAAAAAGCCAAAAATCGGAATAGTATTGATACCCGAAAGGGATGAGCTTTGGATTGGTATTAAGGGAAATGGTGCATGGTGCGAAGATCGAAATGGTACTAAAAAACTTTTTTCTTTTAGTAATAGAAAAGAGATTTCTGAATTGATTTTAGTTTCAAGTAAAAATCATAATCAATCAAGACTTCAAAACCTTCTCAAGAGAATGTGCTTTTCAAGCACAAAGCAAATTGGCAGTGTTGGTTGCAAAATCGCTTCAATATTGAGAGGAGAATCAGATGTATACATTTCTCTATCGGGAAATACTTCACCAAAAGACTGGGATATGGCAGCTCCTCATGCAATTATTGAGGCTGCTGGAGGTGCTTTTACACATGCAGATGGTAGGACTTTGAGTTATCAAAATCCAGAATATTTGCAGTCTGGTTGTCTAATAGCTAGCCATGGAAAATCACATCAATGTATTTGTGAGAAAGCTAAGAATTCTTTATTTGAAGATGAACCTGATTACTTAATCTAATCTTTATGTAAGAGGAGCAACAGGGGTTGGAGTTGGCTCAGGATAATTCATTCCACCATTTTGAGGTACTCCTCTCAAAGTTAAATTAATACGTCCCCTATTATCTATTTCTCTTACCCTTACAGTTACTTGGTCTCCAACTTTTACAACATCTTCAACTTTTTCTACTCTTGCTTCTGATAATTGAGAAATGTGTATCATTCCCTCTTTGCCTGGAAGAATTTCTACAAATGCACCTATAGGAATGATTCGAGTTATTGATCCAGAGAAGATTTCTCCTTCATGAACCTTTCTTGTTAAGCCCTCAATAATCCTTTGAGCTTCTTCTGCAGCGGCTCCATCATGAGATGCAATAGTTACTATTCCTCCATCTTCTATATCTATTTTTGTGTTGGTTCTTTCGGTTATACCTTTTATTGTTCTACCACCTGGTCCAATTACAGTTCCTATGAGTTCAGGATCAATTCTAAAACTCAAAAGCCTTGGAGCATGAGGAGATAGGCTATCTTTAGGGGTGTCAATAGCTTCAAGCATTTTACCTAATATATGAGTTCTGGCTGGAAGAGCTTGATTAATCGCTTCTCCAATTGTTTCTATTGGTAGCCCAGTTATTTTCATATCCATTTGCAAAGCTGTAATTCCTTTTTCTGTTCCTGCAACTTTGAAATCCATATCTCCAAGAAAATCTTCAATTCCTTGAATGTCAGTCAATATTTTCACGTCTTTACCTTCTTTTATTAAGCCCATAGCTGCTCCCCCTACTGGGGCTTTTAATGGCACTCCAGCATCCATTAGAGCAAGAGTACTGCCACAGACTGAAGCCATAGATGTAGAACCATTTGAACTTAAAACTTCACTAACCACTCTTAGAACATATGGAAAAGTATCTTTTGCAGGGAGAACAGGTATTAAAGCCCTTTCAGCTAAAGCTCCATGACCTATCTCCCTTCTTCCAGGTGTCCTCATTGGGCGTGTCTCTCCAACAGAAAAAGGTGGAAAGTTGTAGTGATGTATGTAGGTTTTATCAGTACTGGGGTTTAAATCATCCATTTCTTGAGCATCGCTAGGAGTCCCTAATGTTGCAGTAGAAAGAACTTGAGTTAATCCTCTTTGAAATAAAGCCGATCCATGTACTCTGTTTGGTAAAACAGAGGCTGAGGCTTCAATTGCTCTAACTTCATTTAATTCTCTTCCATCTACTCTTTTACCTTCCTTAATTATCTGTTCTCTCATTAACTTTTTCGTTAATGCTTTATAACTATTTTCTAGAAGTTTGCTATTAGAAGCAAGAGATTTTTTAACAGAATTGTCATCTTTTAGTCCATCTATTTTTGATGAAATATTTATTTTAATTTCGTCAATCTTACTATCTCTTTGCTCTTTTGTTTGTTCAAAGTTTTTTAGAACCTCACTAATTGCTTTTGTACAATTTTTGTCCAAATAGTTTGGAAGTGTTTCATCAACTTGAGGAGCTTCAGGTATCTCATGTTTGATACCCGATTCTTTTAAAATATCTTTTTGTGCAGTAATTAACTCTGTAATTGCTTCGTATCCAAAATCAATAGCTTCAATCACATCTTGTTCCGAAAGTTGATTAGCCCCAGCTTCAACCATCACAACCCCATCTGATGTCCCAGCTACAACCAGATCAAGATCTCCTCTTTCAATTTCTCTAAAACTTGGATTGAGGACAAAGTCATCACCTAAGAGTCCAACTCGAACTGCAGCCATTGGGCCATAGAAAGGGATACCAGCAATTAATGTCGCCATTGACGCCCCAGTTACAGCTAAAACATCTGCAGGAACTCTTTCGTCTAAAGAAAGACATGTAGCGACTATTTGAATATCGTCTCTTACCCAACCAGGAAAGAGAGGCCTCATTGGCCTATCAATCAGTCTAGATATTAGTGTAGCTCTCTCTGGAGGACGACCTTCACGACGCATGAAACTCCCTGGAATCCTTCCCGCTGCGTATAGCCTTTCTTCGTAATCGCACATTAAAGGGAGGAAATCAACACCCTCGCGACCTGTTGATTTTGTTGCTGTTACAAGAACTGAAGTGTCCCCGCATTCAATCATTACTGAACCACCAGCCTGTGGAGCGAATCTCCCTGTAGTGAGCTTTATCTCTCGACCATCGAAGGAAACGGATTTTGTCTGACCTTGCACGTGACTTTATAGCTTTTTGTCTTTATACATTCTTACACTTAATGGGACTTATTGAGTAAATATCTAGATGTATTTGTTTCTTAGAGCAAATATTTGCCTTAATTCTGTGATTAAAAAAGAAGTGGAATAGATATTATCTATTCCACTTCTTTTTTGATTTGTTTGTTTCTACCAGCTTGACTTAACTACGCCGGGTAATTCTCCATTATGGGCTCTGGCTCTAAGTTGATTTCGACAAAGACCAAAATCTCTATAAACTCCCCTAGGTTTTCCAGTCGCCCAGCAACGATTCCTAATTCTATTTGGTGCGCAATTTCTTGGTAAAGCCTGGATTTTTCTATGGATTTCTAGTCTTTCCATAGGATCTTTAGCTGATTTAAAAGCGTCAATAAGTGTTTTGCGCTTAGTTGAGTATCTTTCAACAAGTTTCTTGCGCTTTACATCTCGCGCTATCATTGACTTTTTGGCCATTTAGGGCTTTATTTACTTTTATGGCTTGTATTTTAACTCCTTGCCTTATTGTTTTCAGGAATTTTATTTAAAAATTTTTGGGATGTATCTTAAGAGAGAATCAAAGCTAAATTAAATTATTTATTAACCAGTTGTTGTACAAGAGATAACTGAGATGTATCGCGTATTATCAAAACCACGCTAAGACCTACGAGTAAAACAAAACCAGATTGCATAAATGCTAATTGGATTCTTTCAGGAACTGGCCTTCCACGAATGCTTTCTAAAATAAGAAGAACCATTTGACCTCCATCAAGAAGCGGGAATGGTAAAGAGTTAAGTACTGCAAGATTTATTGAGACCAGTGCAGAAAAAAGTACAAGACCTGATCCTCCTTGTTCTGAGAGTTGGGCACCAATTTCTACTATTTTTACTGGTCCACTAAGCTGCTGAGCAGTAGAAGAAAAATTAGTAATTAAACTTTTATAGCCAATAACTGTTCTGCTTAGTAATTCATAAAATTGAGAGTTTGAACTGTTAACTATTTCACTAATATTCTTAGCTTTAGAAACCTCATTAGGAAGATTTGGCTGTAATTGTGCTCCTATTCTTCCATTCCCTTCGTTTTCAGAGGGAGTTATAGAAATTATTTTGGTTTGATCTTGAGTAACTTTTTCGAAAAGTAATTCTTTCCCTGGAGATTTTTGGATGATACTTACTAATTTTAAAATACCTTCTTTTCCACTTCCCAGGCTTTCGCCATTGACGCTCATTATTCTATCGCCAGCAACTAATCCTGATTTATTCGCAGGCTCATCAGGCTGAATTCCCATGATAATCACCCCTGGATCAGGTTGATTAGGAATACCTACTAAAGAAGCTTGTCCTACAAGTACTATCCAAGCTAGTAACAAATTAGCTATTACTCCTGCAGAAATTACTATTGCTCTTTGGTAAATTGGTCTATTTTTTAAAAGATCAGGGTCATTTGGTTTGACTAGTGTCTCTGATTCTTCATCAGGGAAGGAAACAAATCCTCCTAAAGGAAGAGATCTGATTGAATAAGTGATTCCATTTATTTCCTTTTGCAAAAGGGCTGGTCCAAAACCAATTGAAAATCCACTTACTTTGATTTTTTGAAGCAGTGCCGCTAGAAAATGTCCCGCCTCATGAAAGAAAATTAGAAGGCCAAGAACAGTTATGGATAAAATTACGTTCATTAATTAGATTTTGACCTTGTTATTCTGGCTTTAATTTGCTTGAACCGAAGTAAGGTATTAAAGCTTTTGGCAAATTGATACTTCCATCAGACTGTTGACCATTTTCTAAAATCGCTGCCATAGTGCGACCTATAGCTAATCCACTTCCATTTAAGGTGTGTAAAAGGACATTCTTTTTATTGTTATCTTTTGTTCGTATTGAGGAACGTCTGGCTTGAAAGTCTCCGCAGTTACTGCAACTAGATATTTCTCTATAGGCATTTGCTCCTGGAAGCCAGACTTCCAGATCATAAGTTTTTTTTGCAGAAAAGCCTAGATCACCTGTGCAGAGCTCTATCACTCGATAAGGCAATTCAAGTTGTTGGAGTACAGACTCAGCATCAGAGGTGATTTGATCTAAAGCTTCTCTTGAATTAATGGGATTTGAGAACCAATATAGTTCAACTTTATTGAATTGATGGAGTCTAATCAAACCTCTTGTATCCCTTCCATAACTTCCAGCTTCTCTTCTAAAACAAGGGCTGTAAGCAACGTATTTTAATGGAAGCAATTCTTTAGGAATTATTTCCCCTCTATGCAGAGAGGTTAATGGAACCTCAGCAGTCGGAGTAAGCCACAAATCATCATCAGCACATCGAAAACTTTCTTCAGCAAATTTTGGTAACTGCCCTGATCCTTTCAGACTGGCTGTATTTACCAGTGCTGGAGGAAGAACTTCTTGATATCCTTTCTTCACATGTAAATCAAGCATGAAGCTGATAAGTGATCTCTCAAGTTTTGCAGCTTGATTGAAAAGGGTTACAAAACGACTTTTGGCTATTAATGCAGACCTCTCACTATCCCAAAGGTTTAATTTATTAGCAATTTCCCAATGTTCTTTAAGGTTTTTCCTTGAAAAAGGTTCTCCCCATCTTCTTATCTCTTTATTATCTTTTTCATTTTTACCTTGAATAGAATCTTTTTCTGGGAGGTTGGGTAAGCAAAGTATTTGATCATTGAGCCTGGTATTAATAGATTTTTCTTCTTCTTCAATAAGTCCAACCTCTTGCTTTATTTGATTACCTTTAATTCGAAGGTTTGAAATTTCTTCAGAATTTGGTGATATTCCTTGCTTTATTTTTTTCCCAACCTCTTTACCTATTGAATTTCCTTGAGATTGAAGGATATTTCTTTTTTCTTCAAGCTCTTTGAGTGCTTTGCAGTGCTTCTGAAGAGGAGCTAAATCAATATCCATTCCTCTTGCTTTTAGCCCTTCCTCAATTAAAGCGGGATTGTTTCTTAATAGTCGCTGATCTATCACTATTTATTTAGGGTAGTCTTAATAGCCTAATCGTTTGTTGTTCCTAATAATAATCCCAAATATAAACTTCTCCTGATTTAAAACTATTTTTGAATGAGTTCTCATGAAAATATTAAAAAAGCTTCGGTGATGCTGCTCTTGCTCGACCGCTTGAAGCCCATTCTTTTAAAGACTCAAGCTGCTCTCTTGCAGTTTTTGAAAGTGGGACTAGTTGACTTGTGGCGAGGATTAGATCACTTTCCAAAAGCTCTCTTTTTTCTGCGAATGCAAAATACATAGCCTCTATGACTGACTGTTCTAGTTCTGCGCCTGAAAACCCTTCTGATCTATCAACAGCGGCCTCTAACGTTATTTCTAGACCAGGCCTTCTTTTTTGAAGGTGAAGTTTAAGAATGCTATGTCGTTCGCTTCTGGAAGGTAACTCCAGCATGAAAATCTCATCAAATCTTCCTTTTCTGAGAAGCTCAGCAGGTAATTTATCAATTCCATTTGCAGTTGCAACAAGAAAAACAGGAGAAGTTTTCTCTGACATCCAAGTGAGAATATTTGCTAGAACTCTTTGACTAGTTCCCCCATCACTTCTTCCGTCTCCGCCAAAAGCCTTGTCAATTTCGTCAATCCATAGAATACAAGGTGCCATGGCTTCTGCACGTTGAATGGTTTCTCTAGTGCGAGCCTCACTCGCACCAACTAAACCAGCAAATAATCTACCTACATCCAGTCTTAATAAAGGCATAGACCAACTGTTCGCTATCGCTTTTGCTACGAGTGACTTTCCTGTGCCTTGAGGTCCTACTAATAAAACACCTTTAGGCAATGGCAAGCCAAAATCTTTAGCTTCTTCTGAAAAAGCTTGTTTCCTCTTTTTTAACCATTCCTTCAAAATTTCTAAACCACCAACATCATCAGTTGATTCATTGGTTTTGCAGTATTCCAAAACTTCACTACGTGCAATAGATTGTCGCTTTTCTTCTAGAACTTCCACTAGATCATGCTTACTTATTTGCCCTCTTTGGGCAAGTGCTCTCGCAGCTACTTTACGAATTCTAGATTCGCTAAGTCCAGTGCATGCCTTAGTGAGCTCTTCTAGATCTTCTTCCTTTAATTTCGAATTACTAGCTTCTGAAATGTTTGATAAAAGTATTTTTATTTCTTTCTCTTTAGGTAATGGGAGATCAAGGATTGTGAGGTCTTCTTCTAAATCATTGGATGGATTCCCAACCCCCGAACTTATAATTATTGAATGTGGCTTTGATCTAAGTTGAAGGCTTAAGTTTTTTAGCATTCTTAAAATACCTGGATCTTCACAGAAATGATGAAAATCTTTTAGCAGAAGTATCGTTGGTGGGTTAGGTTCTAACTTTTTAAGCCATTCAAGAACGGCCATTGGCTGCTTGGCTCCATGACTATTTGAATTAAGAATATTTTCTAGTCCATTGATATAGTCCCAAGTTGCGAGTCTTCTTGGGGCAAGCCTTTTCGAAGAGTTTTGTAAAAGATTTTCGACTCTTTCTTCTTCTTTACTTCTTATCCAGATAATGGGAGTTCTGGCTCTAATAAGCAGATCAAGTTGTTCATCCCATTTAGACATTAGTTATTGATTAATTTCTAGACGGCTTTGAATTAATATAATAAGCTTTTATAAACAAAATTATATAAATTATTTATTACTCTTTGGCTCAAAAGGTAATCTACTTGAATCTGATATTAATTCAGAATTAGTAGCTATAGATGGCTTGTTTTGATCCTTAAGTTGTTCATCAAGTATTTTTTGCAAATTCTCAGGTAGAGCTTCTCTACTAAGAAGAAATGTTTGTAACCCTTGAAAAATATTTGCAATAACCATGTAGAGCAGAACTCCTGCTGGTAGAGGGAAGAATAAAAACATTCCAGTAATCATTACAGGAGTTATTTTATTGGCAGTTGATTGCTGCTTATTTACTGGCATCCCTCTGCCAGAGAGAACTTGAGAAATAACAAGTGTCAAGCCAAAACCTGCAACAAGTATTGCAATATCCCAATGAATAGATCCATCAACATAAAAGCCTACATTTCCTAATGCTTTTATAAATAGGAATCCACTTTTAGCTGCTAAACCTGGGATTTTAGCTTCCACAGTTGCATCTCCAGGTGCAATTGCATTGACTGTTCCATCAGCAGATACTTTTACTATTTCTTCTCCCTTGGTCACTTTCCAGGATGGTGAAAATTTTGATCCATCTTCATATTTCTTTAATTCATTGAGATAAGGATCACCGCTTAAAGTTTGTAAGTTAATTTTGACCGTTTCACCTGATCCAATTTTAGTTCCACCAGGGAGTGATGCTATTACAGGAAAATGATTTTTTTCGGTTATAAATATTGAGTGCTTTGCCGTTTTGAAGGGTTTAGGCTCTACAGCTGCTATTTGTTCGGATGGAAGTACTTTAAGGTTTACAAGGTAAGGTACATCTGCAAAAGGAGATCCCCTCAAAGTTGCAAATAGAGCAAATAATATTGGCATTTGAACTAATAAAGGGAGACATCCAGCCAAGGGGCTCCCAAATTCACCCATTAATTTTCCTAGCTCTTCCTGTTGTTTTTGAGGATTGCTTGCATAGCGACTCTTAATCTCAGCCTGTCTTTTTTGCATAACAGGTTGAGCAATTTTCATCCTTCTAGCACTTCTTATTGAGCCTGCGCTAAGAGGAAATAGAGCTAGGCGAATAACTATCGTTAATGCGACAATCGCTAGTCCATAACTTGGAACTAATCCGTAGAAAAAATCTAGGATCGGGATAAGTAGATTGTCTGAGATGTACCCGATCACGGTTTTTAATGTTGAAAGATTAAGGTTGTTAGGCCAGTTTGCCTTAGAGGATGTTCTCTTGTCTCACATTTTCGTGAGGGCTCATTGATTTGAAAAGCCCTGTACGTCTTTTTCGACCATATTTTTTGATGTGTTTTTTATTTTTTCTAGGATAAAAGTCTCTGTTTCTCGAAAATTGGGAATTGATCTCATTTCTAGGCGAGCTCCGTCTTTCAAGACTAAAACCATATCACCATAAGATCCTAAGCCTCTAGGGATGGCTCTAATCTCAGTTATTTGACTGTAAACAACTTGAGTCTTATTACGTCCTAGCCAGCCACCAGTTACTGATACTCTGCGGCTAGTTATTTTGTATCGAACCCAGAGAGCTCTTACTAAGGCTCCAAAAGTGAAGGGTAGGCCTATCAAAGTTATACCAGCCATTAAATTTATTATTAGATCTCCTCCTGCTGGACCGCCCTCGTAAAAAATATCCTCCTTAGTACTAATAGTCATTTTGTTAATCCAGCCTTGAGAAATAGTTTGTCACATTCTTTAAGAAGAGAGACAGTAGAATTTTGCATGCATGAAGGCTTCAAAGAAATAAAAGCCCATATCTCATTATCAAATTTCATATTAGAAAACCTATGAGACAAGTGATGGTGGAATAACCGTCGAAGCTTATTTCTAATAACTGATTTTTTGCTTACTTTATTGCTTATTGAGATGGCACATTTCATGGAAGGTCTAATTTTGGAGCTAGTAACTTTGGTTTGAATTCTTGTATTAGCATTCGTAACTCTAAGGATCATTGAAGAGCTGTAGAACCTTGAGCCTTCTTTATAGATGAAATCAAAACATCTATGACCTTTGAGTCTCATATGTTTTGGCAAAACCATGAGAAGAAAATTTAGTTGGAAATATCTGTAAGAGTCTTTTTTAGACAGTCAAACGAGCTCTTCCCCTTTTCCTTCGAGTCCTTACAACTCTTCTGCCAGTATGAGACCTCATTCTCACTCTGAATCCAGAAACTCTTTTCCTTTTTCTACTTGTTCCTCCAAGAGTCCTTTTTGTCATTTCTCCTTATGCCTGTATTTGATTAGATACAAAGATTAATTTAACAGTTCACTGTACGTCTATGTTCCAGGTGCCTAAATATGTTGAGATAGGAATGTCACCAGCTTGCTGCGAAAGCGCTCGAAATTGAAACATACCTCTTTTTCTAGGATTGAAAATTTTCATTACCACTGCGTAATTGTCTTTATTTAATGGAATTGGTTTTTCTGGGAAGATTTCAATAGAAGTTTGTTTATCATTAATTTCAATTCTAGAGGGAACGTTAGATAAGCAACGTGTTCTTTCTGTATAACCTCCAACTTTAACTTTACATAGATTTAATTTCTCTTTCTTTATTTTTGCTTCGAAATACTCGGGTACAGCAAGGGTTAATTTGATAATCTCTTGTTTTCTTTCTTTGCCTCTTAGGAAAAAGTAATAAGTTGCTCTCTCATTCCTTTCAGAGGAGGATTGATAGTATTTTAGTCTTTTATATCCTGGTTCAGGATCCCATTGATATTCAAAAAAACCTGGCGAAGCTGAAGATTCTGGAGCTAATTTAAAAGCTCCAGTACTAATTAGCAAAGCTGAAAATCCAAGAAATAAAACTTTCTTGCTCATTGGTAAAAATTGTTTTTTGAACATGATTTAAGTTGTTTAAAAATATAGATCACTTGAATATGTTCAAGTGTATTGAGAGAAGTTAATTAAATATAATCGGTTGTTGGCAAAAACTTTGGAATTATCGATCAGGACGAAGTTCTTTTGCCCTGCCAATATATGGATTTTGCGGCTGTTGTTCGTTAGGTAAGGAGACGTAGGCTATTAAACGAATACATTTCGATAAGTCGCCTTTAACAGACATTTGCTGGCAGTCTAAAAGTGCGACTTTTTCCCAGCCTGGTTTCTTTCTGGCTATTGAAGCTGGGAAACAGGCATCTAAATCTGAGGTTACGGAAAAAGTTACAGAAATAATTTGATCTGGGATCAAATTATTTCTTGAGACTAGTTCTGCCAGCAATTCCTCTACTGCTGAAGTAATTGATTCAACAGAGTTGTGTTCAGAAGTGGTAGCGCCTCTTAATGCAGAAAGATAATTGAATTCATTTTGAAATCTCATGGTTTATGAAGCCAAAGAATTTGTCCATTCCCCCCAAGCTCTAGATTTAATGCGATTAATAGATTATGAATTAATTTTCCTCCTGGTAAAAGTCCTAATAATTTCTTTTTAGTTTTACCAAAGGTGATTGGCTTTGTTTTTTCATCTAGCTTTGCAATTTTTATAGCAAGTAATTTTGCATCGTTTTCATCACCAATTTCATCCACTAATCCGAATTCTTTAGCTTGCTCTCCAGTAAAAACTCTTCCATCTGCAAAACTTTTTACAACTTCTGGAGTTAAATTTCTACCTTTCGCGACTGCTGAAACAAATTGTTCATAACTGCTGTCAATCAATGATTGAAGGAGGGCTCTCTCCTCAGTTGATAAAGAGCGATCAGGAGAAAGTATGTCTTTATAAATTCCACTTTTTACCGTCTCAAATTTAATTCCAACTTTTTCTAATAATTTGGATAGGTTGTTTCCCCTTAAAATTACTCCAATTGATCCAGTTATTGTTCCTGCATTGGCAACAATTTTTTCTGCGCCAACTCCTATATAGACCCCGCCTGAGGCAGAGATATTGCCAAAACTGGCTACAACATGACAACCTTTCTCTCGTAGCCTCAAAAGAGCACCATGGATTTCTTGGCTATCACCAACTGTTCCTCCAGGGCTATCAATGCGAAGTAATAGTGCTGGGAACTCTCTTTCCTCAATTTGCTTTAATGCTTTTAGAACATTTTTTCGAGTCTCTGCATTGATAGGACCTTCAATACAGATTCGTGCCATCCTTTTTTTGGATTTACGGCTCAAGGGCCAAATCATTCAATTTATGCATAACTTCATTGATCTTAAAAAGGAGATTGCGATCTGACCTTATGTTTGTCATTTGGAATTGGTTTTTGATGATTTTGCCGTTTGCTCTTTGGGGCACTTCCATGGCGGCTATGGCACCTTTGGTTAATGGCGCTGGGCCTGAGATTGTTGCTTCTCTAAGGCTTTTGCCAGCAGGACTAGTAGTTTTAGCTTTCGTCCCTTTTTTGAAGAGGAGTTGGAATATTTCAAAAGATGATTTGGTGTGGTTTTTTGTATTTACTCTTATTGACGCAACGCTATTTCAGATTTTTTTAGCCAAAGGTTTAATGGAAACTGGCGCAGGTTTGGGCTCTGTACTTATTGATTCCCAGCCTTTGATGGTTGCTTTATTAGCAAGAGTTTTGTTTGGAGATGCAATTAATCCAATTGGATGGATTGGATTAGTTCTTGGCTTGGTGGGAATAATTTGTCTTGGGGTTCCTACTGAATTGCTTGGAAATTGGTTTTTGCTTGGCAAATTTGAATCAGCAAGTAATTTTTTGAGCCATGGCGAAATTTGGATGATATGCGCAGCAACTTCTATGGCCTTAGGGACAGTACTTATTCGATTTGCCTGCAGAAATAGTGATCCTGTCGCAGTAACAGGATGGCATATGGTTTTAGGCAGTGTTCCTCTTCTGGTTTGGCATGTGTTTGATAAAAATTGGCCTTTAGTTCCTCACTGGTCGGTTTTTGAATGGACTTTGATGTCTTATTCAAGTTTGTTTGGCAGCGCGCTGGCATATGGGTTGTTTTTTTGGTTTGCAAGTCGTAAAGAGTTGACAAGCTTTAGCACCCTTGCATTTTTAACACCAGTATTTGCTTTGATTACTGGTGGAATTTGGTTGGGTGAGAGACTATTTACCCTCCAGTGGATTGGAGTAGTTTTGGTTTTAATTTCAGTACTATTTGTAAGTCAAAGAGGAAGGTTTTGGGGAATTAAAAGCAACAAAGAATTAATAGAAGAGGTTTGATGAAATTGATAAATAAGCAATTAAAACTTATGCTTGTTAGCACTCCTATAGGTTTTCTAGGAAGTGGCAAAGGTGGAGGAGTTGAACTTACTATTATTTCACTGATAAAAGGATTAATTCTATTAGGTCATAAGATTACTTTGGTTGCGCCAAAAGGATCAAAATTACCCTTCGACAGTGAGAATCTTGAAATAATATTAATTGATGGAATTGATCAACCAAGTTGGCAACACCAAAAAAGAAATGATCCTGTTTTGATTCCTTTTAATAGCGTTTTGCCAAAGTTATGGGAAGTTGTAATTGATTTAGCTAATCAATCAGATGCTGTTATTAATTTCGCTTATGATTGGCTCCCGTTGTGGTTAACAAAAGTTCAAGAAATTAAAATATTTCATTTAATTAGTATGGGCGCTGAATCATTAGTAATGAAAGAAATTGTTAGAGAAATAAATCAATTATTTCCTCTTCAACTAGCTTTTCATACTAAAAGACAATCAAAAGATTATTTATTAAATACTGAACCAATTATAGTTGGTAATGGATTTGATGTGGATAATTATTTATTTAATGAAAATGAGAATGGACCCCTAGGCTGGGCTGGAAGAATAGCTCCAGAAAAAGGATTAGAAGATGCAGTAAAAGTTGCAAGTGATCTTGGGGAGAAATTATTAGTTTGGGGACTTATCGAAGATAAAGAATATGCATCAAAAATTGAAAATAGTTCCTCAAAAGGAATCATTGATTGGAAAGGTTTTTTACCAACTATTAAATTTCAGGAGCAACTAGGACAATGCAGAGCTTTTATAAATACCCCTAAATGGAATGAAGCTTACGGTAACGTCATTGTCGAGGCAATGGCTTGTGGCGTTCCAGTTGTGGCATATGACCTTGGAGGACCGGGGGAATTAATTGAAGATGGATTGAATGGCTTTTTGGTTCGACCAAATGATGTTAAAGGAATTTTAAAAGCAATAAAATCGATCTCAAGCATCAAAAGAAGAAATTGTAGGGATTGGTTTGAAAAAAAAGCTTCTAACAAAGTTTTTGCAAAACGAGTTGAGAATTGGATTAATAAAGGTTTAAATAAAGATTTATCTTTAGATCTGCAAGATTAATTGAAAAGTTTAACGAAGTCATTTTCACCAACTTTTAAACAAAGAAGAAGAGGTCTTCTTTTTATTTTGCTTGTTGGTGTCATGATTTTTATTTGGCAATTAGGTTCAACTGGTTTAGTTGATGAAACACCACCATTGTTTGCCGCAGCAAGTAGGGCAATGGCGACAACAGGAAATTGGTTAACTCCTCAAGTTAATGGATTGGCTCGTTTTGATAAGCCCCCTTTGGTCTATTGGCTAATGGGGATAGGCTTTTCAATTCCAGGAAATAGTTTTTGGGATCCACTAGGAACTTGGGCTGCCAGACTTCCTTCTGCTTTGTCAACAATTTTCTTAATGATTGTCTTAGGGGACACAATGATGAGATATCCCCAAGAGGAAAATTATTTCAACAGAAGGATAGCGATTCTTGCTGCACTGGGATTTGCTTTCTCGCCTCTAGTAATTATTTGGGGAAGAAGTGCTGTAAGTGATGCATTGCTATGCAGCACTCTAGGAACTTGTTTACTTCTTAAATGGAGAAGATATGCCAATCCTGAGGGAGAAGTTTGGTGGTTATCTTGGATTTTTTTAGCATTGGCAGTTTTAACTAAAGGTCCTGTGGCTTTGGTCTTATGTGGATTAACAATTTTCTTTTTTGGGTTTTTTCAAAATGATTTTTTGAGAATTTTAAAGATATTAAAATGGATAAAAGGTCTATTGATTGTTTTTGTTATTAGTTTTCCTTGGTATTTAATTGAATTATTAATAGAAGGTAAACCTTTCTTAGATAGCTTCTTTGGTTATCACAATCTTCAGAGATTCACATCAGTAGTCAATTCACATGGTGAGCCTTGGTGGTTTTTCCTAATTGTATTGAGCATAGCTTCTTTACCTTTTACACCCTTATTATTAATAAGTATTTGGAATAATATTTGCAATATATTTAAATTGAATAGAAGGGTTATAAAAAAACCAGATAAGTCTTTATATGAGTTCTCATTTTTTTGGCTAATTTCTGTATTTATCTTCTTTTCTATTTCTGCTACAAAGCTTCCAAGTTATTGGCTCCCTGCAACACCAGCAGCATCAATTCTAATATCCTTTTCTTTAACAAATCAAGTAAAAGATGACTTATTAAAATCTTTGGCATGGAAATTTACAGTATTTTTATCCATACTCTTTTCCATAATCTTATTTTCTTCTCAACTCTGGATTGGACTTCTTAATGATCCTGAAATGCCCAATTTTTCAGAAGAATTAAAGAATAGTTTTTTAATTGATAAAGCTGGGTTTTTATTTTTTTTAATTGCTTTTCTAGGCATGGTATTTTTATCTAGAAGACTTTTTGGAAAATTACTGGTCTTACAGATTCCATTATTGTTAGCACATTTTTTAATTGTTTTACCAACTTTTGATTTGGCAGATAAATTAAGACAGCTTCCCTTAAGACAGGCTTCAGAACTGCTTTTAAACTCTAAGAATAAGAATGAGCCCTTTGTAATGGTTGGTGCTATGAAACCTTCTATTCATTTTTACACTAACCAAGTAATTATTTTTGAAGGTCGATCTAAAAATGCCTTAGTTAATGTCTCAGATCGACTTGAAAATGAGAAGCGGAGGGGTTGGGAAGGAAGATCTAAATACGGACCAAATGGCTCAGAAACATTTCTTTTAATTATTGATAAAAGATCTGAAGAAAAAGTTTATTGGCAGGGTTTAAATCCAAAAGTCTTAGGAGAATTTGGTGTATATAGTGTTTGGAGACTTAATAGAGAAAACCTTGAAAGAAGATCAAAAGCTTTGATATCAGAGGGCGTTATTACTACATGGAAAAATCCTAAACCAGAAAGATTTTGAAGAAGCTTTAAATTATTGAAGCGAATTTATTAAATCTTGCTTGCTGCATTTTTCTGGGATTATTACAATTCCTAAATCTTCTTGAAGTCTCTTTAGATCAATTACTGAGTCCTCGGCTATTGAGCTAATAACATCCTCAAGACTTGCGCCCATATCTTCTGCCATTTCTATCAACATGCGCAAAGTCTCCTCTTTTAAAGAGAGGTTTAGGCTTATAGAAATGTTTTGGCCTGAGCAACTATTTGAGTTCATAAAGAAAATATTAAGATATTGTCGAGCTTTTTGGTTGATTTCCTTAAAGAGCTTTAGGAAATGACTTTTTTGGTATTAATAGGCTTTTTTTCAGTGTTTTTTAGCATATAGAAAAATTTGCAAAAAAAATCTTCCTAAGTAACACTTAGGAAGATAAGGAGTCTTTAGTTTGTAAGACTAAAACATTTCACTTTTTAGTTTTTCAGCCCATCCTGCGAGCCTTTCATCAGTCATGTCTGATTCACTGTCTTCATCGAGTGGTAAGCCGCAGAACTGTTCTCCAACTACACTTTTGGACTCGTCAAAAGTGTAATCAGTTTTTGCAACGTATCCCACCATTGAAGCGCCTGCTTGCTGGAAGTACCTATGAAGTTCTTCCATTGCATCGCAATAGTTCTCGGTATAAGTAGAAGAATCTCCCAAGCCGAAAATCGCAACCTTTTTACCACTGAGATTTAGCTCACCAATGTCTTCAAGGATTGAGTCCCAAGCGGTTCCAGATCTTTCAGAGTCTGCACCAGTGTTCCATGTTGGGATTCCACAAATCACCCCATCATGTCCAGCTAATTCACTAAGGTCATCGACATCTGAAATATCCTTTGGACCTTCAGCAGAGTCAAGTAAGCCGTGAAGCCGTTCAGCTATATCTTCGGTTTTACCTGTTGTTGTAGCGAAGTAGATTCCTACAGTCATGGAGCAATTTAAAATCAACGATATTTTAAAGCAGCTTTGCACATTTAGAGTGAATTTGGTTTTTTTTAAATTTTCTTGTTTATGGAATATTGATTTTTGATACATAAAAAAGTCAATATCTGTCACTTTTGTTGTTGGGCTACTAATTCTTTCGTTTGGGCTTTATCTTCATTGCTATTCTCAAACCAAAGCTATCAAAGGGTTTGAAGATAAAATGAATTGAAATTTTTTCGAGAAAAAAATTGAATGCTCTTTGTTTTTTTTTTTATAAATACAAAACATTTAAAAATTAGCACCAGTCTTTCTTTTTAAAGATCTTTATCTGAAAACATTTCTTTAGTGAATTGCTATGCAATAAAAAAGTCAGGCTCAATATTTTGAACCTGACTTAAAGAGCTATTAATTGCGCTTTAAGAAAATGTTTTATCTGGCTATGTCTTTTTGAAATTTAATTTAACCAATTTATAAGGTCGGTCCCATCATTCCAAATCCACTCTGAAGTCCAAAGGAAATTATTACAAATGTACTGATAGCTAATCCAATTAGAATTGAGGTGTAAAGCCTGTTTACGCCATAGTCAGATTCAATAGGGTTGAAATCAGCAACTACAAAAGATTTTTTGCTGTATTTTCCTCTATCACTAAGGCCTATCGCTCCAAGAGCTGTATTAGGTGTAAGGCTTCCCCCTTCGTCATCAATAAACCAAGGTTTGTTAGAGCCGTTATTTGCTTGAGCTGACTGCGTTGTACTCACTGGGGAAGCACTATTAATTCGTTGAGAATCTTCTTTGAAAAATCTTGGGAACATGTAGGTATGCCAGAGACCAATTACACCAGCCCAAGCAATCATGCTTACTCCTGCTAGTCCAAAAAGGATTTCTTTAAAACCAAATTCCATAAACCAAACCAGTTAATTTAGGCCTTTTAAGAGGCTATAAGACACCCTATCAGAAGTATTGCGAGTCAACTTAGAGACTTATTAAAGCTTCTAAATTCGGACCAATTTGTTACAGAATCCATAAGCTCAATCAATCAATCAGCCTTTTTGGCTCTCATATGCCAATATTTATTGGATAAATATATAGATGGATGATCAACTTCAAATTACTCCTGGTACTCACCCCAGTCATTTTTTCAGTTGCCTTTACTGATTATTGGTTGAGAAGATGGGGAGTATTTGTCTGGGATAATGGTCCTACTATTCAAAACCAGCAAGTTTGGGAAGATACAGCAATAGTTGCAGATAAAGGAAGACCTCAAGATGGATATCCAGTATTTACTGTTAGGACATTGGCAGTTAATGCATTAGGAATTCCAACGGTCTTTTTCCTTGGTGCTATTTTTGCAATGCAATTTATTCGCCGTGGTGTTATTAACGCTTAATTTATAAAGTAAAAATCTAAAAAGGCTTATCAAAAGATAGGCTTTTTTTTATGGAGTAAAAAGCATAGTTCAATCAAAAATTTTCAAATTATATATTTTTTTAATCAACTATAACTAATACAGCTTATAATTAGCTTACAGAAAAATAAGTCATGGTAAATCAAGAATCAAATCTGAATGAAAATAATAGCTCAACAGCTGTTTTGGAAGATAATGGATCTGAACTTGCTTCCTTGAGGAGTGAATCTAAATCCACTAATGAAAGAAAAGTATTTCCAACAGATCAAGATCTTATCTCATCAATTATTGAAGACGCTTTCCCAAAGGATAAAGCTAAACAGCAATTAGGTATTCCTCAGTCTGATACTTTTGCCTTCGCTAGTCGTATATTTTTCTTATGGGTTTGGCCTATAGTTTTGCATAACAAAGTTAGAAATTTAATTAATAATTTGAACTTTGCTCAGGCTTATTCTGATCCAGGAAGAAATACATACTCAGTAAAAGATACTGAAACAGTTTATACAATGACAAAAGATGCATTTGCTGGAAAAGGAGGAATGAAATTTATGGGAATTAGATTTATGTCTATTTGGGTTTTCCCTGTAGCAATAACTGGAGCTGTTATGGAATTTCTATTCGTAGGCCCATTGAAAGGAACTAATCCTTTTGGTTAAAACTAATGTTAATTCAATAATTTATTTGTTTTTTTTGTTAGGTAATAACAAATAATTATATTTTAAACGTTTCTAAAAGGAAAAAATGGGGTAACTTTTTTTGTTGGATTGCTACTTGCAATAGCTTTACCTCTGATGTACATGAACAAACCAAGGGTGATTATCATTACAGGAGGATGCAGAGCTAATGATCTTCCAATTAGTTGTAGTTCTTCTCCTGACATTTAATTTAGATTAATTCTCTAGTAACTATAGCTTCTTTAGGAGCTCAAAAAAGATAATTTAATATATATAAAAGAATCTATTTGATTTTTTTGTTTTCACTATAAGTAATTTTTAAAATTAAAATTGAAAAATTAAAAATAAAGGTAATTACATTAGCAATTACAATAGGAATTGAATTAATTTTCAAACCGTAAATAATCCAACAAACAAGACCTGTTATGAAAAGAATTAACATAATCAATGAAACATCATCGGCTGACTTCGTCTTCCAGGTTTTATATAATTGAGGTAAAAAAGCTATAGTTGTAAGTAATGCAGCTGAAAAACCAAACCAATCGATATAATTAAAATGAATCATCTTGCTTTATTTTTGAATCGGTCAAGTTCAAAATATGTTGAATATAAAAACTATTATATAGTTTTTAGCTTACCTGGTTTGGATTGGTATTTTGTATTATGATTGATCGTTCTAATTTCGATGAAGAAGTTTTAAAGGAGAAATTTAAAATTTTATTAGATGACGACAATGAGATTAAGAGATGGAATGAAGGCCTATTAATAAAATCACTAATACTCTTGCCAATAATAATCTTTATAATTGGTTTGTTTATTGTTAATAGGCCAGCGAATTTAACTGAACTTTTATTTCTGATGATTTATCCTTTGACTTTAATATCGATAGGATTGATAATTCTATTTCTTATGAGAATCAATTTAAATTGAAAAAACATTAATAAATATACCTTTAGAATTTAAATCTATTTCTTCTGTAGCCAATAAGGTATTACCACTGTAAGCTAATAGTAATTAAACATAAATAGCCAATGGCAGGCGGACCATTACTTCAGTTGTGGGAGAACTTACTCCCATTTGCTAAGGATTTAAGAATTCGCTTTGCAATAGCAATGCTTGGCAACGTCCTTGCATTATTGTTTATCTTCTCCCTCTCAAAAATGTTTATTCCAGGACTGGAAGAGAAACTATTTAATTGATTTTCTTGTCCAAAATTGATACATACCTCTAAAGGAATTGGGGTATTGTTTTTCGAATGCATCCCATAGACTCAAATCTAATATAGACTTCATATCCTTATTGATGAGTTGGTAATTATCTTTTATATCTTTTGAAAGAGTGAATCCTAGGAATTCTAGATTTGCTGTATACAGCATATTTTTAATTTCAATTAGAGAGTAACATTTTTCTTGACTATGAAAGCATAGATCTCTGCACATTGATGTTGAGTAGAAATCTGACCAATTTGTTATTTGAGTTAAATTCTTTATATCGCCATTAAGAACATCATTTCGAAAATTTCGTATTTCATCAAGATTTGGCTTTATGTCTTTTCCTTTGATTAATGCTCTAGCTTTTAATATTGCCTGTCTGGCATACCTACTGTATAGGCCCAACTTTAAGAAGCCTTTTGGTTCTAAAGATTCAATTAGATTAAATAATCCTTTTGTAGGATCTTTCATGTGATGAAGAACACCTGAACATTCAATTAAGTCAAACCTTTTATTTAGTTGTTTCAATTCAAGTAAATCCATTTCTATAAAATTGACATTTTGCATTCCATATTCATCAACTTTCCTTTTTGCATACGAAATACTTGAATTGCTTAAATCAATTGCTGTTATTTCACAATTGCTATATCGAGATGCTTCGAGGATTTGAATACCAGTACCACATCCTGCAATAAGTATATTTAGTGTCTTATTACGTAATTTTAATTCTTTTGGCTGGAGAGTATTAGGATAAATCTCTGAATTAATTATGGAAATGAAATTAACTTTGTTTTCTTTTGCATAGGAATTATATCTCCATCTAGGATAGGGGTTCAATTCATACTGATTTTTAACTTCTTTCGAAATTAGATCATCGACTTTACCTATCCTTTTAATATCTTTTGAGATCTTCTGTTCAATTAGAATCTCTTCAACTTGTAAGTTAAGTAATTTATTAAATTCTTTGTTATTAGATTTATAATTAGTTAAATTTATATACTTATTATGAATAGAAGATAGAGATTGATAACAAGAAATTATTGCTAATTTGTAGACTCGATTGTTATTCTTAGCTATTGATTCCTTAATTTCTTCTAACTTAAACTTTTCTTCTTCAGATATATAATAGACATACTCATTTAAGAAGCATTGAGACCCTAGACAGATAGCAAAGTTAAGGAAATCTCTATTTACACTTATATTATCTGAATAATTCATGAGCATATTCTTACGAATATTGCTTAGAGCCTTTTCCCACAAAGGAGAGCAGAATATCAATAATTTAAGAGCTTTTGCCAATTCCTTATCTTTTACAAGAAAAATAAATTCCTTATTCTCATTTAATTCAGATTCACAGAATGATAATTTTTCTAGCAATTCCTTTGGAATTAAACTATTTATAGTTCTAAAATGTTCTCTGTGAGAAATGTCTTTACGACTCAATATATTGGAAATTACATATCTATTTTCATTTTCCGACAGATCTGATAGCTCTAGTCTTTTAATTAACTCACTTATAAGTTGATAACTTAATTCACTACTAGGATTGATTGAAAGTTCTTTTTTAGCAAGAGAAAATGATTTCTTATAGTCCCCTTTTTGATTGTATATTGAAGCAAGATTTAAATAAGAATTCTCTAATTTATCATTTAGTTGTATTGCTAATTCTGTGTGGAATATAGCCTTATCTATCTCTAGCATTTCTTTATAGCAAGCACCTAGGTTTAAATGGGCAATTGCAGATTTATTATTTATTTCTATCGCTTTTAAATAAGCTGTCTCTGCATCATTATAGTTATTAGTTTCTTTATTCAATAAACCTAGGTTGATGAATGCATCAAAGTAATTTTCATCAATTTTAAGTGCTTGCTCTAGAGATTTTTTTGACTCATGATAGTTATTTAAACCTTTTAAAATTAATCCTTTAATACAATATCCATTTGGTATATTTGGATTCAAATTAATTGCTTCTTCAATCAATTCTTTTGCCTTATTTAATTTATTTAATTTGTAATATAAAAAAGATAAGTTTAATTTAGAGAAGATATGATTAGGAAAACTTGACATACATCTTTTATATAGCTTAATGGCTTTATCTATTTCCCCTTTCCCTTCGCATATAAGAGCATAATTCGAAAATATATCTGCATCTAAGAATCCATTTTTTATAAAAGTTAGATATCCTTTCTCTGCTAAATCTAAATTACCTTTCATATGACTATTAATAGACTTTGCTTTCAGATCCTTTTCTGAAAGCTTTAAGAGTTTTTTATAAGAGACCTTATGCTCTTTTTTCTTTTGACCGAAACCACCCAATGAATTTTTTTTGATTTAAATTTAGTATACTTTATTAAAAATTCGTATTATTTAAGCTTAATAAATTTTGAATTTTCATTATACATTTTTAGCCTTTAGATTAAATAAAAACCTGTAAAAATAGTTTTCAGGCTTTTTCTCTACAATATGTCCCTTATTTTTATATAATATTAATACAAGTTCAGAATTAACAAATGCCTTTAAAGTTGGGAGATCAAATACCCGATTTTGCACTCCCTGATCAATTAGGAGTTTCTAGGACTAATAACCAAGCAAAGGGCAGGCCACTAGTTTTATTTTTTTATCCCAAAGATGATACACCAGGTTGCACTGCTGAGAATTGTGGCTTTAGAGATAAGTACGACCTTTTTAAGCTTTTTGGCGCTGAAGTATGGGGTGTGAGTGGAGATGATGAAGCAAGTCACAGATCATTTGCTGACAAAAATAAACTACCGTTCCCTTTATTATGTGATATTGATAACTCCTTAAGAAAAGCTTTTGGGGTTCCTAAGGTACTTGGATTACTAGATGGTCGAGTAACATATATAGTTGACTCAAAAGGAGTAATCAGACATATATTTAACGACCTTTTAAATGGTCCTGCACATGTAAACGAAGCTCTAAGAGTGTTAGGTGAAATAAGAAATTAATTATTACTAGATTATAGTTAGGAAAGATAAAATTTTATGTAGTTCAAAATTTATAGTTGACTTAAACCGTGGGTGATTTTCTGTATTGCAATTTTTCTACGACTGTTTCTGAGGAAATCTTTGCAACATCGTTTAATCCGTTTGCATCGAACCAAGGTGCAGTTGCCCAATTAAATCCCTTACCAAAAGTATTATCTGGGGATACGATATACCAGTGACAAGCAGAATCGGGTATATCTACGGCGCATTTTGACCAATTATCGTTCCACTGAGGCACTTGAACCCAGAGCAAGGTTGAGAAAAGGAAAGAAAGGAATGGATTTAACATTATTGAATTTTTTAATTATCTTAAAGGCTTTCATTTGAGAATGGGGATTTCGAAAGATAATTCCAGGGATAGTTTATAGCTAATTATAAGTTTTCCTAATTAATCTTCCAATCGTTTTTAAGTTGCCTTAAGCACAGAATCTCTTGGTTCTGATCATTTTCCCCAGAAATTTCAATCCATTCTTTGAATTCTTGGTAAAGCACAGACCTATCTATTTTATCAATTTCGGTCATCCTAATTAAGACACAATTAAGCGTGAGTGTAATAATTTCTTCAACCGATGGTTCATTCTTCAATTTTCTATTAGTTTACACAATTTTAAATTAGCCAAAAAGTATTGAGACTGTGTATTCGTCGAAGTAATTATAGATTTAATTTATTAACCTAAAATAAATGTATATAAAAATAAAACCCTTTTCATTGTTTTTAATAGTATTAGTAGTTATTGTTAGAATTTTGTATGGTCATATATAATAGTTTGATAATCTTTTTAGTAATGATTAGAGAAACTAATAACAAGCCATTTGTTAATTTATTTGAAGAGATTTGGGAAGAAATTGAGATTCAATTTTATGGAATAATTGGAGCAATAATTTTCTTTATATTAGTGTATTTATTTTTCCATCCTCCGTGGATGAGACCAATGATCGAATTCTTATTCAATATCAAATCAGCCGTATCAGCAATATTTAAATAGCTGAATATTAGCTTCTCTTATTAAGTTTCTATTTTATTGATGAAGTTCTAAACTTTTCTCTTTGGCAACTAATTCTATAAATTTCCATACAAGAGCATGTTTATAATCATCCTTGTTTGGACATGCCGACACTACTTCTTGCCATGAGAATTGATCTTGATCTTTATTTCCTTTAAGTGGTGATCCAAAGTCTATGGCAAGATTTGAAAGAAAGGAATATCCAAGTTTTTCAGAGGTGTATTTAATTATTTCTTCTGAGTAACTCATATAGAGTAAAAGAGTATCAGCTTGATAGTTATGTCTAGTACATGCCCCGTTAGAGCAACCACTATTGGCAATGTCCAAGCATGCTTTATGGTCATAGGTTTCTTTGATTATTTTAACTAATGTTTCCATTAAATTCTTACAGCACCAATAATGTTATAGCTAATAAAAAAATTATTTACGTAATAAATAAAAATAATCAAACATACTGGTACAAATCAAATATATAGAAATTTAATTAAATTCTATTTAAATATAGAAATTTCATGTCTAATTTATTAGATACTTTTGAAAATTGAAAATTTATAATTAATTTCTTTATCTTTAAGCAATTTACTAGAAGCTAAAAATAATTTATAATATTGTAAGTAACTCAGTATAAAGTCTCGATGTGTTTCAAATCGTAGAAAATTTAGTCAACAAACTTTGAGTATAGCCATCTAATAAAACTACCTACGATTGGTACATTGCCAAAAGTGCTAGAACAAAAATCAAAATAATCTCTATGTTCTTTAACCTTACCTTCTTCATCGAATATTAATCTTGTTGTCCCTTCATATAAAAACTCAATACCTTTTATTTTTAACCCCATTGTCCATTCAACAAATGCAATATTTTTATTTATAGCAATTGAATGTGATTCTAGATAAATATCATCACATCTTTTGATTAACCCATCTTGTGCTTTTATATATGCATTTATGCCATTTTTTTCTTGAGTAGGGTCTATAAACTTAACTTCTTTATTGTATAAGGACTCCCACTCTTCTCTCGATGGGGCTTGTTCTCCATAAGATAAATTGAAAAATTTTTTTAACTCTCTCTCTTGGATTAGCATTTGATTTTTGTAGATTTTTCTAATTTAAATTATTTAAATAGACACCGTGTTAAGAAGATGTAATGTTGACAGCCTAGAAATAGCTTAGATTTAGTACTGATTAAATAGATCAAATGAACAGCAAAAACATCATTATAGCTATTGCTGTGCTTGGCATAGGTGTAATTCTCTATAAATTGCTTTTGGGATTTGTTCTGCCAATTGCTTTGTTTGTATCTCTTCGATATGTTTTAAAGTTTTTGCTTAAGGGTACTGAGTCTGAGAAAGATAAGGAGGCTTCTCAGATTCTCTCTGACACCTCTTCCAATACCTCAATAGAGAATATTGTAGAAATCAAGCCCATTGAGGAAGAAAAGCCTGTTGAAGAAGAAAGACCTTTTGGAGAAGAAAAGCCTGTTGAGGAAGAAAAGCCTGTTGAGGAAGAAAGACCTGGTGGAGAAGATAAATCTGATGGAGAGGTTATTATGGGTTGATTTTACAAATTTGCTTGATGGACTCAGATTCAAAAAATAAATTTTGGGAATTAAAACCTTACTGGTGTCAACCTTGGTCAATAATTAGTTTTGGCACATTATTGCTAACTTCTAGTTGGATAATATTCAACAATCTTTTAATTTCTTCAATATTAGGTTTCTTTATTATTATTTGGTGGATATTATTTCTAATACTAGCTCCAAACTTATTTAAAGAGCCACCTTATAAGAAATAGTCCAATTATTTTTATTATTTAGGCTAAATTTTGTGATTAATTAATATCTTAATAACAAAAAGAAGTTATTTATAAACTAGAAATATGAAAACTTGATTATTTAGAATTAAGGTTTATCTCATTTGATGATTATTGAAAAAGATTAAAAATTAAATTAGAACTTGTAGGTCAATAATTTTTTTGTATTTTCTCTGAATTGGTTGGGAAATTTTTATATGCCCCTGAAAACCTTTTTCTATTGATCCAATAAAACTCAACTAATTCTCTTGATGAGTTTGTTATGAGAGAATCCATGCCTATTCCTGGTGCGTTTGAAAGCTTTTGTTTCGTAGTTGATTCCAATTTTGAAGTGCGTGAAGATTTCATCAGATGATTTAGCTATTTGGGTTTGTAAAGATGAGAAGAAGCCTTTTTTATAAACCAATTTATTAAGCATGATCAGGAAATTAAATAATGCCAGCAAAAAGGTAATAACTAGGATTTTCCTTAGCACTACCTCCTGATAGTACATGCGTACTATCGCGTTGTCAACGGCTTGCAAGTTAGCGATTTAAGAATAACCTATAACTTTAAATTTTGATATTAGTAAATTATCAATAAATATAATATTTCTAAAAAAGTTTTTGTTAACTAAATGAAAATTTATCAATTACTAGTATTTCCTGTTTTGAAAAATCACTGGCTGAGACGCAATGAATCCATTCTTTATATTCCTGAGCAATTGCTAATTGATCACCTGGATTTACTTCTACAGTTCGCTTCAAAATATGCGATAAGCCTCTAACTAATGTATCCTCTATATCATTTTGATTTTCAATCATTAAATCTAAGCATGTATACTATGTTAACTTTTTATTACCTAGTTGTACAGTAGTATATTTGTTTTATCTAACATATTATATCAACATTATTTCTGCCAACGATACATCTTTATATCATTAGATTAATTATAGATTAATGTTTTTCTGTTAACAAGTATATATATAAATCTACTAAGCAATCTTATCCTCCTTATTTCTCTTTATTGAAGGTATAAATCCTAATTCTTCTATTTCTTCGACCAATCTTAGATTTGATGAATTTTGCTTTAACATAGAATCTTTTGATTTTTCAACTTCTAAATCCAATGCACTTATAATTTCTTCTTCACTTTCTAATTCTCTTAATAATGTTTTCATATTATTATTAAAACTCTTATTGATAGCCAATAGAGATAAGCAAATACCAAAAAGTACGAAAATTATACTATGTAGAAAAAAATAGGAAATAACACATAAAAATGATAATGTCTCAATCAGTTTAATTAGCTTTTTTAGCATTAGGCAACATCCTTTTGATCATAATAGTTTTGGTTCTCTAACAGCGTTAAGTCATAGGATGATTGTATCTGATTATTATAATCTAACTCATTGAAGAACTTCGATACAGCCTCTTTGCCTCTTGTCCACTTTCGTCTTTTCCCTTTAGGCAGATTAGGCAAACATACTTTATTTTCAATTACATAGCCAATATATCTTTTTCTCTGCCCACTATCTTCTGTTAAACTATTAAACTCATGGTTATTTTTTCCTATACTTTTTCTATGTCTTTGATTAGTAATTGCCCTTAACTCGGCAAGACATCTAATGAACGGAATCATGCTGCATTCCTCTCATTAGATAGTTTCTGCTGTTGCTTTTTATCTAATTTACTATTTTTATATCCATTAATATAATGAACATCATATGATCCCAATCCCTCTTTCTTAGGATTGTAAAGATGGATGAATCCATTTCTGGAGTTAGAATTTTTATTCATTTTAATTTAACTCCTTTGATTTTGTGATTTTATATTCACTCTCAATTTCTGTAATCCCTGCTACTGGCTTGTATTTTTCTAGAAGTTTTTCCGTAATTCCTTGTGGAGAAGGATTAATCATATCTTTACCCATTTCCTTCATTTTGGGTTGATAGAGTAAATTCTCATTCATTGTCATTTTTAACTTAGTGATAGGATAATTTTATAGGAAGATAGGACTTATTAAGGGATTAATTTTTCTCTGTTTGATAGTAACTTGCTTAGCTTTGTGTTCTCGTCTTGAAGCGTATTGATTACTTTTTTGTAGTTTTCTATTTTTTCTTTAAGTAATTTTACCTTTTCAGTCTCACTCTTAGGTTTGGAAGTCTTAGCTTTCCTTTTACTGCCTTTTACAATCTCTCTTACCGTCGCTTCGGTCATCCTCTCACCGTTCTCAACAGCTTGAAAAACCTTCTGACGTTCTTTCTCTGTTACGCCTTTGCTTCCCATTAACGCTAGCGATCTTGGGGTTAACGACGCAATTAAAATGTCATTGATATCTGATCTTCCGAGCCAATTAGTGTATGCGCTGACCAGGTCGATTGCGAACCTTTCCGAGCAATTGATGGCTCCCGATTTCAGGAATGCTCTCCAGTTTCCAGGCTTGATGTTGTCCTTGATATCAGCAAGATTTGCTGCTACGGCCCTTAAGGATTGCCCTACGCAGCTTAGCTCTTCGTTTATTTCGATAACTGATTCTTTTACGTATTCGACTTGGGCGGGCACCAGCCCCTTGGTCACTTCGCCGTTTAAGCTGACATTCGCTAGGTCGACCACTTCTGTCGGAGATAGATCCATAGGCTTGCTTAGTCGCTTGTTAAATATACGCCTTGTGACGAATCGGAACAATGGATACAAATGTACTACTTACTCTATAGCGTTCAATAGTGGCAATACTTGATTAATAAGTTAAAAAAAATGCATAGTGTTCTTACTTTTAACCTCTATAATTTTTATAATCTATTTTTTAAAAGGCTTATGACTTGATTAGGCTTTCATATTTCACCTATGCTTTATTTATTGATTTAAGTTAAATGATAATGCGATTAATTCGGAAGATATCTAATCAAGATAGTACTGCTACTGTTAAATATAGGATCTCCTTGGTTACTCGCTTGACTAAGTATATCTACTCAACGAGCGACTTGATTCCCGGTTCCAGGGTTCATCTTTAAACCTAAATGGTGAATTTAGAATTATTAGATAGTCTTTGTTTCGTCTTGAGAATTTGAAGCCAGTGGAATTAGTATTTTGTTTTAGTTAACTAAGAACACCTTGTTCTAACCTCTTCTCACGATTGTAAAAGTCTTCTTTTGCTTGTGTAATTAGTTCAAATTTAGTCCTCTTAGGCTTCATCTATAACAGTAGTTAATAAGTAACTTATTACATCATTATAAGCTCTCTAGGTGATGTTTAAGTAATTGGTTGTACTTTATTGTTAATCGTTTTATTTTGGGGAATTTCAATTAATAATGGAACTTACTAAAATATCCCCTCCAGTATCTGGCTTTTTAAAAGTTAAACTAGATCAAGAAACTATTGAGTATTTGTGGAAATTATTGATATTGGCAAAACTAAAAATAATAATTATAAAAATAATTAGTAGGTAATATCTCACAAAGTTTTTTGCTTGAAGATCTAGATTCAACTTTTTATAAATCTGTTTGTATCCCTTTTGTATCCCTTTGATTAATGCTTTTCGTAAAAGTAATTTTAGCGGCAATGACCCTGTCTCTCAAAATACATTGCTTGGATCTAATGCTAAATTAATATTAAATCAATTATGGGTCAATTATCAATATAAAACAGAATTCAACCCTTATCATGATCATAGTGGAGTCTATTCTTTCGCTATTTGGTTGAAGATTCCATATTCTTGGGAAGATCAAAAAGGATTGCACAATTTAGTGATATTAAAGATGAAGATATAAAGGCAGGTTGCTTTGAGTTTGAATACAATAATTCAATTGGAGGTATACTCAACTATATATTTAAATTATCTCCAGTATATGAAGGATATATGCTTTTCTTCCCTGCTGAATTAAGACATTGTGTTTATCCATTTTATATTACTGACCAACCCAGAATTTCAATAGCAGGAAATTTATCTTATTTACCTTCTTGATATGATTAAAAAGGTTAAGATTGTTTTAAATATTTCTATATTCTGTTTTTTCTTACATTATTGCTTTTAAAGTGTATATTTGATGTGATAATTATCTAATTCTAAAATTTAAATTAACTATATAATTAATTATATATGTATTTTCAGGACATAATTTCCAGCCTTAACAATTTCTGGAGTAAAAGAGGATGTTTACTTCTTCAGCCATACGACTTAGAAAAAGGCGCAGGGACAATGAGCCCTCATTCTTTCCTGAGAGCGATTGGACCTGAACCTTGGGCTGTCGCTTATCCAGAACCATGTCGAAGACCAACTGATGGAAGGTATGGGGATAATCCAAATAGAGCGCAGCATTATTATCAATATCAAGTCCTGATAAAGCCTTCTTTAAATGGAATTCAAGAATTGTATTTATCTTCGCTCGAAGCATTGGGTATTTTAGCGATCGATCATGATATTAGGTTCGTCGAAGATAATTGGGAGTCTCCAACTTTAGGAGCCTGGGGTGTCGGATGGGAAGTCTGGCTTGACGGTATGGAGGTTACGCAATTTACTTATTTTCAACAATGTGGAGGTCTTGATTGCAAGCCTGTCTCCATTGAGATTACTTATGGCTTAGAGAGATTGGCAATGTATTTGCAAAATGTTGATAGTATTTGGGATCTTTCATGGAATAAAAAGAATAAATATGGTGATATTTGGCTACCTTTTGAAAAAGGTCAATGTAAATATAATTTTGAGGAATCTAATTCAGACAATTTAAGAAAACTTTTTGAAATTTATGAAGCAGAAGCTCATCAATTAATTACTAAAAAACTTCCTACTCCCTGCCTTGATTACGTCCTAAAATGTAGTCATACTTTTAACTTATTAGAGGCTAGAGGCGTTATCTCTGTTACGGAGAGAACTAAAATTATTGCAAGAATTCGATCATTAGCTCGTAAAGTGGCTGATGCTTGGTTACAGGAAAGAGAGGCTCTTGGATTTCCTTTTTGTTGAAATTACTAATTAATTAATTAAGTTCTAGTAACATTTTTAGCTTTTTTAATAATAAATAGTTCGAATATTATATATGCCTGTATCAAAAGATACTTCTATAAGTTATTGCTCTAGAATGTCTCAATGAATACATTAAAATAGTACTGAAATATTTGTGTGAGGACACAATGAAGCTTTTTCAGCGTTTGCTGGTAGCTCCTGCTGCTTTGGGACTAATGGCTCCTTTGGCTGTAAATGCCGATGTTACTTCGGTATCTAATGACTCAGACGTTAGTTCTGAAATTATTCAAGCAAGAGTTGATGGAGTAGAGGCTCAGCTAGGTGAAATTCAAGCTGGTCAGTTTTCTTCGTCTACAAAGATGAGTGGTAAGGCTGCTTTCATTACTGGTTATGTAGATGATGATGCAGAGAACGATACTGACGAGATCACTATGGAATACATGTATCAGTTAAATCTGAATACAAGTTTCACTGGTGAAGATAATCTATACACACGTATCAAAACCGGTAACGTAAGTGATCACTTTAAGGACAAAGGGCAGAACACTTACTTATCTGCTGCTAACGGTAATGGTGGAGAACTAAAGGTAGATAAGCTTTGGTATCAATTCCCTGTTGGAGATAGCCTTCAAGTATGGGTTGGTCCAAGAATAGAGAACTACTATATGTTGGCTAGTGCTCCTTCGATTTATAAGCCAATTACAAAGCAGTTTGCTTTAGGTGGTAATGGTTCTGCTTATGGATCAAGCACAAGCCCTGGTTTTGGTGCTGCTTGGACACAACAAGTTGAAGATCCTATGGATCCAAGATTTGCTCTAAGTGTTAACTACACTTCTAAGGACGGAGCATCTTCAACAAAAGGCTTGTTGGGCGATGACAACAGAAACTTCTTCTTGACTAAAGTTGAGTATGGCTCACCTCGTTGGCAAGTTTCTATAGCCGCTGCAAAGAAAGATGGTCATTCTTCAAAAGCTGGATATGACGGTTACTTCCATTCCTCATTAGCCAGTTCAACTGTTGGTGAAATGACTGCTTACGGTGTAAGAGCCTATTGGAAGCCAGAAACAACTGGTGCTGTGCCTTCCATTCAAATTGGTTATGATACTGCTTCTTTTGATGAGGCAACTGCAGGTCAGGCTGAAGAGACAGAAGGTTGGATGATTGGTCTTGGTTGGAGAGACCTATTTATTGATGGAAATAGTGCAGGGGTTGCTATTGGTTCAGAGATGGCTGCTACTGAAATTAAAGGTGGTGGAACTGATCCATCTGAAGATAATTCAGTTTGGGAAGCTTATTACACTTTCAAGGTTAATGATGGAGTGAGCGTTACTCCAGCTATCTTTGGAAGCACTGATGTCTCAGGCGCTGACAAAGATGTTAATGGAGCAGTTCTTCTAACTGAATTTAGATTCTAATTTTTTTTAATTAGATCCAAAAAAACGCCCCTTAAGGGGCGTTTTTTTTGGTTGAGTTGTATTGAAACGTAGGAGTTTAATAGCTTTAAAAGCGTTATTAATTTTATATTCTTTTTACCAGCAATTTTCTCCTTCACCTATTGGAATGCATATGTCTGCTTTCTTTGCCTTATCTGCAGCTTTTTGAGCAGCTTCATCAAGTTTGCCATCCTCGTCTGCTTCTTGATCTGTAGTCCATTCTTTTAAACCGCCCATATCACTATGCTTCTCTCCAGCTAGTGAATTCTCTGGAATAATTGAGCTAGTCGCTAAAGCAGCTGCTGCAGCAATAAATATTCCTATAGGTGTTTTGCTTTGCATAGCAGAAATTCTTTAGACATATTTTGATAGTTCGCACTTACTAATGAAAGTTCTTTTTTTACCTTTCTCTGTATAAAGTGATCGTCTCAATCTCCTAATCTTCTTAGGAGATTACTGTAGGCCTGGAAAATTAAATCCAATTCATCGGATCTACCATGTTTTGCCAGCAAGCCTTTTGCTCCAGCATCAAGACCAAATAAAAAACTTCTATCTTCATTATTTTGAACATAGCTTTGAATCCAGCCTACGCAGACGAAGCGTTCGCCATTTTTGACTTCGGCAACGGAGTGGAGTTGCGAGCTCGGATAAAATATCATTTCTCCAGCTGAGAGCTTTATTTTTTCGAGTTTATTGATTGTCTGAATGCATAATTCACCACCTTGATAATCCTCTGGTTCGTTTAAAAATAAGGTAAAAGACAGATCGCTTCTTCCGGAGGGCATATATGGATTATCAAGATGTGTTCCATAGCCATGTCCTGCTAGCGATTTAGTAAACATTACTCCATGAATTAAACTTGGTAAGGTGAAACTTTTTATAAGTTTATTTGAGATGATTTTATTAACTATAAGATCTTTTATTTCTATAGATATATCTGAACTTTTATCTAATTGGAAATTGTTTTTTGTTTTTGCAGCATGACTCCCTGCAGTTTTTTTTCCATCTTGCCAGGCAGATTTCTCAACTTTTAGCTTTTGAACTATTTCTTTTGCCTCTGACTTATTGAGTAAAGAATGAGTTAAATATTCCATATTCATAACTTAGGCTTAAACCCTATATTAATGTATAAACGAGATATCAATTTATACTTCAATAGGTATAAAAGTTCCTAAATCAAATTTAGCCTTATCTTTTTGCCTAGTCTATATAAATAATTAGTCCCTTACTTGATAGATTAATGAATTTAATTAAGCGTCTCTTTACTTCACTAATAGGAAGCTCTCTATTGGTTTCTTCAAGTTTTAGCCAGGTAAAGGCCTCTGATAGAGAAGTAAGGATTTATTCAGGTAGGCATTACAACACTGATAAGCAGATATACAAGAAATTTAATGAGGAAACAGGAATAAAAATACGATTAATTGAGGCTACAGGAATTTCTTTAGTAGAGAGAGTGAAGAGGGAAGGAACAAAGTCTAAAGCCGATGTAATTCTTCTTGTAGATGCTGCTCGAATTAGCAATGCTGCAAAAAGTGGACTTCTTCAGTCATATAGATCCTCTCAGTTAGATAAAAATGTTCCTGTGGAATATAGAGATCCTCAGGCAAGATGGTATGCCCTAACAAGAAGGGTGAGAGTTATGGTCGCTAACCCAAAGAAAGTTAATATAAATTCAATTCAAGATTATTCAGATCTTGCAAGTCCTTCATTGAAAGGTCTTGTCTGCGTGAGGAAAAGGAATAGTCCATATAATCAATCTTTAGTGGCCAATCAAATAGTTAATAAAGGAGAAGCAAAAACTAAGGAATGGCTAAAAGGTTTGATTTCAAATATTTCTCAACCTTTTTTTCCTGGAGATATAGGGGTCATTAGAGCTGTTGCTCAGGGTAAATGTGGAGTAGGTCTCGTTAATCACTACTATGTTTCAAGAATGCTTGCTGGTGTTAATGGTAGAAAAGATAAAAGCTTGGCTAAAAAAGTAAAAGTACTAACTCCTAATCCTGCTCATGTGAATGTAAGCGCAGGTGGAATTGCTAAATATGCTCAGAATAAAGAAGAAGCAATACAGCTACTGGAGTATTTGGCTTCTCCAACGGGAAGTAGAGGGTTGGCCGGACCCACCTATGAACACCCTTTAGTAGGCTTCAACACAACAAAGGAAGTTACTCAATTTGGCGAATTCACGCCTGACAAGGTGACTATTGATCAATTAGGCGCAAACAATAAGAAAGCAATAGAGCTGATGAGAAAGGCTGGTTGGGATTAAGAGTTGAAAACTAATTTTTTTAATTCGGATATTTATCAAGAGAAACTAAAAAAGTGTCTTAAAATTTTTTAGGAAGGAGAGGTGGCTGAGTGGTCGAAAGCGAACGACTCGAAATCGTTTGATAGCTTCAACTATCCGTGGGTTCGAATCCCACCCTCTCCGTTCAAAAAATACTTCTCTTTCCTAGCAAAGGTTTAATTACTATCTTTTGCTATTTAATCTCATGAAATTTAAGTTTGTTGTGCTCCTGCAATAAAATCTTCCCAATCATCGGATTCGTTTAACTCTTCAAAATCATCCCAAATCTGATCTGCTGAAACTTTAAGTTCTTCAATTGCTTCTTTATTATTAATCTCCATTAAAATCTCATACTTTAAGCACTCAATATCTGTAACTAATTGCTCTGCCTGTTCATATAATTCTAGTTGCCTTTCATCATTTTCATTTCCATTTTCTACTTCGGTACAACTCCATTTTTTTGGAACAGTTATGCCCAATTGAGAGAAGATTAAAGAAAACGAAGATTCAGTTGTTTCTGTTACATTAAACATAGCAATAGCATTTGCTAGATCAGTCTTTTGTGAGTTTGAAAGATCTTTGATTTCCATAAATTAGAACGAAATTAATCTCTTGATTTATACATTCTAATTCCTCATGAAAAAAGTTGCTTTTTAATCTTTTAGTCTTTCAATCATAAAGTTGTTGGGTTTGTTGTTTGATTTTTAGAAATGTTGTTGGATTTTTGACCCGATTTCTAGTTATTGTTCCTCTTTGATCCCTTACCGTCCCTCCTGACTACAAATCGACTGGCACCCTCTGCGCTTATCTAAAACGAATTTGTTGCCATAAGTTGCCATTAAGTGCCATAAGGTGAGACTTCCTAGTCAAATCAATACTTAATTTTTCAGGCAAAATATTCTTTACTAGTTGATGACTTTTACATGAAGTGGGGCATATTTTCCACCTTTTTCAAAATCTCCATATGCATTTACTACTAGGGGATAAGTTGCAATACTTATCGCTAACAAAGTTATTGATAAAGGAGTTGCCAACCTGATAAAGGTTTCTTTGTCCATGAGTTTTTAGAAGTCTTTCTTAGATATAGCAGTTTCCAATGTTGCTAGGGAAAGACGTTAAAGCGTTATATGGAAAAACACATGGAAAAAGCATGAAATTACCTTGTTTTTTGTGCCATCAAGTGCCATGTCGTGCCAAATGGACAACCACACTTTCCGCATTCCTTTTCTAAGGGAATTTCATTGATGCTTAGTTTATCTAGATTTTGTAAACCAAATTATTTTTAAGTTTTAAATAAAAGATTTATAAGTCTTTTGAGACTTGTTACTGGCAGCTCTAGAAAAATATTTATAAAACACTTCATTAGAGAATTAAGATTAACTAAGTTTCTATTCACTTTGCAGTGCTTATTTATTAATTCAATCACAGATTGATCGCCCAGGTCTGATGATTTTTTCCAATCTTCACAGGCACCTTTGAGTTCATTTAATGCACATTTAGAAATTCCACGTAATTTAAAATTATCAGCATCTGTTGGATTAATTTCTATTGCTTTTGAGAAATCATCAATCGCACCTTGGTGATCACCTAAAATATCTTTAGACCTTCCAAGATTGGTATAGGCACTATCAGAATTTGGATTAATCTCTAATGCTTTTTTTGCATCATTAATAGAACTATGATAATCACCTAAGTCATACTTATAACTAGCGATATTGCTATAAGCAATATCGCTAGTTGGATCAATTTTTAATGCCTGATTTGTATCATCAATGGCACCTTGATGATCACCTAGGTTGTTTTTGTAAAGACCTCTATTAATAATGTAATTAGCATTCTCTGGATCAATTTCTAATGCTTTATTTGTATCATCAATGGCACCTTGATGATCACCTAGGTTGTTTTTATAAAGACCTCTAACAATAAAGTAATAAGCATTCCCTGGATCAATTTTTAATGCTTTAGTTGTATCATCGATCGCACCTAGATGATCACCTAATTTATTTTTTGAGTAAGCACGAGATTTTAAATTACCGACATCTGTTGGATTAATTTCTATTGCTTTCGTGAAGTCATCAATTGCACCTTTGTAGTC
>QCJC01000014.1 GCA_003216275.1 Prochlorococcus sp. AG-402-P18 | reverse complement strand
TAAAAATCTATAGGTTTTGAAATCGCTATTATGAGATAATGTAAGTAAAAATTAACAGCTATACGTTGATACAAGTTAATAACAATGATTAGACATGAATTAGGAAAATTCTAAATCTTGATGATATTTTAAATTTGATAACAAGAAAGATTAAACTTGTCCTTAAAAGAGATATTTATATTGACTTTTACGAGAATTTCAGGTTCTTATATTTTTCATGTTTTTCTAAAATCTCAATAGCTGGATGAAGCATCTCTCTATAGTTCTTCCAACCTCCAACAGATTTTGAATTAATTGGGGAACGAACTTGAACACTACTTGCTGTTGAAACTAAGCGTTGATTAGAGTGCGGAGAAAGATATGAATCGTCCCATTCCCATTTCAACCAGTCGATTAATGATTTGATTTCACGACTAGGTTCAATCACTAATAAATCATAATTTAAGTCATATATTATTGATCGAAATCTATTTTTATACTTATTCATTACCTCCTCTTGATTTAAATAAACTCTTGCACAATCAATTAAGGAAGATGAATATTCGTTTCCTTTAGCAAGCTGCGTTCTATATATAGATAAAATATTGTCTAAAGGATTTCTATAACAGTGAATAATTTTGGCATTGGGTATATTATTTGCAATAATACCTACATATTGAAAGTTATATAGCCATTTATTAGTCTTTACAGAGGATTGCTTATTATTGTTTTTAACTTTTTGCAAATACAAATCAGCAAGTGTTAACCCTTCATTCTTTTTCTTATATTCTAAGAATGATTCCTCAAGAAAGTTGACTTCGCCCAGGTCATCAACATCGCTATTCATACTAAGGATAGATTCTAATAATGTAGAACCGCTTCTTGGCATTCCTACAATAAAAATATTTTCAGAATAGTTTTTATAATTTTTATCTATAATTTCTTCCTCACCAGATACATCAAGTAATACTTTAGATTTTTTAATTAGTAAATCAGCCTGAGATTTTGCTAACTCAAGTTTCAATTCATTTGCTAAGTGGAGGAATTTAGAACTCTTATCGTAATTTTGTTCCTTATGTAGGATGTTTGCTCTAGCAAAGTAAATATCAATCTGATCTTCTTTTGATTTATTATTTAAAATTTCCAATGAAAAGAGTTTATCTTGCCATCCTTTTTTATTATCTGTACATTTAAGTATCGACAAAGCATAGTAGGTTTTAGTTAAATCAGGGTTGAGTTCCAATGCTTTTAGATGTGATGATTCTGCTTCTTCTAGTTTTCCAAGTCCTCTTAATACTGTGCCTAGATTTGAATAAGCCTTTGCAAAACCAGGTTTAAGTTCAATTGCTTTGCGTTGTAATAATTCTGCTTCTTCTAGTTTACCAAGATTGTTCAAAGTGTTTCCTAGATTATAATGACCATTTGCGTAATCAGGTTTGAATTCAATTGCTTTGCGTTGTAATAATTCTGCTTCTTCTAATTTACCGAGATCACCTAAAATCACCCCATAATTAGAAAAAACTCGATGATCATTAAAACCTTGATTAAGAAAATATTGATAATATTTTACAGCTTCTGAAATATTTCCTTGTGAATGAAACCTAAAAGCTTGTTTAATTATTTGTTCTTTAGAAAGCTGTAAAGGATTGTCGATAGAATTATAAATGTTCTCTTCTAAAGAGATTGGAACTGAAAATGTAGTTACTCTTTTCCTTTGGTTCTTGCTAGAAAAATCATTTTTTTTTCTACTATCCACAGTCCTAGTGAAATCAAATAAAGATATTCAAGACCATATTATATAAAAAGCCAATATTATTATTGCTTAAGAAATAATGCAGCCAACCCTGAGTTTCACTTGGCTAACAAAAACTAAAAATCTAGATTAAAAATGCAAAAAAAAGCCTATCAAGAACGATAAAGTTCTGACATAACATCTCTTCTCTATGTTGAATAAAAGAACGAGGTTAGAACATCGAAAATGGATAAATAAAAATGCAAAAACAAACTGAGTTCTGAGCAAAGATTTATTAGGAATCTACTGATTGGATTTTTTACAGCAATATTCATTGTTTTTTTCTTAGCCTTAATTGCGCTTTTACAAACACTAATTAATTATCCAAGTTCCCAAGAACTACCAAGCGTGATAATTCAAAGATGCTATGACGGTGATACTTGCACAACGACACAAGGAGAGAAGGTCAGACTTGCCTGTATTGACACTCCTGAATTGGGAGGGACAAGAGGCAATCAAATCCTTGCTAAAGCAGCAAAAGATCATCTCAATGATTTAGTTGCTGGTTCAACAGTAACCATTAGACGTATCACTGAAGATAGATACGGAAGAACAATCGTTGAACTCTACAAAAGATCTATAAATATTCAAGAAGAGCTAGTTGAAAAAGGGTATGCACGCATCTATGAAAGGTATAAAAATCAATGTAATTGGAGCAAAAAATAAAAGATGAAACTCCACAATACTGCGATTGCTTTGGGAGTAAGTATTGCGACTGCTATCGGCATGTCTCTTATGAAAGTTAATAAAAACCTAGTCATCGGATCAACTGCCGTAGTTATAGGCGCAGGTTTAATGATTGCTCTAAGAGATGAAGATGATCCAAATAAAAAGGTAAAAAATTACGAATACTTCTTTAATAGAGCACAAGATAAATTCGAAGTTGCGAATTATGAAGGGGCAATACTTGACTACAACAAAGCATTGGGACTTTCACCCATTGAGATTTGCCTTATCTACTCAATGCGAGGCAATGCCAAACGTAATTTAGGTGATTTTGATGGAGCCATAGACGATCAAAACAAAGCATTAGGTTTTGATCCTTTATATGTAGATGGATATTTCAATAGAGCAAGTGCAAAGTACAAAATGGGGGATTTTGTTGGAGCAATTGATGATTATTCACAAGTTATAAAAATCAATCCTAAGGACTCAGATGCCTTTTTTAATCGTGCCAATTTAAAAAAAGAAGTTGGTGATATAAAAAGTGCATGCGAAGACTGGAGAAAAGCAGTAAATCTGGGCGATGAAGAAGCAAAGAAATTACTAAAGGAGAATTGTGAATGAATCCTTTACGTTTGGGAAAAATATCTTGATATTTGCTGCATTTGCTCGTCTCCCTGATTCTGATGGTTTCAAGTAGTCGATAAATCTGTTTGGTTCTGGACAAAATACGAGAAGATTTATCGCTGAATCAATAGACAATAAAACTCCTATACCTCAAGTCATAGGAACTTATTAGAGCGATAATATAGGGTAAGGCCAATACCACAAAAAGTTAGGCCATTTTTGAGACACCTTGAGATTCCAATAAGTCCTTGAACTGAACCATCCTCGAAATTCTTTTGGAAAGAGTGGTTACGCGAATCCAAGCCCTCTGGATTTAGTGACATCAGAAACCGTTAGGAAGTGAGTCTTATCACTTCCAACGTCATAAAGAGTGTAATTAGCCCCTGCTCCAATTCCTATGACTGCACGTTTAGGAAGAGTATGCTCCTGGTTTCGTTCTTCATTTAAATCTTTAATTTTTGAGTCAACTACAGCATCAGTTAACTCAAGATGAAATTGCTGTTTACTTCTAGCTGTGAATAATCTATTCACATTAAGTCGGGTAATTCGATCAAGAAGAGTAAGTGGAGGTGTTTGCATTGTCAGAATGTCTCCTACATCTTTCGAACTTCCATGAATTAAGCCACAATCAAGTTCTACAAATCCAAATTGAAGTGATGATATCCATCCTAAGTAATATGGATCAACAGCATTTATAAGAGCAATTACAGCATCGTCTCCTTTATTGAGTCGTAAGGCATCTGACTTTCTCTCTCCACGGTAACCTAATTCTGCCAATAATTGTTCCTCCCACCAGCCATAAATACAGTTTGGTTTCAAATCATCACGATGAGGATTTATTAGTCTATTTAAAAGTGCATCACAATTCTTGTCTGGTCCTACAACGTCTCCTAAAACAAAAAGAGTTATATCTCCGCGAGTATTTTTTAAATCTTTTTGAATCAATTCATAGGTCTCAAGATCACCCATAAGACCACTTATGAGTGCCCAACGTTCAATCATCGTTCGCACACGTGGCTAGCATCTTCAGCCAGTTCAGCAAATTCAAAACCGTTGCTCAAACGCCATGCGAACACATGGGGTAGACCAGCATCAATAATTGCCTTACAAGTTCGATCAATGTCGTAAGCAACTTCTCTAATCTCAACATCACTATTTATATCGTCATAAATAACATAGGTAGCATTTACTCCTCCATGACGAGGTTCTCCGACAGATCCCACATTTACAATTCTTCTAATAGGTAAAGTCATTTCTTTAACTTCTCTTTCACGATCGGAAGCATTTTTAATATTTACGCGAATTGATCCATTACCTAATTCACGTACATATGGGAAATGAGTATGACCGCAAAATAAAGTATCGGCTCCACTCATCTCTACTCGTTCTAGTGCTGCGAATGCATCCATATCTGGAAGTAGATACTCATGCTGACTGTTGGGACTTCCATGTACGAAAAACGATCTACCTCTTCTAATCGATGTTGGGAGACTGGCTAGAAATTGTTTGTTTCCATAAGTCAACTTCTCTGTTGTCCATTGATGAGCTATATGCCCTCGCCTTTCTGCTAGCTGAGATGGATAGCTGCAATCACAAGCATCAAGACCATCAATTATGTCTTCATCCCAGCAACCCTGACAGGTTTCTATCTCCCTATCTCTAATAAGCTCAACAACTTCATTTGGCTGAGGACCATAGCCAACAAGGTCGCCAAGACATGTAATAGTCTCAATTCCTTGCCGATCAATATCGCCTAGCACAGCTTCCACTGCTGAGAGATTGGCATGTAAACAAGAAATTACTGCGTGTTTCATATCGTCAAGTTGAATAACTAGGCTGCATTTGTGGATCTCTAAGAGAGGCTTGATGAAGCTCCAAAACTGAATCATTCAAGAGACAAAGCTGAATAGTTGATTCAATTCGTACAGAGTCAAGGTTTTTCCCTTGAACAACAAGTTCAGATATTCTTGTAGGTCTACCGCTAGGAGGTGAGACAGTATTAAGAGGTAAAAATTGCGAACCTTTTTGACTAACAATCCAGTTAAAGAACATAGATCTACCATCGGGGATATTCATCAAGGCTTTAGCCCTATAAACATCTCCATAAGCACCATTAACCAGCTCGAACCAAAAAGTATTCAGACTAGGTGGATCCCAAACATTCCGATGAAGCTTGAACCTGCATGATTCAATTTGATTGAAATTTAATGTGTCATTAATTGGTAATTCCATATCACGTCCAAAATGAAGGTATTTATCTGGTTCGAGGTTGAAAGTTGCAAGTTGTTTGATTATGCGCGGATCAATTCCAGCCAAACCAAGCTCTTTAGGAATTCGAAATTGAGGAAGCTCAATCAATATCAAAGAATCATCTTGATGCGAAATAGAGTCTGCACTGGACCTTGATAAATCTATTAATTGAGGAATTTGATCTTTAAGAAAGGCATAGTCAATATCTGTAGAAGCTACTTGCTGTTGATCAATATCTCCGTAACCAGATAGGCGCAAAAAGCAACAACTACCTTTGTGTGAAATAAGATTATTAAGGATCCAATTCGTTTTGCCACAGCCTGGCGATCCTGAAATCAGCCACGTATTGCTGCCCATACCGCACACAATTCAATGTAAAATATACACTGAATACGGAAACGATAATCATTATTGTTTTATTGTCTAGATAATTTATGATTTAAAACCCTGTCTCAAAAACCAGTTTTCATGTCTCAAAAAGTTAGAATAAACGGTTAGGCCAAGCCTCGATCTAACACCTGAAAACCCTTGGTATCACTGAAATTCTAGACGTTGGATGAAAAATCATAGCAGTCCAGTCATACCAACTGATTACAAGCGAAAATCGCGGTTAGACGTAAGTTAGAACAGTAGAACGAAATCAGAACAAATGAAGGAGAAGAAACAACTATTGATAATGCTGTGAAATTTTTATGGTTTTTAAATAGATGTTTGGATAACTTTAAATAAGGTTATGATGGTATCTCCTTGATTATCAAATCAAGCGAGCTATTAAATTTACCAGGCTATATTTTCTCCATTTACATGCCAAAATTTTCCTGTATCCTCAAGAGTTAGTAAATTAATTCTTTTTATAAGTTCACTTACAGATAATTCAGCAGTAAGTGCTTTAGCTGTAGGACTATTTCGAGTGTTAACCAACCCTGGATGCAATATAGCTAAAGCTATACCTCTGGCTCGCAAATCAATAGATAATGACTTGCCAGCCATGCAAAGCGCTGATTTCGACATTCTATATCCATAACAACCTGAATGGGAATTGTCAGAAATAGATCCCATTCGACTAGAAATAAGAATTATTTTACCCGTATTAGATAAATTTTTAAGAAATACCCTTGTAAGCAATAGTGGGCTTATTGCATTTATATTAAATTGTCTAATAACACTTTCTTTATTAATATTTGGAAAAGAATCGAATTCGATAATACCAGCATTATGAATTAAAACATCTATCTTAAATTCACTTAATTTATTACTAAGTTTATAAATTGATTCAAAGTTTGAAAGATCTATTCCAGATTCAACTTGAACACCAAGATCCAATAGTTCAGAAGATGTTGATCTACAAATTGCAATTATCTTATTTCTTTCAGAGTCAAGCTGGCGGCAGAATTCTAAACCTATTCCTCTATTTGTTCCAGTAATAAGATAATTAGTCATATCTTTAAATAATTTGCAATTCGGCTCTAGTAGCCATTTTAATTGCCCTAGAATTCCAGTAATCAGATTCTTCTATCTTACCTTTAAGTTTAAATATACTACCTAAATTAGCACAGGAAAGTGATAAAGTTGGATCTATTTTTAATGACTTTAAAAAATATATTTTAGCATTTTCTATATCTTCTTTAATTAATAAAATCTCGCCAATATACAAATAAGCCAAAGCTAAATCAGGCTTTAATCTAATTGATTGTTCAAGAAGATCTTTTGACTTATCAAAATGAGAAAAATCTTTAAGTATTTTTCCATAATCAAGAAAAACTCTGTAATCCTTGAAACCTTGATCTATGAAAAATTGATAATATTTTGCTGCTTCTGAAAGATTTCCTTGTGAACGAAACTTAAACGCTTGATTGATTATTTGTTCTATAGAAGGTTTCTTATGAGTAGTAATAGTGATATTGTCTTTGCTTTCTTCTATAGAAAACGGAACTGGAAATGTTTTTACTTCATTGATTGTTTGCCCTCCTGCATTTTGTCCTTCTATGTTATCCAAATCACGGTGCATAATGATCTTTTTTAGTATATTTTTCTAGTTGAATTAGTCAATTCTAGCGTTTTATGCAGAATAAAAAATAACCAATTACATCTGGATTCTTAAGACAAAACTGTCTCAAAACAAAAGTTTTTTGTCTCAAAAGTGAGAATAGCACCTCTTCCAACTTTTGAGAACCCCTGCTATAACAGGACGCTTATACGTTGAATAAAAACTCCTATACATCAAGTTATAGCAAATATTTTGAGCGATAATTTAGGGTTAGACCAGTACAACAAAATGTTAGACCATTCTTGAGACATGTTGAGACACTCCTAATAGATTTATCTCATTTCTGCAGTAAGCGTTTCATTAATCCATATCCATTGGGGATGGAATAGTCTCTTCAGGAAGTTGGCATTTTGGATCATCTTTAGCCCATACTCCATTTCTACATGCCATAGGAAGTTTGTTTTTCTTCTTCTTTTCTTTCTTTATATAAGGAGCTTCACAAGTAGAGTTCCATCCCAGAGCTGGTTCTCCTGGTGGACAATTTGGATTTGTACCTATTCTTACTGTTTCTTTCTCCAACCTCAAGAGACCAGGACCATACCAAGCATTGTACTTACATTTCCAATCACTTTTGCCTCCTAAAAAATCACTATGACCTTTAAAGAATTGTCCGAAAGAGGCTTCATAATGACAGCGAACAGGTGCACAATATCCCTTACCCGTATATGCATATCCAGAAGGACATTCATTGCCTAAAGATGTTGCCGTTCCAGGATTAAAAATTATTTGTTTTTTAGATTTCTCATTAGAGGTCGCTTGCCCAGACTGAGCTTTAACGCAACCCAAATAATCATTTGCTTGAAGACACATCTTGTGTGTCTTTTGGTCTACAGAACCCTGGGCAGAATTTCTAGCACAACTTGAAGTTGTAAGAGCTATCGCTGCAAGGATTGCCAAACGACGCATTAATTTATTTTTTGCTAGACCCTTTCTAGCTGATCTAGTCAGTTTAAGCATTGAAAAACGATAATAAAACTCTTTAATCAAAGCTGGACTCTTAAGACCAGCTAGTCTCAAAACTCAAGTTTTTCGTCTCAAAAGGTTAGACTAAATTGTTAGACTAAGCCTTAGTCTAACCCCTAAGAACCCTTGGTATGACTGACTTTTTAGACGTTGAATAAAAACTCCATAACGTCCAGTCATACCAAGCGATTACAAGCGAAAATCGCGGTTAGACGTAAGTTAGAAGACTAGAACGAAGTTAGAACAGATATAACTATCAAGAAGGAGGCAGAAACGAGAAAGACTGATCGAAGATTTATCAATAAGTGAGTCCATTCATAATTTCAATACAATTCAGATAATTTCAATATTCCACTGTAATTCACTTTTCAAGTCAGGAGCACCAGTAAAACTTCCTCTTACTGGAGCAACAAGTTCAGACTTAGAAGAAGAGGCTAGGGTTATATATTTACTATTAATCAAACCACAACCGCTTGGATCAAATCCTCTCCATCCAAAACCAGGTATAAAAATCTCAGTCCATGCATGAAGTTCATATTTTTCTGGGGGTTGGTCCATAAATTGATACCCGCTAACGAAACGACTAGGTATGCCAACGCATCGACAAGTCTCCATTAACAAAATCGCCAAATCCCTGCAAGAACCAACTCTTTCTCTAAGAGTTCTTCCTGCAGTCCATGCCGGTCCAATATGTCTAGGTGTATATTTAACTCTATCTTTTATTAGAGCGATTAATTGATATAAAAAGTCCAATACATTATTTTCGATCCCTACCAATGCCTCTTGAGCAATTTGAATAGCTGCTGGATCATGTTGTCCATTAAGGAACCAACCTTGAATAAATCCATTCAATGAGTTATTTTCTCCTTCTATTTTCATAGGTAAACTTAGATCATTATAATTTTCTAATTGATATAAATCTGGATGAATCTGTGTCTCAATTTCACTTTCTGTCTTAATAAGAAGAGAATCAGTAGGTTCTTTAAATAATACTTTAAAAATATCATCTCCATTAGCAGAGATCAAAGGAAATATTGAATGGGGATAGGGATTAATTTCAAGATCAAAATAATTTAACTTCTGGAAGCCGCCAGACCTGGGTTTCATACAAATCAAATGCTCGCTAAGAGAGACGGGCTCTTCATAAGAATAAAATAGTTTGTGAATTATTTTCTTTTTCATTCTTGTAAAGAATCAAAATCAAATCCCTTTTCGTTTATAAAATAAAAGCTATGTATAAGATCATTTAATTTATTTAAATCAATTTGAAGACTATCAATAGCCTCATGCAAACCATTTTTAATTAAGTGATCTATTCTTACAAAACTCCATTTTGATAGTAATAAACCTATTAAACATTCCAGATCATTTGGCTTCTCAGAAACAGGTGAATTTTGAATCTTACCTAAAGATTCTTTAATACCCTCAAGACAAAATCTCACAGATCTTGGGAAAATAGGATCTAATAGTAAAAAACTTGCGATTGCATTAGGAGTTATTGATCCTTGTTCAGATCTTCTAAACATTTGATAAGCTCCCGCTGAGCGTAATAAAGAAATCCATTGCAGCTCATCTAACGCTCCACCAAGCTCATTTAGATTTGGTAAAAGCAAAAAATATTTTACATCTAATATTCTAGAAGTTTTATCCGCTCTCTCAATCAACCTTCCTAATTTACTAAAATGCCATGCAATATCATGACTAAAAGTAGCATCTGTAACTCCATAAAATAACTGGCAACTTCTTCTTATTTCGAATAATTGTTCTTGAGCAGGTTGATGCCAAATGACCTCACCCTCCTGAATACTCCAAAACAAACTATTTATTTGTTCCCACATCTCAGAAGTAATAACATCTCTTATTTGGCGAGCATTTTCTCTTGCCATATAAATACAACTAACAATGCTATTTGGATTCTCTCTATCTTTAATAAGAAAACTTATTACATCGCTTGAAGTTTTATTCTTATAACTCTTATCGAATTCGTTTCTATCACCACTAGCATCTATTAAAGGCAACCATGGTTCAGCACTACCAGGCGGACAATCTAGAGCCATAGACTCACTAACTTCAACAAATCTAGAAATATTCTCTGCACGTTCTAAATATCTATTAATCCAAAAAAGTGATTCAGCAACTCTACTAAGTAACATTTATATTATTGGCTTACCACCCAAGTGTCTTTACACCCTCCACCTTGAGAAGAATTAACAATCAAAGAATCTCGTTTTAAAGCAACCCTTGTGAGACCTCCAGGACTTACCCAAGTATTCTTTCCCCTAAGAACATATGGTCTTAAATCAACATGACATGGGTATACTTCACCATCACTAAGTGATGGGACCGTAGACAAATCTAGAGTTGGTTGAGCTATATAATTTCTTGGATTAGCTTTGATTTTTGCTGAAAATTTATCAATATCTATTTGAGAAGAATGTGGACCTATTAACATTCCATAGCCGCCAGCTTCAGAAACACTTTTAACAACTAAGTAATTGAGGTTCTCAAGTACATAATTAAGATCTTTTTCCTTTGCACATACATATGTTTTAACATTATTTATTATAGGTTCCTCTTTTAAATAATATCTAATCATATCTGGTACAAAAGTATAAATTAATTTATCATCTGCTAATCCTGTGCCAGGAGCATTTGCAACAGCAACTCTACCCTTACTCATCACATCAAGAAGACCTGGGACTCCAAGCATTGAATCTTTTCTAAAGAATTTAGGATCTAAAAAATCATCGTCTATTCGACGATAAATAACATCAATTTTTTTTATCCCTGAGGTGGTTCTCAAATAAACATTATCATTCTGACAAACTAAATCACTTCCTTCAACTAATTGAACTCCCATCTGTTGAGCTAAATAACTATGTTCAAAATATGCGCTATTAAAAACTCCAGGAGTCAATAAAACAACTTTTGGATTGTCAGTCCAAACTGCCAATTCCTGAAGTGATTTCAATAAATATGATGGGTAATCATCAATAGGTCTAACAATCCTGCCAGCAAAAAGGCTAGGAAAAATTCTTTTCATAACTAATCTATTCTCCAAGAAATATGCAACTCCTGAAGGGCACCGAAGATTGTCCTCAAGAACGAGCCAGTCTCCTTTTCCATCCCTAATTAAATCCAATCCAGACACATGGCACCATTTACCTAATGGCAACACAAATCCCTGCATTTGTGGCCGCCAACCATCAGAACTCTCTATAAATTCTCTTGGGATAATCCGATCTTTTATTATTTGCTGTTTACCATAAACATCAGATAAAAATAAATCTATTGCTTCAAGTCTCTGTACAAGTCCTTTTTCTAGCTCTAACCACTCAGAGGCACCAATTACTCTCGGCAAAGGATCAAAAGGAAGAATCCTTTCAGAACCTTTATTACCGGAGTCGTTAAGACGAAAAGTTGCTCCATGACGTAGAAGTAATTTTCTTGCAATTTCATGACTTACATTTAACTGGTCTAAACCTATCTTTTTTAAAGACGAAAGAAGAGGCTCAAGGGATGTTCTAGGAGAATAATCTTCAGATGTAAAATATTCATCATATCCCTTTTTTGGTTGATAATCTGTAAACATATCAACCTCCAATTAGTTAATTAAATATGAATCAAGCCAGCAATTATTCAGGTAGCTAAAAATACAAAAAAGAATTTAAATATCTCCAGTTTATGATTTAAGTATATTAAAATACAGTTCTTGCATGATCTTCTATTATTTCCTCATAAATCTCAAGCATCGAACGAACTTAAGGTTATGCATGTTTAGAGAGAAAATAACTAAAAAAAATTTCTAAAATAATTCAGAAGTTAGAATAAAGTTAGAATAGCTATAAAAATCGCTGAAAACCCTTGCTATGACTGGATGCTTATACGTTGAATAAAAACTCCATAACATCGCCTTCGTTTACTACATATTCTTTCCCCTCACTTCTTAGCCAACCTTTATTTCGAGCTTCAGATAAAGATCCAGCTTCCAATAGCTTTTTATATGAAATTGTTTGGGCTCGAATAAAACCCTTTTCAAAGTCTGTATGAATCACCCCAGCCGCTTGTGGTGCTGTCATGCCGTCAGAGATAGTCCAAGCTTTTGTTTCTTTTTCTCCAGTAGTGAAATATGTACTCAAGCCCAGCAATCGATAAGTAGCTTTAATTAGACTAATTAAACCGCCTTCCTCTACACCTAGTCCATTTAAATAATCATCTCTTTCCTCCTCCCCCAATTCAATCAACTCTGCTTCAACTTGAGCTGAAATTTTTACACATTCAGAACCTTCTTTAGTTGCAAGAATATTTACTTCTTCTGAAAAAGAATTCCCCTTTGCAAGCTCATCCTCACCAAGATTAGTTGCATAAATAATTGGTTTTTGAGTTAGTAAACCCAATGGTTTAATTAATTTTTTCTCTCCCTCAGTTAATGAAACACTCCTAACTGCATTCTCATTTTCCAATCCTAAAGCTAACTTCTCTAATATTTCGTCTTCTAACTTCGCTTCCTTACTAGTAGCTAATTGTTTTTTTAATCTTGTTCTTCTTTTTTCTATTTGATTTAAATCAGACAAAGCTAATTCTAAATTTATTATCTCAATATCCCTTGATGGGTCTACTGATCCCGATACATGCACAACATCATCATCACTAAAACATCTAATTACATGAACTATTGCATCTACCTCTCTTATATTTGCTAAGAATTTATTTCCAAGTCCTTCTCCCTTACTTGCCCCCTTAACAAGACCGGCAATATCAACAAACTCAATTTTAGTTGGAACAATTTGTTTGCTCTTACTGAGTTCACCAAGCAAATTCAAACGTTGATCAGGTACTGAAACAGAACCGACATTGGGTTCAATCGTGCAAAAAGGAAAGTTTGCTGCTTGAGCTTGAGCATTCGCGACAAGAGCGTTGAACAAAGTAGACTTGCCCACATTGGGGAGTCCAACAATTCCGGCCTTAAGCATTGAAATGGATCTTTGAAGGATCCCAGTTGATTAATTTGACCAAATTAAACCCAATCGTGCCCATTAACAGCGAAAATATAGTTATAAATCTCCAAAGGAAAGTTTTTTAAGCTTTTTCTTCACTTGATCAAAACTTCTAAAGCTCTTGAGCAATTAATTTTCGCAAAATGATTTGGAAAAATTTAAAAAAGAAAAAAGTTGTAGGACTTATCGCACTATCTGTTTTAACCGTTAGTGGCATTAGTTTTAAACTTAAAGATGCAAATAGGTCTAATAAAGACATTACTGGATTTACAATTGCAGCTGAAAGTGGAAGCTTGCCTGGACTGATCACCGCAAGTGGTGAATTAAAAGCAAATAAAAGTGTAAATGTAAGCCCTAAAAGACAGGGAATACTTAATGAGATATTTGTGGATGAAGGAGATCAGGTTCAACAAGGAGATCTTATTGCAAAAATGGATTTCGGAGACTTGAAATATAGAATTGACGAGCTAAGAGCTAATTATGAGACACAAAAGGCAAGCTACTTAAGAAGAAAAATGCTTTTTTCTGAAGGTGCTATAAGTGCCGAAGAGTATGAAGAATATAAAAATAAGTTTTTAAGAAGCGAAGCCAAATTTAAACAAATAGAAGTTGAAGAAAATGAGACAAATATAAAGGCACCCTTCAAAGGCACCATAACAAGTAGATACGCTGTCCCTGGCGCATTTGTAACTCCTACGACATCAGCCTCATCATCAAGAGAAGGAGGAGCAACCAGTTCATCAATAGTTAAACTTTCTCAAGGCCTGGAAATAGTTGCGAAAGTTCCTGAGAGTGATATAGGCAGGATTGAGACTGGTCAAGAAGCGACAATAATAGTAGATGCTTTTCCTGATAAGCGTTATAAAGCTGTTGTTTCCAAAATCTCACCAAGTGCAATAAGAAACAACAATGTAACCTCATTTGAAGTGACGTTGTTTTTAAACAAAAGGCCTAAAAATTTACGACTGGGAATGACTTCTGATATCAACTTTGAAACAGGAGCAACCAAAATCAGTACGCTTATTCCAACTGTAGCAATTGTCACTGAAGAGGGGAAAGTAGGAGTTTTAATACCAGGCGAGAAAAATCAACCAAAATTTAAAAAAGTTGAATTAGGAACAAGTAGTGGCAGTAAGACTGCCATAATATCTGGATTAAACCCAGGAGATAGAGTTTTTATTAATCTTCCACCATGGGCTAAAAAAAGAAAAAAATAATATATTATTCCCAACCTGAATGACTCATGAAAGAAATAAAAAAGCCAACTTTGTTATTGATTGATGGTCATTCTCTAGCATTTAGAAGTTTTTATGCTTTTAGTAAAGGAGGTGAAGGAGGTCTCACTACAAAAGACGGATTTCCTACGAGTGTTACCTATGGTTTTCTAAAAAGCCTTTTAGATAATTGCAAATCTATCAAACCTAAAGGAATTACAATTGCCTTTGATACTGCTGAGCCAACATTTCGCCACAAGGAAGATCCAAACTATAAAGCCAATAGGGATGTAGCGCCAGATATCTTTTTTCAAGATTTAGATCAGCTTGAAGATATTCTCAAAGGAAGTCTAAATCTATCCATCTGCAAAGCCCCAGGATATGAAGCGGATGATGTCTTAGGGACACTAGCGAATGATGCCGCTGAAAAAGGTTGGAGTGTCAGAATCCTTTCTGGAGATAGAGACCTATTCCAATTAGTGGATGACAAAAGAGACATCGCTGTTTTGTATATGGGTGGAGGTCCTTATGCAAAAAGCGGAAATCCTAAACTGATTAATGAAGAAGGCGTAAGAGAGAAGCTCGGAGTCAATCCAAGCAAAGTTATTGATCTGAAAGCTTTAACTGGTGATAGTTCAGATAATATTCCAGGCGTCAAAGGAGTTGGTCCAAAAACAGCAATAAATCTTTTAAACGAAAACAATGATCTTGATGGAGTCTATAAGTCACTCCAAGAGTTAGAAAAAGAAGGCGAGAAAGCTCAAAGAGGAGCCATAAAAGGAGCTGTAAGATTAAAACTAAAAGCAGATAAAGATAATGCTTATCTCTCAAGAAAACTTGCAGAAATATTGATTAAAATTCCTATTAAGCCAAAAATAGATCATAACTTAGAGGGTATTAATGAATCAAAACTAGCTGAAAATCTTGAAAAGCTTGAATTATATAGTTTATTAAAACAAGTTTCAACATTTAAAGCTCTATTTTCCAAGGAGGGAATATCAAAAAAAGATATTAATCCTGCTTCAATAGAAACTAAAATTATTATTAATAAGGTTAAAGATAGTGAACCAACTACTCTTAATGAGACAAAAAAGATTCCTCAGATAGAGCCAAATATCATCAACAATCTAGAAGAACTTAATAAGTTTGTTGCAAAGATAATGAAACATACAGACGCTTCAGAACCAATAGCCATTGACACCGAAACAACGAGTTTGAATCCTTTTAAAGCTGAACTTGTCGGGTTAGGATTTTGTTTTGGTGCATCGTTACAAGATATAGTTTACATACCAATTGGACACAGAACGAAAGAAGAAAGTTTATTAGAAACTAATCATATAAATCAATTAAAGATTGAAGAAGTTATTTATGCCCTTCAAGACTGGTTCTCTAGCAGAGAGAATCCAAAAACTCTTCAAAACACAAAATACGACAGACTGATTTTGTTAAGGCATGGGATCATATTAAATGGAGTTGTCATAGATACTTTACTGGCAGACTATGTATACGATGCAACACTTAAACATAGTTTAGATGAAATTGCTTATAGAGAATTCGGATTTAAACCAAATAGTTTTTCTGATGTTGTAAAAAAAGGAGAAGACTTCTCCTATGTGGACATTAAGACTGCAAGTATGTATTGTGGTATGGACGTTTATTTAACAAGAAGATTAGCAGTTATTTATGTTAAAAGATTAAAAGAAACGAGTATAAAATTAATACAATTACTTAAAGAAGTTGAACAACCACTTGAGGAAGTATTAGCTGACATTGAATCTACTGGAATAACTATTGATACTCCTTATTTAAAAGATTTGTCCTTAGAACTAACAAAAACATTAACTTCTATCGAGGAGGAAGTATATAAGATTGCAGGAAATGAATTTAACCTTTCATCTCCTAAACAACTAGGTGAATTACTTTTTGAAAAGCTTGATTTGGATAGGAAGAAATCAAGAAAAACAAAAACAGGATGGAGTACAGATGCAGGTGTATTAGAAAAACTTGAATCAGACCATCCAATAGTAAAAATGATCATTGAACATCGCACCATAAGTAAATTACTTAATACTTACGTAGATGCGTTACCTCAGCTTATTGAAAAAGAAACTGGAAGAGTACATACAGATTTCAATCAAGCCGTCACCGCTACCGGGAGATTAAGTAGCAGCAATCCCAATCTCCAAAATATTCCTGTCAGGACTGAATTTAGTAGAAGAATAAGAAAATCTTTTCTTCCCCAAAAAGATTGGAAACTTTTAAGTGCAGATTATTCACAAATTGAACTTCGCATACTCACACATCTTTCAGGTGAAGAAGTTCTAAAAAATGCTTACTTAAAAAACGAAGATGTACACTCTTTAACAGCAAAAATTTTATTTGAGAAAGATAACATTGACGATGATGAAAGAAGAATAGGAAAAACAATAAATTTTGGAGTTATTTATGGCATGGGGGCTCAAAGGTTTGCAAGATCGACAGGAGTATCATTAATTGAAGCAAAATATTTTTTAAGTCGATACAAAGAACGTTATCCAGCAGTTTTTAAATTTTTAGAATATCAAGAAAGACTGGCTCTTAGCCAAGGTTTTGTTGAAACATTGCTTGGGAGAAGACGATATTTTCATTTCAATAAAAATGGACTTGGAAGACTTTTGGGAACACCAGCGAATGAAATTGATTTAACAACGGCTAGAAGAGCAGGACTGGAAGCACAGCAACTAAGAGCCGCGGCAAATGCACCTATTCAAGGCTCAAGTGCAGACATAATTAAGATTGCAATGATTAACTTGCACTCTGCTTTGAGAAAGACTGGATTAGCAGCCAAAATCCTGCTTCAAGTGCATGATGAACTCGTGCTAGAAGTTGATCCAAAAGATTTGGAGGAAGCAAAACTCCTTGTACAAAATACTATGGAAAATGCTGTAAAACTTAGCGTTCCTCTTATCGTTGAAACTGGCGTTGGAGTAAATTGGATGGAGGCAAAATAGTTGCTAACAAATTCAATAATTTCTCACATTTTCATTTAAGAAATTGTCCTTAAAATTCACAAACACCCTTTCCAAAAAGAAAGAGGATTTTATTACTATAAATCCTAATCAAGTTAAAATATATTGTTGTGGTGTAACTGTTTATGATCTTTGTCACCTTGGTCATGCAAGAAGTTATCTTAATTGGGATGTACTAAGACGGTTCTTAATCTGGAAAGGATTTGAAGTTAAATTCGTGCAAAACTTCACAGATATTGATGATAAAATTATTAATCGAGCAAAGAAAGAAGGATGTTCTACTGATGAATTAAGTGAAAGAAATATTGATGAATTTCATAAGGATATGGATACACTCTCCATTCTTAGACCAAGTAGCATGCCAAGAGCAACAAAATGCCTCCATCAAATTATTAATTTCATAGAAGAATTAGAAAAAAAGAAAATAGCTTACTCATCAAATGGTGATGTTTATTTTTCAGTAGATAAACATAAAAACTATGGAAAGCTCAGTGGTAGAGAAATTGAGGATCAGATAGACAATGCAGCTGGACGTTTAAAAATTAATCAAAAAAAAAGTAAAAAGAATTCACTTGACTTTGCTCTTTGGAAAAAGTCCAGCTCAAGCGAGGTTAGTTATTCTTCTCCTTGGGGACATGGAAGACCAGGTTGGCATATTGAGTGTTCAGCGATGGTTAAACAAGAATTAGGTGAAAGTATTGATATTCACCTCGGTGGATCAGACCTAATATTTCCTCATCATGAGAATGAAATAGCTCAATCGGAAGCCTGCAATGGAAAAGAGTTAGCGAGATACTGGCTTCACAATGGAATGGTTAATGTAGGAGGTGAAAAGATGAGTAAATCACTAGGTAATTTTACAACGATTAGATCTTTATTAGATGAAGGGATTTCACCGATGACTTTGAGATTTTTTGTATTACAAACTAATTATCGAAAGCCCTTAGATTTTACTGAAGAAGCACTAAAAGCTGCTGCAAAAGGATGGGAAAGATTAAATAATTGCCTATCTTTCGGTTATATTTTCAAAATTAAAGATCAAAACATAAATAAAATCAACCTAGATAAACCTGTAAAAAAAGCTATCAACGGAAAACTTGATGAAGACTCATTTAAATTATTATCAAACTTTGAAAAATATATGGATGATGATTTGAATACATCTGGAGCTTTATCTGTTCTTTTTGAACTGTCTCAACCTATTAGAAAATACATAATTTTTTTAAAAGACAAAAATATCCATGAAGTTGACCAAGATATTTTGAATCAAGTTTTTAATAAATGGGAGTTACTTTCTGAGTTAGCAGGGGTTCTGGGCTTAAAAGTAAATTTAAATCAGGAACATCAAATCAAGGTAACTAAATTTGACACCATTAAAATTGAAGGACTTATAAAAAACAGATCTTTAGCAAAATCCAATAAAGACTTTTTGCTCGCTGATAAAATAAGAGCTGAATTAAAAGATATCGGAATTGAGTTAATAGATAAACCTGGAGGTATAACTGAATGGAAACAGAATTAGATTAAGCAAGTGTTTCTATTGTTGATAACACTGTTAAATAGAGACCTATTGCAATAACGGGTGGAGATACCCAGCGAAGCATAAATTTTAGATACCTTCTAACTCTTAAATTAGAATTAGAAAGATCCTCATCATAACGATTTGGAATGATCCAACCCAAAAGAATTGAGATCAGAAGGCCACCTAATATCAAAAGAGTATTACAAATAGCATCTGACTTCCCTAAAAAGTCGGTAGAGATGGCAGAAGGAATTCCAATCAAGAAAATTAATAGTGTTGAAGTCCAAACTGCCTTATTCCTGCTCCAATTAAGCCTGTCCATAAAAGAAGATACTGGTACTTCCATCAATGAAACAGAAGAAGTAATAGCAGCTATAAAAGCCAATCCAAAGAAAACAGCTGCAATCAATCTCCCAAATAATCCAAGATTTGCAAATCCAGTTGGAAGAGCAATAAATAAAGTTCCAACTGTTGATTCACTTACAACATCTTTCAAACCAAAGCTCATTACAACTGGGAATGTAATCAGTCCTGCTAGTAAACCAACAGCAGTATCCAAAGTAGCGACTCTTAAAGCTTCTTTAGGAAGGTGATTTTTACGACTTAAATATGAAGAATAGGCAACCATGATTCCTATACCCAAGCTCAAGGAAAAGAAAGCTTGCTTGAATGCATTACTAATTGTGTTTTTATCAAAAAGCTGAGATGCATCCCATTTCAGTAAAAATGATGTATACCCCTCCCAAGCACCAGATAAAGTTGCAGCCCATATGGCTAATATCAAAAGCAAAACAAATAAAAATGGCATAGCCCATTTTGTAAGTTTTTCTATGCCACCACGTACTCCTGCAACAACAACTAAAGCAGTTAATAATAAGCTAATTATTTGCCCTACGAAAACACTATTACCACTACTAATTTTACCAAAGAATTCTCCAGCCTCTGTCATGTCTGAGGGTAGGCCAATAAATAATGAATGGAAAAAAGTATCAATTGTCCATCCCATTATCACTGCGTAATAGGAGAGAATTCCACAAGAAGCTAGTGCAAAAAGCCACCCTAAAGGTTTCCAATTTTCCCCAGCAGCTTTAATTGGCGCAATAAAAGGACTACTCGCAGTACTCCTTCCTAGAACCATTTCTGCCACCAAAACAGGCAGACAAACAACTAAAACAACCAATATATAAAGGATAAGAAAAGCAAGTCCTCCGCCTTGAGATGACCTATAAGCAAAACCCCAAAGATTTCCAAGACCTACTGCGCTACCAGCCGCAGCGAGTGCGAATCCAAGCCCCGATCTCCATTGTTCCCTTTCTTGCATGATAAATCTCTATTAAAATCCAGAAGAAACTGGTAAATACATAACTGGGTTATACCTTTAAATGGGAGACTGGACATACTTGCCTTCACAATGTGAAAGCCATAAGCGTTTTAGGCTCAACAGGATCTATCGGAACTCAAACCCTTCAAATTGCAGAAGAGTTTCCTGATCAATTCAAAATTGTTGGACTAACAGCAGGAAAGAACCTTGATTTGCTAATCAAACAAATTGAGACTCATCAACCTGAAGTTGTTTCTCTAGCCAATGAATCGCTTTTATCAGAACTGACTACTCGAATCAATAGTCTGTCTGAAGATAAAAAAATAGACAAAAAGCCTTTATTAATGGCTGGACCAGAAGGCCTTAACAACGCAGCAGCTTGGGCAAGTGCAGATCTTGTTGTAACTGGAATAGTTGGCTGTGCGGGTCTCTTGCCAACACTTTCAGCTATTGAAGCAGGGAAAGATCTAGCTCTAGCAAATAAAGAAACTCTAATTGCAGCAGGACCTGTAGTCATTCCTGCTTTAAAAAAAAGTGGAAGTAGACTATTACCTGCAGATTCTGAACACTCAGCTATTTTCCAATGCCTCCAAGGAACGCCATGGACGGAGAATGCAAGGCTCTCAACAGGAATACCTACTCCAGGATTTAAATCCATACAATTAACTGCATCAGGAGGAGCTTTTAGAGATTGGAAAGCAGAAGATCTAGAAAAAGCAACTGTCAAGGATGCAACTAGCCATCCTAATTGGAGTATGGGAAGGAAAATAACTGTAGATTCTGCAACCCTTATGAATAAGGGTCTTGAAGTAATTGAAGCGCATTATTTATTTGGGCTTCCATATGATCAAATCGAAATCATTATTCATCCTCAAAGTATCATTCATTCGATGGTGGAGTTGGATGATTCATCAGTTTTAGCTCAATTGGGATGGCCAGATATGAAACTCCCAATTTTATATTGCTTAAGTTGGCCTTCTCGACTTAAAACACCCTGGCCAAAATTAAAGCTCACTGAAATAGGTAATTTAACTTTTAAAGAACCAGATACTAATAAATATCCTTGCATGGAACTTGCTTATAATGCAGGGAAACTCGGAGGCACAATGCCAGCTGTGCTTAATGCCGCTAATGAAAAAGCAGTAGAATTATTTTTAGAAGAAAAATTTAAATTTATTGATATTCCAAAAGTAATTGAGGCTATTTGCGAAAAACATAAACGTGATCTTAATCTACATCCAAGTCTTAATGAAATTCTTGAAATAGACAATTGGGCTAGAAAAGAAGTATTAAATTTTTCAGAAAAGAATATGAAAAGAATTGCAATCTCAGACTAAATAGTTTGAAAAGATAAAAGCCATTTAGAAACTACTTGATCACCCCAGCAGCCTTGAACTCCATGAAATCCATTGTGCCCACCTTTATCAGTAAAAATAAATTTATTATTTTTTTGATCATTAGAAAATCTCATTTTTGTCATTAATTTTTCAGCAGCTAAGAAAGGAACCCAAGGATCATCTTTAGATTGAATAAATAAAGTTTTAGGAATAGATTTCTCATTTTTCATCAAAGAGAAGAAAGGAGATGCCATAGCATAATATTCCTCAACATCTTTATATCCCCATCTTGGAGCAGTTATTAAGTTATCAAAAGATCTAATGTTACTTATTTTTCTTCTTTTATCTGTTTTATTTATTACTAATGCATTCTTTTCTCTTTCTTCTATCCCAAAAGGATCTTCTAAAGTTTGCCTAATCAAACGATTTAACAACCATTTTTGATAAATAAAATTTCTTGGTCTTTCAATAGAAGAACTACATTCATGCAAATCCAATGGACTACTAATACATACCAATCCATCTAATAAAGACTCATCACTCATACAAGCATTTAAAAGAATAGTTCCACCCAAAGAGATCCCAGCACCAAAAAGAGGTATTTTTTTTGAACATTGATAGTCATTGGTTAATTGATATGAAATTTCTCTGGCATGCTTTAAAACTGGAATCAAATCACTATTGCACTCAGCAGCATAAGTGCCGTCCACAAAATTTCTACAAGGATCTGAACCTCTCAAATTAAGTTTCAGAACAGCGAAGTTTGATTGAACCAAGGCACTCGCCATCCTAGTCAAACCTCTTCTACGAGTAGAACCGCCAAGTCCATGCAAAAGTAGAACCAAGCCATTAACGCGCGAGACATTTAATGGTTTATCCAAGTAAGCAACCAAGGAGCCTCCTCCTGTTTTTCTATTTTTAAGTGGTGGAACCTTTATACGAATTTCTAATGAATTGACATCAGGTAATTCATCTGAGGCAAATGTATCTCTTAGTGTCTGAAGGTCAGCTCCAATCCATGGGATTCGCTCTTTAAAAGGGCTTATCCCTAAATCTGAGAGTAAAGCTTCACTTCTAAGACTATCCTTTACTACCAACTCCAAGCTCCTTTAATTCCAATAAAAGATCTCCAAGAACTTTTTTTGCATCTCCAAAGACCATAGAGGTATTTTGCAAATCAAAAAGGTCATTTTTTATTCCTGAATACCCAGCACTCATTCCTCTCTTAACAACAAATACTGTTCTGGCTTCTTGAACATCTAAAACTGGCATTCCATATAAAGGTGAGCTCTTATCATTCTTGGCCTGAGGGTTAACCACATCATTCGCTCCAAGGACTAGAACAACATCCGTAGCAGGAAATTCAGGATTGATTACATCCATTTCTTTTAATTGCTCATAGGGAACATCTGCCTCAGCCAAGAGAACATTCATATGGCCAGGCATTCTTCCTGCAACAGGATGAATAGCATATGTGACTTCAATGTCGGCATTCTCTAGAACTCTGGTAACTTCCCTCAGAGTGTGCTGCGCCTGGGCAACGGCAAGGCCATAACCTGGAACAATTACAACTCTCTCTGCAGCCTCAAGAGTGAGTGCACATTCCTCTGGACTGCAACTAGTTATATTCGTATATTCTCCACCCCCACCTCCTGAGGTAACTGTATTAGCACCAAGTGCACCGCCAAACAATACAGAAACTAAAGATCTGTTCATGCCATCGCACATTACTTGAGTAAGTATCAATCCAGCAGCTCCAACCATTGCACCAGCGACAATCAAAAGTTGACTACCAACAACGAAGCCTGCCGAGGCCGCTGCAACTCCTGAATAGCTATTTAGCAAAGATATAACTACTGGCATATCGGCTCCACCAATAGGTAGAGTAACTCCAATACCTAGCAAAGATGAAGCAACTACAATAAGGAAAAGACCATTTTGCCCATCAATAGCAAGATAGATTCCGCCGATCAAAGCAATGACAGCGCACAAAATGTTAAAGAAATGCCTAGCTTTGCTTTGGGTCCAAGAAGGGGTAGAAAGCCAACCCTGAAGCTTGGCCATTGCAACTATTGATCCAGAGAAAGTGATAGCTCCAACAAAGAGTGAAACGACTATTGATAAATTTCTAATAAGTTCACTTACCAATCCATCTGAGCCATCTGAAGATGGAAATAAAGCCACACCAAGTGCAACCAACAGTGATGACATTCCCCCACAACCATTAAACAAAGCGACTATTTCTGGCATTGCAGTCATTGGAACCTTTTTAGCCGTGAAAGCTCCTAAAAGACCTCCAATCAAAGTTCCACAAATTATCCAAACCCAAGAGTTAATAGGAATTCCTATGGTTCCTTGAGAGTTCATCAAAACTCCAAAAGCAGCCAATATCATTGCGATAGCTGCAAGCCTATTTGCCTCCCTAGCTGATCTAACTTTAGAAAGGCCTTTAATGCCTAAAGCAAGCAATAAAACTGCCAGTAGATCAATAGCAAACTTTATTGAACCAATAAAAGTCATAAGAAAAAATCCTATTTACGTGTTTTTTTACGACTAAACATTGCAAGCATTCTGTCTGTAACGAGAAAGCCACCAATCACATTAAATAAAGCAAATCCAAGAGATATTGAGCCAATTATTAGCAAAGGTAAATTGTCTCCTGATTTAATTATTAACGTTAGAGCTGCAAGCATCGTGATTCCTGAGATTGCATTAGCTCCACTCATTAGTGGAGTATGCAAAGTTGGAGGAACCTTTCCTATGAGCTCCAATCCCAATAGGCTTCCAAGCAAAAGCACCCAAAGAGCTTCACTAAAAAAACTCATGACTTAGTTCCTCCATTCTCAATAACTTCTGATTTAAGTATTACTCCATCCTTACTAATCAATGAACCAGCAATAAGCTCATCATCGTTATCAATTAAAAACTTACCCTCTTTGAACATCGGTTTTAGAAGTGACAATAAATTCCTCGAATATAAAGCACTTGCATGATTTGGGATTGAACAAGGCAGATTAGATGCACCCAAAATCTTGACCCCATTTCTTACAAAAGTTTCGCCTGGTATTGAACATGCACAATTTCCACCACTGAGAACTGCAAGATCAACCACTACCGAACCAGGACGCATATCATCCAACATTTTTTCATCAATAAGTTTTGGAGCTTTTTTACCAGGTACTTGAGCAGTGCAAATTGCTACATCAGCTTCAGATAATTGATATGCCAATTCTTTTCTTTGTGCAATAAGAAACTCATCAGAAACTTCTCTTGCATATCCGCCTGACTCTGAGGGGGATTCGTCAATCTTTGGAAGATCAATAAATCTCGCTCCTAGTGATTCAACTTGCTCCTTTACCGCCTCTCTAATATCACTCACATAAACAACAGCCCCTAATCTTTTTGCCGTTGCAATAGCTTGCAACCCTGCTACCCCCGCGCCTAAAACAACGACTTTTGAAGGTTGAATAGTACCTGCAGCAGTCATCAACATCGGGAAATAGCGATCCAGGGCACTAGCCGCTAAAAGTACAGATTTATATCCAGCTATGTTTGCCTGAGAAGATAACGCATCAGATGATTGAGCTCTGCTAATACGAGGAAGCAACTCTAAAGATATTGCAGAAATCTTTTGCGTTCTCAAAGTTTCAGCTAATAAATTATTGCCGTAAGGATTCAAAAGACCAATAAGAAAGGCACCTGGTTTTAAATTTGAAAGAAATTTTTTATTAGGTGGCTGAACACACAAAACAATATCAACAATTTTTTTTACTTGATTATTATCTTTCTCAACTAATTCAGCACCAGCATCTAAATAAGATTTATCCAAAAAACCTGCAGCAATACCTGCACCTTTTTCAAAAAATACTTTACAACTCAAATCCAAAAACTTTTTAACGGTCTCTGGAGTAGCTGAAACGCGCGTCTCCCCTAAAGCTGATTCGCAGGGAATTAAGAAACTAACCAAAGTAAAAAAATTTATCCTCTTTAAGATTAGGAGAGTAAACGTTTGAATACCAGCATTTTTAGTTAAGAAAGGTTTTCCTAATAGTTTTTTTTGGCTATGAATGAAATGAGAAAAAGTTATCGAACAAAGAAAAAATGAGCCTAACCGCGATCGAATGTCCCGATGGTGTATGTCATAGCCATCATGGTGGGCATGCAGTTCCAAGAACAGCCATGCAAAAAAATCTTCAAAGTCATGGGAAAGAATGGTGCGAGCGATTAGCAGAACGAATCTATGAAATGTCAGTAGACACCTTTTCTCAAACTGTTATGCCAAGCCTGCATGCATCAGGATGGCAAAGGAAACATCTAGATTGGGAATTCAAGCTCGCTAATAATGAATCAGAACCTGATGAAGCTTTAGTCGAGGGAATAATCAATGCTACTGAAAGCTTTTTGAGAAGTAGCGAAGTTCATAGATTATTTATTCAAGAACTGGTACAAGGAACATTTGCTGAAGCAAAAGATGACAAATTGCCATCTAAAGCTGTTAGAAAAATAATAGAGAATGAACTAATAGTAATGATCGAAAACAAAAAAGAAGAACTAACAGATAAAATCGCAAAAGCTCTTTCAGAAGAAGCGAATGGAGATTTTGGTTTAGCCAAAGATGCAGCAATCGAGGGTATAAATGATGTTGAAAAACTATTAATCAATCATACAGAAGCAGTTTAAAAAACTGGAAAAAAATAACATTTCACCCATTTGTATAATAAATTAATTTCAATAACTGTAATCGAAGCTTAGTAGAGCAAATTTGCCGTTCTTAAATATTAAGAAAATCTAAAATCTTAAGTGATAATTTCGTTTTCCAGACAAAACGCAAATTTGTACCAAAAAACACAAGTTAATCACCCTTTGGCATGGCAAGGTGGCGTCGTTGGGGATTAATTATGAATGTTTCTTTTAACAAAAGAATCAGTATCGCAAGCTGTTGGGCTGCAAGCAGAATAGCTTTGCTTGATAGCGTAGAAAGATATGAAGATAGTTATGCGATCAATCAAGAATTTTGTGAATGGATTACTTGCATAAATACATATCCTGAAGGATTAAAAGCATCAACTTTAAAAGTTCCTGATTTTCAGAAAGAAAATTTTGACGCTGATGAACTTCTCGAACTTTGATGTGAATTAAATTTTTTATTTTAGAAGAATCAACTTTTTTTCTGCTTTCAACACAATTTCAAGTTTATTTCTTATATGGTGTAAGTCAGTCTGATTTGGTAAGGCATGCCAGCAGAGCACCAAGAATTAAAAACTGAAAATCTAGTAATCTTAGGTTCTGGACCAGCTGGATACACTGCAGCTATTTACGCGGCAAGAGCGAATCTAAAACCATTGCTTATTACTGGTTTTCAAGCAGGTGGAATTCCTGGTGGTCAATTAATGACAACAACATTTGTAGAGAACTTCCCAGGTTTTCCAAATGGAGTACAAGGTCCAGAATTAATGGATTTAATCAAAGCTCAAGCTGTGAGGTGGGGAACCAAGCTAATAGAAGAGGATGCCCTATCTATGGATCTAAGCCAAAGACCATTCACTATTAATACAAGTACTCAAAGCATAAAATCGAATGCCTTGATTATTGCCACCGGTGCAAGCGCAAATAGATTGGGAGTTAAAAATGAGAAGCAATTTTGGAGCAAAGGTATAAGCGCCTGTGCTATTTGTGATGGAGCAACCCCTCAATTCAGGAATGAAGAGCTTTCGGTTATTGGAGGTGGTGATTCTGCTTGTGAAGAGGCTGAATATCTAACGAAATATGGAAGTCATGTGCATTTATTAGTTAGATCAAACAAATTGAGAGCTTCCGCAGCGATGGCAGATAGAGTTAAAGCCAACTCAAACATAACTATTCATTGGGAGACTGAACTTTTAGATGTTGAAGGTAAGGACTGGCTTGAGAAATTAAAGGTTAAAAAAAGAAACACAAGCCAGGAAGATGAGATTTCATCAAAAGGCCTTTTCTATGCAATAGGACATACTCCGAACACCTCTTTGTTTAGCGATCAACTAGATACTGATCAAAAAGGTTACTTATTAACAATGCCTGGGAGACCAGAAACTTCTTTGGAAGGTGTTTACGCAGCTGGAGATGTTGCAGATTCAGAATGGCGTCAAGGTGTTACAGCGGCAGGTAGTGGATGCAAAGCTGCACTTGCTGCAGAAAGATGGTTAACTAAAAATAATCTAGCCTCAATTATTGATAGAGAGGAGCTAGAGCCGACAAAGACAGAATCATCAAATACTGTTGAAATGAGCTCTGAAAGCAATTTCAACTCAAACAAAATATGGCAGAAAGGAAGCTATGCACTTAGGAAGCTGTATCACGAAAGTCAAAAACCTCTTTTCGTAATTTATACCTCAAGTAGCTGTGGGCCTTGTCACATACTCAAACCTCAACTCCTAAGAGTTCTAAAAGAATCAGAAGGAAAAGCCTTGGGTATTGAGATTGATATCGAAAAAGATCAAGACATTGCTAAACAAGCAGAAATAAGCGGAACTCCAACTGTCCATCTTTTTAAAAGTAAAGAACTAAAACATCAATGGAAAGGTGTTAAAGCAAGAAGTGAATACAAATCTGCGTTAGACCAATTAATTAAAGATTAGAACCTATCTTCTTCTTGGACCTCCTGGTCTATTACCTCCTTGTCTTCCTCCTCCTGCATTAACGTTTCTCTCTCTATATGTAATTCGTCCACGAGTTAAGTCATATGGACTAATCTCAACCAGGACTTTATCTCCTGCAAGTAATTTAATTCGGAATTTTGTTAATTTACCTGCTGCCCTGCATAAGCATTGATGCCCTTCAGGCTGTTCTAAAGTTACGAGATAGAATCCGTTACCTTGCTCCTTTTCTATAACACCTGATGTTTCAATCATCTGCTTTTTTGGTATCTCTAATTAATTACGACAATTGTATTCTAAAAAGCCTTTAATTACTTAAGAAATAGATTGATTAACTAAAAATGTCTTGCAATTCCCTAGCGGTTTGAAATTGTCCATAATAATAATTAGCAGATGCTCTCAGTTCTATATCGGCCAAACCATCAAAAGCTTCAAATCCAATACTTTTCCATAATTGATTGCCACATAACTTATCTAGTTCATTGGATGCTTCAATAGAAAGATTTTCCAACCTTCTATTTAGATTTTTAATTTGACTAACTGACATTAGCTAAGAAAGTTTTCCTAATAGTACATATTAACTATTTTTTAGCAATACTTTTAAATTGGGAATTTCTTTTTCTCCTCAATATCAAGATCAACGCCTATATCTTTCAGCCTTTTCAAAATAACTCCATAATATTCTTTAATGTATCCCTCCATGGTTGTTGAGTCAGCTTGATTCAATCCAAAAGCTGTATATGTATCTTCCATCGGCGCGTCTAGCTTCCCTCCACTTCCACTAAGCTCAGAGAAAGAAAGTCTTTCTGCAACATTTAAAGTTGGCTCGAAAAATGATACAACTGATTGAGCAATTGAAATTACTGATGGAGAAACCTTCAAAACCCTGGCTCTTTTCTCACTGAACTTTTCACAAAGATTTATCAATTCTTTCGCACTCCATGCTTTAGGCCCCACTATTGGAAACCTACCTTTTATGGTCTGAGGTCTATTTAAAGCTGCAACTGCAAATCGAGCAATATCTTGTGTATTCATATATGCAATATCTGTAGGATTACCGCTAACCCAAACTGGCTCATTGTTTAAGATAGGTATTGCAAATTGGCCAATAACACCTTGCATAAAAGCAACACCTTGAAGAATGGTGTAATCCAATGACGAATTAACTAATAATTCTTCAGTGCAAAACTTAATATCCATTAAAGGGATTTTCCTATATTTTTCAGCTCCAAATAAAGATATAAAAACTACCCTTTTGATATTTTTCTCTTCACAAGAATTGTAAAGATTCAATTTTCCATCCCAATCTATATCGTAAACACTAAGAGGGTCATCAGGTCTGCTTGTTGCAGCATCAATGACTGCTTCAACCCCATCAAGGGCATATTCAATATCTCCTTTATTAAGCAAATTTCCGCGAGTTAATTCACAACCCCACTCTTGAAGAAAGGAGGCAGCTTTTGGCTTTCTTACCATGCAGCGGACTTTATACCCTGCGTCTATAGCATTTTTGGCTATTTGGCGACCAAGAGTTCCAGTACCACCAATCACCAGAACTTGCATAGTTGAATTCATTACAAGAGTGGAGCCTAAATGGACAGACTAAGGATTGTGGAAATTAATCACCTTGAAGTTTAAGAAGAAGTACTCCACCTAAGAGTCCAACGGGGATTAAAACCCAAAAGACTGCTGCGATTCCGAAAATTTCTGATGCCATTCAGATAATTTAACTCATGAACTATTAAAACCTAAAGCCCTGACATTCAAATAAAAATCAATTCTTACAAATAAGTTTTTAAAATAAATTTAAAATGCACTTAAGAAATTGCCTAAAAACTTGAAGGTCTCTTTGGATGAAATGCAGTCAGATATTAAGGACAAAAGTCATTACATAGGATCTCCAAATTGGGGAACAAGCAATAATTGGATCTTCAAAGATCTCAGAGTTCACTTTAGAGTTATAGGCAATGAAGCAAATCCTCCTATTGTCCTGGTTCATGGTTTTGGCGCTAGCAGCGATCACTGGAGAAACAACGCAGAAGCTTTTGCTTCCGAAGGTTTTAGAGTATATGGAATAGATTTAATAGGATTTGGCAAATCAGAACAAGCTGTTCAAAAAAAAATAAAATTTCTTGATAATGTTTTTTGGGCAAATCAATTGGTTTCTTTTATTGAGGAAATAGTTGATTTTAAAAAAAATGGAAAGGTTATTTTGATTGGAAATTCTTTGGGAGCTTTAACAGCAATCACAACCCTTTATCAAAAACCAGAGTTAATAAAAGCAATAATCGCAGCACCTCTCCCAGAGCCTGTATCCGTTAATCCAATTAAAATTTCATTTCCGAAATGGTTTACAAAATTCAAAAGATTTTTCGTAAAACTTTTTTTTAATTTATTTCCTTTAAAACCTTTAATAAATTTAATCTCAAAAACCAATTTAATTACTTTTGCCCTTCAAAGCGCATATTTTCGTTCCATTTCAAATGACAAATTATTAAAAAGGATAGTTACAGTTCCTGCACGAAGATCAAATGCCTCCAATGCTCTTAGAGCTATGTGTATTGGCATGAGCGAAAGATCAAACTCAGTAAAAGGTCCTTCAATTATTGCGAAAATAAAAGAACTTAGTAATATTCCACCAATTTTGTTGATTTGGGGAAAAAAAGATAAATTGATACCTTTATTTTTGGCAAAAAAACTAATAAAGCTCCATCCTTGGCTTAAATTAGAAGTTATTGATAATGCGGGACATTGCCCACACGATGAATTACCAACGCATTTCAATCAAATTGTTCTGAAATGGCTGAAGGACTTAAAAACTTCTAGTTAACCAATATGAAGCACACACTTTCAGTTTTAGTTGAAGATGAATCTGGAGCATTAAGCAGGATTGCTGGGCTATTTGCGCGAAGAGGATTCAATATAGATAGCTTAGCCGTTGGGCCTGCAGAAGCTAAAGGGATATCAAGATTAACAATGGTTGTTCAAGGTGACGATCTAACACTTCAACAAATGTCTAAGCAACTACACAAATTAATAAATGTTTTGGAGGTTCTTGATTTGACTGCTTTACCTGCTGTAGAAAGAGAATTAATGCTTTTAAAGGTTTCAGCATCATCAGACAAAAGAGGAAAAATTTTAGATCTTGTTCAAGTTTTCAGAGCGAAAGTTGTAGACGTTTCAGATGAGGCTTTAACCCTAGAAGTTGTAGGTGATCCTGGAAAACTTGTTGCACTTGAAAACTTATTGAAACCATACGGGATTTTAGAAATCGCTCGTACTGGTAAAGTTGCACTAAAAAGAGCCTCAGGCGTAAACACAGAAATGTTAAAAGCAAAGAAAATATGATTTTTCTCAGTATTAGAGCCTACTAGCTTTGATTATAAAATCTTCTTCTTCAATTAATTCAACTATATTCATACCACTAATAACTTTTCCAAACACAGCATATCTACCATCCAGCTCAGGAGTTGATTTTAATGAAATATAAAACTGCAAACTTGCAGAATTAACCTCTTTTGATCTTGCCATAGCTAAAGAAGCTCTTTTATGTTTAAGTTCAATATTATTTTTTTTATGAACCACCTCTATCTTCTTCCCATAGATTGGTAATTTTCTATTTTTTAATTTTATTTCTAATGGAATATATCTTATTCGTTCAATTTTATTATCTTTAAATGTATTTTCAACTTTTGTTAGTCTACTATCACCACCCCTTATTATAAAAGGATATGGCTGACGAATAACTCTATTAAAAATAGTTTTATCATATAATCCATTTTCAACATTTTCAATAAAGTTTCCAACTGTTATAGGGGCTATCTTTCCATAAAGCTCTAATTTTATTTTACCTTTATTAGTTATCAATAAAACATATTCTGTAGATTGCAAACACGGAAGAGTTGAGGAAGAACAGAGGTTAATATCTTCATTCTTATTAAAATTTGAACATCCAAATAAGTTGATTAAATTAATATACAAAAAAACACTAAATAAATTAGATAATCTTATGATTAAATTTGAATTATTTATTTTTTTTTTAATTGAATCTATCCTATTAAAGCCCTTCAAGGTTTACCTCTAAAAAACGAGCAATTTCTGCACCTTCATTCTCTAATTCCAATAGAGGTTTGGGAGAGCCAACTCTAGATATAGGTAAATCTTTTCTACCTTTAATTCTTAAAGAGACTCTCCTTCTTGGATTGAAACCTTCTCTAACCTCTAATTTCACAGCCTTGATTTCATTAATAGGGATTTCTATTTCTATATTTTTTAACAGCCCCCTCCTAGATACGGATAGCGTTCCTTTCGACTTATCGAATCTATTTATACCTGAACCATAATCAATGCTTATAAGCCTCCAAAAATAAAGCGCCAGAAAAAATGCTGCTACACCATAAAGCCCCATAACCAGACCTTGAGGAACAAAAATCAAAGTTGAAGGATTACCTAGAGGTAAAAAATCTCTTCCAAAATAACTAGAACATGAGGCCAACAAAAAGCCAACTCCTCCAATGCTTAGCATTGCAGCTACTAAATAGTTCGAAACCTTACGCGAACCTTTAATTTTCTGTTCTAAGACCAAATCAGATAACTGTTTTTCTGATTGACTCAAGTTTGATTCAATTGACATAGGATCGAATAATTGGGGACATCATCCCTTTCAAATCATTATAGATACTATGTTTTTGACAATTACTATCTAGAAATAAAAAACACTTAATTTATCTCATTTCAATACAAGGGATTTCATCAGGTTAATGATTTACCCACAAACACCTTCATCGTTGTTAAAGTCTGCCACGTATACAAAAGCTCAGCAACGCTCCTCCCATGACGATCGCTGTTGGAAGCGCAACAGAACGAGGTTGGTTTGACGCCCTCGATGACTGGTTAAAGCGCGACCGATTCGTATTTGTTGGTTGGTCTGGATTACTACTCTTCCCTACGGCATTCCTAGCTATTGGTGGATGGTTTACAGGTACAACCTTCGTTTCTTCCTGGTACACCCATGGTGTAGCCAGCTCTTATTTAGAGGGATGTAATTTCCTCACTGCTGCTGTTAGTACTCCTGGCGATGCCATGGGTCACAGTCTTCTATTCCTTTGGGGACCAGAAGCTCAAGGCGATTTAACTCGGTGGTTCCAACTTGGTGGCCTATGGAATTTCGTTGCTCTTCACGGTGCATTTAGTCTTATTGGCTTCATGCTTCGTCAGTTCGAAATTGCAAGACTAGTTGGCATCCGTCCATATAACGCTCTAGCTTTTTCAGCAGTTATTGCAGTATTCACAGCTTGCTTCCTCATATATCCTTTGGGTCAGCACAGTTGGTTTTTTGCTCCTTCTTTTGGAGTTGCAGCAATATTCCGTTTCATTCTCTTTATTCAAGGGTTCCACAATATTACGCTTAATCCATTCCACATGATGGGTGTAGCAGGAATTCTTGGAGGTGCTCTACTTTGTGCTATTCACGGTGCAACTGTTCAGAACACCCTTTACGAAGATTCAAGTGTTTACTCTGATGGTAAAAATCAGAGCACAACTTTCAGAGGTTTCGACCCTGTTCAGGAAGAAGAAACTTATTCATTTATTACAGCTAACCGTTTCTGGAGCCAGATTTTCGGTATTGCTTTCTCTAATAAGCGTTTCCTTCATTTCTTGATGCTCTTTGTTCCTGTCACAGGTATGTGGGCGGCATCAATAGGAATCGTCGGTTTAGCTCTTAATCTCCGTGCTTACGATTTTGTAAGCCAAGAAATCAGAGCTGCTGAAGATCCTGAATTCGAAACTTTCTACACCAAAAATATCCTTCTTAATGAAGGTATGCGTGCATGGATGTCTTCTGTAGACCAACCACACGAAAACTTTGTATTCCCTGAGGAGGTACTCCCACGTGGAAACGCCCTTTAATAGTTTACTCAAAGCTCCAAATCAAAGTCTTGAAGAGACTGGTTATGCCTGGTATGTAGGAAATGCAAGGTTAATCAATCTCTCTGGAAGACTTCTGGGAGCTCATATCGCCCACGCAGGACTAATGGTCTTTTGGGCAGGCGCGATGATGCTTTTTGAAGTCAGTCATTTCACATTGGACAAACCAATGTGGGAGCAAGGCTTAATCTGTATGCCCCATGTAGCCATGTTTGGCTACGGGATTGGTCCAGGCGGAGAAGTTACAGACGTTTGGCCATTTTTCATAGCTGGTGTTATTCACCTAGTCGCTTCAGGAATTCTTGGCTTCGGTGGAGTTTTTCATTCGCTAGCTGGACCTGAGAAGCTGGAAGAAGCCTTCCCATTTTTCTCCACAGATTGGAGAGATAAAAATCAGATGACCAATATTCTTGGTTTCCATTTGGTTGTTTTGGGAGTTGGCTCTCTACTCTTTTCACTCAATTGGATGTATCTTGGTGGCGCTTATGACACCTGGGCACCAGGCGGTGGAGAAGTTAGGCTAATTAATCCAACTCTCGATCCAAGAGTTATTTTTGGATACCTAGTATCAACCCCTTGGGGTGGTCAAGGTTGGATAGTTGGTGTCAACTCAATGGAAGATATTGTCGGAGGACATGTTTACCTGGGTGTAATTGAGATAATTGGCGGACTTTTCCATATCTTTACTGGTCCATATGGTTGGGCAAGAAGAGCCTTTATCTGGAATGGCGAGGGCCTTCTAAGTTATGCACTTGGTGGTATCTGTGTAGCTAGTTTTATAGCTTCATGTTTCATCTGGTTCAATAACACAGCTTATCCATCTGAGTTTTATGGTCCAACAAACGCAGAAGCCTCTCAGGCCCAAAGTTTCACATTCCTAGTTCGTGACCAACGAATAGGTGCAAATGTGGGTTCAACTATGGGACCAACTGGATTAGGTAAATACCTAATGCGTTCTCCTACAGGTGAAATCATCTTTGGTGGAGAGACAATGCGTTTCTGGGACTTCAGAGGACCATGGTTAGAACCTCTTAGAGGTCCAAATGGGTTAAGTCTTGACAAGATTCAAAATGATATTCAGCCATGGCAGGTTCGCCGAGCTGCTGAATACATGACACATGCTCCAAACGCTTCTATCAACTCAGTTGGTGGAATCATTACTGAGCCTAATGCTGTTAACTTTGTTAACTTGCGTCAATGGCTTGCTGGTGCTCAATTTTTCCTTGGTTGGTTTACTTTTGTAGGTCACCTTTGGCATGCAGGCCGTGCAAGAGCCGCTGCAGCAGGATTTGAAAAAGGTATCAGTCGTTCTCAGGAGCCTGCTCTTTCAATGCCTGATCTAGATTAAATTCCTAAATCCTAAATAAATAAAAAAAGTCCTCTTTTAGAGGACTTTTTTTTTGCTCAAAATATTTGTCTTCCAATCATTTAGCTTTCTAAAAGCAACTCAGATAAACCAAGTTTATCTAAATTAGTTTTCAACCAAGGTAAGCTTAGTCCCATAACATTACTGAAACATCCATCTATTTTTTTTATAAATAGTCCACCAAGTCCTTCAATTGCAAAACCTCCTGCACAATTATATGGTTCTGAAGTTGAGGAATATTTGTTTATTTCGTTATTGGATAAATCTACAAATTCAAGTTTTGTGCTTACAACCTCTTCAAACCTTTTATTAAATGGAATACTTTCCATATCACCTTTAAAATTATCTATCGAAATCAAGTGGTGTCCAGTATGCAAAAAGCCTGATTTACCAGACATCCTTTTCCATCTCGATATCAATTGCTCTTTATTGAGTGGCTTACCAAAAACTTCGCCCTCAAACTCAAACAAGGAATCACATCCTAATAAAGCTTGGAAAGTTTTTAAAGCTCGATTTTCTTTAATCAACTTTTTAAAGGCCCTATCAGCTTTACCCTTAGCTAATAATTTAACCTTAAGGCGGGGGTCAGATTCCAGAACGTGAGTCTCATCAAAATCACTTATGATGACTTTGTGTTTCAAACCTATTTGATCAAGTAATTTTTTCCGTGCTTTAGATCCAGATGCAAGCACAAACATAGAAAATTAAATTTTTTAATACATAGGATCATGATTCATCATCTATTTAAAAATAAATACATTTAATTAAATGTTGCCGATTGACCAAAAAATCTTTAGAAGAGCAAAGAAAGGGATAAAAAGAAGTCCCTTTAACTTATTTCTTTTTGAAAGTCTGCTAGAGGGAAGCCTTAGTGCTAATAGTGTCTATCTGAATAAATCAAAATATTTGAACAAAGACTTTATTTTTATCAATAGTTCCTCATTTATAGAAAATGAATTTCTTAGATTAATCAAAATAGGTGTTTTGCGCAGAGAGGTTGATGGCCAGGGTCTCACTTCTAAAGTTCGAATCACACCTATAGGGAGACAAGTACTAAAAAGTAGTACAGATTTATTCAATCACAAAACATCATTTATAAAAAAGCTAGTTAGGTGCGTAAGATACCAAATATATCCAAGATGAACATAGAATTAAAACATACTCCCTTAATGGTTTTAGGAACCTCTAGTGGTGCAGGTAAAACGCTTATAACTACTGCTATTTGTAGATGTTTAAAAAGAAAAGGTGAGAAGCCAATACCTTTTAAGGGTCAAAACATGAGCAACAATGCTTGGGTTGATCCTAAAGGAAGAGAGATGGCCTATTCTCAAGCCCTTCAAGCTTGGTCAGCAGGTTTAGAGCCATGTGCTGAAATGAACCCTGTACTTCTAAAACCAAAGGGGGATTGCACAAGTGAAGTAATTCATCTTGGCAAGAGTGTAGGTACCAGTAAAGCGATAAGTTACTACGAAGATTGGTTTGATTCAGGGTGGGAATCTATTAAAAAAGGCCTAACAATATTATTAAATAGTGAAAAAGATGGAAGACTTATTCTTGAAGGCGCAGGAAGTCCAGTAGAAATAAATTTACAACATAAAGATCTAACAAACTTGAAATTGGCAAAATTTCTAAATGCAAATTGTATTTTAGTAGCAGACATTGAAAGAGGAGGTGTTTTCGCTCAAATAATTGGAACGATTTCCTTAATGCAACCTGAAGAAAAGAAATTAATTAAAGGAATAATTATCAATAGGTTTAGAGGTGATAAAGCATTATTTGAGACAGGAGTCACATGGATAGAAAAAGAAACAGGAATTCCAGTTTTAGGAATATTACCTTGGTTAAAAGAAATCTTTCCACCTGAAGATTCCCTAGATCTTCTAGAAAAAAAACAAATAAATCATGATGCAGAAATAGAAATAGCAATTATAAAACTGCCTAGAATTAGTAATTTCTCTGATCTAGACCCTTTTAGGAGCGATTCAAGAATTCACATAAAATGGATAGAACTTGGCCAAGACATTGGGAATCCAGATGTATTAATAATTCCTGGAAGCAAGCAAACGATTAAGGATTTAGAGCAACTAAATAAGACTGGAATGAGCAATCAAATAAATATTTATGCGGAAAATGGTGGAAATATTTTTGGGATATGTGGAGGATTACAAATGCTAGGAAAATCATTAGAGGACCCACACAAGAAGGAAAGCATTAATGATCGAAATTCATTTTCATATAAAGGCATGAACCTACTTCCAATAAAGACCATCTTTGGTGACAAGAAGAATACCTCACAAAGGAAAGAAATAATTACATGGCCTGAGAAAAAGTGTGTACAAGGGTTTGAAATGCATTTTGGTAAAAGTGAATTAATTGAGAATAAAAATTCCGATATTATTTCTTTATTTAAAAACTCTTCTTTAGGTTGGATGCTAGAGAAAAAAGATAACAGTTTTATAGGCGGGACTTATTTACATGGAATCTTTGAAAATGATCAATGGAGACAGCATTTGATAAATAAGATAAGACAAAAGAAAGGGTTGAATAAATTAAAGATTAACGATGAAACTAATAATGAGAAGAGAGAAATGTTGCTAGATTTACTAGCAGACTCTTTTGAGGAAAATATAAGTATGAATAAACTAATTTAATCAATTTAATAATGAAAAAAGTAAAAATTCACTGGCCTAACAAATATTCAAGTGATTGCTCTCCAGGAGTTGAGTGGTTACAAGCTGCCTATGATGCAAATGTAGAAATCCCAACTGGATGTCTTGGAGGAAGCTGTGGGGCATGTGAAATCGAAGTTAATGGAGAAGTAATACGAGCCTGTATTGCTAGAGTTCCAAATAAAAAGGAAATAAAAGTTGAATTATTCAGCGACCCTTATTGGTAAATAAAAAATATCTATATCAAATACTGTACATAGTCAAAAATACTTTTCAGCCCTTCTAATTGCTTTAATAGAACCTTTATAATCTCCAACTTTATACTTTGATTCGCTTAAAAATTCTAATTTCTTTATAACCTCCTCTTTCCTTTGTTTACTAATCACTTTTTTATAATCTAAAATTAGATCATATTTACTTTTTTTAATTTTTGATACTTTAATTAATGTATTGAATTTTGGTTCTAAGTCAATTTCAATAAAAGTACCTAATAAAATATTTTTATAATCTATTTTGTTTATATTAATTAATTCTGAAAAATTCTCGTTTTCCAATAATCTGATATTTTTCGCCTTTCTCTTATCCTCTATGGCTCCTTTAAAATCTCCATTTTTATACTTCGAATTGCTTCTCCCACTTAACGAAATATCTTTAGACCTTTGATTTATATTTTCTAGTTTATCTTCGAAACGAATTGTTTGTGAGAAGTCCTCAATAGCTGAATTAAGCTCTCCCAATTTATCATTTAAAAAGCCACAATTTAGATAGGCTAAGGCAATATCATCAGGGTTTTCAAGGGTATAAATATTCTTTTTGATAAACTTAATAGCCCCCTCAAGATCATTTAAATCAATAAGATTAATTACTTGATTATAAAAAAATGAAGATTCATCGGAATTTTTCATATCATTTTTTCTCTACTTCATTCTAATCATGATTATACAATCATTTTAAAGTTCTTTAAAAAAATATTTAAGACAAAATAATTTCTAAAAAATACGGAGAGGGAGTCAGTCAATTTGTGTTTAGGAGGGATGGTGCGGGAACAAAGAGGAAAAAAAAGTCGAAATCAAGTAGAAAATCAAACAAGGAATCCAACAAGATTTTAGGATAGTCATATTAGAACAATCCCAACAAGGAAGCGATAGTCATATCAATCATTCTCATAGAATCCAACATCATTTTGCATTATCTCCAACTAATTGTTCTTCGAATATTCCCATGCGAAGAGTAAGTATAATAACAATGAGAATTAAATTGAAGAAATGACCTCGAAAGATTCAGGATTCTACTCTAATCGTGGTTATTCTAAATTAATCGAAGGTGATTACAAAGGTGCGATTGATGATTTGTCAAAGGCAATAGAAATTAATCCATACTCGGATAATTCATATTGCAATCGTGGGGTTTCAAAAAAAAAATTAGGTAATCACAAAGGTGCAATCGATGATTTTACAAAAGCGATAGAAATTAGTCCAACAAAAGAACTTTATTATTTCAATCGTGGGGTTTCTAAAAATAAATCAGGTGATTACAAAGGTGCCATTGATGATTTTTCAAAAGCAATAAAAATTAATCCAACAGATGCTAGTTACTACTTTAATCGTGGAAATTCTAAGGATGATTTAAGT
>QCJC01000013.1 GCA_003216275.1 Prochlorococcus sp. AG-402-P18 | reverse complement strand
AACGCATAAATTGATGTAGACCGCCTGCATCCTGAACAATTTTCTCTCCTGGTTGAAGATGCAGATGGAAAGTATTGGCAAGAATCATTTGAGCTCCTGTTGACTCAAGTTGTTTAGATGAAACTCCCTTTACTGTTCCTAAAGTCCCTACAGGCATAAATCTCGGAGTATCAACTATTCCATTTGGCGTTTTAAGAGAACAAACACGAGCTAATGTAGATTTGCACCTACTTTTTATTTGAAAATCAAAGAAGGTCTTTTTCAATTATTCCTAAAAATTCAATACCTTAAATTAGTTATATAACTAATTTGAAAACTAAGAAACAGTTGAGGTTGTAATTCTGATTTTTAAAAACTGGCTTAGTGACCTTTCAGGTGCATGGGTCTTTTACACAATTTTGCCTCAATGGCCATTAATAAAACCTAGATTTAAAAGGATTGCTCGTTTTGCTCCTCTAATAGGAATTTTCATTGGTTTTGTACAATCACTCTCTTGGCTTTTTTTGAGGTACTTAAATTGGCCAAATATTTCTATTGCTTTGATAACTATTGCAATCAGCATTCTTATAACTGGTGGACTGCATATTGACGGTTTAATGGATACAGCAGATGGAATTGGTGCAGGAGCCTCAAGGCGAATGGAGGCAATGAAAGACAGCAGAGTTGGAGCATTCGGTGTACAAAGTTTACTAATCATTTTGATGCTCCAAATAGCAGCAATAATCAAACTTGGATTTTATGCACCTTTTGCCTTTCCTTTAGCTGCCTTTTGGGGAAGAATTTCCCAAATTTTTGCTATTGAGAATTATGAATACATTTTCAAAAAAGAATCAAGTTCAATTCATCACAAACATTGGGAAGGAATAACTAATGAAATTAAACCATCATTGATAATTATTTGTTTTGGAATCTTTTTTTTTCTATGTTCAATTAACTTAAATATAGCTAACACTTTATTAATGATATTTTGTATTTTATCAGGTTTAATGACTTCGATATTAATCCCTTATTTTATCAATAAAACCTTAGGAGGACATTGTGGGGATAGTTATGGGGCTGGCTTAGTGATAACTGAAACAATTAATTTATTATTATTAAGTATCATTTTGGTTCCAAATTAAAAACGAAAGCATTGCCCAACTCAGGCAGTGATTTTTTAAATTGGCTTGGGTTAACAACTAATTTCAGATCTCCACCCACCTGTCTAGCCAAATCTCTTGCAAGAGCTAGACCTATTCCACTGCCAGACATTTTCGAACCACTTTTACCTCTAAAACCTTTCTCAAAAATCTTTTCTCTTTCTTCTTCATTTATTGGTATGCCTTCATCCCAAATGCATATTCCCCCTTCTGTTACTTCTATCCCTATGGAAGCTTGAGGTGGGCTGTAACGGAATGCATTTTCCAAAAGATTTGCCACTATTTCAGCAATAACACCTTCTGAAATTGATCTTGATTCCATCCAAGCTGGCCATTCTAAAGGACTAAACCATTTTCTTCCTTGTAAATTAGCTCTTGCTTTAGCTCTCTCAATCAAGGGTTCAATTAAAGTTTTTAAACTAATTGCAGCATCAGCAGGCAAAAGGGGAGGCAAAAGTAATCTGTTTGATCCATCATCAGCTAGTGGCAATTTTACTTGACTTAATTGATCAAGAGCGGACAAATATTTATTAACTTGTGCCTGTTCAGTCATTAGACCTTTTACAAGATCTTCATGCTCACTTTCAGGCCCGATTTTCCTTAAGAGAAGTTTTGCATAGGTTCCTAATGCAGTCAATGGATTTCTTAACTGATGAACCATTAAAGATATCTGTTCCTTTTGATCATGTAGTTGATCTGACAACCTTTTTCTCTCAAGCTCAGATGCTAAAGAGTTTGCTACAGCAATTGAGGCTGATTGTAATTTTTGATCTAAAGACTCTGGCCATTCATCTTCAGAAGGGATTCTTTCAGCGCGAATCACCCCTAATAGTATGGATCCCTCTTGAAGTGGGTACCATCTTCGGTTAGAAGATGGAGTACGAAGAGCAGTGTCAGTTTCTACTGGCTGTAATACTTTCTCTGACTTAGGCCACTGTCCAACCACCTCTAAAGTGGGAGAGCCACTATCTCCAGATCTTGCTACATAAATAACAACATGCTCAACTTCCTGATCAGCTTGAAAGCTCATCAACTGTTGTTGAACAAAATTCAAGAAGCGCTCTGAATACTTCATCAAACTCATTATGGAATATTAGACAAGAAAAAACGAAGTATTCAAAAACTTGAAAAATTTGAAAAAAGTATTAAGATGTGGATAAAGAATTTAGACAACTACTTAGGAGGTTATCTCAAAACTGAATCAAAAGTGAGCACTTTGAGTCACTTTCAGACTACAGAAGAAATTGATGGGTACCCTTCGTAGTCGATTTTTTGGTTTTTGAGAGAAACTCTCCACTTCAGTTTTAGCTCTAATTTTCTTCGTTTAAAAACTCTCGCTTTAGCAAGAGCTAATACAAAAGTAAAACCTCTCACTCCTCCCTAGTTAGGTAGTTTTTTTCATGTCTAAGAAGCGTAAAAGAATTAGCAGGCGCAGGCTCGCAGGGCAACGTGTCATGGCTCATGTCCCTATCTTTCATTTAGGCACAGGTCAGCACAAGCCAGTTACAGCAGCAAGACGCTTCATTGCTGAGGAAGGCTTAAATGCTCCTGCCATACTCAATGTTCGTCGTAATGAACACACCACGGATCGTTTCTTCTGGGGAGAAAAAGGTCTATTCAGTGCTCAATATGCCGAGGAAAATCATTTTCTTTTCCCTTCTCTAAGAGTAATTGTTGAATTTCTTGGTGAAGATAAAATTTTTGCAGGTTTAGAGCTTACTGCTGATGACTGGGAAGAAATAGAAGAGTACGAATACGCTTTTGTTTAATTTAGAAATCTTTTTTTAATTATTCCGCGACAATGATCAATTAGATCATTATTAATTTCATGACCTCCTTCGAAAAAATATAGTTCAGATTGCATTCCATTTTTTAGCAAAATATCAAAGCTTTTTTGTGAAGCAGCTTTAGGTACTACTTGATCCATAATTCCATGGCAAAGAAAAATGGGGGGCATCTCCTTAGATGGTTCCCAATCTGGATGTGGGTAAGAGCTAAGAGCGAAAACTCCCTCAAATTCAAGGCTTTTTGCAAGCTCTAAAGCCATTGCTCCTCCCTGAGAGAAGCCTACTAGTAATGTTTTATTTAAAGGTATTTGGCTAGAGCAAAGATTTCTTAAACGCTTTTCAAGTTCTAAGACTGCTTTCGGTACCTCTTCCCATCTATGTGGATACAATGGATACCATTGTCTTCCTACTCCATCAGGGTGATACTGAGGTGCAGATAAAGAAACTACTTCAAAATTAATATCAAAATCTTCAGTTAATAATCTACCAACAGGAATTAGATCCTCAGCATCAGCACCCCATCCGTGAAGTAAAACCAATCTATTTGTTGCGGATTCAGAATTTAAGGTGATCAGTTCAGTCTTCATAAATGCAATATGACTCTTTGATGCGTAGGTTATCTGGAGAAAACGATTTCAAACAATAAAGATGTCACCAATAGCTCTTCTTAGTGTCTCAGACAAAACTGGCCTAATACCTTTAGCTCAGGCATTAATTAATGATTTTGACTTCAATCTTCTTTCAAGTGGAGGCACTGCCAAATTAATAGAAAATGCGAACCTTCCTGTAACCCGGGTATCAGACTACACAGGATTTTCAGAGATTCTTGGTGGAAGAGTGAAAACGCTTCATCCAAAAATTCATGGGGGAATATTGGCGAGACGAAATGACCCATCTCATTTAGATGATTTAGATAGACAAAAGATCACTGCAATCGATTTGGTGGTTGTTAACTTATATCCATTTCAAAAAACGATTTCAAAAGAAAATGTTTCCTGGGAGGAGGCTATCGAGAATATTGATATAGGTGGGCCAGCAATGATCAGAGCTGCGGCAAAAAACCATCAAGATGTTCTTGTTGTTACCAACCCAAATCAATACTTGGACTTAGTTGATGCTTATAAATCAAACCAAGTTACTAGTGAATTTCGCAAAAGCTATGCACAAAAAGCTTTTGAGCATACCGCCGTTTACGACCTAACAATAAGTAATTGGTTTTCAAATGAAATCCCTTCTAAAAAAGCTTCTTGGATACAAGCCTTACCATTAAAACAAGAGCTTAGATATGGAGAGAACCCACATCAAAAGGCTTCTTGGTATGGAGAACCCCAAAAAGGATGGAGTGGTGCCAGTCAAATACAAGGAAAAGAATTGAGTACCAATAATCTTCTTGATTTGGATGCCGCATTATCCACTCTTCGTGAATTTGGATATGAAAATAGTATTAACAACGATTCATATCAAAAAGCTGCAGTTGTAATTAAGCACACAAATCCCTGCGGAGTAGCCATTGGCAATGCACCAGATTCAGCTCTTAAAAGAGCATTAGATGCAGATAGAGTGAGTGCTTTTGGAGGCATTATTGCTATAAACTGCACAGTTGATGAAGCTACTGCAAAAGAACTTGAAAATATATTTATTGAATGCGTTGTTGCTCCATTTTTTGATAATAATGCCAAAGAGATTCTTTCAAAAAAGAAAAATCTAAGACTTTTAGAGTTAAAAGCTGAAGCTATTCAAAAAGCAGATAAAAATAATATTAGAAGCATACTTGGAGGCTTATTAATACAAGATTTAGATGAGCCAAATGCAGATAAAAAAGAATGGAAAAATGTTACAAAACTAATCCCATCAGAAAGAGAAACAAATGACTTATCTTTTGCTTGGAAAGTTGTAAAACATATACATTCAAATGCAATAGCTGTAGCATCTAATGGACAAAGCTTAGGAATTGGAGCTGGTCAAATGAACAGGATAGGTTCAGCAAAACTTGCATTAGATGCTGCAGGAAACAAATCGAATGGAGCTGTACTGGCTAGTGATGGTTTCTTCCCATTTGATGACACCGTTAGGCTAGCAGCAGATTATGGTATTAGTTCTATTATCCAACCCGGTGGAAGTATAAGAGATCAAGATTCTATTGATGCCTGCAATGAATTAGGTATCAAAATGGTTCTTACGGGTAAAAGACACTTTTTGCATTGAAATTAGTAACTAAAAATTCCAGATAGTAAGACATTCTTTCCCAGTTAAAGTTAAAATAATTTATGTACCTTTGGGGTAATAAGTTATCTTATTTGATTTCCTAAAAAGAGATAGTCTTCCAGGTCCTGCGCATAAAAAATAGAATGATATAGCTGCGTAAATAGCTGACAATTCAAATATATAATTGTGATTTTCTACCACTGCAAAAGGGAAACCCTCTAAACCAGTATCTATAAAATGAAAATACAAAGCAAATAACATAGTTGATAAAAGACCTAAGGAGGATAATCTTGCTAAGACTCCAGTCGCTAATCCAATTGGACAAACTATTTGAGTTACTGCAGCCATGTATGTCCATATCACTGGGTCTCCAGGAAGAAAGCTGAAGTATTTACCCACAACAAATTCAGCAAATCCTCCAGGATCACTTAATTTCTCCAAGCCGTGATGCACCATCAGTAGACTAAAACTTACTCTGAGAACAAATATTGAAAGTTCGCCAAGAATATTCACTTCCCCTTCAGGACTCTGAACAACGACTTCAACTTTTTGTGAGTCCGAATCTTTAACACTAGAATTTGTTGGTTGAGCCATCTTCCTTGAATCGATAATTTATCCTAGAAGAAATTGGGTCAAAATTGTGATTTATCCTAATTAGTTTTTTTCACTTATTTTCATAAGCTTCTGAATAACATGCTCCACTACTCTATCTGGAGTAGAAGCACCCGAAGTAATACCGACTTTAATATTACCAGCTGGAAGAAATACATTCTCAGTAATTAATTCACCTTCAAGTGGCATATGAGTAATAGTATTTGTCTCTTCTCCAATTCTTTCAGGTGTATCAATATGAAAAGAGCGAATCCCTCTACTTACTGCTATTTCTTGCAGATGGGTTGTATTCGATGAGTTATAACCGCCAATAACAACCATAAGATCAAGAGGTTCATCAACTAGTGAAAACATTGCTCCTTGTCTTTCCTCTGTCGCATCACAAATAGTATTAAAAGCTAGAAAATGTTCATTTAATTCCGCAGGACCGTATTTTTTTAACATCGTTTTTTCAAATAATTTTCCTATCTCTTCTGTTTCACTTTTAAGCATTGTTGTTTGATTAGCAACACCAATTCTTTTCAAATCTTTATCTGGATCAAAACCTGAAGAGGACGCTTTAGCAAAACGTTTTAAGAAATCCTCTCTATTTCCATTACCAAGAATATATTCAGCTACATAATTAGCTTCATCTAGATCAAATACAACTAGATAAGTTCCTGCAAAAGAACTAGTAGCCAATGTTTCTTCATGTTTATATTTTCCATGAATAATGGAGGTAAATGTATGTTTTTTATGTTTTTCAACAGTATGCCAAACTTTTGAAACCCATGGACAAGTGGTATCAATAATATGACAGCCTTTATCATGCAACATTTTCATATCTTGGACAGTTGCACCAAATGCAGGAAGAATCACAACATCACCATCTTTTACACCTGAAAAATCTTTTATACCTTTTTCCTCAGTAATAAAAAGAACATCCATTTTTCGCAGGTGATCATTCACGGATGGGTTATGAATGATTTCATTAGTAATCCATATTTTCTCATTTGGATAGTGCTTTCTAGTCTCATACGCCATTGCAACTGCTCTTTCTACTCCCCAACAAAAGCCAAAAGCTTCTGCAATTTTGACTTTCAATCGACCATGTTCTAATTCGTTTCCGTTATCTCTGATAGATCCAATCAAGCTACTTTGATACGCCTTTGCAAGAGCCTGAGCCCGCTTATTTGCAGAACCAAATCCTCTACGGTTATAACGATCTGATTTATGAAGAGTTTGCTTAAAGGCTTGAGTATCCATTTCAATTAAACTGTTAAAAACCAATTGATAGAATTCTCATAACTATTAAACCATAATAAAAAAGCCCGGCTATATTCCGGGCTTTTTTAGATTTAATTTGAGAGAATTAAAAAAGGGAACTAGCTGGATGCAAAGTCAGGATAAGCCTCCATTCCATGCTCGCCAATATCAAGGCCCTGAGTCTCTTCTGCTTCACTAACTCTAATGCCGCCAAAGAAACCGCCAATAATTTGCCAAGCTATCCAACAAGTAACAACAGTCCAAATACCATAAGCAGCTGCACCTAGTGCTTGAATTAAGAATTGGTTAATTCCTCCACCATTTAGAAGGCCAATTCCTGCTGCACCTGGATCCATACCATCAACACCCCAAAGGCCAATAACAACAGTTCCCCAAACACCGCAAACGCCGTGGACTGAAAAGGCACCAACTGGGTCATCAATACCTGCAGAATCTAAGGCTGCTACAGCAAGAACTACAATTAATCCACCTGCTGCACCAGCGAGCCAAGATCCAGCAAAAGTCATATTGCCACAACCAGCAGTGATACTTACTAATCCAGCAAGGATTCCATTGATGATCATAGTAAGATCAGGTTTGCCAGAGGTAATGGTAGATAAAACTGTCGCCGCAATGGCACCACCAGCTGCTGCCAAAGTTGTTGTTACAGCAACATAAGCAACATATTGATCCATTGCCAATTCAGAGCCAGGGTTAAATCCATACCAACCAATCCAAAGGATTAGTGCTCCTAAAGTTGCGATAGCCATATTATGACCAGGCATAGCTTGTGCTTTACCATCTACAAATTTGCCAATACGAGGTCCAAGAAGCATTGCTCCAACAAGACCTGCCCATCCTCCAACAGAGTGAACGATAGATGAACCAGCAAAATCAATAAAGCCAAGTTCAGAAAGCCAACCACCATTCCACTGCCAACTTCCTGCAATTGGGTAAATGAAAGCAGTTAAAACGATAGAGAAAACAACAAATTCCCCAAACTTGACTCTCTCAGCAACTAATCCAGAGACGATAGTTGCAGCAGTACCAGCAAAAGCAGATTGGAAAAGGAAATCAACTGCTGGAACAAGACAACCTGTATCACCAGCGGCTGCACACTCTAATGCACCTGAAGGATCAGGATCAACAAATAAGCCTTGGAAATAAAGCCAGCCATCAATTACTGAACCGCCGTACATTAGGGAATATCCAATTACCCAATAAGCAGTAACAGCAAGAGCAAAAACAAATAAATTTTTGGCTAGTATGTTAACCGCATTTTTTTGGCGACACATACCAGCTTCAACCATTGCAAATCCCGCGTTCATAAAGATAACGAGAATTGTGGCTATGAATAACCAAAGGTTGTCGGCTAAGAATGCAGCAGCTTGAGGTCCAGTTAAATCAGAGAGAGCGACCTCAGCTCTTGCAGAGAAAGTGAAAACACCTAATCCCAAAAGAGCTAATGGAACAGATGCTAGCCATGCCCAAGATTGACTTCTTCTAAAACCTTTAATGCTTCTTAGAAGAAGCATTGGCCCGTTTAAAAGACTTGCGTCTTGAAGACGAGAAGTACTTCGCCTTGGAGGCGATTGCAAAGCAGTGGTCATAAATGATGCTTACTTCGGAAAAAAGAAATGGATTGTTAATCCAAAATTTATACACTAATGAATATGAATGCAACTGATACTGACAAGATGTAGGTGTTGATACAGAAAAAGAGTTTGGTAGCACAGATATGTTCTTATTTACACATTTTTTGTCTGAATTGATTAACTTTTCATATTGATTTAAAACCAAAGAAGTAAAAAATCAGAGTAAACTATGTTAACTAGATAAAATAGAATCACCTAGTCTTTGGCTTTTGTATAGTTATATATTTTGAGAATGCTGAAATGGTTTAACACCTTCCCAGGTGATGTGATCAGAAAAGAAACCAAATGAACATGGAATAACTTCTACACCCTTAGATATTGCTTCTCTAAACAATTTCCCATATAACGGATCCGCTAAATCACCAGGTGCAAAAATTTCCATATCGCTTCTACTAATACAAGGAATCAATACTGCTCTTGAAGTAATAGCAATACTCATAAGCTCCTTCAAATGCTTTTGACCTCTTATCGTTACCGAATCCGGGAACAAAGCTAATGAATTATCACACCAAGTCGTATTTTTAACTTCTATATATATCTTTCTAGTATCTATATTGCTAGCTTCTGGTTCAAGTAATAGGTCAATTCTACTTTTACCGTTTCTTCCATAAGCAACTTCAGCCTTGATAATTGAAATTGCACCAATTTGCTTCTCTAAGCAATTTGCCTCAATTAAATTTCTAATCAATTTGTTAGGCAGAGATGTATTTATACCGACCCAGCATCTTTTAAGCTCATTATGACTTGGCACCTCAGCTTGCTCCCAAGACCAATCTAATTTACGTTTAGGTGAAGGACAGTACTTGAGCCTGACTCTTCCCCCAGGCCACAAGACCCCTTTCATCGGTCCTGTGTTTGCACAATGAGCAGTAACAATTTCACCATTATCCAACTCAACATCTGCCAAAAATCTCTTATATCTCTTAACTAAAACTCCCTCTCGCAGTGGGGGAAACTCAACAATAGTTTTTCCAATTTCAATCACTTAATTAACACCCTGTTAAAACGCGAAATAATTTAATCAATGAAAATTCTTTATTTTCAAATCTAACATGACGAAAACAATCAAGGAAATTGCTTTCGTCGTAACTTTAGGAACTTTATTTAGCAAGTTCGGGGGCATGGCAAGACAATTGGTTATTGCTGGTGCTTTTGGAATTAGTGCCTCTTATGATGCTTATAATTATGCTTATATTATACCTGGATTTTTCTTAGTTCTATTAGGAGGTATTAATGGTCCATTGCATAACTCAATGGTTACTCTATTAGCAGATAAAAACAAAATTGATAGTAAATTATTTATAAATTCAATCAATAATATTTTAACTCTTATTTTAATATTAATAAGTTTTTTTGTTTTCTTTTCATCTGATTTATTAATAAATCTTGTTGGAGCAAATTTAAGCCCTGAGATAAAAGAGATAGCATCTTATCAATTAAAAATAATGTCTCCAATAATTTTCCTATCTGGACTAATAGGGATAGGGTTTGGATCACTAAATGCAAAAAAAGAATTTTTCATCCCATCAATTTCTCCATTACTTTCAAGTCTGATAATTATCATTGCTGTATCAAACTTTTGGATAAACAAAGAAACTTCAACTGAGATATATGAATTAGATTTGAAGGGAGGAGTTATTCTAGCAAAAGCAACATTTATTGGAGCTCTATCTCAATATCTAATTCAAATACCACTTCTAATTAAAAAAGGAATATTTAGTATAAGTTTATCAATCAAAACAAAATTTTCAAACGTTAAAAGAGCCTGGAAAATGATTGCTCCTGCATCACTTTCTTCAGGAATGATACAAATTAATGTTTTTACCGATTTATTTTTCGCTTCGAAAATCATAGGAGCTGCTGCTGCACTAAGTTATGCTAACTTTTTAGTTCAAGCTCCTCTTGGAATAATATCCAATACTATTTTAATTCCATTATTACCAGTTTTTGTAAGTCTAAGAGCAAAAGAGAATCATTTTAAATTGATAAAAAAAGTCCATAAGGGATTAATTTTTTCTTCTACTTCAATGGTTTTTCTAGGATCTATTTTTATTGCTCTTTCTAATCCTATTGTAACCTTAATCTATGGAAGGGGATCATTCAACCAAACTGCAATAAATGTTGTAAGCCAACTATTAATAGCATATGGAATTGGTATGCCTTTTTATCTATCAAGAGATCTCTTAGTTCGAGTATTTTATGGAATAGAAGATGCAAAAACACCATTTAGAATATCTCTAATGGCAATATTTCTAAATTTATTTTTTGACTGGTTTCTAATAGGAGGAATAAGTCCATGGGGTGAACTTTCACCTATAAATTTAGGAGTAAATGGATTAGTATTTTCAACTACATTCGTTAACTTTTTCGCTTGCATAATTTTATTACTACAATTAAATAATAAATTAGATAATCTAAATCTATCGAAAATACTTATTCAAAATTTTAGAATCATCATAATCGGCTTCATTTCTGGTATAAGTTCATTTTTTATTTTTAAAATAATATCCTTACCTTATAGTTTCTTTAATCTGTTTTTGAAAATTTTAATTTCCTCTGGATTCAGTCTTATTATATTTTACTACCTTGCAATCCTTTTAAAAATTGATGATATAGATGATTTAATAAGTTTTTAAAAAAGAAATTTATTCATCTTTAAGAAACACATCTTTTTCTGATCTAACTCTAAGAGGTATTTCCAAAGAATTCATTTCATCAGTTTTCACTCCACTCACTGAAAGAATTCTTGCCTCAATACCAAACTCTTGAAAAGCTATTTCCATTTCTTTCATTAATTCTTTTTCTACCTGAGCGTCTGCATCAGTAACTTTTCCAATAAGTCTTTCACCTAATCGACCAATACGCTTTCTTACGACCTCTCGAGCGTTAGTGACCTGAATGATTAACAAGAAGAATAAAGCAATTAATAAAATCTTATCTGCAATATGGTTCTAAAATTTCCTCTAGATCAAAAAGTTGATGGGATGGAATTAATCTTGATAATGGCAAATCAGTTGCACCGGCGCCAAGTTTAACTTGAATTGCTTCGATACCCTTTCTAGCGGCAACATTTGCACCTTGCTCCAAATGAGCTAGACATTCAATGGCTAAATCCTTAGCAAGTCCAGCATCGCCTAAATAAAGATGCCAATTTTCTACTTGAATAAATAAACGATCAGCTATCGAAATCGTCAGCTCATGAATTTGAGAGGAATTGCTAGAGATGGACATAAAATCACTCTTTTAACTATCAATAAAAAACTTTGATAGAGATTGGATACTATCTCAAAATGAATAAAATTTATGTGATAAATTGTTTTGAAGAGTTCAGAACCATATTTCAATGAATTTTTTATGACATAGATACAATGATATTTTTCTATTCTTTGGGAAGTCCATCTGATATTGTTTTTTTGTGCGCCTGTAGCTCAGCGGATTAGAGCATCTGACTACGGATCAGAGGGTCGGGAGTTCGAATCTCTCCAGGCGCGTTTTAAAAATATGTAAATCCTTATATATCTAGAAAATAAGAGAAAGTTTTCCCTCATTAGACTAAACATGTGCTTACTATCACATCATAAGCAAGGCATAAAGTGACTATTAAATCTTCTTTGTTGGAATGTGATCCAAATGTTGCAAGATTAATAAAAAATGAACTATCAAGACAAGAAACTCATTTAGAACTTATTGCAAGTGAAAATTTTGCCTCTAGCGCTGTAATGGCAGCCCAAGGGTCAGTACTAACAAATAAATATGCTGAAGGTCTACCCAATAAACGTTATTACGGAGGATGTGAGTATGTAGATGAGATTGAAAAGCTAGCGATTGAGAGAGCAAAAAAACTTTTTAGTGCCAACTGGGCAAATGTTCAACCTCACAGTGGAGCGCAAGCAAATTTTGCCGTTTTCCTAAGCCTTTTAAAACCTGGTGACACAATCATGGGAATGGATCTTTCCCATGGTGGTCACCTCACACATGGTTCACCTGTCAATGTCAGCGGCAAGTGGTTTAAGACATGCCACTACGAAGTTGATAAACAAACCGAAATGCTCAATATGGATGTAATTAGAAAAAAAGCAATTGAGAATCGACCTAAACTAATTATTTGTGGATTTTCAGCATATCCACGAAAGATTGACTTCCAGGCCTTCAGATCAATTGCTGATGAAGTTAATGCTTTTTTACTAGCTGATATTGCTCACATTGCTGGTTTAGTTGCTAGTGGTCTTCACCCAAACCCCATTCCTTATTGTGATGTAGTTACAACAACAACTCACAAAACCCTAAGAGGCCCAAGAGGGGGACTGATACTCTCAAAAGATGAAGAGCTAGGCAAAAAGCTTGATAAAGCAGTATTCCCAGGAACCCAAGGCGGGCCATTAGAACATGTTATTGCAGCGAAGGCTGTCGCATTCAAAGAAGCTTCAGAATCCGAATTCAAGCTCTATTGCCAAAGAGTAATTTCCAATGCACAAGTACTTTCCAATCAACTGCAACAAAGAGGTATTTCAATTGTAAGCAAAGGGACTGACAATCATATTGTTCTTCTTGATCTAAGAAGCATTGGGATGACAGGCAAGACAGCTGATCAACTGGTTAGTGATATCAAAATAACTGCAAACAAAAACACCGTTCCTTTTGATCCTGAATCGCCATTTGTCACAAGTGGGCTAAGGCTAGGCTCTGCAGCTCTTACCACTAGAGGTTTTGATGAACAAGCCTTTGAGGATGTTGGTAATATCATTGCAGATAGACTTCTGAATCCTAATGATGTTCAGGTAAAAGAAAAATCTATAAAAAAAGTATCAGAACTTTGTAATAAATTTCCTTTATATAGTGAAAACAACTAAAGAAAATAATAATAAAAATAAACAACTCTATGGAGCGGAGATTCTATGCATTGGAAGTGAATTACTTCTTGGAAATATTGTAAATACTAATGCTAAATGGTTAGCAGAAAAATTAGCGATTTTAGGTATCGCTCATTTTAGGCAAACCGTTATTGGAGATAATCCTGTAAGGTTAAAAGAAGCAATATTAGAAGCATCTAATCGAACTAGAATTCTAATAACAACTGGTGGGCTTGGACCAACGCCAGATGATATAACAACCAAGGCAATTGCTGAAGCCTTTAATACCCCACTTGAGCAAAATCGTGAGATTCTGATTGACCTTAAAAATAAATTAAAGGATAAAAATAGTCGACTATCTGAGAGTCAAAGGAAGCAATCTTTAGTTCCAAAAGGATCTAAAATTATAAATAATAATACAGGTACAGCTCCTGGAATAATTTGGAGTCCAAAAAAAGGATTTACAATACTAACTTTTCCTGGAGTTCCTAGTGAATTAAAGGACATGTGGAGAAAATACGCAGAGGAATGGTTAATTAATAATAATTTGTCTAGCGAAATTATTTCTAGCAAAGTTTTACATTTCGCGGGTATAACTGAATCATCTCTAGCTGATAAGATTCCACATCTACTGAGTCAAAAAAACCCTACTGTTGCAACTTATGCTAGCACTGGTGAAGTAAAAGTACGTATTACAGCAAAGGGATACAATTTGGATCAGACTCATCAATTTATAGAGCCTATTGAAAAGGAATTAATTCAACTAACTGGATTAAAATGCTATGGTGAAGATAATGAAACGCTTGAAGGATTAATATTTAAATTATTACTAAAAAGACAAGAAACTATTGCTGTTGCGGAATCATGCACTGGAGGAGGCATAGCTTCCAAACTTACAAAGATTTCTGGATCTTCCAAGGTCTTTTATGGAGGTGTAATCGCCTACAATAATCTTATTAAGCAAGAAATATTAGATGTCCCTGAGGACATAATTAATACATTTGGAGCAGTTTCCAAACAAGTGGTTGAATCAATGGCTAAAGGTGTCCAAAAGAAATTCAAAGTTAACTGGGCTATATCTGTAAGTGGGATTGCAGGCCCGACTGGGGGAAGCAACTCCAAGCCCGTTGGACTAGTCAATTTTTGTATTAAGGGTCCAAAAACACTTATCAGCTGGGAAGAAAGATTTGGATCTAATAAGACAAGAGAAGATATTCAAAAATTAAGCGTTTTAAATGCTCTCGATAGATTACGTTTATCTATACTCATGGAAAGTTCTAAGTCCTAATTAATTGAGTTCTGGAACCCTCTACGACAAAGTTTGGAATATTCATCGGGTAAAAGAATTACCTGGTGGATCAACGCAACTTTTTGTTGGTCTTCATTTAATTCACGAAGTTACCAGTCCTCAAGCTTTTTCTGCTATTCATGAAAAAAATCTTGGAGTCAAATTTCCCAACCTAACAGTAGCTACAGTCGATCATATAGTTCCTACATCAAACCAGCAACGTCCTTTTAGTGATCCTCTAGCTGAGGAAATGTTGTCTACTTTAGAGAAAAACTGCAAATATCATGGGATAAAGTTTCATGGAATTGGAAGCAATTCTCAAGGCGTAGTTCATGTTATGGCTCCAGAATTAGGGTTAACGCAGCCTGGAATGACAGTAGCTTGCGGCGATTCACACACCTCAACCCACGGAGCATTTGGAGCAATTGCATTTGGTATTGGGACAAGTCAAGTGCGAGATGTTTTAGCCAGTCAAAGCTTGGCAATGAAGAAATTAAAAGTAAGAAGAATATGGGTAGATGGTTCATTGCAAAAGGGAGTCTATGCAAAAGATCTAATTCTTCATATCATTCGTCATCTAGGAGTCAAAGGAGGTGTTGGATTTGCCTATGAATTTGCTGGCCCTGCAATAGAGAAACTTTCAATGGAGGGAAGAATGACTATCTGCAATATGGCAATTGAGGGGGGTGCCAGGTGTGGTTATATAAATCCAGATGAAACTACTTTTAACTATCTCGAAAGAAAAGAATATTCTCCTAATGGCCAAGAATGGGAAAAAGCTATTGCATGGTGGAAAAGTTTAGCTAGTGATTCAGAAGCTAAATTTGATGATGAGATTAAATTAGATGGATCATCAATCGAACCCACAGTCACTTGGGGTATAACTCCTGGTCAAGGTATTTCAATTAAAGAAAAAATCCCAAATCCTGAATTACTTCCTCATAATGAGCAACAAATAGCTAGAGATGCATGCAAATATATGAACCTAGAGCCAGACGAACCAATAGAGGGAACATCAATTGATGTTTGTTTTATAGGTAGCTGCACAAACGGGAGATTAAGTGATCTCCAAGAAGCATCTAAAATTGTTAAAGGTCATAGAGTCGCAACTGGGATTAGAGCATTTGTTGTCCCCGGTTCACAAAAGGTTGCTCAGGAAGCTAAACAAAAAGGAATAGATAAGATATTCCTCAAAGCAGGTTTTGAATGGCGAGAGCCAGGATGCTCAATGTGCCTTGCGATGAATCCTGACAAATTAGAGGGAAGAGAAATAAGCGCTAGCTCTAGCAATAGAAATTTCAAAGGTAGGCAAGGCTCTGCTAATGGAAGAACCTTATTGATGAGCCCAGCGATGGTAGCTGCTGCTGCAATCAATGGGAAGGTTACTGATGTAAGAAAATTACTGGAAGACTAAAAACATACACAAACTTATTTTCATATGAAACAGGAGTTCCCAAAAGGAGAAATCAAATCAATTCAAGGCCGCAGCTTTGTAATCAAAGGCGACGATATTGATACTGACAGAATCATTCCTGCAAGATTTCTAAAATGTGTCAGTTTTTCCGCTTTAGGAGATCAAGTATTTGCAGATGATAGAAAAGAACTAAAAGGTAATCACCCATTTGATCTTGATCAAAATAAAGGAGCAAATATTCTTATTGTTAATGATAATTTTGGCTGTGGTTCAAGTCGCGAGCATGCACCACAAGCTCTTATGAGATGGGGAATAAGATTAATTATAGGAGAAAGCTTTGCGGAAATATTTTTTGGAAATTGTCTTGCAATTGGTATACCTTGTTTAACATCTTCAAAACAAGAAATAATTAGACTACAAAGTCTAGTTAATGAAAACCCCAACCAAGTTTGGCATTTGAATCTTAAGGAACTCTCAATTGCTAATCACAAAGAAAAATTAAAACTCAATCTTGAAGAGGGAGCCTACAAGATGCTTTATTCAGGAAAATGGGATGCGACTTCTCAATTACTAGATGAAGAGGAAAGAATCAAGAAAACGATGAAAAATCTACCTTACCTTAATAATTTCAAATAATAAAACTAAAAAACTGCTTTTACATCATTATCAAAATTAAACCCATTTATACGAAAATATAACCCTCCTGCATCATTATTAGGATGATAGTAAATCCCAAATTCATATGCTCTTTTATGCCATAAAAGACCTAACTTTGTATTATAGTATTCTCCATGATTTTGTGAATTTCTATCAATATTTAAATTAGAGATTATATCAAACATTAAAGGTCCATATATTTGTTGCAAAAAACTCATATTTAATGTTTTCAAATCAATTGCATTATCAAATTTAAATGGACTATTTCCAGCTTTAATTTTGATACCCGGCATAACAGAGAGTTTTGTATAATCTAAAAAATTCCTCTCTAACTTACCTAATCTAATCTCTGGTCCAAAGCTAAACTTAATAAAAGATTGTTCACTACTATCTTCATACCTGAAATAAGCTGAATTAATATTAGTTCTAAAAACCAATTCAGGTTTAATTACAATAGGAGATAAAGATAAATCGATTTTCTCATCAAGATTTTTCTGTTTCATATTCCATATCTCATATTCACTATCAATAGAAGCAAAAATACTTGAGCGCCAAAGACTAATAAATTCACTGTTATTAAGTTTTTCTGCTTCATATTGAGCAACTCCAAGTCGGAAATTAATATTATTTTTGATTTCACCAGCATTAAATTGATTTTGCTTTTTAATAAATGATCCATAAGCTGATTTAATTTCAGTTTCGCCAATTGTTCCATTCCAAGCTCTAGATCTATAAGTAGTAAAAATGTTAAAACTTGAGTCGTCTAGAATAGGTATTTCAAAATATTTTCTTAAAGTGGAAGAATGTCTTATTCCACTAGAAAATCTAGCTGGATTTAATGTACTTAAATCATTTACAGTATCAAAGCTCCAATCTTCATAGTTAGCATTTAATTTTAAATTTAAGCCAAACAAGTCTGAAAAACTTATAACTTTATCATCTTTTTTTTCACTATATTTATAACTATTTGTCTCTCCTGATAGAGCTCTACTAATTAGGAACTGAGGTTGGAAATTAAGTTTTATATTCCTATTAATGTTTGTTGTATTACTTCTCCTTATCAATACAAATCCATCACGATCCTGACTATCTATCATTAATTCAAATTTATTTTTCTTTTTTGTCCTCCCTCCAAAAATCCTTTTGCCTAAAAAAATCTTAGTTCTTCTCTCAAGAATTAAATTGGTTTTTCCTGAAGTAATAAGCAATTTGCCCTTATCTTCCTCTGCAATAACATCTATTCCCTCAAAAGCAATTTGATGCGGGTCGAGTGGATCATTTGTAAAATTAATCTTGTCAGATTTCCATCCATCTTTCTGAATTTTTATCAACTCAGATTTGAATCTCCAATTATTAATTGAACCTATTGATTTATTAGATCTAGTGATTTTATTTTGAGGTAGTTTGATATTTCCAAAAACGAACTCAACTCCATCATGATAAGTATTCTTACTGTTATTTTTTAGTTTATTTACAGATTTATTATTTCCTATTTTTTTCGTTGAATTTGGATCAATCTGTAAATCTTCTACTACATTTTGAATATCTAATATTCCATATACGTTCTTAATAATTCCTTCTTCCTTTAATAAGTTAAATCTAAATTCTTTACCTCTAAAGTATTGTCCATTCTTCTTAAAGCTAACATTTCCTTCAGCAAATAGGATACCAGTTGATCTTTCATAACTTAAAAGATCAGATGTTAAAATTCCACCATTAATTATAGTCTTTACATTGCCCTCAGCAAGATAAATATTCTGATCATAATCATATTGCTTATCAGCAAAAATCTTCAATGTTAGAAAGATATTTTCGTCATTTTCTTCTTTTAATTTTTCTATAGGTAAGTTTTCGGAACTTCCAATATTGTTACCAATAGAAAAATTAAAGTGATCAGACTTATCTAAACTTTTAAAAGAATTCTCTTTTGATAAAGCAATATCAAAAAACGACAAAATAGTATTAAACCCCAGCAATCCAAGGTTTAAAAGCAATCGATATTTCTCTTTCGCCGCCAAATCATTTAAGCCGACGAAAAGATGATACTTACTAACGCAATTACAGGAGCTTATTTAGTCCAGTAATTAGCGTGTCATTATTTAGTCCTGAGGACTTTCTAAGTCCTTTCTATTTGGTGTCCTTGTTGGATCACTTGCCAAGAAACCAAATAAAAAGATCCCGACAAAGAAAAAGACGACCGTATAGACGGAAATCTTGAGGGCAAGCATGAATACGAACCAACTAATTAGAGATTTAACTTATCCCATGAAGTCAATAACTCCAATCAGAAACCCAAAGGTGTTACAGACTTTTGGAAATAGGAATTTTTTTTTATTCCTAGAGAATGCTAAAAAAACCAATGAAAGCAAGGAATATCGTTAGAAAATTCAATTTTTTCGTTATTTAAATCGCAAAAAATTTTCTTTTTTCTTTTTTATTTTTTGTAATTTTCCATGTTTTTTGTCCTATTTCTACACTTATTTCTCAAATTCCATTCTTTTTTAGGACATTCCATCACAAGTTTCTACAGTCTCTTCTTCTTTTGGACAAGTTCTCATACAATATCTTGACTCATACAAATCTGAGCTTAGACAAACGACATGGGACAAAAAACAGCACTTGGATCTTTGCTGAAATCTATCGGCAATTCTGGGCAAGGAAAGGTTGTACCAGGTTGGGGAGCAACACCAGTAATGGCGTTTATAGGGGTTTTACTCCTCGTTTTTCTTGTGATTATGCTTCAAATTTATAACCAATCACTTCTTCTACAGGGCTTTTCAGTCGACTGGAATAGCTGAATTGACTAAATTCTGACTAGTTAAGGTTCGCCCATGAATATTTTTGGGGTTGGCTTGCCCGAAATAGCTGTTATTGCTGGATTAGCACTTGTTATTTTTGGTCCAAAACGTCTTCCTGAACTTGGGCGAACTATTGGAAAGACTCTCAAAGGTCTTCAAAGTGCCTCAACGGAGTTTGAACGAGAAATCAAAAATGCTATGACAGAAGACGAGTCTTCAAATGAAAACATTGTCGACAAAGAAAATTAATTTATCCAAAACTAATTAAATATATCTCACTACTAGAATCAACCATGATTCTTTTGAAGTTGTATGTTCTCAGATGACTTAAAATTACTGGTTGGTTTAGGCAATCCTGGTTCTGAATATCATAAAACTCGTCACAATGTTGGATTTATGGTTTTAGAAGAAATAGCTAGACAGAATAAATGTACGTTTCGCGAGAATAAAAAACTCTATGGAAGAACTTGCGAAATCAGATCAGATGTAACTAAAACAATGCTATTAATGCCTAACACATATATGAATGATAGTGGGAAATCAGTACGTTCAGCCAAGGACTGGTTTGATTTTGAAAATCACCAATTAATAGTGTTAGTAGATGATATAGATCTTCCGCTAGGTAAGCTAAGGGTGCGTTCTAAAGGAAGTTCTGGCGGTCATAATGGATTAAAAAGCATTATCAGCCATCTTGGAACTAGTGAGTTTAAGCGATTAAGAATTGGTATAGGATCTCCAAGTGATAATCAACAGGAAAGAAAGTCTAAAACTATTTCTCACGTTTTAGGTAAATTTTCAAAAGAAGAGTTAATAACCTTAGAATTCATTATCCAGGAAATAATCAATTGTATTGAATCTATTACATCAAAAAATTGGGAAAAAATAACTACTCGAATAAATTCTTATAAACCTGAAAATTCATAATTTAAAAAATGTATAATCAACCAGCAACTACTGCATATCTTCAAATTCATAAGCAGTGTTTTAATCAAAAAAAAGTAGAAGGTATAGTTCGTGCTGGAGATTTTGAATGGAATTTTATTTGGGCTTTCAATCAAGGACAACTTTTTGTGGAGCCCCCTCTAGGTAGAGCGCTAATAAAAGATGCATTAGAACGCTATTTAGTTAAAGCAGATTATAAACTTGAGTCAGGTGGAGATTATATTTTTACAATTAGAGCCAAATTTTAATATCGACTTTTTCTGGCCATATAAAACTAAAATTTAAAAAGTCTTCCAATAAAATCAATGCTACCACTGCATCAAGATTTTCAGGAGGAAAAAGTATTTCTTTTGGCAACAATCGTAGAAAATAATTTGGAGGCCAAATTTCCCAATATCTAAATCTAGCTCTTAATGTTGATCCTCTTTCATTAACAAAAATTAAGTTAAAAATATCTTTCTGTTTTAATTGATTTTCTATATACTTACAATTTGTTCCGTCACCAATTATTATTTTACTAATCTGATAATTTGCGGTCCACAATGAAACTAAATTAGGAAATTTATTTAATGAAGATATACCTGCTTCAAGAACATTTCCAGATTTAATATCAGCTAGTAACAAGCCGCATTTCTTGTTCCCAGGATCTATAGATATAAATATACTCATTTATTTTTTTTCTCTAGGGCTTTTTCTAATGATTGTAATTCTAATGATATCTCGACTTTATCCGCACTTTGACTATTATCAATAGCCTTAGCAATAATTTGAAAATCTCCCTTTTTTTTAGCAACTAAATTTTTTCCTAAATTGTTTATTTGAGTAGCATTAATTTTCAACTCAGAGCTTAATGAGCCTCGCCTCTTAACCTCAGCTAATGTTGAAGAAAGTAAAATTTTAATCTTTCTTCTTATAGATTCAGAATCATATTGTGCTAAAGATATATTTTCTCTAGCAATAACTTCTCCCCTTCTGGTAATATTTTTATTTAATGTAACTTCAGGGAATGCATAGACATAGTTTTCTCCTCTAAGTATATTTCCTGCTGATTTTATACTCACTACCCAACTCCTATTATCGGCTATTATTTTCTCAAGATTTTCAATATGATCTTTACGAACTAGTAGTATTCTACGATATTTAGACTTATTAGTTTTAGCTAAATTAAATGCATAGAAATTAGCTTGCTGAAGTATACTTTCTATCTCTTTTTTTATATCATCATTCTTATCTAGCTGTATAGTCCTAGTTACAAGAGATTGACCACTACTGATAACTACATCTCCACTTCTTAAAGCATATAAATTTTTTTCTAATTTTTTTAATTCTTTTTCTCTATCTGTAATCTTTTCTCTAATATCTTCTAATTGAAATAATCCAATTCTTAAATCCCTATCAAAAGCAACTATCGTTGCGAAAGAAATAGCACTAATAATACCTCCAGTAAAAATAGTGATCAGAACAGCTGTACTTTTTGGCCTTAACTTAAAAATACTTAAACGCGCTTTGCCAACTCTGGTACCCAGGCGATCGCCCAAAGTAGAAAGTATTCCACCTAGGATTAATATTAAAAGAATTTTCAGCCAGACTGTCACAGAGATAAAGAGGAAATAATCAAACCTCCTAAACCTTAGTATGTAATGGCCTTCAATTAAATCTTTTTGCTAACGCAATTGGGTCAAAGATAGTTATTTTTTTTCTATCTATTGCCAATAATGAAGAACTTTTCAACTCGCCAAGTAATCTTGTAATTGTGACTCTTGTTGAACCTATTGCTTCAGCAATAGCCTGATGAGAAAGTCTCAAATCAATTGTTACTCCCCTTTCTCCAGGTACACCAAAGTCCCTACACAACACGAGCAAAAAGCTAGCTAACCGAGAGGACATATCTCTATGAGTCAAGGTTTCAATCATAGTTTCCGTTTGAAGTACTCGACTTGATAAACCTTGTAGCAAAAGTAATCCAACTGAAGTATCTTCTTCAATTGCATTGCGAACTGATGTAGCAGGAGCAGCTACAAGCTCAACTCTAGTAAAGGCAATAGCGTGATAAAAACGGTCAGATCTATGACCTGTTAGCAGTGAAAGAACTCCAAAAAGACTATTTTCTCTTAGCAAAGCGACTGTTATTTCCTCACCTGTTTCGTAAACTCTACTCAGACGTACTGCACCGCGTCTTATCAAATAAACTCTCTCAGCTGGGTCACCAGGAAAAAAAATTGTTTTTGATCTGTCTACAATTTCAGTAGATACACCATCAAGTGATTTGAATACCTCTAGTAATGTTTTATTTGGAGGCAAAGATGAATTAACAGCCATTTGGCTATTTTTTTGTTGGTTGAAACGAGTAAAGCCACGATATGTAGTGACCATAGTTAATTTATTTTTCACAAAACCTTAATAAGTCAAGAAAAAACGAAATGTAGCTATGGCGACTTTTTCCAAGCTAAGTCTTTAACTCAATGTTTTTAGCCATCAAATCCTAGCTATGTAACCAAATCAAATCAAAAAGTAGCTTAAAATCATCGAATATTTCAAGACATTTGCTTATCTTCTCTCAAAAAACAAACTTCGAAAAATGGTTTATGAGGAATTAGTTAGCTTGGACACCACAGATAGTGTTAATTAGGTTGATTAGAATTTTTATGCCGCTAGATTATAAGGAAAGAAATATCAATCAGAATTGAGATGAACGCGCCAGTTAGCTTAAATGCTCAACAGATGGGTTCATTACCATCAAAAGATCAATCCCTAAAGGCTGTTCCAAGTAGACCACCTCTACAATTAGTCACAACGCAAGGACAAGTTCACATTCATACTTCTTCCTATCGAGGTAGTTTTTCAGTCGTTATGAGTGAAGCATTGAGGTCTGCAGGCCTAGGAAGTAAAGTTTTAATATCTCAATTTTTGAAAGGCGGAGTTAACCAAGGGCCTAATGGATCAATAAATCTCTGCGGTCGTCTTGAGTGGTTAAGACCAGATATTGAAAAATGCTTAACTGAAAAGGAATTTGAAAAGAGTTTATCTTTAGAAAGAAAAGTTGAAGAAAAGGCTATACAAGAGATCTGGGAAGTTTGTAAAACTCGATTAAAAGAAAAAAAATTAGATAAAATTGTCTTGGATGAAGTAGGGCTTGCCATTACCCTTGGCTTTATAGAAGAAAATGATTTAATCTCGATGATAAATAATCGTCCATCATCCACAGATATTATTCTTACCGGTCCATCCATTCCTCCTCAAGTAATTGAGATGGCAGACCAAATCACTGAATTGCGCTAAGTTAAATGCTAAAAAACGATCGCTGGATATCAGAGCAGGCTTCTCTAGGAATGCTTGTACCTTTTCAAGAGAAACTCATAAGACATCTTGAACCCGAATCAGAGAAATCTCCTGTTTTAAGTTTTGGGTGCTCCTCATATGGATATGATTTACGACTTTCATCAAAGGAATTCCTCATTTTCAGACATGTTCCAGGAACAGTGATGAATCCCAAAAAATTCAATCCTGCAAATCTAGAGAAAACAGAGCTCAAAGAGGATAAAGATGGAAAATTTTTTATTTTGCCCGCCCATTCATACGGTCTCGGTGTTGCTTTAGAAAAAATGAAAGTTCCCCCTAATATTACGGTTATTTGTCTTGGAAAAAGTACTTATGCAAGATTAGGAATCATTGTAAATACAACACCGGCTGAAGCAAGTTGGGAAGGTCACCTAACACTTGAATTTAGCAATAGTTCTGGAGCTGATTGCAGAATTTACGCTGATGAAGGTATTTGTCAATTACTTTTCTTCGAAGGCGACCCTTGTGAGACAACATACAGTGATAGAAAAGGTAAATATCAATACCAACCAGAAAAAGTTACTTTAGCGAAAGTTTAGAAATGAGTATTGTTGAATTTATAACTTCTACACCCGATGCAGAGAAAAACATGGCATATATTGCCAGAGTCAGTAATCCTAAGAATCAAGACAATAACAATTACAGTAAATTATTAGGATATTGCATAAAGAATGAACATTGGAGTGTATTTGAGCAAGCTTATATGACTTTGCAGATACAAACTAATAGAGGAATTGCAGCTCAAATATTGAGACATCGTTCATTTACTTTTCAGGAGTTTTCCCAGCGTTATGCAGATAGTACTCAATTAGGAGAAATTCCTATCCCAGAATTAAGGAGGCAGGATAATAAAAATAGACAAAATTCAATATCAGATTTATCACAAAATCTTATTAATGAATTTAATAGTAAAATCAAAAATCAGTTTCATCTAAGTAAAAGACTTTACGAAGAAATGCTTGAAGCAGGAATAGCTAAAGAATGTGCAAGATTTGTACTTCCACTTGCAACACCTACAAAAATTTATATGACAGGTTCATGTCGTTCCTGGATTCATTATATCAGTCTAAGAACTGGACATGGTACACAGAAAGAACATATGGATATTGCTCAAGAATGCAAAAAAATCTTTACGAAGGAATATCCAATAGTATCTTCAGCCCTTGACTGGTGAAATTAATTATGATCTTTTGGTGACGCAGATTGAATAATATTATTTGAAGATAATTCATTATAATTTATATTAGATTTCAAAGTATTTGAATCTAATATGTTTGTAAAAGATGGTAATTCATAATTATTAATTAAAGCAATAAAAATATCGTTAAGTTCATTATATTTTCTAACACCTAATGAAGAGCCTTTAGATTTACCATTCCTATCAAAAAAGACAAGCTGTGGTATTCCATTAACATCATATCTATCTATCAAATCAATCCATCGAGGATTGTCTACATTAAGCAATACAATATCAACCTTATTCAAGTTGATGCTTTTCAGTTCATTCATATCAGGAGCCATTGCTTTGCAAGCTTCACACCAATCAGCATAAAATTCAAAAACAGTAGGGGTTCCGTTTGATAATGCTTGCTCAGGCAAAAGCGAGTTTTTTTCTAACTGGTCAAGCGTTGAATTAGCTCTGAACCCATTCTTAAAAAAGAATAAAGAAATCACAAGAAAGATACTTAAAAAAAACAAAAATATTTTTTGAAAAGAGCTTAGATCTTTATCTAGATTAGTACTTTGACTCATCAAAAAAAATTTACTATGGAATTATTATATAGAAAAATAATTGATGGTTAGGGAAAACTAATAGAAGTAACTTTAAATTTACTTATTAATAAATAAGATTCTATTCCTAACATACATTGCCCTGTAAATTCGCAAGTTTTGTCTAAGAACAAAAGATTCCCTATCTGAGATTATATCATAAGGATTCTTAGCAAGCCATTTAGATCCATCAATTATTTTCCTTTCGAAGTAGGTATTATTATCAATAATTTCACTCATATATTCAATGAGCTTGAATATATCAGTCTGAATGAATAGCTCACCATCTTCACTCAAATATTGAGCAATCAAATTAACAAGATCTCTCTGCAAGACTCTCCTTTTGAAGTGTTTTCTTTTGAACCAAGGATCTGGAAACTGAATAGAGACTCTTTTTAATTGATTGTTATCTAATTCTGACAACCATTTCTCAAGACTTATATTCACATTACAAAATAAAAATTTTAAATTATACAATTCTAATTTTTTCCTTTTTTTTTCAGATAAGGCGACAAGAGGCTCTCTTATCTCAAGTCCTAAGAAATTCCAATCTGGATTCCTTAATGCTAACTCTATCAAAAATTCACCCTTTGCTGATCCAATATCTATGTGAATAGGATAATTAGGTTCTTGAAAAAAAGTAGTTTTACTAGGTAGCGATAAGGGTAGCTGGAAAAATTGGCTTAAAGGATTTACATGTTGTCTCACAGAATAAAGCCCTTATATTTGCAAATCAAAGGATTATTCTACCAAACTTATTCAGAATTCAAATCATAGTTGCAACTAGGAAAATATCAATCAGATTTTTAATATCCTTATATCTAGTTCTAATTTTTAAATAATTACGAGCCTAACTGGCAAAAGATAAGGGATTAAGATTTAGTGTCTTATTTCAGGACTCTTCAAATATGGAGAAAACTTTTTAATAGTTTAGAATAATGATGAAAAAGAATAGATAAGGGTTGATAATACATTCAATGAAATTTTTTTCTTGACTGAACCTCAATTCCAACTCCTAGTTTGGCTTTCATACCGAATAGCAGCGACCTTTGCATTTGGACTCCCATTATTTCTTTTGATTTGGTCAAAAATTTCTAATGTAAGCGCAATCAATCGACTTTTATCAATTTATTGGAAAGTTTCTAGCCTGTACGCAATAAGTATTTTATTTCTAAGTGGTGAAAGTCAAATAGGCTTATTGATTTCGTTAATATCACCCATCTTCATGATTTCTTCTATTTGGTTTTGGGTAGATCTTAATGAAGAGATTGAAGAAATGTCCTTTTACAATCCAATTTCACTTACTACAAGGATATGGAGATGGACTTTAACGTTATGGGGTATCTTAAATACTGGTCTTTATATATTCAGCTGGAAATGTTTTCATTCAACCAGTGCATACTTTTGCGATAGTTGGAGAGAAATTCCTTATACCTCATTTAACACAACAAAAGTAATTATCAAATTCATTTTAGGCGGTAACTGGACTTCAACCTTTGCCACATTTTTTGGTTATCTAGCTTTAACATTATATGTAATAGGTTTTCTTCAATGGTTAATCATGCAGTTACCAAAGAATGGACGTTTTGCTGGTAGATTCTAATAAGTGAACATTTAAATATTAAACTAAAAGTTATATTTATATCGATAAAACTACTTTTTCACATCTAAGGCAAATATTAGGATGATATTTATTTTTACTCATCTCACTTTCATAATGCCAGCATCTTTCGCACTTAACCCCTTTGGCTTTTGCAATATCCACTGTTCCGATCTCATTATCTTCCGTAACTAAAATCTCTGCCCAGGGTTCACCACCAATTTGCAAAGAGGACACAAGGAACCAATCTCTTAAAATATCAACATTATTAGATTCACTTTTAGATAACCATTCGATTGCAGATTGCAATTTTTTATCAGAAATATCAACTCTAACCGCTGCTTCTAAAGAAGAGCCTAATTCTTGTTTGCTTCTGCAACTCTCTAAAATGCGATTAATAACTGTTCTAAGTTTACGAAGCTCACTAACATGATTGTTAAAGCTATTATCACGCCATGTGTCAGGGGCTTTAGGCCAGCCTCTTTCAAAAACTGATGTTTCTTTTAATTTATATGGAATATTTTGCCAAATATCTTCAGCCATATGACATAAAACAGGTGCTATTAATCCAGCTATTTTCTCTATTACTAAAGATAAAACTGTCTGGCAACTTCTCCTCCTGAAATCAGACTTAGAGCTCACATATAGTCTATCTTTGGCTATATCTAAGTAAAAATTAGATAAATCTACAACACAAAAATTTTGAATTATTTGGAAAAACTTTGAGAATTCGAATTTTGAGAATGCAACGGTTATCTCTTCTATTACTTCAGCTGTTCTATTCAACATCCATTTATCCAATAAAGGCAATTTAGAAATCTCTATTGCATCTTTTTTATAATCGAAATCATATATATTACCTAATAAATATCTAGAAGTATTTCTAATCTTACGATAAACATCAGAGATCTGCTTTAATATATTCGAACCAATGGGTACATCTGCTGAATAATCAACAGAGCTAACCCAAAGCCGCAAAACATCAGCTCCATAAGCAGGTTCTAACTTTTTATTTGAACCACCATTAATTATAATCAATGGATCAATAATATTGCCTAAGGATTTGCTCATTTTTCGACCATTCTCATCCAACGCGAAACCATGCGTTAGAACCTTTTTAAAAGGTGCCTTCTCATTAACCGCAACAGAAGTTAATAAAGAAGACTGAAACCAGCCGCGATGCTGATCTGATCCTTCTAAATATAAATCTGCAGGATAATTTAAATTATTTTTTTTAGAAATAACTGAAGACCAACTAGAGCCAGAATCAAACCAAACGTCCATCGTATCGGTTCCTTTTTGCCATCTATCTGCCTCATTTGCATAACTAGCAGGCAAAAGTTTCGATACATCGTATTCCCACCAAATATCAGCTCCATTAGTTTCAAATAAAGCAGCTATATGGGAAATAGTATCTTTATTGAGCAGAATTTTATTGCCATTTTTCTCGTAAAAAACTGGTATTGGCACACCCCAAGTCCTTTGTCGCGAAATGCACCAATCTCCTCTTTCTCTAACCATAGAATCAATTCTATTTTTTCCAGATTCAGGCAGCCAAGTGACATTTTCTATTGCTGAAAGTGCGTCTTCTCTAAATCCTTTAACAGAGGCAAACCATTGTTCTGTTGCTCTAAAAATTGTTGGTTTCTTAGTCCTCCAATCATAAGGATACCTATGCTCATAAGGAATTTCTTTAATTAAAGCTCCACTATTTTGTAGCTGATTAATGATTACATTATTAGCTTCCTTTAAGACATTAAGACCTTCAAACTTACCTGCTTCACTAGTTAGAAATCCTTTTTCATCTACAGGGCAAAAAATAGGTAAATTATATTTCTTAGCTGTATTAAAATCGTCAACTCCATGACCTGGAGCAGTGTGAACTAAGCCCGTTCCTGAATCAATATTGATGTAATCTCCACCTAGAACAACAGGACATTTTCTTTCAAGTAAAGGATGTTTATATATAATCCCATCAAGTAATATCCCTCTAATCGATACTATTTTATTGAAATCTTTTTTCACATCTTTTGAAACTTTTTCTAAAAGATCAGCAGCAGTAATTATCAATTCTCCTTTAGAACTAACAGCAATAACATAATCTAATTTTTGATTAACAGATATTGCTACATTCGCAGGAATTGTCCAAGGAGTCGTAGTCCAAATTAAAAGTTTAATTTCTCTTAAAATTTCATTACTATCAAAAAGATCTGGAGCCTGGTCAAATATTTCTTGCTTTAAGCCTTTTGGTATTTGATCAACTTGAAATGCCACATAAATACTTTGACTAATATGACCTATTGGATATTCCAATTCTGCCTCAGCCAAAGCAGTTTGAGAACTAGGGCTCCAATGAACTGGCTTTAGGCCTCGATATATATATCCTTTAAAGACCATTTCTCCAAATAATTTAATTTGAGATGATTCAAAATTTTTATCCAAAGTTAAATAAGGATTCTCCCAATCACCCCAAATTCCCCATCTTTTAAAGCCTTCCATTTGATTGCAAACTTGTTTTTTTGCATAAGCAGCAGCTTTTTTACGTAATTTGATAGGTGTTAACTCTGCACGCTGAGATTTATCTAAAGACTGAAGAACTTTTAATTCAATAGGTAATCCATGGCAATCCCATCCAGGCACATAACAAACTTTTCTGCCTTGCATTATTTTGAATTTATTGATTATGTCCTTCAATACTTTGTTAAGAGCATGCCCCATATGAAGAGTCCCATTTGCATAGGGAGGTCCATCATGCAATGTAAACACCTCACCAGGATTATTTAAACCAAGCTCTAAATCAATTTTTTTGTCAGACCAAAAAGTTTGCAACTCAGGCTCTCTGACAGTTGCATTTGCCCTCATTCCAAATTCTGTATTCAAGAGGTTGAGAGTTTCTTTGTATGAGGGACGTTGTTGGTAAGACCCTTTATTGTCCTTATTCACTTGGAAAGATATCCAATAATCATCTTGATTGCCTTAGGCTCTTTAACCTTATCAAGAAGACTCTTCATTTTCAGTTAATTCTTTTTTCCTAATATTATTAGAATCACTGGAGTCAGATTGATCAATTGTTGTCTTTTTATTTTCCTCCTTCAACTCTGGATGAACCCATTTCTTCTGTTTTAAGGCTTTTTTAGATTGATTATTAAAACTTTTGAAAAAATTTAAAATGCTATCTCCAAGCAAAATAAGAATTTGACCAATCTGATTAAAAGATTTAAACCATCTTTCAAAAGATCCAATTCGATTTTTTTCGTCCAAACTTAATTGATACCATCTGTTTTGAGCAATTTCTGAAATCATTTTCCCTAAAAGTATTGCAATTGAAATTACAAGTAAATTTATCGACCCTCTCAAAAAATCATTCTCTACGAGAAGATATAAACCTAAAAATAAAAACAGTCCGCCCATTAACCAGTCACGAGGTCTACTTAATTCGATAAGCATCAAAGGTAAAATCAATACCAAGAAGCCAAACAAAATAAATACGTATCCAAAAATAGAAATAAACATATTTGTCTCAATATGCATTTATATTGACGTGCTTTAGGCCTATTGAAAAACTAGAATCATCAGTCATAAAAAGACCATTTAAAATATCTTGTTGATAAATATGAAGATTACACTAATCTTTTTACGTTCACGAATCCGAAATCGTCTTTAAATAGCCATCAATGAGCTGCTAGACTCATAAGGACTATCGGTGAAAACCTTTGGCCCACCTGGCGGAATTGGTAGACGCGCTGGTTTTAGGTACCAGTGACTTCGGTCGTGGGAGTTCAAGTCTCCCGGTGGGCATTTTTTAATTAAACTAGTCAGGTTGAACCTAATCACAATTTCATCAAGCAATGACCCAGTGCTTATCGAGGTCTGATAAAAATAAGACAGCGACAAAACTGAAGTCATTACGTGACTGGCAAAATCAAATACAAGAATATCTTGACCCACCCAAAACCTTAAACGTAACTGTAGGGCTTTTTTTAGGAGGATATTTGCTAGCCATTCTCAGTGTATGGCAATGGTATCAAGGGAATTGGCCATTACCAATTTTAGTTGCATTATCTTTTTTAGCTCTTCATATGGAGGGCACTGTTATTCACGATGCATGTCACAACGCTGCACATCCAAATAAATGGATCAATCAAATAATGGGTCATGGAGCAGCGATATTGTTAGGTTTTAGCTTCCCAGTTTTTACAAGAGTTCATCTAGAGCATCATAAATATGTCAATGACCCAAAGAATGATCCTGATCATATAGTTAGCACCTTTGGTCCAGTTTGGTTAATTGCTCCTAGATTTTTCTATCATGAATATTTTTTCTTCGATCGAAAGCTCTGGCGAAAATATGAACTCATGCAATGGGGAGTTGAGAGAGGAATATTTATATGCATTGTTATCGCAGGAGTCAAATATGGCTTTATGAATGTTATTTATAATTTATGGTTTGGGCCAGCATTAATGGTTGGAGTTACTTTAGGAATATTTTTTGATTATTTGCCGCATAGACCTTTTCAATCGAGAAATAGATGGAAAAACGCAAGAGTTTATCCAAGCAAATTAATGAACTTATTAATAATGGGTCAAAATTATCATTTAGTACATCATTTATGGCCATCTATTCCATGGTTTGAATATAAACCAGCTTATGAGGCCACAAAACCTCTTTTAGATCAAAAAGGTTCGCCGCAAAGAATAGGTATTTTCGAAAGTAAAAAAGATAGCTTGAATTTCCTCTATGACATACTTCTTGGAATTAGAAGTCATAAAAAAAGAAGAAGTAAAATGAGATCAATCGCAAGAGTATTACCTAAAAATATGTGGAGAAAAAAATATATAAAATTAATACATAAAACAGCTATTAAAACAGAAAGTAAATAACAATTTATTAAAAAAAATTAAAGTATTTTTGGTACTCTAAAAAAATCACCCTCTCTATGAGGAGCTTGGTTGAGTATCTCCTCTCTTGAACAATTAACTTCAACAATATCTTCCCTCATAGCATTAACTACTTCTACAGCTCTAGTAGTAGGAATAATATTTTTAGTATCTATTTCTTGCAATTGATCAATATAAGTAAGTATTTTTTCAAGTTGAGCTGTATAAGCTTCTATTTGATCTTCTTGAAGTTCTAAACGAGCTAACTTAGCTACTTTACGAACATCTGATGAAGAGATTTTAGTCATGATTGTGAAAGGAAGTTTACAAGATCTTCAATTAATGGGAACAAGGCTTTTTTTAATATTAGTTCAGCTTAATGAGTTTTATCTCAACCTGCCCTGAGCCCATTCTCTCATCTGAATGCCCTCTGCCTTTTTAAATGGCATATGAATTGTTTTAAAAAATCGCTTTCTCTCACAAATACTTAATTAAATTGATTTATGTATTGCAAAGATTCTAATAGAGCCTAAATATTTAATTAGATCAATTCAAGACTATACAAAACACTAAAAGGCCACTTAAAAAAGAATTCTTCGCTAGACCCTCTCATTTGGTGGCACCAGATCTGATTGGCTGCTTTTTAATTAAACGTATTTCAAAAAACAAATTTCTCTCTGGTGTAATAGTTGAGACAGAAGCATATTCAGAAGAAGAAGCTTCGTGCCATGGTTTCTCAACAAGAACAAAAAGAAACGAAACGCTCTTTGGAGAACCTGGATGTTTTTATATATACCTCTCATACGGCATATATCATTGTATAAATATTGTCACCGGCGATAAAGACTGGGCAAATGGGGTTCTTCTTAGATCAATCGCAATTAAAGGAGAGAACGAGCGAATAGCATCTGGACCGGGATTGCTAGCTAAAAGATTTGGATTAAATCAAAGTCATAACAATTTACTACTATCCCCAAGGAATGGTTTTTGGGTTAGAGAGGGAGTAAATTCCGAAATAAAAGAAAATATTGTTCAAACAACAAGAATTGGCATATCTCAAGCTAAAGATATACCTTGGCGTTGGTATCTTGAGAGTAGTAGAAGTATTAGTAAAAGGGTTAAAGGAGATAAGACTCCTTCAACAGATAAATGTTGGTTCCCATCCTCATATGAAGGATCATGAATAATTGGAAACATAATCACATCCTTGATTTATCTACTTTCTCTTTCGAAGATTACAAAACAGTTTTAGAACTAACAGAAAGATTTAAAGACGTCCATAAATCAAGTTCTAGAAAACTTCCTGCACTTCAAGGACTTTTAATTACCAACTTATTTTTTGAGCCAAGTACAAGAACTCGAAGTAGTTTCGAAATTGCAGCAAAAAGGTTATCTGCTGATGTTCAGAACTTTTCTGCGTCAACAAGTTCTTTAAGCAAAGGTGAAACACCATTAGATACAATCCTCACCTATATCTCTATGGGAGCTGATATTTTAGTAATAAGGCATGAATCAACTAATGTTCCAACTGAATTAGCTAATTACGTAGACTCAAATAAAATTAATACATCAATTCTGAATGCGGGTGATGGATTTCATAGTCATCCAAGTCAAGGCTTATTGGATTTATTTACGCTTGCCGCATATTTCAATCCTGATAATCCATCCCCAGATAATCTGTTAAATAAAAAGATAACAATCGTTGGAGACATTCTTCATTCTCGAGTTGCCCGATCGAATCTTTGGGCTCTAACAGGTTGTGGAGCTAACATAACACTTTGCGGACCGAAAAGCCTTCTCCCTAATGAGTTTGGTGATTTTGTTTTAAGTCCACCTCCTGGTCAAAGTGTTGACCCAATTCAAACAAGAGGCTCTATTTATATCGAAAGATCTCTTGAAAAGGCATTAAGAAATGCTGATGCAGTAATGACACTTCGATTACAAAAAGAAAGAATGAAACAAAATATGTTAACGGATCTTGATACTTATCATCAAAAATATGGCCTAACTCATCAGAGTTTAAAGTGGTGTGGTAAAAAAGTTCCGGTTCTGCATCCAGGACCAGTTAATCGAGGAATCGAAATAAGTAGTCAATTAGTAGAAGATAATTCTATTAATCTAATAAGTAATCAAGTTGAGAATGGGATCCCAACAAGAATGGCTTTATTATATTTACTAGGATTAAACAAAAAGAGTTTATAATTCTATAAAAGTTTTAGTGCCTCAGAAAACAGTCCATAAGCTATTCCAATTCGAAACACATCAAAAACTCTAATAAGTATTATTGGTTTTTTTGTTCTAAGAAAAATAAATCTAGCTTGAATAAGCAATTCTAAAAATATCAATGTAAAAAATGCTCCAACTGGATCCATCAAAGCTAAGACACCATTAATCATGCCTAAAGAACTACCAATCAAAAAACCGATTAGAAAAAGTATTAATAGTAAAGAATACCGTCTCCAAGGATTGGCAGCCCAATTCGACAACCTATCAAGCAGAGCAGAAGAAGATTTATATAAAACTGTTTCCTGCATTCGTGAAGACATAGGAAAATAGATAGTCAAATCAATCGATATTCATCCAAACATAGAGCATCGTAATAGTAAATGGAAGAGCATATAGAGCAAATAATTAATTTCAGGAAATATCAAAAATTATCCAAATTCTTATAAGTAATTGTATTCATAAAATATATTTATCCGACTGAAAAATATTTCCATAGATAAAGAAAAATATTTTTTAAAAGCTCTATTTGATATAAGATAAATCATTATGGATAATTCAAGTTCTTTATTAGGCAAAAAGATATTAGTTGCTATCACAGGAAGTATTGCAGCTGTAAAGTCCCCTCTTTTGGTTAGTCGACTAGTTCAAAGGGGAGCAGAAGTCAAATGCGTAGTCACGAAGAGTGCTGCCAACTTGGTAAGCCCATTATCTTTATCAACTTTGAGCAGAAGCAAATGTTATCAAGATAAAGATCAATGGGAAGAATCTCAAACCAAGCCCTTGCATATCTATTTATCTGAGTGGGCCGATCTAATTATTGTTGCACCTATGACCGCAACAACTCTATCAAAATTTGTCTATGGGAATGCCGATGGGCTTTTAGCAAGCATTCTTTTGGCTACAGAATCACAAATAATTATGGTCGCGGCAATGAACACAGCAATGTGGTCAAATCAAGCCGTCAAAAGCAATTGGGCTTATGTAAAGAAAATAGATCAAATCATTTGCTTAGAGCCTATTCAAGGCCTTTTAGCTTGCGATAGATATGGTGATGGGAAAATGATTAATTTAGATATTATTGAATTGGCCTCTGAAAGTGTATTTATTTTTCGTGCGCAAAATAAATTGCTCACTACAGATCTAACAGATATCAGGTTACTTATTTCAGCTGGATCTACTATTGAGGATCTTGATAAAGCACGACAACTTACAAATCGAAGCAGTGGTCGAATGGGAGTTCTAATAGCTCAAGCTGCAAAATTTAGAGGCGCAAAAGTTGACTTAGTTCATGGCCCACTAAAAATTAATGAAGATCTTCTGGAAGGGCTAAATAATTATCCTGTAAAAAATTCCACTCAAATGGGAGAAAAGCTTGATGATCTTCAACCCTCAGCTCAAATAATTGTAATGGCTGCTGCAGTATCAGATTTCAGAAAAATTAATCCAAGTGATAAAAAAATTCCTAAAGATCAACTTGTGAATTCAATTTTTCATGACATTGAAATGACACCTGATTTAATCAGGAATCTGAGTCAAAAGAAATTAAAAAATCAAATTTTCTTAGGATTTGCTGCGGAGACAGGAGATGATAATGAAATCAAAGATAAAGGTGAGCGAAAAAGAATTTCAAAAGGATGTGACTTCATAATGGCAAATCCAATTGATAGAGATGGACAAGGCTTTGAAAAAAACTTGAACAGTGGTTTTTTGCTTGGTCCAAACAAAATCGTTAAAAAATTACCTTTATCAACAAAACTTTCAATATCTCACCAACTTTTGGATGAAATTCAAAAGTTTAAATCATAAATTTTAAATATTTTTCTTATTTGTTTTTTTTCTAAAACCAGATCCCAATCCACTCAATCCATTGCTAATAAAGGGTTTCGAGTGAAATTAGAGACTTTTAATGGATCGACCAAAAGCTACGGGTTGTATAGAGCTTCAAAAGGCTTGTGATAAGAAGTATTTGACACCTGTAATATCCCAACTGAATTAATTGGGCGGTTTCGACCGCAGTCATCTAGCCCTCTCATGCGATTTCGTCCTCTGCTGGCTTTGATGCTGGCTTTTTGTCTCACCTTTACTACTCTCCCATCAAGCGCATCTGCAGCTTTAAAAGGCCGCGAACAAGGTAATGCTCGATTTGGCAACGTTGTTAATACTGGCCAAGCTGATGCTTGCACTGTTTTACCAGCTGGTTCATCGGGTTCTATAAATGCTGATGGCCAATTCAAAAGCTTATGCCTTCAGCCAACAGAAGTTTCAGTAAAACTTCAAGGCAACAAGCGAAATAAATCTGATTTTGCACTAGCAAAAATCATAAGTCCTCGCTTTAACACAAGCCTTGATGAAGTTTACGGAGATCTTTCTGGAGGGAAGTTCACTGAAAAAGGTGGTATTGATTTCTCTCTTATTACGGTTTTAGCTCCAAATGGAGAGGAATTCCCATTTGCTTTCTCTGTTAAAGAGATGGTTGCTGAATCTAAAAAAGGAAAAGCAATTGAACCTGGAGCTGAATTCTCTGGTCCAACAACCACTCCAAGCTACAGATCTGCAGATTTTCTTGATCCAAAAAGTCGCGCCAAATCAACTGGTGTGGAATATGCTCAAGCTCTAATTGCCCTTGGTGGTGATGATGAGGATTTGGCAAGAGAAAATGTTAAAGATGATCTTGGCGGTAAAGGTGAAATAACACTTACTGTCGAAAGTGTTGATGCCGACACTGAAGAATTTGGTGGACAATTTGTTGCCATTCAACCTTCAGATAATGACCTTGGATCCAAAGATCCTGTTGATATCAAAATCAAAGGTATCTTCTATGGTCGTAAAGGTTAATTAAAGATTTATTATCTTCGACAAACAAAAAAAAAAGGGGGGGAGTTAAAACTCCCCCCCTTTTTTTCTTGGCTGAATTTAATAAAAACAATTTCACTAATATGGGCCCTTTATCTGGGAGAATCCCCCGGTTACTTCAAGCGAAAATGGTTGTTAACCAAAGTTCTGATAAAAAATTAGAAGGTTTAATCAAACCTTATGGTGGGAAACTTGTAGACCTCATGGTATCCAATGAAGAAAAAGAAGAATTAAAAAAAAGTTCTTTTAAGTTATTGGATTGTTCAGACAGAAATGCTTGTGATATCGAACTTCTAATAATTGGTGCTTTTTCTCCATTGACGGGGTTCATGAACGAAGACAATTACAACTCAGTAGTAAAAGAAAGTCGAACGAAATCGGGGTTACTTTTTGGACTTCCTATTGTTATGGATACTGATAGAGAAGATGTAAATCCTGGAGATTCAGTCCTTCTCAAATACAAAGAGCAATATTTAGCGATTCTTCAAATAGAAGAAAAATGGGAACCTGACAAAGTCATAGAAGCAATGAATTGCTATGGAACCACTTCATTAGAACATCCAGCCGTGAGAATGATATCAATGGAAAGGAAGAAATATTATCTTGGAGGATCCTTAAAAGGATTGGATTTACCTAAAAGGGTTTTCACCTGTCAAACTCCTAGTGAAGTTAGAAGGAATCTTCCATCTGGAGAAGATGTAGTTGCATTCCAATGTAGGAATCCTATTCACAGGGCACATTATGAGCTTTTTACAAGAGCCTTAAAGGCAAAAAATGTCAGTAAAAATGCAGTGGTTCTTGTTCATCCAACTTGTGGTCCGACACAAGAAGATGACATACCTGGATCAGTAAGATTTCAAACTTATGAAAAATTAGCTTCTGAAGTCAACAATCCAAACATTAGATGGTCATATCTTCCTTACTCAATGCACATGGCTGGGCCAAGAGAAGCTCTACAACACATGATTATTCGAAGGAATTACGGATGTACTCACTTCATCATTGGAAGAGATATGGCTGGATGTAAATCATCTATTAGCGGAGAAGATTTTTATGAGCCATATGCTGCTCAGGATTTTGCAAACAAGCATTGTAATGAGCTAGCAATGCAAACAGTCCCATCATTAAATCTCGTATTTACAGAAGAAGAAGGTTATGTAACTGCTGATTATGCGAAAGAGAACAAGCTTCATATAAAAAAATTAAGCGGAACTCAATTCAGAAAAATGCTGAGAAGCGGAGAAGAAATTCCTGAATGGTTTGCATTCAAAAGCGTCGTTGATGTATTGCGATCCGCATAGTTGGTACTAATACTATTAAACTCATAGAAAAGAGAGAAAAACCTTGAACAAACGCTGGAGAAACATAGGTCTTTACGTCCTAATTGTTGTTGTTGTGATTTTTGTTGGAAGTGCCTTTTTTGACAAGCCAAGTCCAACAAAAGCCTCTAGGACACTCAGATATAGTGATTTCATTGAAGCTGTTCAAGAAAAGCAAGTCAGCAGGGTACTCATATCTCCTGACAAAGGAACAGCCCAAATTGTTGAAAGCGATGGAAATAGAGCTCTTGTTAACTTGGCTCCTGATCAGGAATTACTTCAATTATTAACTGATAATGAAGTCGACATAGCTGTCCAACCATCCACTCAAGCAAATCCACTTCAACAAGCTGCCAGCAGCTTAATTTTCCCAATCCTTTTACTAGGTGGATTATTTTTCTTATTCAGAAGAGCTGGCTCTGGTGGAGGTGGAAACCCAGCAATGAGTTTTGGCAAAAGCAAAGCAAGATTACAAATGGAACCAGAAACAAAAATTACTTTTGGAGATGTAGCGGGTATAGAAGGAGCAAAACTTGAATTAACTGAAGTTGTTGATTTTTTAAAAAATCCTGATCGATTTACTGCAGTTGGTGCCAAAATCCCAAAAGGGGTTTTATTAGTTGGACCACCTGGAACAGGTAAAACTCTATTAGCAAAAGCAGTTGCAGGAGAAGCTTCTGTTCCTTTTTTCTCCATATCTGGTTCAGAATTTGTTGAGATGTTTGTTGGTGTTGGAGCAAGTAGAGTAAGAGATCTATTCGAGCAAGCCAAAAAGAACGCCCCATGCATTGTTTTTATTGACGAGATAGATGCTGTAGGTCGTCAGAGAGGGGCAGGTCTTGGAGGAGGTAATGATGAAAGAGAGCAAACTCTTAACCAACTACTAACCGAAATGGATGGATTTGAAGGTAATTCAGGAATCATTATTGTTGCAGCAACTAATAGACCAGATGTTCTTGATTCGGCTTTGATGCGTCCAGGAAGATTTGATAGACAAGTAACTGTTGATAGACCAGATTATTCAGGCAGATTGCAGATACTCAAAGTACATGCTAGAGATAAGACCCTTGCAAACGGCGTTGATCTAGATCAGGTAGCAAGAAGAACGCCAGGATTTACTGGCGCGGATTTAGCCAATTTATTAAACGAGGCTGCGATTTTAGCTGCTAGAAGAGAGTTGACTGAAGTCAGTAATGATGAGATAGGAGATGCTATAGAAAGAGTAATGGTAGGTCCCGAGAAAAAAGACCGAGTAATAAGTGAAAAACGCAAAAAACTAGTCGCCTATCATGAAGCGGGTCATGCAGTAGTTGGAGCTGTAATGCCTGATTATGATCCAGTTCAAAAGATCTCAATTATTCCGAGAGGTCAGGCTGGTGGTTTGACCTTTTTCACTCCTAGTGAAGAAAGAATGGAATCTGGCCTTTATTCAAGGTCTTACCTTCAAAATCAAATGGCTGTTGCTTTAGGAGGAAGAGTGGCTGAGGAAATCATTTATGGTGAAGATGAGGTGACTACAGGAGCATCAAACGATCTAAAACAAGTAGCTTCAGTTGCAAGACAAATGGTCACTAAATTTGGCATGAGCGACAAATTAGGTCCGGTCGCTCTAGGTCGATCCCAAGGGGGAATGTTCCTTGGTCGAGATATTGCTTCGGAAAGAGATTTTTCAGAAGATACGGCTGCCACTATTGATTCAGAAGTCTCAGTTCTTGTTGATATGGCATACGAAAGGGCTAAAAAAGCTTTAAATGATAACCGCCAAGTACTCGAAGAATTAACCACAATGTTGATGGAAACTGAGACAGTTGATTCAGCTGAGTTCCAAGATCTGCTAATTCGTCATCAAGTAAAAGTTGCTGAATATGCATAATTTGAAAATATAAATTCTTGAGAGAAAAACAAAAGAATTTAATAACATCTCTTGAAATACAGCCTTTAATTGTTGTAATTAGAATCGAAAAAGACTTTTTTCAATTCACATATCAAAGAGATAAGTTATTGACAAAGATTAAAGATCTTTCAAATAACGGAATTAAGCACATTGAGATCGGTTGGGATTCAAATAAAGAGTGGATTAATTTAATTGCTGAGATTAAGAATAATTTTCCGAGCATCAATATTGGAGCTGCTTCTATCAATTCAATCAGTGCTTTAGATTCAATTATTCCATTAGATTTAAATTATTCAATGAGTCCTTTTTATAACAAAGAGCTTCATATCAAAGCAATCAAAAATAATCAGTTGCTTATTCCAGGAATATCAAATAAAAAAAATTTAAAAGAGGCAATCAAAATAGGATATAAAATAATAAAGGTATTCCCAGCATCAAAGTTAGGAATGGATTTTCTTCATACAAACAAAGAGTTCAAAGAAAGAAATATTTTTTTCATTGGTGCTGGTGGGATAAAAAGTGAAGACATAAAAAGATACCTCGAGAATGGATATAAAGCAGTCACAATTGGAAGAGAATTAGCACATCAAAAAATTGATAAAAATCTGAAAATATGGTTAAAAAGTTATAGAAAAATAATTCCACAATATGCAAATATTATTAATATAAAGTCTTAATTTAGGAATTAATACTCTAGATCATAGTCACTACATTGAGCTTTTTGCCTTAGCAAATGATCAGCTAAAACAAGAGCTACCATGGCTTCAACCATTGGGACTGCTCTTGGTAAAACACATGGATCATGTCTTCCAGTTGCCTCAAGAGTTGTGGCATTACCATCTTCATCAATAGTTTTTTGACTTTTCCTAATTGTTGCCGTTGGCTTAAATCCAACTCTAAGAACAATATCCTCACCATTAGAAATACCTCCTTGTATTCCTCCTGAATTATTGGTAGCAGTTTTTAATTTCTCAGAATTAGAAGGCAAAAAAGGATCATTATGTTCGCTACCTTTCAAATAAGTACCTCCAAAACCTGAACCTACCTCAAAACCTTTTGTGGCTGGCAAAGACATTAATGCCTTTGCTAAATCAGCTTCTAATTTGTCAAAAACAGGCATCCCAAGACCTACAGGAGGATTGCGAACAACGCACTCTATAACTCCACCGCATGAATCTCCCTCCTTCCCAAAAGTCTCAACACGCTCAATCATTAAATCTGCAGCTTTTTGATCTGGACATCGAACAATATTTTTCTCAATATCATCAAAATTAACTTCATTGGTTTTTATATCTGCTTCAATATCATGAATTCTCTTTACCCAAGCGAGTATTTCCGTATTAGCAGATTGAGTGAGAAGTTGCTTTGCTATAGAACCAGCTGCAACTCTACCTATAGTCTCTCGAGCTGAGGCTCGCCCTCCGCCGCTTAAAGCCTGAATTCCGTATTTTTTTTGATAAGTGGCATCAGCGTGAGAGGGTCTAAAAGTCTTTTTAATTTCAGAATAATCATTTGGTCGATGATCTTTATTTCTTACGAGCATTGCAATTGGTGTACCTAATGTCTTATTACCTAAAAGCCCACTAAGAATTTCAATTTCATCACTCTCGTTCCTTGGAGTAGTGATCTTGCTTTGACCTGGCCTTCGTCGATTTAGATCATTTTGTATTTCATTAATATCAAGCTCCAACCTTGGTGGGCATCCATCAATAACTACACCAACACCACCTCCATGAGATTCGCCAAAGGTGCTGATACTAAAAAGTTTTCCGAAATTGCTTCCCATAAATAAACCTATCTACAAGATGCTAATCAATATTTACTAAAAAATAAACCAACTAACTA
>QCJC01000012.1 GCA_003216275.1 Prochlorococcus sp. AG-402-P18 | reverse complement strand
ATGATCTTTTGGACTACAAATAAGCTCTGCTGCCCAATCAGCATCTTTTTCTGGATCTCTATCTCTGGGTCTAGTTCCTTTGATTGGTCGTGTTTCCACCTCGCCACTGGGTAAAGCTTTCAGAAATCTTTCTGGTGAAGTTGATATAATAGCTTCTCCTTTTGCCATTTGATCTCCGATAATTACTCCAGCAAATGGAGCAGGAGAGTTTTTTTTAAGTTTTGAATATACATCTATTGGACTCATGGATTCTGGCAATAGGGCTTGGCATGAGGTAGTTAGATTAGCCTGAAAAATATCACCGTTTGCAATCCATTTTTTAATTTCATCAACTCTTTCAGAATATTCTTTACTTGTTAATTTCCATTCCCAGGATTCTAAAGGGATACTATGCCTTCGTTCTGCTTCTTGTGTCGCATCATTGTTAGCTTTGAAAAGCTTTTGATGAAAAGCATTGTTTAGGAAATTTTCCATAGTTGAAAGACGCTTTTGATTTTGCCCTTCTAGCCAGAGCTCTTTCTTCTGCAGATCAAATTTTAATATAGGGTCATGAGAGGCTATCCATAAAGTTGCCATAGAACTTGTGTGCCATGGATTTTGTGGCTCTGTCCAAGATGCAGCTTCATAACTTAGCCAACCAGTCCAGTGACCTGGAGGCAATTCGCGTAAAATCTTGAAAGGGTTTGAATTTGCTTTTGAAGTTTCTACTTCTCTAGAACAAAACTGTTCTAAAGGATTAATGCCTAAGGTAACCCATCGACCTAAATCACTCCCATCGCCATCAAGCCATATAAATCCTGCCTCTCCCCATTCTTGAATCAATTTGTAAGCTACTAGCTCAGGTGATTTCCACTGACATAATAGTCGTTTAATGTTATTCACTAGAGATTTTGACTACATAGATCTTCGCGATCTATTTCTTTTAATGCTTTATCTCTAATACGACAACTATCACATCTTCCACACGGTTTACTTTCACCTTTATAGCAACTCCATGTTTTTTCTATAGGAATTTTTAAGCGTAATGCCTCTTTAAAAATTTTTGTTTTTTCCCAATCTAGTAGTGGAGCCCAGAGTTTTATCCCTTTCCCCTCGCGTCCTACTCTGCTCGATAAGTTAGCTAATTCTTGATATGCTTCTAAATAATCGGGTCTACAGTCTGGATATCCAGAATAGTCCATTGCATTTATTCCTAGCGTGATTCGATTGGCTCCACGAGCTTCTGCAAGACTCAACCCAATAGCAACAAAGATAGTGTTTCTACCCGGAACGTAAGTGTTAGGAATAGTATTTTTTTGTATGCCTTTAGTGGGTATTGCTTGTGACGTGTCGGTCAATGAGGACCCACCCCAAGAAGATAAATCAATCTTTATTGTTATATGATCCTCAAAATTTAAGTCTTTTGCTAAATCTGCTGCTGCTTGTAACTCCTTAAGATGTCGTTGACCATAATCAAATGATAATCCAATTACTTTTTGGCCAGCTTCCATAGCGATACAAGCAGCTGTAGCTGAATCAATTCCTCCGGAAAGCAATGCAATTGTCGTCTGTTCAATCATTATTTTTATTTTAATCTAATTAAGCAAAATCTCATTTATATAGATGGTTAGAGTACACCTAGCCATTTGTGAGTTTGCATACTTAATCTCCAATCCGGATTGTTTTTGACAAACTTGATTGCAAGTATTTGTCCCTCTTCATTTTCCCATCCTGCTTGCAAAAATAATTGAGGTTTAATTTTTCCATTATTTTTTATTAAATCAGCCATTGTTTTGGCAAAAAGTAAATCTTCAGCATTCTGGATAACAACTTTTAATTCTTGGCAAGATAACAGATTATCAAGGCGTGGAGGAGAATGCCGTTTAGGCGATAATGTAATCCAATCTGGATTGCCACTTAGCATATCTACGCCACTGGTTTCGAGATGAATTGGAATAGATTTTTTCTCTAGGTTTAGTGTAGATTGTCTAATTTCTCTGCATAGATGATCTAAATTATGATGTAATGGTTCACCTCCAGTGATTACAACAAAAGCTGCACCTTCTTTTTGGGCTTTGGCTGTGCTAATTGATAAATCTATCAAACTTTGTTGTGGATGAAGGTCGGAATTCCATGAATTTTTCGTATCACACCAAGGACATCCAACTTTACAACTAGCTAATCTGATGAAGTAAGCGCTTCTACCAGCATGTTCTCCTTCTCCTTGTAGAGAATGAAAACATTCCACTACTGGTAGAGATGGTTCCATTTATTGTTGTTCTAGAGATTTTTTTTCAATAATTTTTGATTGTGGATTGAATGCCTCACTTGGTGAGGATGGTACGCGTAATTGTGCAGCTTGGATTAAGCCACTAAATAAAGGGTGTGGTTTTCCTGGTCTAGAGAGAAATTCTGGATGATATTGACATGCAATAAAAAATGGATGATTTTTTAATTCTATTAGTTCTACCAATCGACCATCAGGTGAACTACCACTAATTACATAACCAGATTCCATTAGGAGAGTTCTATATGAATTATTGAACTCATAACGATGCCTATGCCTTTCGTAAACAACTTCTTCGTTGTATAGACTTTGCCCGGTTGTGTTGGCTTGAAGTCTACAAGGATATACTCCTAATCTCATTGTTCCTCCTAGATCAACTACGTCTTGTTGTTCTGGCAGTAAGTGAATTACAGGGTGTTTTGAATTTGGATTTAGTTCGGCACTAGATGCATCTTCTAAACCAGCTAAATTGCGAGCCCATTCAATGACAGCACATTGCATACCTAAGCAAAGTCCAAGAAAAGGGATCCTTTGCTCCCTTGCCCATCTGATAGCAGCTATTTTTCCATTTACCCCACGGTTACCAAAACCTCCAGGAACGACAATCGCGTCCATTCCCTGAAGTAGTTTTTCTGCTCCTTCTGATTCGATGTTTTCCGCATTGATCCAGTGAAGATCTAAAGATGCATCTTGCGAGATAGACGCATGACGTAATGCTTCAACTACTGATAAGTAGGCATCATTCAATTGCACATATTTACCAACTAATGCAACTTTGACCGAAGGACCTGGATTGCGCAATTTATGGACTAATTGTTCCCAGTCTTTTAAATCACTTTCATGATCATTCAGATCCAAGCAATCTAAGACTTCTTTGCAAAGGCCTTCATCTTTGAGAGCTAATGGTACTGAGTAAATACTGTCAGCATCAAGAGATGCTATAACCGCATTAGAGTTAACTCCACAGAAACCCCCTATTTTATTTTTTAAATCATCATTAATTGGCCTATCACTGCGACAAACTAAAATATCTGGCTGAATACCTATAGAACGTAATTCTTTTACTGAGTGCTGTGTTGGCTTGGTTTTAATTTCTCCAGATGTACCGATGTAAGGCAATAATGTGACGTGAACATAAACAACATCGTTTCTTTTTACATCCCCTTTAAATTCTCTTATTGCCTCAAGAAAAGGTAGAGATTCAATATCTCCAACTGTGCCTCCAATTTCTGATATCACCACATCTGCTCCACTATTGTCTGCTACACGGTTAATTCTTTCGCGAATTTCACGAGTGATGTGAGGGATTACTTGAACTGTTCTTCCGTCATAGTCACCTCGTCTTTCTTTATTAATAACTGCTTGATAAATAGATCCTGTCGTCACGCTATTAAGTCTTGACATTGCAGTATCTGTAAAGCGCTCATAATGCCCAAGGTCTAAATCAGTTTCAGCACCGTCTTCGGTTACAAAAACCTCTCCATGTTGAAAAGGGCTCATGGTTCCAGGGTCAACATTTAAATATGGGTCAAGCTTCAATATAGAAACACTGTACCCTTTTGATTTCAGTAATCTGCCAAGACTTGCGGCAACAATTCCTTTGCCAATGCTTGAAACTACACCACCAGTGACGAAAACAAATTTTGCCATTTACTTTTCAATCATTCTTTAAGCTACCTTGATCTAGGTAAACGCCAAGAAATTTACATATTTTCTCTTTAGGATAATGTTTTTGATGCTAATTTCTATCAATTCAATCAGGATCTATCCAAGTAGAGGCTATGTGGAGGTCTTCTAATTGTTTATTTGCCACGTTTGCAGGGGCTTGAGCCATGGAACAGCGAGCTTGTTGTGTTTTTGGAAAGGCAATAGTATCTCTAATTGAATCCTCATTGGCTAAGAGCATAACTATTCTGTCCAGTCCAAATGCAATCCCACCATGTGGAGGAGCACCCATAGAAAGTGCATCAATTAAAAAACCGAATTGCTCTTCTGCTTCATTTTTAGATAGACCAATTACTTCTAGTACAGTTTTTTGAAGTTTTGAGTTGTGAATTCGTAAAGACCCTCCACCTATTTCTAGTCCATTTAGCACTAGATCATATGCTTGAGCATTGGAATTGGGTAATTTGTCTTTCCATAAGTTTTCTGATTCACCAATATCCTCAGGCTTGGGAGCGCAGAAGGGATGATGAATTGCTTCAAGACGATTTTCATCAGAATTGAATTCAAACATAGGAAAATCAGTGACCCAAAGAAAATCCCATTGTGTTTGTAATCCGTTGTCTGAGATTATTTTGAGATCTTGAGCAATAAATTGACGAACTCTATCTAAAGTTCGATTAACAATATTTGTTGGTCCTGCCCCAAAAAGTATTAGATCGCCAGGTTTAGAGTTGGTTTTTAATAGGAGTTCTTTGATTTGTGGGGTAGTTAAATTATCTTTGATGGCTCCAATCGTATCGACTTCTTCATTTCCTCGAACTCTAATAAATGCTAGTCCGCCAGCTCCAGCCTTTTGGGCTTCGCTAAAAATATCTCCACCTGGTTTTATTCTTACATTACTAATTAAATTATTTCCATCCTCAATGGTGATGCATTTGACGCATCCACCTGAAGAAATAGCATTTGAAAAAACTTTAAATCCACTTTTGGAAAATAAATCACTTGTGTTAACAAGTTCCATTCCATACCGAGTATCAGGCCTGTCAGTTCCAAACCGATCCATAGCCTCTTGCCAAGTCATTCTTGGGAATGGAGTTGGGAGATCAATCCCTTTAATTTTTTTCCATATGTTTACAATTAACTTCTCATTTAATTCAAGTATCTCTTTTTCTTCCATAAAACTCATTTCAATATCTAATTGCGTAAATTCTGGTTGCCTATCTGCACGTAAATCTTCATCACGAAAACAGCGAGCAACTTGGTAATAACGTTCAATTCCGCCAACCATTAATAATTGTTTGAATAATTGTGGTGATTGCGGTAAAGCAAAAAATTCGCCACCACATACACGAGAGGGGACTAAGTAATCTCTCGCTCCCTCAGGAGTTGATCGAGTCAAAACAGGTGTTTCAACTTCTATAAAACCTTCATTTTCAAGAAAACTTCTTGCTGCTTTCACAGTGTTATGTCTCAATCGAAGATTATTATTCATTCTTTCTTTTCTCAGATCTAAATATCTATGCCTTAGCCTGATTTCTTCTTTAACACTTTCTTCATCATGAATGGAAACTGAGAAAGGAAGTGTACTAGTAACAGCATTTAGTATTTTTATCTTTTTAGCTAAAACTTCTATTTCACCTGTTGGAATTTTTGTATTAATAGCTTCTTCAGGTCTTGCTCTTATTAATCCATTGATTTGAAGAACAGTCTCATTTCTTAGACTTTCAGCTTTAGTGAAAAGATCCTTTCCTTGATCTGGGTCAACTGTGATTTGAATAGTTCCAGAGCGGTCTCGTAGATCGATAAAAATGACTCCACCATGATCTCGTCTGCGATCAACCCAACCACATAGTTGGATATTTGCGCCTATTGCGGAAGCTCTTAGTTCTCCACAAGTTTTATTGCGCATAAAACACCCAATCATCATGAACAATGAGTTTCCCATAAATATGGGCTTTTGTGCACAACAGAGTTTCTACTTGCTCAAAAACGTTTTCTATAAAAAGGTCGTTTGACGATAATTGCAGGGTGTTTTTTCCCTCTAATTTCTATTTCTAATTGAGTATTGACTTTGGCAATCTCACTTGGTACATAAGCTAGAGCTATGGGTTCTTTTAAAGTTGGAGACCAAGTTCCGCTAGTTACTATTCCAACAGGTTCTTGGTTGAATAGAACTTGATAGCCTTTTCTAGCAATACCTTTATTTTGAACCTTGATACCAACAAGTTTTTTTCTGGTTCCATTTTTTGCTTGGTTCTCTAGCGCTTTTCTACCTATAAAATCATTAGGCATTTCTAAATGAACTAACCAACCTAAACCAGCTTCAAAGGGAGTTGTATCTAAGTGGATGTCATTGCCATATAAATGCATAGCAGCCTCTAATCGAAGTGTGTCTCTTGCTCCTAGTCCACATGGGGTTACCCCCGATTTAATTAGATTTTTCCAAATGGATCTGGCTGTTTCTGGGGATGATAAAAATTCAAAACCTTCCTCTCCTGTATAACCAGTTCGTGCGATAAAAATTGATTCTTCTGAGTTGATTAGATTGGCGTTGGATGAAATAGTTCTGTGTCCAAAACGAGGCAAATCGGATAAGGGCTCTTTAAGGATATTTTCAAATGTATTGATTGATTGTGGACCCTGTATGGCTATTAACGCACCTTCAGGCATGAATTCGGATATCGTAATTTCGTATTTAGATAGATTAAGGTTTAGCCATTTAATGTCTGATTCTTTTCTTGAGGCATTAATTACTAGAATTATACTTTCCTCGTTTGCTTCTGAAATCCCTTGATCATAAATAATTAGATCGTCTTGAATTCCCCCATTTTCTTTTAAAAGAACTGTATAACACGCTTCACCAGAACCAATTCGAAAAACGTCTGAAGGTACCAAATGCTGTAATGCGCTTTTGACATTTTTTCCTTTTAATTGCACAACACCCATGTGAGAGATGTCGAACATTCCTACCTTGTTTCTTACTGCGTTATGTTCTTCTATTAATCCAGAAAAACTGACAGGCATTTCCCAGTTAGCAAAAGAGACCATTTTGCCTCCCAATTTTTGGCATTCTTCATAAAGAGGGGTTCGAAGTAAGTTCATTTTTTGCTTAACAGTACATAGAAATTTACTAGTAATGACTTGAATCTATAAGAACTTCTAGGATCAAATTTAATCCTTTGTGGCTCGATAAGGAAAGTTTTACTAATCTGTAAGTCTTGGATGGTGACCACATGATTGCAAAAAGATGTTGTAGGAGCTGTAATCAGTGCGTCTCAAGTCATTTGGATTCATTTGCATGGTGCAAACTAAGAAAGATAAAAATTCATTCTGAGATTTCTTCATTTGTTTTTTGTTATCATTGGATAAAAAAAGAACCTAATTTACCAAAGATTCCTGAGAAATTTGTTCATCAACAACTTGATTTTGGGAAGGTATTAGTTTCAAATGAAAAGTAAACGGAGTTTATATAGGATTACTTATTCAATAACATAATTAGTGAGCGTATAACTTTTGCAGCAAGAATACTACTAATACCTGAATTATCTAATTTTGGAGATAGTTCTACAACATCAGCACCAATTAAATTGTGAGACTTAAGTACATCTGTGACTGCTGCGAAATCGTTCCAGAAGTAACCTCCTGGCTCAGGAGTACCTGTTCCTGGCATTATAGATGGATCAAACCAATCTAAATCAAAAGTTAAATAGATAGGCTTTCCTTTAAACTCTTCTAGAGCTTTTTCTAAGTATTCTGCATTATCTCCCAAAGCATGTGGAATTAAGCTATTAGTTTTTTTCATTTCAATAAATTCTAATTTTGTTCCACTTCTAATTCCAATTTGGAAGATTTTTTTGGTGGGAAGTATTTCTAAACATCTTTTCATCGTACATGCATGACTAAATTTATTACCTAACCATTCATCTCTAAGGTCTGCATGAGCATCTAATTGGATCATAATTAAGTCAGGATAATTATTAATTATTGATTTAATTATTCCACTGGTTATTGAATGCTCTCCACCAATAATAAGAGGTTTTAGATTATTTCGAATTAAAATATCTGTTGCATTTTTGACATATTCAATTATTAATTTTGTATCTCCAATGGGAACATCTAATGAACCTAAGTCAGCAAAATTGATATCCTCTAAATCTAAATTTAATTGCGGGCAATATGTTTCAATTCCATTACTATCTTCTCTAACAGCAGAAGGACCGAATCTTGCACCAGGTCTAAAGCAACTAGTTCCATCATAAGGCACACCAAATAGTGCAACTTTGCAATTTTCTATGGTTCTTTTTGCTCCCATAAATATTGCACCATCTTTATTAAATTGAGATAGATTCTTGAAGTTTGTTTCAGTCATTTTTTGCCAAATCTCTTTCTATGAATGCTGGAATAGTATTAAATGCTCCTTTTTGCCATCTTTCACTCCATATCTGACATTTTTCAGCTATCTCTTTCACCCTACTTTCGATTGGATACATGTATATTGGTTTCTCCATAGATGCAAATGACCAACTCCATAAACCGCTTGGATAAATAGATACAAATCCATATAGAGGATCTGCATAGTCAAATATTTGTCGGAGAACTTTAACTATATTTATATGAATTTGATGGAAAGACTCTGGAGATTCACTTTGAGTTGCGAAAACGCCGCCTGGTTTTAGTATGCGTTTGCAATCTTTTAGGAAAGAATAGCTGTATAACTTTTTTGATGGTCCAATGGGATCTGCGCCATCAATAATAATGACATCATAAGCATTATTTTCTGTATTTTTCACCCAATCAATTCCATTCTTAATTTTTACATTCAATCTTGCATCAGACCATGCTTTCTCTCCAATGATTGGTAAATATTTTTTACTTAATTCAATCACTCTTTGATCAATTTCAATCAGATCTACCGATTTAACTTCTTGATACCTTAAACACTCTCTAGCACTACCTCCATCACCTCCACCAATAATCAAAATGTTATTTATTTGCTTAGAACTACACAAAGCAGGATGAATAAGAGATTCGTGATAACATTTCTCAGATTTTTCTGCTGTCATCCAACAACCATCAAGTAACAATGCTTTTCCATATTTTTTGCTTTCATATATTGTAATGTGTTGAAAAGGACTAGACTCTTCTAATATTACTTTTCCTTCTAGCCCATATCTAACGCCTTCATGATATTCATCGATCCAATGTGCTTTTTCTTCTAGCTCTTTATTCATAACTCTAATACTAATGCTTTAAATTAACTTTTGCTAAATTCCAATATTTTTGTATTTTTTCTTTTGGCTGAGAGTTTAATTCTCCTTCTATATTCTCTTCTATATATGCTAATCGTTCTAAGAATCGTTGGTTGGTTTTTGCTAATCCATTATCTATAGATAACTTGCTCCATCTTGCAATATTTATCAATGTGAATAATACATCCCCTAATTCAGTTTCTGCTTCAGAGGATTTCTTTTCTTTTAATGCATTTTTTAATTCGTCTAATTCTTCAAATAATTTATCCCATATTTCATCAATTTTATTCCATTCGAAACCATTTTGCGAAGCTTTTTTAGAGATTATTAGTGCTGCCTTAGTAGATGGTTGGGGTCGAATTTTTAGTTTTAAACGGTCGCTAATCGGTGTTTTTGAATTATTTAATGGTCTTTCTTTATTTTTGATTTTTTCCCATGAATTTTCTACTTCTTCTAGGCTAATTTTTCTTTTATTTTCAAAGACATGTGGATGTCTTTGAATTAACTTCTTAGTGATGACTTCTATTATATCTTTCATATCAAATAAGTTTTTTTCTTTTGCTATTTCAGCATGCAAGATTATTTGTAATAAGAGGTCTCCAAGTTCCTCTCTCAATTCATTGGGATTACCTTCTCGTATTGCATGAGCAACTTCATGAGCTTCTTCTAGAACATATGGTATCAAGGAGATATGTGTTTGCTTTTGATCCCAAGGACAGCCATTTATTGGTTCTCGTAAAGTTGAAACTATTTCAATGAGCTTATGAAATTTTTCTTCTGTATTTATTTGGTTTGTGTTTTTCATTTCTAGTTGTCTTGAAAGAGAGCTTAATAAGCTCGGTAAACGAATTTTTTTGAATCGTGATCTAATTATGCTTAATTCTCAACAACTGAGCAGCTTGAGGTATAAAGTAATTGAATTAGTCTAAGGACTAAAAATTTATGGGCGATTAGCTCAGCGGTAGAGCGCCTGCCTTACAAGCAGGATGTCCCTGGTTCGAACCCTGGATCGCCCATCGAATTTATTGTTTATGTATGGAAAATGCTCCTGGATTAACAATTTCTGCAACAGCAGTAGCAGAGCTAAATCGGCAAGCTGCTTTTACAGGAACGCCAGGAATTATGCATATTGATTTGTTGGATGATAAGTACGGAGATGGATGGAAATTTATTAGGATTAGGCCAGGTAAAAATGAAGGTGTTCCAATCGCTCGAGCTGATGGAATTACTTTATATGCTTGTCGAGATCAAATAATATTGTTTCAGGGACTGACGCTTAATTATTTTGGCGACTTAAGTGGAGGAGGATTTCTGATTAGCACTCCAAAAGGATCAGAACCCTCTCCTTGTGGTTCTGGATTTAGAAAACTTTCAAAAGTTTAAATTTTTTGCACACAAACTCATTATTCTTCTGGGAACAATATTGCAGACAGTTCATCAGAATCCACTTCATAGACACGAGCTAAACTAGTTTCTATTGCGCTAGTTACTTCACCAGGCAAAAATCTCATTGCATTCAAAGCATCATCTGATATTTCTTCTGTAAGCAACTTTTTTTTACTATTTAACTTTTCATCATTGATTACTGCGATTACCCAGCTTTGATATGCAAAAACAAGATCGGAGAACTCAAGTTCAGGGTCGTTCAGATCCATAACAAATAATCAGATAATGAACAATAAACACTAGTTTTACTTTAGTTGGAAAAATGTCTTCTATGGAACAAATATCTCGCACTTCCATTCAAGCAAAAGCATTTGAGTTTGCTTTTTTGGAATTAATTTATAGTAAGCGAGATAGCTTTGAGCCACTATGGAGCGTAGATAGCTGGGTTAAATTTTTAATTTGGCTGAGTTTAAATTGTGGACTTTCTGGAGAACAAGAAAGTCTGGAATTATTTGCAAAAGCTATGGGTTCTTCTCTAACCAGGCGAATGAGAAAAATTTTTTTTGAGAGGGCTTTAGACGAATTGTCTTTACATGTGATGGCTGATCCTGCAGACGCGCAAGTTTTGATAATGCCGTTATCTTTAGAAAAGAAGATTAATAATAATGACGTAATTCAAGCCATAAAGAAAGTTGGCCTAAGTGAAAAGGTTTCATTAGATCCAGCCTCATGGGCAAGACATGATTCAATAGTGTCCATACCTTGGAATTCAAAAAGTGACATTTGAATTTAGGAAAAGCAAGAATGATGCAAAACTTTTCACGGGTGTGAGTAAATTAAATTAAATATCTTTTTTTTCTGTGATAGAGCGGGCAAAAACTACAAAATCATCTGAACCATCAAGGCTTCCTAAAACATATGATCCAGTTGGTACTGAAAATCGCTGGCAGCGAGCCTGGGAAGAAGAAAGAGCTTTTGAACCTGATCCAGCAGCATCTGGAGATCCATTCTCAGTAGTCATTCCTCCTCCCAATGTCACAGGCAGTCTTCATATGGGGCATGCTTTTAATACTGCTTTAATAGATACAATTGTCAGATATAAAAGATTACAAGGTAAGAATGTTCTCTGTCTTCCAGGGACAGATCATGCCTCCATTGCAGTTCAAACAATTCTAGAAAAACAACTTAAGGAACAAGGTATAAATCGTCGTGATCTTGGTAGAGATTCCTTTTTGAAAAAGGCATGGGAATGGAAAGAAAAAAGTGGTGGAAGAATTGTTGATCAATTAAAGCGCTTGGGATATTCCGTCGACTGGAGCAGAGAGCGATTTACTTTAGATGAAGGGCTTAGTAAAGCTGTCTCTGAGGCATTTGTTCGTTTATATGAGAAGGGATTGATCTATCGAGGAGAGTATTTAGTCAATTGGTGCCCTGCTTCTGGTTCGGCTGTGAGTGATTTGGAAGTTGAAATGAAAGAAGTGGATGGACATCTTTGGCATTTTCGATATCCGTTAGTCACATCATCTTTATCAACTGCAAAAGGAATTAGTTACTTAGAGGTGGCCACTACACGCCCTGAGACAATGCTAGGTGACGTAGCAGTTGCTGTTAATCCATCTGATGAAAGGTACAAAGATCTCATTGGTGAGAAACTGACTTTGCCCTTGGTAGGAAGAACTATTCCAATTATTGGCGATCCTCATGTAGATAAAGATTTTGGGACGGGATGCGTAAAAGTTACTCCAGCTCATGATCCTAATGATTTTGAAATAGGGCAGAGACATGACTTACCTCAAATAACAGTCATGACTAAAAAAGGAACAATGAATCACAATGCAGGTGAATTTGAAGGTTTAGATCGTTTTGAAGCACGTAAAGCTGTTGTTGATTCTTTAAGGAAGATTGGTCTGCTAACAAAGGTTGAATCTTATAAACATAGTGTTCCCTTCTCTGACAGAGGGAAAGTTCCAGTAGAACCTCTGCTTTCAACGCAATGGTTTGTAAAAATGGATCCTTTGGCTAATAGCTGTAAAGACTTTTTTCATAAAGGACAACCAAACTTCATACCAAATAGATGGTCTAAAGTTTATCGAGATTGGTTAACGGATATTAGGGATTGGTGTATTAGTAGACAATTATGGTGGGGACATCGTATTCCGGCTTGGTTTGTTATTAGTCAAACAGAGAACAAAGTTATTAATGAAACACCTTACGTTGTGGCTAGAACAGAAGAGGAGGCTAACAGATTAGCCCGAAAAAAATATGGAGATTTAGCAAAAATCGAACAAGATGAAGATGTTTTAGATACTTGGTTTTCTAGTGGTTTATGGCCTTTTTCAACATTAGGTTGGCCTGATCAAACACATTCAGACTTTCAACGTTGGTATCCAACTAATACATTAGTTACTGGCTTTGACATCATTTTCTTTTGGGTGGCAAGAATGACAATGATGGCTGGAATCTTTACAAAAAAAATGCCATTTTCTGATGTTTATATTCATGGGCTAGTTAGAGATGAACAGAATCGAAAAATGAGTAAAAGTGCAGGGAATGGTATTGATCCTTTATTGCTCATAGATAGATATGGAACTGATGCCTTGAGGTTTGCACTGGTTCGTGAAGTCGCAGGCGCGGGTCAAGATATTCGCCTTGATTTTGATCGTGAAAATCAAACATCAGCTACTGTTGAAGCCTCTAGAAATTTTGCTAACAAGCTATGGAATGCAACAAGGTTCGCTCTTATTCATCTTGAAGACCAAGATTATGAAAGTTTGGATCAATATGATTCTTCCCAGTTTCAGTTATCAGATAAGTGGATTTTATCAAGACTTGCTCGAGTCAATCGTGAGACTTCGAATCGATATGAAAGTTATGCTTTGGGTGAAGCAGCTAAGGGATTATATGAATTTGCCTGGAATGATTTTTGTGATTGGTATCTAGAACTAATTAAACGACGTTTAAATAATTCAGAAAACGTCTCTTCAAAGGAATTATTAGATCAAAAAATAGCCAAGAGTGTCCTATACAAAGTTTTAAGTGACTTTTTGGTTATGCTTCATCCACTGATGCCTCATTTAACCGAGGAGCTCTGGCATGGATTAACAGGTTTATCAGAAGATCAATTTGTAGCTTTGCAGCCTTGGCCAAAATTCAATGAAAAAGATTTGAATATTGATTTGGAGAGTTCTTTCTTTGATTTATTTGCATCTATCAGATTAATTCGCAATCTTCGAGCAGTTGCTGGGTTGAAACCTTCTCAAAAAGTTCCTGTCATGCTGGTTTCTGGTAAGGAGGTTCTGCAAAATACTCTTAAAACATCAATAAATGATATTGCTGTTTTGACTAAGTCAAAAGAAGTGCAAATATTAACCCCAGAGGAGGCAAAATCATTGCCTTCCATGAAAGCTTTAGCAGGCGTAAATGGTGAGCTAGAAGTTGTTTTGCCTATTGAGGGATTGGTAGACATAGCTTCTTTAAGATCTAGACTTGAGAAAGATTTAAATAAAGCACAAAAAGAAATAGAAAGTTTGTCTGGTCGTTTGGCGAATAAAAATTTTGTTGATAAAGCACCCACTGAGGTCGTTGAGGAATGTAGAGCAAATTTAATGGGGGCAGAAGCCCAAGCGCGTCTTGTACAAGAACGCCTATTGGGATTGGATTGATTGCTCTCAAACATGTCTAATAAATTCGAAATTCTTGTTAATAACTTCCTCCCTTTTTTAAGCAGCCCATTAGGTGTTGTTTTTTTTGTATTCGTTTATATTTTTTGGGTATCTTGCTTGCTTCCGGGTTCATGGCTTTCCATGTTATCTGGATTTCTTTATGGAACCTGGCTTGGAAGCTTGATTGTCTTTTTAGGGGCTTTTATTGGAGCTCACTTAACTTTTTATTTAGGTAGGACTTTTTTAAAAGAATGGGCTCAAAAAAAGGTCTCTAATTTTCCAAAAATTCAACTAATGGAGAAGGCTGTCAAGCGTGAAGGACTTAAAGTCATTCTACTTACTAGACTTTCTCCTCTTTTCCCCTTTGGCTTGCTTAATTTGACATATGGTTTAAGTGCCGTAAAACTTCTTGATTTCACGCTTGGAATGATTGGGATATTACCGGGTACGATTTTATATTGTAGTTTAGGATCATTAGCACTCAAAGTCTCAAATTTTGGGGAAGTGCTTTCAGGTAGATCTGATGAAAGTACATTTATTTGGAGTTTAATTGGTATTTTCTCTACAATTTTAGTTGTTCTTTTGGTCTTACGTGCAACAAGTAAAATCAATCAGGATTCTTAATCTTGAGATTAATCCTCCGCTTCTAAATTCCAATCTTCAATCGCAGCAAATATTATGAACCAATAAAGTCTTAGACGATTAAATATACCTTTTTTTGACGCTAGCATTTTATATTTTGCACGACCACATTCGGTTTTAATTAAGGAAAAGATACTAATTTTATTCATTTTTGGATGGCTAACTTTTTAATAATAACAGCTTAAAATCATTTTCGTTAATAACTTTGACTCCAAGTTTTTCTGCTTTTTTTAACTTGCTTCCAGTTTTTTCTCCTGATATTAAATAATCAGTTTTTTTACTAATTGAAGAACTTACTTTTCCACCAGCATTTTCTATCAGCTCTTTAGCTTCATCTCTAGTAAGTGAATTCAAAGTGCCTGTGATGACCAAAACCTTACCATTCAAAAGAGTAGATTTATTGGAGTTATAGTTTAAATTAGTTTCTTTAAGAGAAAATCCGATTAATTTTAATTCCTTAATTAAATATTGATTATTAGCATCTTCAAACCACTTAATTATTGCATCTTTAATCTCGCTTCCAAATCCATAGATATTAGAGATATTTTCTGGCGAGTTTTGTGCATTAGCAAAAAGTTCTTCAATACTATGAAAGTTTTTTGCCAGAGCTTTAGCATTCGCTTCTCCAATATGAGGTATTCCTAAACCGTAGAGTTGTTTATGCCAATTCTTCTTTGTAGACTCGTTTATTTCATGAAGTAAATTATTTGCTGATTTCTTACCCATTCTATCAAGACTTAAAAGTGAATTAATATCAAGTTTGTATAAATCTGCGATTGACTTTACATATCCTTCAATGACTAATTGGTTAATAATTTTTTCACCTAATCCATCTATGTTCATAGATGCTTTACTGACCCAATGAAGTAACAACCCTTTTAATTTTGCGGGGCAAGTAGAATTAATGCACTTTGTTATTGCTTCGTTAGATTCCTGAACTAAGTGTGAATGACATTCAGGGCAGTTTTCAGGAAGTTGTATTAACTTCGCATCATCTATTCTAAACTCTTTCATCACTCGAATTACTTCAGGGATAATTTCCCCAGCTTTTCGAACAACTATGGTATCGCCATAATGAAGATCTAATGAGGCAAGTCTTTTTGCATTATGAAGAGTTGCTCGATTAACAGATGTTCCTGCTAGTTCTATTGATTCAAACTCTGCGACAGGAGTAATAGCGCCAGTCCGACCTATCTGGAAAATTATTTTTTTTAACTTAGTAGCTTTCTCCTCTGCTGGATATTTTACAGCAATTGCCCATCTTGGAGCTTTATTAGTTGATCCTAAAATATTTTGTATATCAAATTTATCTATTTTTACTACTATTCCATCAGTTGCATAATCTAAAGAATTCTTTTTGACTTCCCATTGTTTATAATATTTACTTGCTTCATTTAAATCTTTTTTTATTTCATAGGTAGTATTTACTTTGAAACCAATAGTTTCTAACACTTTAAGAGCTTCAGATTGAGATTTTGGTTTTATAAAATTGCTATTTATAGGCTCCCAATTTTTAGGTAAAAAGAGATTGTATGCAAAGAAGTCCAGTTTTCTAGATGCTACTATTTTTGAATCCAGTTGTCTTAATGTACCTGCACATGAGTTTCTTGGATTTGCAAAAAGTGGTTGATCAGTATTTTTTCTTTCGAAATTGAGTTGCTTAAATATTTTATTTGGCATGAATGCTTCACCTCTAACCTCAAGCCAGGGAGGTGGATTCTTTAATAATAGACGTAGAGGTATTGTAGAAATTGTTCGGACGTTGGTAGTTATATCTTCTCCGGTGTTTCCATCTCCACGTGTTGCTGCACTAGTAAGAATTCCGTTTTCATACCTAAGAGAAATTGCGTTTCCATCAATTTTCAATTCACATATTAGGTGAGGGCTTTTACTCTGATTTCTAATTGTATCCTCTGAGCTAATCAACTTGATAGCTTTGAAATACCATGCTTTTAATTCATCAATATTAAAAGCATTATCTAGACTTAAAAGAGGAATACTATGATCGACATTCGTAAAGCCTTTTGATGGAATACCACCTAATCTTTGAGATGGACTATCAGCTGTAATTAAAGATGGGTTAATACTTTCAATTTCAATTAACTCTCTATATAATTGATCATAAACAGAATCTGCTATTTCTGGTGAATCTAAAACATAGTAGGAATGATTTGCTTTATTTAGTAAAGCCCTAAGCTCTTTGGCTCGGTCAGAAAATTGATTATTTTTTGAATTCACTTATAACATTTATCTTCATTAGGAATTTGCTTTTGCAATACGATCGATTCGCCAATTTTCGTCGATTTTAATAAAAGTAAAGTCCAGTGGCATTTCATTTTTTTTATCTTCTGATTTTAAGTTTAGTGTTAGCATTATTTGATTATCTTCTATTCTTGGTCGTCCTGATTTCAAGTTTCTATATCGATTTAATTGTAACCCACCCAAAAATTTAATGAAGTCTTGTCTATTCACATGTTGCTTATAAGCTTTTGTAGTAAGTCTATAGGCGCCATCAATTCGTCCGGCAGCAATTTGATCGAAAAACTGTTTCACAAGAGGATTGATGCCTCTAGCACTAATTACAAGTTTAATTGCATTAAAAGTCCAAAAAAGGAGAAGGGCGCCAACCCCTACCAGGAGCGCTTTTATTCCGATTGCTTTGATTAGAGCACTATCCATGTTTTAATTCCTTTTAATTAGAGAGTCTGACTTATTAGCTATGAGATTAGCTTGTTTGTTCTTGGTAGTCAGTCAGAATGTTATCGGAATAATAAAGCCAATGAGTTATTTGCATCAATGTCTTTAATACCTGTATTGCCATTATTTCTTAAATTAAATAGACAATATTTCCAGAATTCTTTGTTTGAGAATGGGGTTCCCAGAGTTTCTGTTCGTTGGAGTGATGGTCGTATGCGATCTACGGCTGGGATTTATAGACGAAAAACCAATTTTTTTGGAGTGAAAACTAGTGAAATAATTTTATCTAAACCAATATTAGAGAAACTTCCTCAAAAGGCATTGATAAGCACTTTGTGCCACGAAATGATTCATGCCTGGATTGACCTTGTACTTCAGGTTGAAGAAGGACATGGATCTAATTTCCATAAGCGCATGGCAGAGATCAATTCTTCCCAAACTGATTTTCAGGTGACAGTTCGTCATTCTTTCCCCATATCAAAAAAGATTCCTAAATGGGTGGCAACTTGCCCTTCATGTAAAAGAAGTTTTCCTTATCAGCGAATGGTTAAAGCTGCTGCTTGTAGAAGTTGCTGTAATACCTATTTTGAAGGTCGATGGGATCAAAAATGCTTGCTAATTTATGAACCTTTTTCTGAAGTTTTATAAACAATTTTTTCTAATTAGTTGCTTTTAATTTAATTTTTAGAAAATTTCATAATTTGTTTTTCACTAGTTGGTTTGAACGCGTTAAATTTACAATATGACCACATATAGCAATCGTAATCAAAGTCGCCAGCGATCTCGACCACCACTGGATCGCAGAATGGATAAATGGATACAAACTGGGAAGCAGGTGGTGGATGGAGTCGCAGGTAATCGCCCTGGTCAAAAAAGAGGAGGATGGAAAGATAAAACATCAGCCCCAAATTTCGAAAAAGTTGGCCGTTGGATGGAAGAAAAAATCGATTGGTTTTTTGAGGATGATGAGGATTGGGTGGATAACGAAGATTTAGATAATGATCAGACTACAGAAAGCACAATTAATACAAAAAGACCTTTAGGTGCTATTTCATTAAGAGCTCCTAGAGCCTTGCCTCCAAGTATTGACAAAAGAAGAAATAATTTAGATGGACTGGACATATGGCCAGATGATGAATCCTTTAAATTAAATAATTGGCAAAGAAAAGATAGTTTGATCAAACAAAATGCTAATAACTTAAACGATTCTCTCCAAGATGAGCGATCAAACAGAAGACGAAATATTCCAAGATCAAGTCGAAAAAGATATTAATTTTGTTAAAAAGCCTTTCTTGGTATTGGCCCCAACCATTTTTCTATTTTTGGGCTGAAAACTTCTCTAATTACAGTTAACTCTTTTTGATGACGAAAAAATCGATAATGTCTGCTCCAGAATGGCCCTTCCTCTTGGAACTCTGATTTCAACCAATTGGCATTTACTAATGCTAATCCATCTACCTCTCTGAAAAGCTCTGACCTTCCTTGCGTAAGACTTTTCCAGATTGGTTGATTTTTATTTTGTAGATGTTTTTCTGATTCTTGGTAATTCCACCAGCTTTCCGCCCATGCCAAAGTTAAGTCTCCACATGTGAGCCAAACTTGCCTTCGAAGTAAAGGTGGATCTAGTTCATTGACTTCTTCTGGGATGCCGTTTTCATTATTATTTTCCATAGCCATAGATATAACCTTGATTGCGACTTCATTACCTGTTAAAAGCTTGAGATGTCTTGTCGGACTACCATCCCCCAAAAGCATTAATTGCCATGGGCCAGAAAGTTTGTGATTGCCTTTACCTGAAAGAACATTTTCTTTTGATGCTTTCCAAATCACCTCAGGAGAAGGTAATTGAGATTGATTAGAATTCAATTTGATGTGCCTTGTATTTGAAGTGAATCATTTCTTTCAATTTTTCGCATTTGCTCTATTTTTAACCAAACAAGAAGTGCGGTGAGATCAGCTTTACTCACACCTGGAATTTGAGCAGCCTGCCCAAGGCTTGTTGGCTGAGAAATAGTTAATTTTTCTCTTGCTTCTTTAGATAGAGTTTTTATATTATTGTAGTTTATATTTTTTGGTAATATTTTTTTTCTTTGCTGTTTTAATTGATTAATTTGAGCTTTTTGTCTTTCTAAATATCCACTATATTTAATATCTATTTCAACTCCTTCTTGAACATCTAGAGGAGTATTTACATTCATTAAATTATAATCTATCAAGTCTTTGCAATGAATATTTGTTCTTCTAAGAAAGTTGGATAAGGTTATTGAACCTTTAATACTTGTTCCTGTTGAAGAATATATTTCTTGAGCACATTTATCAGTTTCTTTAATTCTTTCTTTATCTAGTCTTAACTTTTCTTGGTCAATTAATACTTGCTTGGTTTGAAAAATCCTCCATCTTCTTTCATCAACCAATCCTAATTTATAACCTAATGGTGTTAGTCGTCTATCGGCATTGTCACCCCTAAGAATTAATCTATACTCACTTCGACTTGTTAATACTCTATATGGTTCTTTCAAGTCTTTTGTAACTAAGTCGTCAATCATAGTTCCTATATAACTACTCTCTCTTTCGAAAATGATTCCTTCTTCATTAGTTATTAATCTTGCAGCATTTAAACCTGCTACCAAGCCTTGAGCAGCAGCCTCTTCATAGCCAGTAGTTCCATTTAACTGACCTGCACTAAATAGTCCACTTATTCTTTTTGTTTCTAGAGTTGCTTCTAGTTGGGTAGCTGGAATGTAGTCGTATTCCACTGCATAAGCAGGCCTTAGCATGACACATTTTTCTAAGCCGGGAAGAGTCCTTAAAAGTTCTAATTGCAAGTTCTCAGGAAGTCCGGTCGAGAAACCTTGTACATAGATTTCTGGAGTATCTCTGCCTTCTGGCTCCAAGAAAATTTGGTGTGAATCTTTGTCAGCAAAACGTACAATTTTATCTTCAATGGATGGGCAATATCTAGGACCTTTGCTATCAATAAAACCTCCATAAATTGGAGTTAAATGAAGATTATTTTTAATAAGTTGATGAGTTTTTTTTGTTGTTCGAGTTATGTGACAACTCATTTGTTCTCCACTTTTCCATGAAAGTGGATCAAAAGAAAAGAATTTGTCTGCAGCATCACTTAATTGTTCTTCAAGTGAATGAAGAGCAATACTTCGCCTATCAATACGAGCGGGTGTTCCTGTTTTTAATCGGTCAGTAGTAAAACCTAATTTTTGCAATTCTTCAGTTAAACCCTCTGAGGCTTGTTCTCCTGCGCGACCTGCACTCATAGATTGATTACCAATCCAAATTCTTCCTCCTAAAAAAGTCCCAGTTGTAAGTACCACGGCTTTGGCTTCAAAAACGCTTCCAAAGTAGGTTTTAATTCCTTTGATATGTCCAATTCTTTCCTGATTTATTGGTCTATTTTGGTCAGTTTTGATTGGACTACGATCAATTTCTAAACCAGTAACCATTGCTTCTCTTATCTTGAGATTTGGCGTGTTTTGAAGGAGTTTAAGCATTTCATTTGCATATAAGCGCTTATCTGTTTGTGCTCTCAAGGCTCTAACAGCAGGCCCTCTGCTGGCATTAAGGACTCTTTTTTGAAGAGCAGTTAAATCTGCTAACTTTCCAATAATTCCGCCTAGTGCATCAATTTCATGAACTAATTGACTCTTTGCTGGACCACCCACTGCAGGGTTACATGGTTGCCATGCGATTCTATCTAAATTGAGCGTGAATAAAGCAGTATTCAATCCTAATCTGGCTGATGTTAGAGCAGCTTCACAACCAGCATGGCCTCCACCTACAACAATTACATCAAATATTTCATTTGTGGATTCTTTATTAGTCATTAATAAATTATTTGACTTTCATTTTTAAATGCTTAAGCAGCAAGATTTCTAAATCTAGTGAATTGAGGTTCAAAAAGTAATTTAACTGTTCCTATAGGCCCGTTTCTGTGCTTCGTCACTATCACTTCTGTAATTCCCCTATCGGTGGTTTCGGGATTGTAATACTCATCTCGATAAATCATCAACACTAAATCTGCATCTTGTTCAATTGAACCAGATTCACGAAGATCACTTAGCATTGGTCTTTTATTAGTTCTAGACTCTACTCCTCTACTTAATTGAGATAAAGCTACGACAGGTACTTTCAATTCTCTAGCCATACCTTTTAAACCTCGTGTGATCCTTGAAATTTCTTGGACTCGATTATCGGGTGAGGTTCCCTCCATAAGTTGGAGGTAATCAATAACAATCATTCCAAGTTCTTTTCCTTGTTCAGCAATCAGTCGTCTGCAGAGCGACCTCATTTCAAGCACACTTGAATTTGGCTTATCGTCAATAAATATTGGTAATTGACCAAGTGTATTAATACCTTGACCTAATAATGGCCATTCATCTTGCTGCAAGCGGCCAGTTCTTAACCTACTGCTCTCAATACCTACTTCACTGGATAGTAATCGGTAAGTTAGTTGCTCCTTACTCATTTCAAGACTAAATACACACACTGGTAGGTCATGGAGTTCAGCTACGTTTTTTGCAAGATTAAGCACGATTGAGGTCTTTCCCATTGCAGGTCTGCCTGCAACAATTATTAAATCGCTTCTTTGAAGCCCCTGTGTCATTGCATCTAGATCATAAAAATTCACTGGTATGCCAGCGACTGACGTACCAAGTGATCGACTTTCTATTTCATTAAAAGTACTAGTAAGGATCTCTGCTGTAGGAGTAAGACCTTTTGATGGTTGTTCTTGACTAATTGCAAATATTTTTTGTTCTGCTTGATCAATAGCCTCATCCATAGGGAGACTTTGATCAAATCCTAATTTGATTACATCATTGCCAGATTTAATTAATTGCCTGCGCAGAAATTTATCGCTAATTAACTTTGCAACTTGTTCAATGGAAGCTGTTGATGTAACCCTCTCAACAAGTTCAACTAAACGATTATTGCCTCCAATTTTTTCTAGAGAATTTGTATCGGCAAGCCAAGCGCTCATTGCTGTTAAATCCGTTGGCTTGCCTTGGCTGTGAAGCATTAATGCGGTTCTAAATATCTCTCTATGGGAAGATATATAAAAAGCTTCAGGTTGTAATAGATCAGCTATGCGTCCTATCGCTTCAGGATCCAACAAAATACCACCAAGAACAGATTCTTCAGCCTCTAAATTTTGTGGCGGTATTTGGTCAGGTTGAGCTTCAAAACGCTGCTTGTTAATTTTGGAATTATTTAAATCTCCAAAATCTTTAGTTTGTTTTGAAAATTCCCCGTTATTCGAAGAGGGGGTGCTGATCATTTATTGCGTATTCGACAAGGACACTTACTTTGGCTTGTTCAGCTAAAGATGCAACTATTAGTAACTTGTAACCTCGAGGTTGATTTCAGCATTTACTTCGCTATGAAGTTTTATTTGCACTTTGTATTTTCCTACGCCATGTATCTCAGGGACTGAGATGTCTCTACGATCGATTTCTTTCTTAGTTGCCTCTTGAACAACTTCTGCTACATCACCATTTGTCACCGTTCCAAATAAGACTCCATCCTCCCCTACTTGCTTCTTGACAGTAAATCTTCCAATAGTTGTGAGAGCTGTTTGGAAATCAATAGCTTCTTGTTTCTTAGCAGCTTCTTGTTCTGCTTGCTTTGCTCTTCGATGTTCTACTTGTTTTAAAACATTTGGAGTAACAGGTAAAGCTTTCTTATTGGGTAATAAAAAGTTTCTAGCAAAACCAGGAGCAACCTCTACAACGTCTCCATCTTTGCCAAGACTTTTGATGTCTTCGTTTAGAACAACTTGAACTCGCTTAGCCATAGATTGAAAATGAATTAATACTATTTAGTCTTATGAATAATCTTACGATGCGATAGGGAGTCGAATCTTTTTAGCTAATCCAATTGACTTCAAAAAACGTATATGCTGCCAAGTTAGATCTATTTGGTTTCGATGAAGACCATGCTTGGCTGAATTAGGAAAGGCATGGTGATTATTGTGCCATCCTTCACCAAATGTTAAAGCGGCAACCCACTTATTATTTTTTGAATTATCACCGCTTTCATAGGCAGTTGTACCCCAGCAATGAGTGGCTGAATTGACTAACCAAGTTATGTGATACACAAATACTAGGCGTAGAGGGATTCCCCACAGAACCATTGCCCAACCTCCAACGCCAGCTGATTGACCAATCAAATAAAGCGAAGCTCCCAAAGGGATTTGCAAAAGTAAAAAATTTTTATTTAAGAAGCGATAGTAAGGATCTTTAATTAGATCTCCAGAAAGTCTTGGGACTGCTTTCATTGCAGGTACATCTTCAAACATCCACCCCATATGACTCCACCAAAACCCTTTATTGCTGTCATGATGATCAGCTTCAGTATCAGAAAAGGTATGATGATGTCTATGAAGACCAACCCAATCAATTGGACCGTGTTGGCAACTTAATGCACCACAAGTTGCAAAAAATCTTTCAAGCCATTTTGGTACTTGAAAAGAACGATGAGAAAGAAGTCGATGATATCCAGTGGTTACGCCCAAGCATGCCGTTACCCAATACAAGAAAATAAATCCAGAAAATGCTTGCCAACTCCAAAATCTAGCTTGCAAGGTATATATTGTTAAAGCATGTATTGCGAACATAAATATCACTGTTCCCCATCTTTTCCTGGATCTTTGCAGTTGTATTCGCCTTGGTACATGACCTTGGAGTTTCTTGGACGCAGCCATCGCTTTATCTGCAGCAACTGGTTTTTTTAATGGAGCCGAAGCCTCGATCAAACTTGAAACCATTAGTGATCCGTCTACTTAGAGTATATAATATACGATAAGGATCCTAATCAGGTCTATTTATCAATCTTAAATGTGATTTGTGACCTCTACTTTTCGTGACCAGCTGACTGCTGGTAGAAGGGCAATGGCTCATCTGGTGCATGTATGGCATGAGCGCAATGGCTGGTCTCATAAAGTCCTTCCTGCATTAGCCGAATGTTTGGATCTAGGAAGAGTTCATAGTTCTCAGATTTCTAATTTAAGAAATGGAAAACTTGTATCTCCTAGTCCTGAAGTGTTTTTTGCTCTGGGAAAAGTAAATCAAGCCCTTTCACGTGGGTTAGAAAATATAGAAGGTCAAATATCAAGCGTTAATCCAGAATTAAATAGATCACTTCAAGAATCAGCGATTGCTGTTGAAGGAAATAATGGAAATCCACTTTCTGCGGGTGATTTTTTTGAGATTTTTGTTGGTTTAGCTGCATTACCTTCCTCCTTCGATTGGTTTATTGAGGAAGCTGAGGCACCAATTTTAAGTGCTGCTTTGGCTGATTATTTATGTAAGGGGAGGTCTTGGAGATTGTGCAGAGAACAAGTAATGGCTGCGTATCCAGTCAATAAAAAACAACGAAGAGATAGGTTTGAATCTGTTATGGCGGGTTTAAAAGATTACACAGCTGAGGAACTCGATGGTGAATTGTTAGATTTACATGCAACTAATAAATTATTAAACACAAATAATTTTCAAGGTGCGGATGACTTTTTGGAAAATCTTCGTCAAAGGGGATTATTACTTAAAGATCAAGAAAAATTAGAAATTATTTTTTCAGACTAATTTTTAAAACTTATCTATGCTGCATAAAACAAATTACAATGATTTGACAAATCCTGCTAAAAATTTTGTTGATAATATAGAAAAAAATTTATATTTATCTATTGAGGAAAAGACTTCTAGTGTCACCTTTAAACTGGAAAAAGTGTTAAAGGCTTTTTCTGATTCTCATTTAAATGTACAACATTTTGCATCTCTAACAGGATATGGCCATGGAGATATAGGGAGAGATACAATTGATAAAATTTTTGCAGATGTTTTAGAAGCTGAAAAAGCAGCAGTAAGGCTTCAACTTGTTAGTGGAACGCATGCTATCGCATCATCTTTATTTGGAGTTCTAAGACCAGGAAATAATTTCTTATCTATTGCTGGAAGACCTTATGAATCACTTGAAGAGGTGATTGGATTAAGAGGAAATGGTCAAGGTTCGTTGATTGACTTTGGCATTTCCTATGATGAAATATCATTGAAAAATGATGGAAATATAGATTTTTTGGCTCTAGAAAAAGCTTTACGCGTGCCAAGAAACTTAATTTTTATCCAACGTAGTTGTGGTTATACATGGCGTCCCTCTTTAAGTATTGATGTTATTAGAGAGATTTGTTATTTATGTCATAAGATTCAACCTAATTGTATTTGTTTTGTTGATAATTGCTATGGAGAATTTGTGGAGGATAGAGAACCTACAGCAGTAGGCGCCGATTTGATGGCAGGCTCTTTAATAAAAAATTTAGGAGGAACTATCGTTCCAACTGGTGGATACATAGCTGGAAAAGCTGGTTTGGTTGATAAAGCATGTTGTCGCTTGACTGCTCCAGGTATTGGATCTGAGGGTGGTATCACTTTTAATTTAAACAGAACCATTTTACAAGGCCTTTTCCTTGCGCCTCAAATGGTTTCAGAAGCCTTGATTGGTGCTGAGATGATCTCTACAACGTTTAGCAATTTGGGCTTTCAGGTGATGCCAACTGCAGGAGCAATACGCGCTGATTTGATTCAAATAGTAAGAATTGGTGATCCTAAAATTTTACAAATGATTTGTAGGTCTTTTCAGGCAAAATCGCCAATAGGATCTTTTCTTGATCCCATACCAGCCTCAATGCCAGGATATGAAAATAATTTAGTTATGGCTGGAGGAACTTTCGTAGATGGTAGTACCAGTGAATTCTCTGCGGATGCTCCTATGAAAGCTCCATTTGATCTTTTTATTCAAGGTGGATCCCATCGCTCTCATGTCAAAATTGCGTTGATTCATGCACTATCCAATTTATTTCAGGCAGGATTTATAAAATTGCCTCAGAATGGTTAGGAGTTTATTGTTTTGACGCAATGGCTTTTTCCTTCCCAGATCATTTTCGTTTTGCTGATAGTCATGAATATGCTTTTTCTGATGATGCTTTAGTTCGAATTGGCATCAGTGCATTTGCTGTAGATCAGTTAGGAGATATCGTTTTCGTTGATCTTCCTGAAGAAGGTACTGCAATTGCTAAAGGTGAGAGCTTTGGCTCAGTTGAATCAGTAAAAGCAGTTGAGGATATGTATGCTCCAGTTAGTGGAGAAATTGTACATAGAAACAATTCTGTTATGGCAAGTCCAGAGGAACTTCAAAATGACCCGCATGGCGAAGGATGGTTATTAATAATTCGTCCTGATAATCCTGATCAATTACAAGAGCTTATGGATTCTGAAACTTATTCAAAGAAAATTTCTGTATGAACTCTCCTGAATAATTTTTCTTACAACAAATTAGAAAAATTTTCTCTACACTTACCTTCGCTCTAATAACTTAATTTGCTTGTGCTTGAGAACAAGCTCATGTCAAAAGCAGAATTAAAGGATTTCACTTTTAAATCTCGCCACATAGGCCCCAGTAAAGCGGATGAAGCTTTAATGCTTCAACTGCTTGGTTTTGGAAATTCTGAAGAATTCATATCTTCAGTAATACCTAGTGAAATTTTTGATTTAGAAAATCAAGTTGTCTCTATTCCTGATGGATGTGATCAAAATGAAGCGTTAAAGAAAATAAATAATATTTCAAAGAAAAATGTTGAATATCGTTCTCTTATTGGACTTGGTTACCATTCAACAGTTATCCCACCAGTTGTACAAAGAAATATTCTCGAAAACCCCAATTGGTATACTGCTTATACCCCTTATCAAGCAGAGATATCACAAGGTAGATTAGAGGCTTTATTTAATTTTCAGACTTTAATAAGTGAGTTAACAGGTTTGCCAATATCTAATGCATCTTTACTTGATGAAGCTACTGCAGCAGCTGAGGCAATTAGTTTGAGTTTCGCTGTTAGAAAAAATAAAAATTCGAATAAATTTTTAGTAGATCAAGAAATTCTGCCTCAAACATTTGATGTTTTAAAAACTCGATGTGAACCGTTGGGAATTCTGCTTGAGATGTTTGATAATGATGATTTTAAAATTGATAATAATGTATTTGGAATACTTGTACAATTACCTGGGAAAAATGGTCGTCTATGGGATCCCACTTTAATAATTAAACAGGTTCATAAATATAATGCACTTGTAACGATAGCAATTGATCCTTTAGCTCAAGTTTTAATTAAACCTATGGGAGAACTTGGTGCAGATATTGTTGTTGGGAGTGCACAAAGATTTGGGGTTCCAATTGGATGTGGTGGCCCACATGCAGCTTTTTTTGCAACTAAAGAAATATATAAAAGACAAATTCCAGGAAGGATAGTAGGTCGTTCGATTGATATAGAGGGTAATCAAGCTTTGAGGCTTGCTCTTCAAACTAGAGAGCAACATATTCGAAGAGATAAGGCAACAAGTAATATTTGTACTGCACAAGTCTTATTAGCTGTTCTTTCTTCCTTTTATGCTGTCCATCATGGTCCCAATGGTCTGAAAGAGATAGCAAAAAAGATCTTGGAATATAGATCACATTTTGAATCTATTTTAATTGATCTTGATTATACTTTAGATGGATATTCTGGTTTTGATAGTATTGATATTTATTGTACTGAAGCACCTAAAGTTCTTAAGTTGGCTTATGAAGAAGGATTTAATCTTAGAATTCTCCCTATTGGATCAAATATTAAAAATTCAAAGGGTTTTGGTGTAACTTTTGATGAATTAACTTGTGACGAAGAAATTTATAAACTTCACCAAATACTTGCAAAAGTTAAAGGAAAAGATGTTATTGATTTTTCTACGCTTATGAATAATTGTGAAACACTAAGAGAAATTCCACTTCGAGAAAAACCATGGCTTGAGCAAAAGGTATTTAATCAATATCAAAGCGAGACTGATCTAATGAGGTATATACATCATTTAGTTTCTAAAGACTTTTCTCTAGTGCAAGGCATGATTCCTCTGGGTAGTTGCACAATGAAATTGAATGCAGCTGCGGAACTTTTACCTATCGAATGGAAAGAGTTTTCTTCCATTCATCCTTTTGCCCCTGATGATCAATTAGCTGGATTCCTAGAAATAATTAATGATCTTGAAAGCTGGCTGGCCGCTTTAACTGGTTTTCAGGGAGTTTCTTTGCAACCAAATGCAGGCTCTCAAGGAGAATTTGCTGGTTTGCTTGTGATCCGTTCATGGCATCAGTCACTTGGGGAAGGACATAGAAATATTTGCTTGATTCCAACAAGTGCTCATGGAACTAACCCGGCTAGTGCCGTTATGTCTGGTTTTAAAGTTGTTTCTGTCAAATGTGATGACTATGGAAATGTTGATTTAGAAGATTTAAGAAATAAAGCAATTACTCACTCAAACAATTTGGCTGCGTTGATGGTTACTTACCCATCCACTCACGGTGTTTTTGAACCGAATATCCGCGAAATTTGCAAAGTCATTCATAAAGAGGGAGGTCAGGTCTATTTGGATGGCGCAAATCTGAATGCTCAAGTAGGTATTTGTAGACCTGGTTCTTATGGCATTGATGTTTGTCATTTAAATCTCCATAAAACCTTTTCAATTCCTCATGGAGGAGGAGGACCTGGAGTAGGTCCCATAGCAGTTGCAGGTCATTTGGTTCCTTATCTTCCTGGTCATTCAATTGTGAATTGTGGAGGAGATAATGCAATTTCTGCTGTGTCTGCAGCGCCATTTGGAAGTGCTGGCATATTGCCTATTAGTTGGATGTATATTCGAATGATGGGCAGTGATGGCTTACGCAAGGCCAGTTCAATAGCAATTCTGTCTGCTAATTATCTAGCTAAACGACTTGATCCTTATTACCCAGTTTTATTTAAAGATCCCAATGGTCTCGTGGCTCATGAATGCATATTGGACTTGAGACCTTTAAAGAGTCAAATTGGCATCGAAGTTGAGGATGTTGCAAAGAGACTGATGGATTATGGATTTCATGCTCCAACAATAAGTTGGCCTGTTGCTGGAACCTTGATGGTTGAACCTACAGAAAGCGAAAGTTTATCTGAATTAGATCGTTTTTGCGATGCGATGATTGGAATACGCGAAGAAATTGAACAAATCAAATTAGGCAAGGTTGATTCTATGAATAATCCTTTAAAACAATCTCCACATACTTTGAAAACAGTTACATCTGATGATTGGGATAGGCCATATTCGCGTAAAGAAGCAGCATATCCTTTGCCTGGTCAGGAAAAATATAAATTTTGGCCATCAGTTTCACGAATCAATAATGCTCATGGAGACAGGAATTTGATATGTAGTTGCCCTTCAGTTGAAGATTTAGAAGAAATTAGTTCTCCTTAAAGACTGGTTAAAACTAGTTTTATTAGTTAAATTTCAAGCGAAAACCTAATTTTTGGTTTTTTTTTGGCTGTTGTGCAATTTTTTCTATTAATCTTTGCCACTGCTTTAAATTATATGGGGACTAAATGACCAAAAAGACATTTACTGATCTTCCAGATCAAATAAAAAGAAAGGATGAGTTGTCCTTACCTTCTTTCTCTAATTGTGTTGAATCTGTTTTGCAAAAAGGGGAACTTTTAGAAGTCGCTGGAACTAATGTGGTTAGAGTTCCATTTGGGGTTCGTCATCCTAAGAAACAAAGGCCAGAAAAGATTTCTACTTGGGCAACTTTAGTACTACCTTTGCAATCATTTGATTCTCCTACCCCTCCTCCCCATGCAGCTTAAAAATTAAGCTGCGATGTTAGATTGTTTTTTATCGAGCACTTCTTCGTAATAATTTCTCAATTGTTTTGTAGCTCCTGCCCATCCCCATCTTTCAGCTTCTGAACGAGCTGCGTGTCTCATGGCTGTTCGTTCCTCTTCATTTCCCAATAACTTCTTTGTGGCCTTAATTAAACTGTTTGCGCCACCATTCTCTCCATCTGGATTGTATAAGCATCCATTTTTTCCATCTGAGATGATATCTGGGATTCCACCTTTATTTGCCCCTACAACTGGACAACCAGCAGCCATTGCTTCTAAGAGCACTAGACCTAAGGTTTCTGTACTTGACGGAAATAAGAAAGCATCACCAGATGCATAAGCACTTGCTAATTCATTTCCACTTAAATAACCCACAAAGGTAGTAGAGGTTCCTTGGAAAATTTTTTCTAATTGTTGTCTATAAGGTCCATCGCCAACAAGAGCTAGTCGAGTGTTTGGTAATTCTTCCAGTACAGGTTTTATTCTTTCTATTTGTTTTTCCGCTGATAATCTGCCGACGTATATCAACAAAGATCCTTCATCACTAAAGTTTCCTAAAAGACGAGCTCTCATTTGTTTATCTCTTAGTTCTGGTTTGAAAATATCTGTATCAACTCCTCTTTGCCATAAAGCTGTATTTTGTATTCCTTTCTCTGAGAGTTCTTGAACCATTGCAGTTGAAGTACATAGATTTAAAGTTGCCTGATTATGAGCAGCTTTTAATAACTCCCATAAAAGAGGCTCTAACATACCCATTCCATAGTGTTCTAGATACTTCGGTAAATGAGTGTGGTAACTAGCAATAAGTGGAATATTGTTTGTTTTGGCTAGCCAAATACCACCCAATCCCAGTACGGCAGGGTTAACTACATGTATTAGGTCAGGTTTGAAGTTCTCTAATTCATCTGAAACACCTGGTCCAGGAAGCCCTAATTTCAATTCTGGATACAAAGGTAAAGGCATTGCAGGGACACCTACAACCTTTGCACCCATATAGCTTGAGGGACAGCCTTCTGGACAAAAAATGGTAACTTCATCACCCAATTGAACTAAATTTTGAATTGTTTTGGTTAGACGCGTAACTATCCCATCAACTTTTGGTAAAAAAGTTTCTGTAAAAAAAGCTATTTTCACTGAGCGTATTTTTTCAAGATATTGTACTAGCTCGCTTTACGATTGATTTATTGCTTTTGCTTGGGTTGATGTCCATGCAGAGACACAAGGTATTCGTTTTAAATCACATCGACTGGCGTATTTCTTTGCCACATCTACAACTTCTGCTAAAAGTCCATTATCAAGTGTTGTTGGATCTAATCCAAGCTCAATAAAGCATCGGTTATCAACTATTAAATCATTTTCAACAGCTTCGTTTCTTGGGTTTGGAAGGTAATTGATTTTTGCTCCAGTGAGAGAAGCTACTTTTTTAGCTAATTCACCAACCTGATGACTTTCAGTCATTTGATTGAAAATTTTAACTCTTTCACCTTTTTCAGGCGGGTTTTCAAGTGCTAATTGAACGCATTTGACTGAATCTCTAATATGAATAAAAGCTCTGGTTTGTCCACCAGTCCCATGGACTGTTAATGGATATCCAATAGCAGCTTGCATTAAAAATCTATTTAATACTGTTCCGTAGTCACCGTCGTAATCAAATCGATTAGTGAGCCTTGGGTCTCGGCTTGTGACATCTGTATTTGTTCCCCATACAATTCCTTGATGAAGATCAGTGATTCTGATCTGATCATTTTTGTTGTAGTAAAGAAAAAGTAACTGATCGAGCGTTTTGGTCATGTGATAAACGCTTCCAGGACTGGCTGGATGCAGAATTTCTTCTTCAAAACGACTTCCATCTGGTTGAGGAACTTCTACTTTTAAGTATCCTTCCGGGATAGTTGCGCCTCTATGGGATCCATAGCCATATACCCCCATTGTGCCTAAATGAACAATATGAATATCTAATTGAGATTCAACTATCGCGGCAAGAAGGTTATGAGTGCCATTGACATTGTTATCAACTGTATACCTTTTTGTTGCGCTGCTTTTCATGGAATATGGAGCAGCACGTTGTTCAGCGAAATGAACTATTGAGTCAGGCTTTTCCTCTATCAATAGATCTAAAAGCTTTTGATATTCAGAAGCAAGATCTAAATGAATAAAGGTAATAGGCTTTCCACCTATTTCAGACCAAGCTTTAATCCTTTCACCAATACTTGTAATTGGAGTTAAGGATTCAACTTCAAGGTCTATATCGATTTTTCGACGACTCAGATTATCCACGATGAATACATCGTGACCCTTGTCAGCAAGATTTACTGCACAAGGCCATCCGCAGAAGCCATCACCACCAAGAACGAAAACTTTCACTCTAAACTCCAAAGAAAGAGCAAATGCTCATATTATTCAAGCTACTACAAGGGTTTCACTTGATTGTTAAAGAATATGCGATCAGCCCAATTACAAGGATAACTCCAGCAAGGGTAAAAAGCCAAGAACCTTTGTTGCCACTACTTTCTTTTGTAAGTATTTCAATTTTTGGCTCATCCGCAAAAACGTTTAGCCTACCTTGACTTTCTTTAGTGACTGCCATGCTTTTTTGGTTATTACCTTATTACGTTACTAATTTTTAACGTATTTCTCTAATTATTTGAAATAAGTCCATCTGAGGGCGAACTCGGATTCGCAAGCAGCGTCTCTTGGAGTCTCCCAGATAAATAAGCATCCCTTCCAGCCTCAGTGGCCTTGCAAAAGGCTTGTGCCATTAAAATTGGTTGTTTTGCTAAAGCAATAGCACTATTTATTAGAACCCCATCGGCACCCATCTCAAGTGCTTGAGCAGCTTCACTGGGAACTCCAATTCCTGCATCAATTATTATTGGAATTCGGGCTTCTTCAATAATCATGGCAATGTTGGCTGCATTTTTTATGCCTTGAGCAGAACCAATGGGAGAACCAAGTGGCATAACTGTCGCACATCCAATTTCTTCAAGTTTTTTTGCAATTAACGGATCAGAATTTATATAAGGAAGCACAGTAAATCCTTCTTTTACTAATTGCTCTGCAGCTTTTAAAGTATCAATTGGATCAGGTAATAAATATTTTTTGTGAGGGATAACCTCTAATTTGACAAAATTATTATCTTCTTGACCCGCTAACTTTGCCAATTCTCTTCCTAGTCTAGCGATCCTAATAGCCTCCTCAGCATTTGTACAACCTGCTGTATTTGGGAGCATCCAAATGTTTTTCCAATCTATTGATTCCATTAAACCTTTATGCCCATTTTCTGATTGTTTAATTCTTCTTACTGCCACTGTTACTATTTCACATTTTGCGTTGATTAGACTATCTTTCATCACTTCTAATGATGAATATTTACCAGTGCCTATAAGAAGTCTACTTTTGAATTCTTTATTCCCTATTTTTAGTATTTGATTTGAGCTTTGCATAGTTTTAATTATAGTTAATTTATATTCTTTAGAAACCTTTATTGTCTAATAATTGATCTTTATCTTTTCCAATTATACGCTCGAGTCTTTTAATTTGAGATTTTGCAGTTTTATTCTTAGGATCAAGCTTTAAAACTGCTTGATAATTTTTATAAGCTTCATTTTCTTTAAGTAATCTTTGATAAGCAAATCCAAGATTATTAAGTGCAACGGGGTATTCTGATTTTGCTGTCAATGCTTTCTTGTAATGAATGATTGCTGATTTAAAGTCATTTTGAGCAGCGAGTGCGAAACCTAATGCATTTTCTATAAGGGCTTTAGCTTCATCTGGCTCGCCATCAAGTTTCTTTAATGCTTGCTTCAAAGTTGATGTAGCTTGCGGATATAGTCTTTTTTTTATTTGAACAGATGCTAATTCATACATTTTTGCCGAATCTTGCTTAGTATCTGAATCTTCTTTCTCTAAACTTATTAGTTTGAGCTCATCTTTTCGAACTTTATATAGTTGTCTTCCAACTAAAATAGCTATAATTAATAAGAGTAAGCATAATCCAATTAGATAAGTTTGAGGTAGATTAAGTTCCATTTCTTAAACCTCAATTCCTGATTGCATTGATTGTATGAATCTAAAACACTTATCTATTTTTATCATGTTTTAGATTTTGTAAGTTTTTCTTTGTCAGGTTACTTGGATCAATTGTTAATTAATTTAAAGGTGGACAAAACTAATCAACAATATTCAAACTTTTGAATTAAGTGCAATATCTGTGAAACTTTTAGGATCTGAAACTGCTAGTTGCGCCAACATTTTTCTGTTGATTCTGATATCTGCTTTTTTTAGACCACCCATAAACTTGCTATAACTTAATCCATTCAACCTTGCAGCTGCATTTATTCTTGCAATCCAAAGTCTTCTGAAGTCGCGCTTTCTTCTTTTTCTGTCTCTATATGCATTACAAAGAGCCTTCATTACTCTTTGATTAGCAGTTCGGAAGAGTGTTCCATTACCTCCTCTAAACCCTTTTGCTAGGCGAAGAATTTTGTTTCTACGTTTTCGGGCAACATTACCTCTTTTAACTCGTGCCATGGTTAATAATCAGAAATCAAGAATTAAATAAACGTTCTCATGTAGTTTTAAGCATATGGGAGCATAAGGCTGACATTGTCAGCATCACGTTCATCAACCACTGCTTTTGTTTTTAGGTGCCTTTTTAATTTAGGACTCTTGTGGTCGAGTAAGTGATTGTGAAATGCTCGGCGACGCATGAATTTCCCAGTGCCAGTTGCTTTGAACCGCTTTGCGGCAGCTTTGCGGGTCTTGAGCTTCGGCATTGATAATGCTTATTTAATACATAAGAATACGACTTGAAGTCCACTTAAGCCAACCCAAAAATCATTAAAGTTTAGGTTCAAGTAAATTTTTGTTGTGATTAAAACTTTTTTCAAACTGAATAAATATTTTTTTGCCTGCAGCTTTCTTGTTTTGCTTGGATTTCAACAGGTAAAACAAGTTTCCTCAGCTAATCAGAGCAAAGAACCGTTTTTCCCAACTCATAATGTAATTCCTAATAAAATTTCAATTAATCGAGAAAAAAATGTGTTGCTTGTTGGCATCAAAGCCTACTTGGGACAAGAAGTTATCAATAACAACAATTCACCATCTTTGAGGCTGGTGAGTAATGGTCGAAATTTGATATTGAAAGATGTTAATGGGGTTATGAGAAAGGCGAAACAAATTGATATTGGTTGGCAGGCAAAACAATTAAAAAACCCACAAGTATTTGTTCGACAAAAGATTGGTCCCTTTGCGAGTTTCGAGTCTGCTGAAAGGTTAGTAAAAGAATTAAATAATATAGGTATCAAATCAATAATTGCTCACCCACTTGATTGGGAGGTTTGGGTTTCTAGCAATTTCACGATTCCGAAGTCGATTGAATCGACTTATCAAAAAATTCAAGTTTCGACGTTAGTTGTTCCTTTTATAGATGGAATCAATGGCAAGATATCACTCAAAGGACCTCTCTCTTTACATGCTCCAGATGGTTTGCGTTTGGATAATGGGATTTACTATGGTCCGTTTTCGATTCAGTTAGATGCATATGGAACTTGGACATTGGTTGAGCATGTTCCCTTAGAGAGATATCTAAATGGAGTTGTCCCTTACGAGATTGGTTCCAACTCTCCTGAAGCAGCTTTGGCAGTACAGGCAGTGTTGGCAAGAACATGGGCTGTTGCCAATAGTCATAGATTCAAAGTTGATGGGTATAACCTATGTAGCGATACACAATGCCAAGTTTATAAAGACCCTTCAAAAGCAAATCAGAAAATCAAAAAAGCTATCAAAACAACAGCAGGTAAAATTCTGACTTGGGATCAAAAACCAATTAATGCTGTTTATCATGCTACGAATGGTGGCGTAATGGCCTCGGTTACAGAAGCATGGTCGACTAACTCAGTTCCCTATTTAAAAATGCGCTTGGATGGACCACGACGCTGGTCTAGTGATATTGATTTACCATTATCAAATGAGAAAAATTTGAAGTCTTTTTTATTCTCTGAATCGGAGGCTTTTGGACGTGATCATCCATTATTTAGGTGGACAAGGACTGTTGAGTCTTACGAGTTGTCTAAGCAGTTAAAACTTGCTGAGAGAGTTTCTAGTTCTTTTCATCCTAAGCAGATTCAAGTGGTAGATAGAGGAACTAGTGGCAGAGTAACTGCTTTAAAGATTACGGGAAGCAGTGGTTCAGAAATATTTCTCAAAGTTGATAGTATTCGTCGAGTACTTAGTCAATTGCCTAGCACTTTATTTGTTGTTAAAGAAATTAAAGAAGGTAAATGGCTTTTTTCTGGAGGGGGGTTTGGTCATGGCGCTGGAATGTCGCAGTCTGGGGCTATAGAGTTAGCTAAAAATGGATGGACTATTCAACAAATTCTTTCTCATTATTACCCAAAAACAAAATATGGATTTTTGCCTGAGTGAAGATAGCCTCTTAGAGTTATTAGTTGATCCAAGGATTACTCCATGGTCTTAGCTAAAATCAGTGGAGAAAACCGACGCAGTAAGTCAATCTTGTTCTTGATTTGCTGTGTTTTGGCAGGAGTCTTTCCTCATTTGATTGAGTCTTCAAAGAGTCTTTTTCCAGCAATCATTTTAGCTTTTTCCTTGGGTGGTTATGGGTTAAGAGTAGTATTGAGAGATAATAGGGAAAATTATCAATTATATAAGGAAGATATTTTTGATGAAAAAGAATTTTTAGAGACCCTTCCAACCGTTGATGTATTAGTTGCAGCTCGTGATGAAGAAACTGTAATAGAGAGATTAGTCACTAGACTTTTATCGATTGAATATCCAGAGGAGAAAATATCTCTATGGATAATTGATGATGGAAGTCAAGATAATACACCTACTTTATTAAAAGAACTAAGTAAAAACTTCTCTAAACTTAATGTTATAAGTCGTTCGAGAATGAGTGGAGGAGGTAAATCAGGTGCTCTCAACTCAGCTTTAAAGAAATCTCATGGAGAGTGGCTATTTATTCTTGATGCTGATGCTCAATTAAATAGGGATGTGTTATTAAGGGCTATAACTCTTGCTATAAAAGATGGTTGGTCTGGTGTGCAATTAAGAAAGGCAGTTTTTAACTGTGAGTTAAATAAATTGGCTTCTTTTCAGGCAATGGAGATGGCAATGGATGCAGTTATTCAGCGAGGTAGATTAGCCAGTGGTGGTATTGCTGAGTTACGAGGAAATGGTCAATTAATCAATAGAAATATACTTGAATCATGTGGAGGATTTAATGAACAAACTATTACTGATGATTTAGATTTAAGTTTTCGACTTTTATTAACCCGATCACCTATTGTAATAATGTGGGATCCTCCTGTTCAAGAAGAAGCAGTAGAATCACTTTCAGCTCTTTTTAGACAACGAAAGAGATGGGCAGAAGGAGGTCTTCAGAGATTTTTTGATTACTGGCCGTTATTAATTTCAAAACGCCTCACTAATTTTAAAAAATTAGATTTGGCTTGTTTCTTTTTATTGCAATACGCGTTACCTGTAGTGTCTTTTATAGATTTTATTTTCTCAATTACTTGCTCTAAAATGCCATTATATTGGCCTCTATCTATAGTTGCATTTAGTATCTCAGCCTTAGCATATTGGAAGGGTTGCTCAAATCATAGTGAAGGCCCTAAATTACCATCACCAAATTTACTTAATATAATCGGAGCAACAATATATTTAGCGCATTGGTTTATTGTTATACCATTTGTAGTATTGAAGATGTCATTATTGCCTAAGAGATTAGTATGGGCAAAAACAAATCATATTGGAGCTTAATTTATTTTTGCTTATTCTAAATTAACAATTTCACCATTGAAAAAGTCAGCAAATTTCTTTGCCTGATTATCTATTGAATTTGTATGTGTGGGATTGTTTCTTTTAATTTCTGAATCGACTCTGGCTTTTTCATTATTGGTTGTCACTTCATTTTTGATGATTTCTTTGGAGGACTTTAACCCTTCTTTGCTCTGGTGGACTATTTTATCTTTTTGCTCTACTAAGATAATTTTTTTTGAAGATCCAATTGCCTTGTAGAATGCATCTTCAATTAATTTTTTTCGACTTTGAATCATATTTATCCATTTTCCTGATATAGCTATCTCAGCAGAATCTGAATTAATCTTGATTAGATTTGCTTGCTGTGATAGAAGCATTTTTGTAGATGGAAGTTCTAGCATCGCTATCACTTTGTGCCAAATTTGGTCTAAATTTTCATCTTGATTTATTTTAGCTTTATCTTGAATTATTATTTTTTCTATGTTTTCTTTTTTCGGAGTAGGGTTTTGGGATTTTGAGTTATCATTTTTATTTTGGTGCTCAAGACTTTCTTGATTTTTTTTATATATGATTGATTTTTGGCTATTTTCATTTTCTTCTGCAAGCATTCCTAATAAATGAATTTCTAACCATAATTTAGGTTGATTGCTATTCCTTATATAATTCTCAGATCCTTTTAATTGAGCCTGTAACTTCAGAATTTTATTAAGTTCGATAGAACTTGCTAAATTTTTTAAATCTAGACTATTTTCTTGCGAGATATTGCATAAGCTTGGCTCGGATTTTGCAACTTTAGTAGCAACTAAGTCTCTTAAGATTGATGCGAGACCTTGTAAAATAGCAATAGGTTCTTTCCCTTTATCTATTAAACTTTCGCAAATGTTTAATATAGAACTAGCATCTTTATTTGTTAACGACGTGGCTAATTTTATTAACTCCTCTTCAGGAACAGCTCCGATCAAATTAATAATATTGGATTGAGTTATTGGAGCTGGAAGTAGACTAACTTGATCAAGTAAACTTTCTGCATCTCTTAATCCGCCTTGGGAGTGCTTGGCAATTAGAAGTATGGCCTCCTTGTTAATTGATATATGCTCTTGCTTGGCAATATTAGTTAAATGATTTTCTATATCATTTAAACCTATTCTTCGAAAATCAAAGCGCATGCATCTACTGAGAATTGTTGGTAGCACGCGCTGGGGATCTGTAGTCGCAAGTATAAATACAACTTGTGGTGGTGGTTCTTCTAATGTTTTCAGCAGAGCATTAAAGGCTGCTGTAGAAAGCATATGGCATTCGTCTATTACATAAACCTTCCAGCGTGCTTTTGCAGGGGCAAATCTTGATCTTTCTATTAATTCGCGAATATTTTCAACACCTGTATTTGAGGCTGCATCAATTTCAATTACATCCAATGCATTGCCAGTATTAATTCCTTCGCATAGTTCACATTTACCACATGGCTCTATTGTTGCTTTTTCACTTTTCAAACAATTTAATGATTTTGCGAAAATCCTTGCACTAGAAGTCTTACCTGTTCCTCGCGGACCAGAAAATATATAAGCAGGAGATATACGGTCACTGATTAAGGCCTGTTTTAAAGTCGCTGCAATAGGATCTTGACCTACAAGCTCGTCAAAGCGTGAAGGACGATATTTATGATGCAATGGCTCATAAGCTTGTATCATTTGCAGACAAAGTAAATTATGGTTTTACTCTAGATTTATTTGATCATATTCTAAGTTCATAAGCATTAATGAAATTGTTTTGATTATATATTTAACTAATTTTATTTCTGTAAAATTAGTTTGATTTTCTCTATTCAAATTGAAGATAGATATAAATAAAATTTAATTTATTTAGGCTGATTCTTTAACGATTCTTGGTTCATTTGATAGCAAAGGAACAAGTTTTCCACCTGTTACTTCATCTACCATTTTTTTGGTTACATTAAAGTTTTTGATTTTTGTTTGCGATGGAAGACTGTACATTAAATCCAACATAATTTCTTCAACAATTCCTCTTAAAGCTCGGGCACCAGTTTTTCTCCTAAACGCCTCTTGAGCAATTGCTTCAACAGCATTTTCGTCAAATGAAAGCTCTACATTATCCATACTTAACAAGGTTCTAAATTGTTTAACTAAAGCATCTCTAGGTTCTGTGAGAATAGATTCAAGTGCTTTAGCATTTAATGGTTCTAAAATTGCACTCACCGGCATTCTTCCAATAAACTCAGGGATCAGTCCATATTTCACAAGATCATCTGGTTCTAAATCATGAATTAAGTTTGTTCCTTTACGTTCTCGATTTGCCCTAGCTCTGCCTTCATTTGGTATGAAGCCAATTGAATTTTTGCCAAGTCTTTTTTGAACTAAGTCATCTAAACCAACGAAAGCTCCACCGCAAATGAAGAGTATTTGACTAGTATCAATTTGAATAGAATCATGATATGGATGCTTTCTCCCCCCTTGTGGGGGCACATTCGCAACGGTACCCTCAAGCATCTTTAAAAGCGCTTGCTGTACGCCTTCTCCAGAAACGTCTCTGGTGATTGATGGATTTTCACTCTTGCGAGCAATTTTATCAATCTCATCTATGTAAATAATTCCTCTTTGTGCTAAGTCAACATCCATATCTGCTTTTTGCAGAAGCCTTAGGAGAATGTTTTCTACATCTTCGCCAACATATCCGGCTTCGGTAAGAGTTGTAGCATCAGCGACTGCAAATGGGACATCAAGCATTTCAGCTAATGTTTGAGCAAGTAATGTTTTCCCACACCCAGTTGGTCCGATTAATAATATGTTCGATTTTTGTAGCTTAGTAGCTGTTAAATCAGTCTCTCCAGACCCATCTCCTTTCCATGCAAGTCTTTTATAGTGGTTATAGACAGCGACAGAGAGAATTTTCTTTGCTGGTTCTTGACCCACTACTTGTTCATCTAAAAACTTTTTAATTTCAATAGGTTTTGGAATAGAAGCCAGTGTTGGAGCAGGCTTAGGGGTATTTGTTGAGGCGGATTTAGTTTTACGACTTTGCTCACTTCCGTTCCTTTGATGATTTGGATTATCAATTAGTTCTTCATCTAAAATTTCGTTGCATAAGTCTATACATTCATCGCAAATGTATACTCCTGGACCAGCAATGAGCTTCCTCACCTGATCTTGGGCTTTGCCGCAAAAGGAGCATTTAAGATGGGCCTCGAACTTTGCCATCGAGCTCTTTCAAAAATAAAGGTTAAATAGACCGACTGTTAATTTCATTCAGTCTCAATTAATAGGATCATTGAAGATTAGAGCCTTGTCAGCTTTCCTTAACGATTCATATCGAGTTGAGATTTGAAACTACTTTATCGATCAGGCCATATTCAACCGCTTCTTCAGGAGAAAGGAAGTGGTCTCGGTCCGTGTCTTCTGAAATCTTCTTAATATTCTGACCAGTATGCTCTGCTAAAAGTTCGTTCAGAGTTTCTTTTAAGAAAAGAATTTCCTTCGCTTGAATTTCAATTTCTACGGCTTGACCTTGTGCTCCTCCAAGCGGTTGATGAATCATTATCCTTGAATTTGGTAGGGCAAGGCGTTTTCCTTTGCTTCCTCCAGACAGTAAAAACGCCCCCATGCTGGCTGCAAGCCCATAGCAAATTGTTATGACATCAGGACTGACTTGTTGCATCGTGTCGTAGATGGCAAGTCCAGCAGTTACTGATCCTCCAGGTGAATTTATATACAATTGAATGTCTTTTTCTGGATCATCAGCTTCTAAAAAAAGCATTTGAGCTACGAGTGCATCTGCAACTTGATCATTGACATCAGTTCCAAGAAAAATGATTCTTTCACGAAGTAATCGTGAGTAAATGTCAAATGCACGCTCACCTTGTCCAGATTGCTCAATTACCGTAGGAAGAACTCCTGGACCAGAAAAGAGGCAGGAGTTTTTCCAATTACTTTTTATTGGATGATTTCTTCTTGCTTCAAACACCTTGAAACTTTAAATAAGTAACGATTTTAATCTATGTGGGAAATCTAGGATTTGGGGGTTTTAGAACTTTTCTTTTCTTTATTTGTTTTTGTTGTTTTCTTTTTTGCACTTTTCTCGCTAATTTTTGGATTACTGTTTTTCGAGGTTTTCTCAATAATAGTGTTATTCTCTTCAAGCCAGAAAAATAATTTTTCTTGCAATAAATCATCACTAATGGCTTCTTTTAGTCTATCGGTATCAATATTCTTTTCATTTGAAAGTTTTAAATCAGCCTCTACTTCTTTAAGCTTTTCACTAATTTCTTTTTCTGAGACTTCAATTTTTTCAGATTTAGCTAAAGCATTTAAAGCTAATTTTTGCCGAAGTTTTTTTTCTGCTTCACCTTTCGAAGATTCCACTAGAGATTTTACAAGCTCTTGAGTAAACATGGATTTGACATCTATTCCTTGTTGAGCAAAATTTTGAGCCGTTTGTTCAACAATTAATCGAACCTCTTGATCAATAAGACTTTTGGGTAGCTCAACTTCTAGTTCTTGGATTAGAGCCTCAAGGAGACTATCTTGACGATTTTTAATTTGCTTTTTATCTGTATCTTCTCTGAGCCTTTTTTCTAGATCTGAACGTAAATCAGCTAAATTCTCTTTGTCACTAGCTTGTTTTGCAAATTCATCATCAAGTTCAGGCAATTCTTTGATTTTTAAATCTTCCAAGGTGATGTGGAATTCAGCTTTTCTTCCTTGGGCTTCTTCTTGATGATAATCCTTAGGAAATTCACAAGTTAAAGATTTTTCTTCCTTGATGTTCATGCCAATAACACCTTCAATAAAACCAGGAATCATTCGACCTTTTTCCAGTTCAATTTCTATTGAATCTGCGCTTCCGCCCTCTATTTCACTTCCATCATCAGAGAACTTGCCTTTAAAGCTAACTAATGCAAAATCTCCTTTCTTTGCGGCTCGATTACTAACTGGAACCTTAGTTGCTAGTTGACTTCGTGATTGTTCAATAAGTTCATCAACTTTTTTTGGATCAAAAATTAACGATTCTACTTCTGCTGTTAAACCTGAATATTTTTTTAATGTTGGATTTGGAGCTATGTCAGTTTCTAATTTTAACGTAAGAATTTTTTCAGGGTCGAAATTTTCCAACATGGACTCAAAGCCATCTTTTAGTTCGGGCTCACAAAGTGGTTCTATACCTTCTTGATCTAAAGCTTCTGTCCAGATTTTTTGTAATAGTGATTCCAGTGCAGAAGCCTGAATCCTTTTGACTCCAAGTTGCTGAATTATTACTGCCTTTGGCACTTTCCCTTTGCGAAAACCAGGGATTGAGATTGATCTGCTTAGCTTGTTTAAAGCTTCTTGATAACTATTTTTGCATCGATCTGCAGGGACTTCTACCTCTACGGCAATTCTGCTATTGGGCACAGAACTGGTTTTTACTTTTAATTTTGCAGCACTCATTGAATAGCAATTCTCAAATTTGGTTAGCGTAAGAAAGCGTTAATTCACTTCCAAAGCTATTGTGGCCTAAAAGCATCGAAAAATTTAGTATTTGTTGATTTTTCCAATAAGAAATTTTTTTTTAAACCCTTTTAATCTCTCTTAATTAAATTTGAACCCACAATTTCTCCTACCAGACAGACCTCTTAGAGTTGCGATCCTTGGATCAAGCGGAGCGGTGGGCAAAGAATTATTAGCTTTGCTTGATGAGAGATCTTTTCCCATTGAGAAACTAGTTTTATTAGCCTCTCATCGATCGGCAGGCCAGATTCAGACTTTTTGTGGAACTGCATTGGAAGTGCAAGAAACAACTCAAGAAAGTTTTAAAAATATTGATTTAGTTTTAGCGTCAGCTGGGAGTTCTATCTCTCGTAGATGGAAAGATGTCATTCACGCCTCTGGTGCATTGATGATTGATAACTCAAGTGCTTTTCGAATGGATAATGATGTCCCTTTGATAGTTCCTGAGGTTAATCCTACTGATGCAAGTAAGCACAAAGGTTTAATTGCTAATCCAAATTGCACGACGATATTATTAGCATTGGTATTAGCTCCTTTGAATAAACATATTCCAATTAAGCGAATTGTTGTATCTACTTATCAATCAGCTAGTGGAGCTGGTGCAAAGGCGATGGAAGAATTAGAGAACTTAAGTCAAGTAGTTCTAGACGGAATGACTCCAAACAGTAAAGTCCTTCCATATTCTTTAGCATTTAATCTTTTTTTGCATAACTCCCCTTTGCAATCAAATAATTATTGCGAAGAAGAAATGAAAATGGTTAATGAAACCAGGAAGATTCTTGACCAGCCTGAGCTTGCTTTGACAGCTACTTGTGTGAGAGTGCCAGTCTTAAGAGCGCATTCTGAAGCCGTAAATATTGAATTTATTAGATCTTTTCCTGTGAAAGAGGCCTACGAGATTTTGAGATCTGCGCCTGGGGTGGAGATACTTGAGGATGTTGGGAAAAATCGTTTCCCAATGCCATTAGATGTAACTGGAAAGGATGCTATTTCTGTAGGTCGTATTCGGCACGATATAAGTAACTCAAATTGCCTGGAGCTATGGCTATGTGGAGATCAAATTCGGAAAGGTGCAGCACTCAACGCCGTTCAAATTGCTGAATTGCTTTTACCAAAAAAATCATGACCCAGTCAGCTTTATTATCTCCAGCTCCTTTTGGAAGGTTATTAACTGCAATGGTTACACCTTTTGATAAAAATGGAAGAGTAGATTATGGATTAGCTGCAGAATTAGCGAATTATTTAGTGGATCAAGGATCTGATGGCATTGTCGTATGTGGCACTACAGGAGAATCTCCAACTTTAACCTGGAATGAACAAAGAAAAATGCTGGAAACAATTAGAAATTCATTAGGATCGAGAGCTAAAGTATTAGCTGGAACAGGAAGTAATTCGACTTCTGAGGCAATTGATGCAACAAAAGAAGCAGCTAATTCAGGTGCTGATGGTGCCCTAGTTGTAGTTCCTTATTACAATAAACCTCCTCAAGAAGGATTAGAAGCCCATTTTAGGTCTATTGCAAATGCCGCTCCAAAATTACCTTTGATGCTCTATAACATTCCTGGGCGGACAGGTTGTTCTATATCACCTAGTATTGTAGGGAAGCTGATGGATTGCAGTAATGTAGTCAGTTTTAAAGCTGCAAGTGGAACAACAGAAGAAGTGACTCAATTAAGAAATTTTTGTGGAGAAAATTTAGCTATTTATAGCGGAGATGATGCTTTGCTTTTACCCATGCTCTCTGTAGGGGCGGTTGGTGTGGTTAGTGTTGCTAGTCATCTCGTTGGCCCAAATTTAAAGAAACTTATAGAGAGTTTTTTGAAAGGAAAATATAGTGATGCACTTTATTTGCATGAGAAATTACAACCTCTTTTTAAATCCCTTTTTGCAACCACAAATCCTATTCCTGTTAAAGCTGCACTTCAATTGATTGGTTGGTCTGTTGGACCTCCTCGAAGTCCTCTAGTCTCTTTAAACAGTGAAATGAAAGAAGAACTCTCGAAGATACTTTCTTCAATGAGACTGATCTGATCTAAATCTCGTTTTTAAGATTTAATCTCTCTTTCATTTAAGTAAAACCAAGTTTTCTCACATACATTTTCCATGACATCAAGTTCTATCAATTCTCAAATTTCAAAAAATAATCAATCAAAAGAACCTTGTTTGAGAATTATCCCCTTAGGCGGCCTTGGGGAAATTGGTAAAAATACCTGCATTTTTGAATATGGTGATGACATCATGATTCTTGATGCTGGCCTAGCTTTCCCCACTGATGGGATGCATGGTGTCAATGTTGTGATGCCAGATACTACTTATTTGCGCGAAAATCAAAGTCGAATAAGAGGTATGGTTGTAACGCACGGTCATGAAGATCATATTGGTGGAATTTCTCATCATTTGAAGAGTTTTAATATTCCTATTATTTATGGTCCTCCTCTTGCTATGTCTATGCTTAGAGGAAAAATGGAGGAAGCAGGAGTCGCTGATAGGACAACCATACAGGTATGTGGTCCTAGGGAAGTGATTAAAGTTGGACAGCATTTTTCAGTTGAATTTGTACGAAATACACATTCAATTTCCGATAGTTATTGCTTTGCAGTAACTACTCCTGTGGGAGTTGTATTTTTTACTGGTGATTTTAAGTTTGACCATACTCCGCCTGATGGGCAGCCTTCAGATTTAGCCAGAATGGCCTATTACGGCGATAAAGGCGTTTTATGTCTTTTATCAGATTCAACTAACTCTGAAGTTACTGGATTTACTCCATCTGAATATTCTGTTTTCCCAAATCTCGATAGATACATCGCTACTGCTGAGGGACGAGTAATGGTAACAACTTTTGCTAGTTCCACTCATCGAGTCGCGATGCTTTTGGAGTTAGCCATGAAAAACGGGAGAAAAGTTGGTTTACTTGGTCGTTCAATGCTGAATGTGGTTGGTAAAGCAAGAGAACTTGGATATATGCGTTTTCCTGATGATTTATTTTTTCCAATTAAACAAATTAGAGATTTGCCTGATAGAGAGACGTTTTTATTGATGACTGGTAGTCAGGGAGAGTCAATGGCGGCTCTGAGTCGTATTGCAAGAGGTGAGCATCAACATGTTCAGCTGAAAACCAGTGATACTGTTATTTTTTCTGCGAGTCCTATTCCTGGAAATACTATTTCTGTAATGCATACTATTGATAAATTAATAAAACTTGGTGCAAAAGTTATTTACGGAAAAGACAAGGGTATTCATGTCTCAGGCCATGGTTGCCAAGAAGATCAAAAATGGATGCTTGGATTAACTAGACCTAAATATTTTATTCCTGTCCATGGTGAGTACAGAATGCAAGTCCTTCATGGTAAAACGGCTGTATCAATGGGCGTCCATCCAGAAAATGTATTGGTTATGGAAAATGGAGACGTTGCCGAATTGAGGCCAGATTCTCTTATTCAAGGTTCACCAGTTAAATCAGGAGTGGAGTTATTGGATTCCTCCAGAACAGGAGTTGTAGATAATCGAGTCTTAAAAGAACGTCAGCAACTTGCTGATGATGGAGTTATTACTGTACTTACTCCGATTAGTACAGATGGCGTAATGGTGGCTCCACCTAGAATTAATCTTAGAGGAGTCATTACCAATGTTGATGTCAAAACAATGGTTAATTGGACTGAGAGAGAAATTAATTGGGTTCTAGAAAATCGTTGGAAGCAACTTGTTCTTAAGACAGGAGGTAAGTCAGTAGAGGTTGATTGGATTGGATTGCAGAGAGAAGTGGAATCAGGTTTATCACGCCGCTTGAGAAGGGAAGTTCAAGCTGAGCCATTAATCCTTTGCTTGGTTCAGCCTGCTCCTGGTGGCACTCGGGCGTATAAACCACAACTTGATCAACAGCCAGATTCAAAACAATTAGTTAGGAAGACTGCTGATACAGCGACTAAGACATCTATTCCATCTTCAACAAATCAAGCAGAAAGTGCACAGACTGAACAAAAAGGAACTAGTGAATCTAAATCTGAGGAAATGCCATCTGGTAGAACAAGACGACGTAGATCAGCAATCAGTTGAAAGCTAATATTTTTTTAGATAGTCTTATTTGAAATATAAATATCTTCTTTATTCCAGCTAATTTGAAAGCTTCCATGAAGATGTATAAATCCGGGAGGCTTTCTTGGAGATATTTTGTTATTTATTTCTTCGATTCTTGCTGATGTTATTTTTTTTATTCCTATAAGTTTTAGCCAATTTGAAAGGATTATTTTTCTGATTGAGTCAGGGAAGGTGATTATTTTTTTTCTAGATAGAGAATTTGCTTGCTCTCCTTTGCAAAATTCTATTCCTATTTTTGCAAAAAATTTTTGATCTTCGTTATAACTTTCAAGTCTACTTGCTGCGTAAGCTATTCTTGAATCTGCTCCTTTATAAATTGAATTTAAAACTGGTAAAATTTCTTTTCTAATTTTATTTCTTGTTAAATTCAAATTCTCATTAGAAGGATCAATCCAGATTGGCAAATTAAATTCTTTACAAATTCCGAGAGTTTCATCTCTGTTAAAGATAAGAAGTGGTCTAGCTAACTCTAAATCATTTTCGAGCGTTCTTATTTCTTTTAGAGTACTTAGTCCAATAAGATCCGATCCTCTCGCCAAGTTCATAATGATTGTCTCAGCTCGGTCAGTTGATGTATGACCAGTCAATATTTTTGTACAAGATAAATTTTGATTATTTGATAATAATTTAGCTTTCATTATTAGGTTTTGATATCTCCAATTTCTTGCTTTCTCCTCATTTGGTATTGCTTCTTTATTGGCCTTGCTTGAATGAAATGATATTAGGTGATTATGACACCAGGACTTTAGTTCTTTTTCGATTTTTCCCGATTGGTTGTGCCATTGGTGATTACCATGCCAAACTTCAATTTGCCAGTCATATAATCTTTGTAAATCAATAATTAATTTTAGAAGAGCCATTGAATCCTGGCCTCCAGATACAGCTACTATCAATGTGGATTTATATGGCAGTAGAGAGTTATCTCGCTTTAGCCTTTTATGCAAACGTTCGTGCCATTTGCTCCAAGATTTTTTATTTTGGATAGATTGTGACATTTGCTTTGGTTTCAGAGCTGTATTTAATTTTTTTTAGTTCTTTTGCTGAGTCAGTGTCACAATCAGATTAATAGTTGATGTTTCTATGACACGTTTGCATTCTTTGCCAATTGCGCTTCAAAAGAGCTTTCAGAATAGGACTTTACTCAAAGTAATTTCCGGATTAAATAATTTTAATCCAGAATCAGTATGTCAAGTTTCCAAAGCAGCTGGATTAGGCGGTGCGGATTTATTAGACATAGCATGTGATCCTGAGTTAGTGCAGTTAGCTAAACAGGTTTCAAATATTCCAGTTTGTGTTAGCTCAGTTAAACCATCACTTTTCCCTGCAGCAGTGAGTTCGGGAGCATCGATGATTGAGATTGGAAATTATGACTCTTTTTATCCAGAGGGCCGGTTTTTCTTTGCTGATGAGGTACTTGCACTTGCTATTGAATCTAGGCGCCTTTTACCTGAAGTTATTTTGTCCGTGACAGTACCTCATGTTTTGCCTTTAGATAGTCAAGCTCAATTGGCATTGGATCTTGTCGATGTAGGGGTTGACTTAATTCAGACAGAGGGAGGTACAAGCGCTCATCCTCTAAGTTCAGGTACTACAGGTTTAATAGAAAAAGCTGCGCCTACTTTGGCAGCAACTTTTGCTATTAACGCTGCTATGAAAGAGAATAATAAGAATGTGCCATTAATTTCTGCCTCTGGGCTTTCAGAGGTAACTGTATCTATGGCAATATCCGTGGGGGCTAATGGGGTTGGTATAGGTTCTGCTATAAATAAATTAAATAATGAAATTGCTATGATTGCCACTGTGAAGAGCCTTCGTAAAGCTTTAAATTCTTATCAAATGTTTTCCACAAATAATCAAAGGACTTCATAAGGTAATTTGAACGAATCTAAGATAAAGAATAAAACATGCAATTTATAGATTTGTTTTTGCTTATTAATCAATAGCATATGACTGAATATAAGCTCGATGCTCCTTATATACCAAAAGGTGATCAACCTGCAGCTATTAAATCTCTTGTCAAGGGTGTGAATGAAGGTGAGAAATATCAAACATTATTAGGTGCTACTGGAACGGGTAAGACTTTTACAATAGCCAACCTAATTGCACAAACAGGGAGACCCTCATTAGTTTTAGCGCATAACAAAACTCTAGCTGCCCAATTATGTAATGAGCTTAGGGAGTTTTTCCCTGATAATGCAGTTGAATATTTTATTTCTTATTATGATTATTACCAACCAGAAGCTTATGTACCAGTTAGTGATACTTACATAGCAAAAACATCTTCAATTAATGAAGAGATTGATATGTTGCGTCATTCTGCAACAAGGTCTTTATTTGAAAGGAATGACGTGATAGTTGTTGCTTCAATTAGTTGTATTTATGGCTTAGGGATTCCAAGCGAATATTTAAAGGCTTCTATAAAATTCAAAGTAGGTGATCATATTGATTTAAGATTATGTCTTAGATCATTAGTATCTAATCAATATACACGGAATGATATAGAAATAAGTCGAGGTAGATTTAGAGTTAGAGGGGATGTTATAGAAATAGGACCTGCCTATGATGATAGGTTAGTTAGAGTTGAATTATTTGGAGATGAGATAGAAAGTATAAGTTATGTAGATCCTACAACAGGAGAAATAATTAATAAACTTGAAACGATAAATATATATCCAGCAAAGCATTTTGTTACTCCTAAGGATCGCTTAGATTCAGCAGTAAAAGCAATTAGAAAAGAATTAAAAGAAAGATTGGAATTTCTTAATCAAGAAGGTAAATTGCTTGAAGCTCAAAGATTAGAACAAAGAACTATTTATGATTTGGAAATGTTAAATGAAGTTGGATATTGTAATGGGGTAGAAAACTATGCTCGTCATTTATCTGGAAGAGATCCAGGAACCGCTCCTGAATGCTTAATAGATTATTTTCCAGACAATTGGTTATTACTAATTGATGAGAGTCATGTAACTTGTCCTCAATTAAGAGCAATGTATAATGGCGATCAATCTAGAAAAAAAGTTTTGATAGACCATGGATTTCGATTGCCAAGTGCTGCAGATAATCGACCCCTAAAAGATATTGAGTTTTGGAATAAAGCAAAACAAACTGTTTTCATAAGTGCAACACCTGGCGATTGGGAATTGTCTATAACTAAAGGAAATATAGTAGAACAAGTTATTAGACCAACTGGTGTTTTAGATCCATTGGTTGAAGTGCGCCCTACCAAAGGTCAAGTTGAAGATTTACTTTTTGAAATTAGAAAAAGAGCCTTAAAGGATCAAAGAATACTTATTACTACACTGACTAAGAGAATGGCTGAAGATCTTACTGATTATTTATCTGACAATAAAATCAGAGTTCGCTATCTACACTCTGAGATACATTCAATAGAGCGTATTGAAATTATTCAGGATTTACGACTTGGTGAATATGATGTTTTGGTTGGGGTAAATCTTTTGAGAGAAGGCTTGGATTTGCCTGAAGTATCTCTTGTAGTGATTCTAGATGCTGACAAAGAGGGATTTTTAAGAGCTGAAAGATCTTTAGTACAAACAATAGGAAGAGCAGCTAGGCATGTAGAAGGTTTGGCCTTACTTTATGCTGACAAAATGACTGATTCGATGATAAAAGCTATTAGCGAAACCCAAAGACGGCGAGAAATACAAGAAATTTATAATAAAGAAAATTCGATAATTCCTAAACCAGCTGGGAAGAAAGCGAATAATTCGATTCTTTCCTTTTTAGAGTTATCACGAAGATTAAATCAAGATGTTAATTCTGATGATTTTGTTGATATTACAGATCAGTTAATAGATAAATTTTCAAAAGATTCTGATGCTGGATTGACTTTAGAATCTTTGCCTGAATTAATTG
>QCJC01000011.1 GCA_003216275.1 Prochlorococcus sp. AG-402-P18 | reverse complement strand
TTGTAGCTTGACGTTGCGAATCATTGAAATATGCAGGGACAGTTATGACTGCTTGAGTCACTGACTCTCCAAGATATTTTCCGGCATCATCTGAAAGCTTTCTTAAAACCTGTGCACTTACCTCTTCAGGAGAGAATTGTTTATCAAGTATTGGGCATTTAAGTTTTACATTAGATCCAGCTTTCTCAACCCCATAACTGACTTCTTTTGATTCATCATTGACCTCATCAACTCTTCTACCTACAAATCTCTTGGAGGAATAAAAGGTATTTTCAGGATTCATAACTGCTTGGCGTTTAGCAATTTGGCCAACAAGTTGATCTTGATTTTTGGTGTAAGCCACCACAGATGGTGTTGTCCTGAATCCCTCAGCATTTGCTATTACAGTGGGTTTACCACCCTCCATGACAGCAACGCAGCTATTTGTAGTTCCCAAGTCAATTCCAACAACCTTCCCCATGAGTGATGAGCTCCTTGATTTTTCTTTCTGTAATAGACATCCTCGTCAGTGAAACCACTTGGAGGCGAGGCGTGGTTCCCGAACAGTCCATTAATTATTTGAAAATCTGTCACTAAGCAAATGAGCACTATTACTGGAAAAACCAATCTAGTAGGACTGCTTGGACAGCCAGTGAGTCATTCCCTGTCTCCAGTTATGCACAATGCGGCATATGAAAAAATGGGTCTTGATTGGTGCTATTTGGCAATATCCTGCGAAAAAAACAAAGTTGAACAAATAGCAAAAGCATTAAGACATATGAATTGCAAAGGATTAAATATCACTATTCCTCATAAACAAGAAGCATTAAAAAGCTGCAAAAGATTAACTGCGACAGCAAATAGTATACAAGCTGTTAATACATTAATTCCAGGAGAGAATAATCAATGGATCGGAGCAAATACAGATGTAGAAGGATTTCTTAAACCATTACAGGCTCAAAATTTAAAAAACAAACAAGTGGTCGTAATAGGTTGTGGGGGAAGCGCTAGAGCAGTTGTATTTGCTTTAAATAGATTAAGGCTTAAACAAATAACAATAATAGGTCGGAATGAAGAAAGATTAAATAATTTTATAAAAGATATGACTCACCTATCAAAAAATAATAATACAATTGTTCAAGGTATTTGCAGTGAAACATTAGATCTCGCTTCATATATTGAGGAAGCAAATTTAATTATTAATACAACCCCAGTCGGAATGAATACCAAAAATATTTCAGAAAAAAATATTCCTCTTGGTAATAAAATATGGCAAAGCCTTTCTAGTCAAACCATTCTGTATGACTTAATTTATACTCCAAGACCAACAAACTGGCTCAAAATTGGAAAAGAAAAAAACTGTTTAACGCTTGATGGTCTTGATATGCTTGTAGAACAAGGAGCTTTGTCCATAAAGCTATGGAGCGGGTTTGACACAATCCCTACTGAATCAATGAAATCAACTGCGAAAAAACATTTAATGCTCTATTCTTAGCAGAGATTAAATTCACTATGCCTTCTCTTGGGGGAAAATTATTAGCCATAATTATATATATGATTCCATTGTCAGATGGATTATTCCTTGGGAATCATTTGTATTTAAAATATCCGTTTATTCAAATTATACAAATACCTTTAATTCCTATCATCCTTATAGAAAGATCAATACCTTTTGGTAGTTTGTTAATCTTTTTAGGTGTTTTTATTGGTATAGTAAGAAATCAAAAAGTATCTTATTTTTTACGTTTCAATGCACTTCAATCTTTATTAATCAATATAGGTATAATAATAATAAGCTATATATTTCAAATATTCTTAAGTCCGTTTAGTAATACATTAATTATTAGAACATTTTCAAGTACTTTATTAATAAGCCTGCTTTCAATAATTACTTACTCTGTTTGGTGTTGTGCAAAAGGCAATGAACCAAACCTACATGGAATTAGCAAAGCAACAAAAATGCAATTGTAAAAATGACCAGTTTGAGGATAAAATAAACAATCCGATGCTCTTTAGAGCCATATCAAAGTCCTAATCGGAAATTCCTATGTCTGATCAACCTTATTACGAAACTATGTATATTCTTCGTCCGGACATCCCGGAAGAAGAAGTAGATAGCCATCTAAAAAAATACAGTGAAATGCTTGTTGAATTAGGTGTTGAAGTTTTAGATAGTCAAATGAGAGGGAAAAGAAGGCTTGCATATCCCATTTCTAAACACAAAGAAGGCATATACGTTCAACTCAGTCACAAAGGCGATGGCCAACAAGTTGCTGTCTTAGAAAGAGCCATGAGATTAAGTGAAGACGTTATTCGTTACCTCACAGTCATACAAGATGGTCCTTTACCAACACCAAAACCCACCAGCAAAGAAGAATCAGATAAATCTGAAACGAACACAGAAGAAGTAAAACCTAAAGAGGATAAGCCTGAATCAACAAATAAAGACAGCAAACAAGACGACAAGCCAGAATAAAGACCTAACAATGGATGAATTTTATGATTTATTTATCCATGACCAAATTCTATTGGGCAATCCCCAAATATATATAAACCCTTCGGCTGATTTATGTTGAAAGTTATCATCACTTCCATATGTAGATAGATCAGAAATATATAAACTATTATTTGAAGACTTACGTCCAATCACGTCAGCATTACCCTTTAAAAGCCTTATCCTTACTGTTCCGTTAACCTGTTGTTGTGAACAGTTTATAAAGCCATCCAAAGCTTCTTTTAATGGGCTAAACCAAAACCCTTGATAAACAAGATTAGCCCATTGTCTTTCTAATCTAAACTTAGTATTTAATAAGTCTGCAGGCAAAGTTAAACTCTCTATTTCTTGGTGAGCTTTTATTAATAAAAGTAACCCAGGTGTTTCATAAATTTCTCTACTTTTAATTCCCACTACTCTATCTTCAATAATATCTAATCGACCAAAACCGTTCCTCCCTGCAATACTATTAGCCTTCTTGATAATAGATACTGGATCTAATCTTTCCCCGTTAATGGCAACGGGATAGCCAACTTCGAAACTAATGTCCACCAATTCAGGTTCATCAGGTGAATTTGAAATAGAAGAAGTAATACCATATACCTCTTCTGCTGGCATTTGAAACGGGTCTTCAAGAGGCCCAGCTTCAATGCTTCTACCTAAAAGATTTAAATCAATTGAATAAGGAGTTTTTTTACTAACAGGAGGAACTATTCCATATTTTTCACCATAAGCAATAGTTTCTTCACGGCTCATCCCCCATTCTCTCGCTGGCGTGAGTAATTTCAAATCAGGAGCTAATGCTCCGATAGTCACATCAAAGCGAACCTGATCATTGCCTTTTCCAGTGCACCCATGAGCAACTCCATCCGCATTTAGCTCCCTTGCGATTTGAACAAGTTTTCTTGCAATTAATGGTCTAGCTAATGCGGTCGAAAGAGGGTATTTGCCTTGATACAAAGCATTTGATCTAATTGCTGGAAAAGCAAAATCCTCAATAAACGGTTTTACTAAATTAGCAATAATTGATTTGGAAGCACCGGATTTAATAGCTTTTTCTTTAATGCCTTCGAGTTCGTCACCCTGACCCAAGTCCGCAGCAAAAGCAACCACTTCTTCAACACCATATTCTTTTTTCAGATAAGGAATGCATACACTGGTATCTACTCCACCTGAATAAGCCAAAACAACCTTTCTTGCCCTTCCCATATGATTAATCCTTTAAGGATTTGCAATTATTTCTAACAAATATAGAGAACTGTTGGGCAGAATTTGAAAATAGATACGCAATATAGAATTTTAAAAAAAATTCAATACTCAAAAGAGTTTAGTAAAAAGTTTTTGAAAGCGCAGCCAAAATTATTCCCATGGCTGTTTAATAGATTTTCCTGATTGCATATCTACTAGAAATCCAGACAACCAAACCCATCCAAATGCCAAAAGAGTGATTCCAAAAAAAATAAGCACATAAATCAACCAAGTATTAATATCCTTTCCAAAAATCAAAAAATCTTTCACATCGTTATTTGATGAAAAAACAAAGTAAGGAATTAAAACTCGTCTGAAGAACATGATCCCTAAATTAGTTAATTGCTTAAGTCAACAGAGAAAGTTCTCTTACAGAAAAAATACGCAAGAAGAAGGAAAGAAGGAGCAAAAACCAAAGACCAGACTAAAAAATGATTTATACAAAAAGGTTGAGGGTGAAGATTCCCTCCTATACGAAGCAAAAAACTCACTATTAAAGCCATCGACCAAGTCAAAACAATTAATATCAGCTTTGAAGTCAGCATAAAGATTAGAAAATTAATCCATAATGCACTATGTTAATTCATCGATCAAAATTCTGATATGAGCGATCTAGAAAAAATCAATTTATCCAGTTTAGACGGTATCAACCCTGCCCTCACTCGTTACGGTAGAGAAGAGCCAGCACCCGTCCTACCTCTCAGAGAAGAACCTGACTTGCTTTCATGGTTAGAAACTAGTGGCAGATTAGTGGCTGATGAGGATTCAAATGATCAAGAAATAAGTACAATCGAAGAAGAAGAGCTCTCAGCTTTAATGGGAGAAAAAGAAGATTACAAAGCTGATGAAGATGAAGCAACAGATGAAGAATGGGAAGACTAGATTAATAAGTTAAATTTTGAAAAAACTTAAAAATCTTCTAGATAAAAATAATATTTTATATTTTCATAGTAGTAATTTTCATTTGTTAATTTTATTTGGAATAGTACTTTCAAGTTGTACTTTTATAGATTTAAATTATCCGAATAGCAATTTAGTAGTTACTTTCATTCTAACTGCCTTTTTATGTTCAATTATAACTTCTTTAGGGATACCAAAACTAAACAAAATAAAAATTAAGCAAATAATTAGAGAAGAAGGTCCAAAAGCTCATTTACAAAAAAAAGGAACCCCCACAATGGGAGGAATATTTTTTATCCCTACAGCAGTAATTATAGCTAATATAATATACTTCAATAAAGAAAATTATAATATCATTTTAATATTAAGTTTCCTAATAATATTTTTTATGTTTATTGGCCTAATTGATGATTGGCTAAGTTTAAAAAAGAAATTAAATACTGGTCTCAAGTCAAATGAAAAATTAATCTTACAAAGTTCAGTAAGCCTTATTTTTCTTTATATATGTGCAATTAATAATTACATACCTAATAATATTCAAATAGCTAATAACTTTTTTAATATTAAAAATTTAATTTATCCATTAGGATTATTTGTATTATTAGCAGAAAGCAATTCTACTAATTTAACAGATGGTCTCGATGGATTATTAAGTGGATGTAGTGTATTAATTTTTGCTGGATTAGCGGTAGATATATTTATAGAAAATCCAAGTAATAATCAGTCACTAGCTGAACTTTGTATAGTAATGGCTGGAGCATGCATGGGATTTCTTATCTTAAACAAAAATCCTGCAAAAATTTTCATGGGAGATTCAGGATCTTTAGCCATTGGAGCATCTCTAGGAGGAATAGCATTAATATCAAATAATTTATGGTCTCTACTAATAATAGGAGGTCTACTTGCGATAGAGTCTATATCAGTCATAATCCAAGTAAGTATTTTTAAAATTTCCAAACTAGTAAGAGGAAAAGGCTATAAATTTTTTTTAATGACCCCAATACATCATCACTTTGAACTTAAAGGTTATAGTGAAAGTTCAATTGTAGCCAGCTTTTGGTTTACTACATTATTATTAGTATTAATAAATCTAATTTTTTAGGGTAAGCTTTAACCCTTATTTTTAAAAATGACATATTTCACGTGGAAAGAAGAAGGTTTAACTAAAGACTGTGAGAGTCTAGATTCCATGGCAGCTCGATTTGAAGAATCGGCATTACTCATGAGACGAATGTCAGCAGAAGGGTTCAAAGTAGTCAAAAGAAATGATGCTCAAGTTATTACACATAAAGATTCTGAGATTTTCAAACAATGGGGTTTTATAAGTGAAGAGCAACCGTATCAACAACTAAAGCTGATACTTGAAGAGTAAAAATTTAAACAAATTATTATCAAGAATTAAAATCAATAATATTTATTTTTATGAATTAAAAATTTTTAATAAATCGAAAATGTTTTAAACCCTCAATAAAATAATCTTGATTATTTGATGCAAAGAAAACACTTTGATGTGATCTGAGAACATCTAAAGACAAATCATGTTCAAAAGGAACAACAGCAGATGTTAGCCCCTTAATCAGATCATCATCACCATGTTGACTTGCAAAAACAAGAAATTCTTGAAGAGATAAACCCCAACGCAAGCTCAAAAATCTTATGGCTTCTGCTCGGGATGCTCTTAAAGGAATAACATCTAAATACCAATGACATCTCAAATATGGAGAAGCAGCAAGTCCAGATTGTCTGAATCTTTTACGTACTAAAGGCAAAATACTATCTCCCGGTTCTTTAAGTAAGTAACTAACTTTGAATGGACTTTGCTGATCCTCAGATTGAAGCTCTAAATAATCTTTTAAATCAAATAATGCTTTTTCTACACCTTTGCGATTCCAATCAACAGTTATTAAATCTTGCCAAAATATATCTGATTGAGTTTCATCAGCATAATAAATTTCAGTTCCAGCTCTACATATCCAAACGGAAGGCTGAGGTAAATGTAATTCTGAATATCTATAGCGAGCAGCTTTAATAGATCTCCCAGTTAATATTCCCAATTGAATATCATTTTTTAAACTTTTATCATTTAATTTTTTGTTCAAATTCAACAAACCTTTATTACTCTCTGGTTGTTCAAGTTTGCTATCTAAATCAAGAAACAATATTTTTTGACCAAGAGGATTTTTTTCTTTCAGATTACCAACAGTCCAAGTACGAGGTGCGAGAAATTTTAAACGTTTTTGCATCATTGCTATGTAATTACATACGTGAGCATCCCAACTAAAATGCCTACTTACAGCCTCCACTCCATTACGACTCCATGTTTGCCATAAAGAAGAATTTGAACCAGCAGTTTCTAAACCATCTTGAAAAGCTTCTAAATCAGTTACATCAACAAGTAGACCACTTTCGCATCTAGATACAATATCTCTTGGGCCTCCATCATCTGTAGTTACCATAGGTAAACCACAAGCTGCAGCCTCTAATAGGGTCAAACCAAAAGGTTCTGTTAAAGCTGGATTAACAAACAAGCCTTTTTTCTTTGCAACCCAGCGATAAATAGAAGGTATTTGTTCTCTTGTATGATATTTTGGATAAGCAACTTTTCCATATAAATTATATTTATCAACAAGTTCAAAAACTTGTTGAAAAACTTCTTTTTGCTGTTTATCAAGCTGTCGAGAATCTTCACGACAACCTAGAATTAAAATAAGGTTATGTCTTTGTTGTAAAACTGGAGAGCGTCCATAGGCTTCGATCAAAGCAGGAATATTTTTTCTTCTAACAGCCCTAGAAATAGCCAATAATGGAGGAAGTTTTATATTCCTCAAAAAGGGTATAAAAAGTTTATCAAGTTCTTTGTCCTCTTCCTCCAAATTAACGTTTGTTGGATAAAAACGATTTAAATCAACGCCTGGAGGGATAATTTCCACATCATTAGAATTAAAACGTCCATAACGTGCATATTGCTCTTCAGATTCCTGCTTTGTACTTGTTATAAGTAAATTTGAATGTGCTAAAGCCAATTCTTCAGCATCGATTCTTTTACTAATTGAATAATTTTGCTCTATTTGATCATGATCTACTCCAGCAGCTAATAATCTTCTTTGCTTTTCTCGCCCTAATGAGTGTCCAGTGAAAACAAAAGGCACTCCTAGCCTCCTACTTACTAGTGAACCAACATAACCAGCATCCGCATAATGAGCATGAATCCAGTCAGGCAAAGAGGTTTCTTTTTGTAATCTTTGAACTAATTGATCAGCCAAATCATCTAGATAAGGCCACAAGAGTTCTTTTCGTATATAACGTTTAGGCCCAAAAGCTAATCTAATAATTTCAGCACCTGCTGATATTTTCTCAAACGGCTTTGAGTAATCAGAGGATACTCGTCTATCAATAATTAATCTTGTACAAAGCTGAACTTTTTCTACTTCTGGCCTTGCTGCAAGGCCTTTGACTAGTTCTAAAACATATAAAGTTTGACCTCCAGTATCTGAATCTCTTCCTAATTCAAGATCATGTGAACGAATTAAGCCATGCAAATTTAAATGTAAAAGTCTCAATCCCAAATAAAACACCTTGAATCATGAGATTACTAGCTCATTTCTAGATCTTTAAATATAAAGAAAGCATAAGGATTGCTTTGAATAAAATAAATCATATCAAATAAATAAGTCCTGAACTATGATTACAAGAAAAATGATATTAATCGTATCCTATTTAAATTAAGGAATATATCTAAAAAATAAATCTAAAGTATCATTCAAAGTTTTTTAGATGCATGTAACTTCAAAACTTTTTTTAAATAATGTCCTGTATGACTTTGTGAATCTAATGCAACTTGCTCCGGAGTTCCCATTGAAATAATTTCACCTCCACGATTTCCTCCCTCGGGACCCATATCAATGATCCAGTCTGCACATCTAATAACATCTAAATTGTGTTCAATAACAATAATTGAATTTCCTTTATCAACCAATCTTTGTATGACATCCATTAATTTATGAACATCGTAAAAACTTAAACCAGTTGTTGGTTCATCAATTAAATAAAGAGTTTTACCAGTTGCCCTTCGAGATAATTCTGTAGCTAGTTTTACTCTTTGAGCTTCTCCTCCAGACAAAGTCGGTGCAGGTTGACCGAGTTTGATATAACCCAAACCCACATCTAAAAGTGTTTTTAATCTGTCTGCAGCTTGGGGTATTGCAGAAAAAACATCGACTGCTTGTTCGACGGTCATCTCTAAAACATCAGAAATAGAATAGTTTTTATACTTAACTTGCAATGTCTCACGGTTAAATCTAGCTCCTTTACAGACATCACATTGAACGTAGACATCAGGAAGAAAATTCATTTCTATTACATTTACTCCCTGTCCCCGACAAGCTTCACATCGTCCTCCTTTAACGTTAAAGCTAAACTGACCAGCTTGATATCCTCTAGCTTTAGCTTCAACAGAAGCACAAAAAACTTGACGTATGGGATCAAATGCTCCTGTATATGTAGCCGTATTTGATCTTGGAGTTCTTCCTATAGGAGATTGATCAATAACAATAACCTTATCAATAGATTTAATTCCTTTAAGTTCCTTCAAACCTTTTGGGAAAGGTACTTTTAACCCTAAAGAATGATTTAGAGCGGGATGAAGTAACTCATTTATTAAAGTACTCTTACCGCTTCCACTAACACCAGTTACAGCAACTAATCTTCCAAGAGGAAAGTCGACTGATACATTTTTTAAATTATTTTTATCACAATCAATCAACCGTAATTTTCTATTAACTGAATCTCTTCGCTTACTAGGAGTAGGAATTGATGAACGCCCGCTTAAATAGGCGCCTGTTAAAGAATCCTTAGCACAAAGCACACTATCCAGGGATCCTTCCGCAATGATTTTACCTCCATGTACGCCAGCTCCTGGGCCTATATCTACTAAGTGATCAGCTGCTCGAATCGTATCCTCATCATGCTCCACAACAACTAACGTATTTCCTAGATCACGTAATCTTTTTAAGGTAGACAAAAGTCTATCGTTATCTCTTTGATGAAGACCAATACTTGGTTCGTCTAGGACATAAAGAACACCTGTTAAGCCTGCTCCTATTTGAGTTGCAAGTCGAATTCTTTGAGCTTCTCCTCCAGATAAAGTCATAGCAGGTCTATCTAAAGTTAAATAGTCAAGTCCAACATCTAACAAAAACTTAAGACGCAATCTAATTTCTTTTAAAACAAGTTCTCCAATCTTTTTTTGTTTATTTGAAAGTAATTGTTTTGAATTTGTAGACTTTTCCAGACCCATCAATTCCTCTATATTCTCAAGCGTTTTTGAAACACTTGATGATGTGAGATCAGTTATCGAATATGGTCCCAACTTTACAGCTAAAGCCTCAGATTTTAATCTTTTGCCATGACAAGTTGCACAAGGAACTAGTTCAAGATATTTCTCTAATTTTTGACGAACCGATTCACCGTTAGCATCTTGTAATTGTCTTTCTAAGATTGGTAAAATACCTTCAAATGGTCTTTTAAATCCTGAGTCTTGTTTATATCGGCTATCAACTTTAATTAAAATAGGTTCTTTACTACCGTTTAACAAAATATTTTTTTGACTTTCATTGAGATCTTTCCATGGAGTTTTTATTTCAAACCCAAAAGCTTCACCTACTGAAAATAATAATGAAAAATAATATGAATTATCTTTATCACTCCATGGTGCAACAGCTGCATAAACAGGCAAAGAAGGATCAGGAATCACTCTCTCACAAGTGAATTTTTTCAAATGGCCAAGACCATGACAATCAGGACAGGCACCATAAGGACTATTAAATGAAAATAATCTCGGGGATAATTCTTCTATAACTGCTCCATGAACTGGACAAGCAAAATTTTCTGAATATAGTCTTTCCCTATCAATGCCTTCTGGAAGTTCCTCATTTTTTTTAGGTACAACTTCCACTATTGCTAAACCATCCCCTCTTTTTAAAGTCGTGCTTAATGAATCAGTTAGTCTCTCCTCAACACCTTCTCTTGAAATTAATCTATCAACAACTACCTCTATAGAATGAATCTGATTTTTATCTAACTCGATATTATCTCCCAACTCTCTAACTTCTTTATTAATTCTTACACGTACAAAACCTTCTGCAGCAAGACCAGATAATAATTTTGAATGAGTACCTTTTTTGCCCCTAACAACTGGAGCAAGCAATTGATAACGTGTTCCTTCGGGTAAAGTTTTAATCTGATCAACCATTTCATCTATAGTCTGAGGCTTAATCGGTCTGGAACATTCTGGACAATGCGGTTCACCTGCTCTACCAAAAAGCAAACGTAGATAATCATGAATTTCAGTTACTGTCCCAACTGTAGACCGAGGATTATGACTAGTTGATTTTTGATCAATAGAAATTGCAGGAGATAAACCTTCTATTGCATCAACATCAGGTTTATCAACTTGTCCTAAAAATTGCCTTGCATAAGCAGACAAACTTTCAACATATCTTCTTTGACCTTCTGCAAAAATAGTATCAAATGCTAAAGAACTCTTACCGCTTCCACTCACACCTGTAAAAACCACCAATTTATTTCTTGGAATTGATAGATCAACATTTTTTAAATTATGTTGTCTTGCACCCCGAACAGTTATGACTTCTTCATTTGAAAAATCACTATTTAATGTATTTTTTTTTGATGTAGGGTCTGAAATTCCCATTAGGGAAAATAATTAATATTCAATTGTATAAAAAAATATGCTCATCAGGCAGCCTTATGTTCCAGCAAGCTCGCCGCATAAGCATTCGCTTCTACGATATTTCCGCCTGCCAATGAAGCTAATTCCTTTTGCCTAGCCTCTCTTTCACCCAAATTAGTGAGTGTTGAAATTGATTGACCAGCAATTAATTGTTTTTTGAAAGCAAAATGATTATCTGCAAATGCTGCAATTAAGGGTTGATGAGTGACACAAAAAACCTGAGTATGTATCGAAAGTTTATGAAGCATTTTAGCAACACAACTACTAACCGATCCACTTACTCCAGAATCTATTTCATCAAAAATTAAAAGATTTCTAGTATTAAAAGAAGCAAAAATTGCTTTAATTGCAAGAAGAACTCTAGCCTTCTCACCACCTGAAGCCAACTCTGACAAAGGTGCCAACGGATACCCTGGATTTGCTGAAAAGAAAAAATTTACTTTATCTATTCCATTAATAGTGGGTTCAGATTCCTGAAAAACAACCTTGAAACGAACATTAGGAATACCTAATTTCTTTAAATTTTTTATTAATTTTTCTTCAAATTGTAAAGCTATTTTTTTTCTAAAACTTGATAATTCATTATTCAACTTATCTCTTTTTTTTCTTTTATCAATTTCAATCGACAATAATTCTTCAATGTTATTCGAGGACTCTCGCAATGAGAGCTCATATGATATCTCGTCTTGATATTGAATAAGTTCTGCTAAATTTCTATGATATTTCTTTTGATAAAATTTGAGCAAAGAAAGCCTGTTTTGTAAATCATTCAAAGAACAAGGATCTACTTCTAATGTTCTTTGATATTTTTTGATCTGACATGTTACTTCATAAAAATCATTCGTTATTAATGAAAAATTGTCTAAAATAGTTTGAATTGAAGAGTCTATCTTAGATAAAATTTTTAATTCGTTAATACAAAAATTAGTATGATCTAAAAGAGAAGGGTATTCATCTAAGCTCTCACTTAATCGAAGTAATAAAGAACTTATTCCTTCTTGCAATCTTAATAAATTTGACAAACGATTTTGATTGGTTTCTAATTTAATATCTTCATTTGGATCTTCTAAAGATAACTGCACTAAATCATCATAAATATTTTTCATTTCTTCAGATTCTATCTTTAAATTATTTATTTGTTCTTGAGCTTGTTTTAATTGAGTATTACAATCACTCCAAATTTTCCATCCTTCACTTACATTTTTACTCAATTCTTTTATTTTATTAGAAGATAATGAATCTAATAAGTATAATTGATTCGTAGGGTCATTAAAAGTAGAAGAATCTCCTTGTAATGTAAAATCAAGTAATAAAGATCTCAATGATGAAATTTGTTCTCTATTAACTAAAGTACCATTCACTCTAAATCTAGATTTATATTTATTTTCTTTCAAGCGCCATTCACGTGAGACTATCAAATCATCATCTACTTCAAGTTCTTCGTTAGTTAACCATTCTTTAATAAGAGGTGACACTGAAAAAACACCCTCAATACATGAAAAAATAGAGTCTTTTTTTACAAGTCGATTATCAAGAGAAGTTTTTTTACTTACTAACAAAGCATTTAATGTATCAATAAATATTGACTTACCCGATCCTGTTTCACCTGTAAAAGCAGTAAAACCAGTAGAAAAATCAACTTCTAAGCTCCCAAATAAAGCTATATTTTGAAATCGAAGAATACTTAGCATGAATTCAAAGTAACCAAAAAGACGCAAACTAGGCCCAAAATCAATTAGAAGAGAGATAGAAAGTCGCCATATGGAAATGGCTGAAGAATTAAGTGATTTTATTGAAGCCTCAGGTCTACTGAAGTACGACCCGGATGCTATTGATTCAATTTACAAAAAAAATCCAATTCGTCTAGTTCGAAGACTTTGGCAAACACTTTTACCGATTGGCTTATTCTTGTTGGGAGTTGGATGGGAAAAAATAATTGGATCTCTAAAAAACAATGAAAGAAAAATTTACAGAGCAAAAGAATTTACAAACTTACTTGTTGACTTAGGTCCTGCATTCATTAAAGCTGGTCAAGCACTTTCTACAAGACCAGATATTGTTCCACAAGTAGTTTTAGAAGAATTAGCACAACTACAAGACCAATTACCAGGTTTCGATAGCAAACTAGCAATGGCTTGCATTGAAGAAGATCTAGAAGATAGCGTTAATAATATTTTTAAAGACATTGAAAAAGAACCAATATCAGCGGCTTCTCTAGGACAAGTGCATAAGGCAACTCTTAAAAATGGAGAAAAAGTCGCTGTTAAAGTTCAAAGACCAGGTTTAAGAGAACAAATAACTTTAGACTTATACATAGTAAGAAACATAGCTATATGGTTTAAAAACAATATTGGAATTATAAGAAGTGATTTAGTTGCTTTAATTGATGAATTGGGAAAACGTATTTTTGAGGAGATGGATTATATTAATGAGGCAAATAATGCCGAAAAATTTAAAACACTTCATTTAAATAATAACCAAATTGCTGTTCCAAAGATTTACAGAGAAGTTACTAGCAGAAGAATACTTACTATGGAATGGATAGATGGAATAAAATTAACGAATATAGAAGCTGTAAAAAAATTAGGAATAGACCCAAATAAAATGATTGAAATAGGCGTAAGTTGTAGTCTTCAACAATTAATTGAACATGGTTTTTTCCACGCAGATCCTCATCCTGGAAATATTTTAGCAATGAAAGATGGAAGATTATGTTATTTAGATTTTGGTATGATGAGTGACATTACACAAGAATCAAGAATTGGTTTAATAAGAGCAGTAGTACATCTTGTAAACAAAAATTTTGATAAGTTATCAAATGACTTTGTTCAATTGGGATTTCTTTCTAAAGATATTGATTTAAAGCCAATTGTTCCGGCATTTGAAAATGTATTTACTAGTGCTTTAGAAATAGGAGTAAACAAAATGGATTTTAAAGCTGTAACAGATGACATGTCTGGAATAATGTATAAATTTCCATTTAAACTTCCTCCTTATTACGCATTAATTATTAGATCATTGATAACTTTAGAAGGAATTGCACTAAGTGTAGATCCTGACTTCAAAATACTAGGAGCAGCTTATCCATATTTTGCTAGAAGATTAATGGAAGATGAAAATCCTGAATTAAGAGATAGTTTAAAAGAAATGTTATTTGATGAAAATATTTTAAAGTGGGAAAGATTAAATGATCTTCTTTCAAGTGCTACTAAAGAAAAGCAATTAGATACTGAAAAAATATTTGATCAAGCCATTGATTTTTTATTTTCTAAAAAAGGATCCACCTTAAGAAATGAAATAGTAAATGCGCTAGCAACCAAAATTGACTCAATGGGATGGAAAACATTAATAAAAATGAATAACAAACTACCAAGAAAACTAAGATCTAAAACAATAGCAAATTCTTCAAGCATTCCAAACAAAAAAAATATAAATCTATCATCATTAAAAAGAGTACTAAAAATTACTGGATCACAACCAGGTTTTAAAAGAAGGATAATATTCAAAAGACTTCCAAGAATTCTGAAAGAAAAAAATACTTTTGAAATGGGTTATGGAATTGTAAGAAAAACTTCTGAAAAAAGTATGGTAAGATTAGTAAAAGTTGCTGCAGGAGTAAATCAATAAGTGATCTTGAAGAATAAATATATTGGAATAATTGTATTATTTTTAATGATACCAAAAGTGAAAGCTGCAGAAAATATATATCTTTACAAAGGAACTTTTACCAGATCAATTAAAGTTGAAACATTAAGCAGATTTCAAAAAACAAAAGTTGCAAGTAAACAATTAAAAAATCTTATAAAAATTACAAGTCAAAATGAAAAAGATTTAGTTACTGCACTATCTTATGAAATAGAAGTTCCTATAACAATTAGTAGTAAATTAATGAATAGCAAAATAGGAAAAGTTTTTTTAAATAGAATAACAAAAATTATTCATCCTAATAAAATTTTAGATACAAATATAAGTAGAAAAGCAATACGTTCTGCAATTATCGTTAGTTCTTTTAATAATAACCAAAAAATTAATCTTATCGATATTTTTAAAGCTTATCCAAACAAAAATATTGCTATTAATCTAAATGCATTAAATAACACACTTAAAAAAGCGGAATCATTAACTGAATTAATTGAATTTTATTCCAACTCACCTTTGAAAAAACTAAAAGATGGAAGCTCTAAGACTTAGATTGTTAAAAACTACTTGATGAAGAAGTGGCATTATCTTCAAAATTAAAACAGCTTTTCAGCACTAGTCCAAAAAAAAATAATTGGCCTGGGCTTATTGAAGCATATAAACCATGGTTACCAGTCACAAAAAAGACACCGATAATCACACTTCATGAAGGCGCAACTCCTCTTATAGAAGTGAAGTCAATATCTAAGCGAATAGGAAAAGGTGTCCAAGTATATGTCAAATATGATGGCCTTAATCCAACAGGATCGTTTAAAGATCGAGGGATGACAATGGCAATAAGTAAAGCGAAAGAAGATGGCTGTGAAGCTGTTATATGTGCAAGCACAGGCAATACATCCGCATCTGCGGCTGCTTACGCAAGTAAAGGAGGAATGAGAGCTTTTGTAATTATCCCTGATGGTTATGTTGCTCAGGGAAAATTAGCTCAAGCTTTAGTATATGGTGCAGAAGTATTAGCAATTAAAGGGAATTTTGATAAAGCGTTAGATATCGTTCAAGAGTTATCAGAAAAATATCCAATTACTTTAGTTAATTCTGTAAATCCTTTCAGATTACAAGGTCAAAAAACTGCTGCTTTTGAAATAATAGAAAACCTTGGATGTGCACCAGATTGGCTATGTATACCCATGGGAAATGCAGGAAATATAAGTGCTTACTGGATGGGTTTTCAAGAATATTTCATAGCTAAAAAATCTAGGAAACTCCCTAGAATGATGGGTTTCCAAGCAATTGGATCAGCTCCATTAGTAAAAGGTCACACTGTTGCAAATCCTGAAACTATAGCCACTGCTATAAGAATTGGTAATCCAGTCAATAAAGAAAAAGCAATGATAGCCAAAAGTTCAAGTAATGGAAAATTTTCGTCCGTAACCGATTCAGAAATTATCAATGCATATAAAATACTAGGTAGGGAAGAAGGTATTTTTTGCGAGCCTGCTAGTGCTGCCTCAATTGCAGGTTTATTACAACTCAAAGAAGAAGTACCAAAAGATTCAAAAATTGTTTGTGTATTAACAGGAAACGGTCTAAAAGATCCTGATTGTGCAATATCAAATAATGATTCAGTGTTTCATAGTGGCGTAGAAGCCAATATCACTGAGATAACTAAAACAATGGGGTTATGAAGACAAATAGTCAAGCCAATTCAAGAAGTGTCTGGGGGAATCTTTTTTTTTCATTTTCTTTTTTGTGGAAAAAACAATAATAAAATTGAAAATTGAAAAATTCTTTTTCCACAAAAAATTAATTCAGTGGAAATGATCTTGATCTTCCACTTTTATAAATTGTTTTCCACATCAAAAAAATGATAAACATTAGTCCCTATCTAGATTTCCACCAATTACCACAGAAACCACAAGAACTACTACTACTAATTAATTTCATATAAAGAATAAAAAAAAATAGTAGAAAAAAAAAGTTTCGTTTTTTTTAACGGTATTGCCTTTTTTAAATAGCTATGAAATTCTTAAATCACTGGAATTTTTTTTGAGATAACTGGATGAAATTAAATTGTTCTCAATCTGAACTTAACTCTGCTTTACAGCTTGTTAGTAGAGCAGTATCAAATAGGCCAACACATCCTGTATTAGCAAATGTCTTATTAGCTGCAGATGAAGGAACAGGAAAATTACGTCTAACTGGATTTGATTTAAGTTTAGGCATACAAACTTCAATATCTGCTTCGGTTCAAAAAAGTGGAGCGATTACATTACCAGCAAAATTATTTGTAGAAATTGTTTCTAAGTTATCCAGTGATTCTCCTTTAACTCTAAGCTCTGATGAAATTAGTCAACAAGTCCAATTAATTAGTAAAAGTGGTACTTATGAAGTAAAAGGAATGATTGCTGATGATTTTCCTGATTTACCTTTAGTAGAAACTGGAACGTCATTAAAATTAAATCCTTTATTATTATCTAATTCTATAAAATCAACTTTATTTGCAAGTAGCAGTGATGATGCTAAACAATTATTAACTGGTGTAAATCTGACTTTTGATGGATACGGAATAGAGTCTGCTGCTACAGATGGACATAGATTAGCAGTGTTAAATATTAATAATATTTTATCTCAATTAGAAAATGAAAATGATTTAATTTCTTCAAGTAAATTTTCTATTACATTACCATCAAAGTCATTAAGAGAAGTTGAGAAATTTTTAAGTTCTTGTGATCATAATCAACCAATTAATTTTTTTATTGATAAAGGACAAGTCGTTTTTATTTCTGATGATGAAATAATAACTATTAGGGCATTAGAAGGTTCTTATCCAAATTATTCTCAATTATTACCAGATTCTTTTTCAAATATATTAGAATTTGATAGGAAAGAATTTATTGCTTCATTAGAAAGAATTGCTGTATTAGCTGATCAACATAATAATGTGATAAAAATATCTACTGATAGTTCAGACAAATTAATTAAAATAACGACTGATGCTCAAGATATTGGAACTGGTTCAGAATCTTTACCTGTATCTTTTAAAGGAGAATCTTTTCAAATTGCATTTAATGTAAGATATTTATTAGACGGTTTAAAAGTTATAGAATCAGATTTGATTAAGTTAAGTTGTAATGCACCAACAACACCAGCAATTTTCTCTCCAGTTAACAGTAATGTTAATTTTAAATATTTGGTAATGCCTATACAAATAAGAAATTAATTTTGAATATACCAACTAAATTATTATTAAGTGATTTATTAAATCATAATGTAAGATGCGATAAAGGTATCGAACATGGTACAGGTATATCTGCCTGGATGCATCCTCCTGTTCATAGATTATTAGGATGGATTAGCCGACCATCTAATTTTAGGCTTCAAAGAAAAGTTTGGAGACTTGATCAATTAAAAGGAATGAATGATCAAGAAGTTTATGTGAAAGGAAATGGATCTTCTTCAGATCAGCAAACTTTAGACCGTTTTCCAACATTAATGAACGCTTTGATTTATAATAAGCTTGGTCAAAAAATAGGAATTGTTGCTGATTTTGTTTTTGAATCTAAAACAGGTAATATATTATATTATTTAGTAAGTCGATCAAATCCATTAATTCCAGGAACAAGCAGATGGCGTTTATCTATATCTCAGATTATTGATAAACAACCTGGATCTATTTCATGTAATTTTAATACATTTGAAGATTTACCACTATATAAAGCAAGTTTAAAAGAAGAATTTCTTATTAAAAGCAGAAAATTTAAAACAAAATTTGAAGATTTTACTTTTAAAGCTTCAGATCGTTTAGAAGGATGGATCGATGAACAAATTGTTGAAGAAGAATCAGAAGGTTTTGATGATTCTTATACAAATGAAGATTCTAGTCAATTTTTTGATGACTGGATAGATGATTTAAATGTGGATAGAAGAGAAGAATTTCATAGAATGAATCTAAAACAAAGGAAAACAAATGACACTAATGAAGAACTTGATCCTTGGATTTAAATGATGTCATCTTTATCCATAAACAGTGATTTTGAAAAATTAATAAATTCAGAAAAATTTTCTGTCGAATATGATGTCGTCACATCATTATCCAATGAGGGATTAAAGGTTGAAGATTATCTGGAAATTTGTAAAAGACTTAAAAGACCTCCCAATAGAAATGAACTAGGAATGTTTGGTGTTATGTGGTCAGAGCACTGTTGTTATCGAAACTCAAGATCTTTATTAAAAAAATTCCCTACAACAGGTCACAGAATTCTTGTTGGCCCAGGAGAAAATGCAGGAGTAGTAGATGTAGGTTTAGGACAAAGATTAGTTTTTAAAATCGAAAGTCATAATCATCCATCGGCGGTGGAGCCTTTTCAAGGAGCAGCAACCGGTGTTGGAGGAATACTTCGAGACATTTTTACAATGGGTGCAAGACCAATAGCTTTATTGAATGCTTTAAGATTTGGACCACTTAATGATCAAAAAAATATTGCCTTATTGGAAGGTGTCGTATCAGGAATTTCTCATTATGGCAATTGTGTAGGCGTGCCAACTGTTGGAGGAGAGGTTGGTTTTGATAGTAGTTATTCAGGTAATCCTTTAGTTAATGCTATGGCATTAGGTTTAATGGAGACGGACGATATAGTTTGTTCTGGAGCAAGTGGAATTGATTATCCAGTTCTTTATGTAGGAAATACTACTGGTAGAGATGGAATGGGTGGAGCAAGTTTTGCAAGTTCAGAACTTTCAAAAAGTTCTATAGATGATAGACCTGCAGTTCAAGTCGGTGATCCTTTTTTAGAAAAAGGTTTAATAGAAGCTTGTTTAGAAGCTTTTAAAACAGGATATGTGGTAGCTGCACAAGACATGGGAGCAGCAGGTCTTACTTGTAGTTCTTCTGAAATGGCTTCTAAAGGTGATGTAGGAATTGAATTGGATCTTGATTGTGTTCCTGCAAGAGAAAAAGATATGACTCCTTATGAATTTTTATTATCTGAATCACAAGAACGAATGTTATTCGTTATTAAACCAGGTTCAGAAAAATATTTAACTGATTTGTTTGTACGTTGGGGTTTATATGTTGAAGTTGTTGGCAAGGTGTTAAAAGAAAAAGTTGTAAGGGTAAAACATAAGGGAAAAGTAGTTGCTGATTTACCAGCATCAGCACTAGCTGATGATACTCCAATAGATAAAAATTTATTAATTAATTCAGTCCCTGAATATTTACAAAAACATTGGAAATGGAAAGAAACCTTATTACCTAAATCTTCAATTAATGGAATAGAAACAATAAAAAATAATATATTTATAAGTTGGAATGAAGTTTTAATAAATTTATTAAAAACTCCTACAATTGCTTCTAAGAATTGGATATATAAACAATATGATTATCAGGTTCAATCTAATACAATTCTATCGCCTGGAGAAGCTGATGCTGCTGTTATTAGACTCCGATCTCAAAATGATTTTGGTTCAAAAGAAAATATTGATAGAGCAATAGCCTCTGTTGTTGATTGTAATGATAGATGGGTATTTTTAGATCCTAAAAGAGGAAGTATTTCTGCAGTTGCAGAAGCTGCAAGAAATTTAAGTTGTGTAGGAGCTGAACCTTTGGCAGTTACAAATAATTTGAATTTTTCTTCTCCAAAGAATCCAGTAGGTTTTTGGCAATTATCAATGTCATGTGATGGCATTGCCAATGCATGTCAAATATTAAATACTCCAGTTACAGGAGGTAATGTATCATTATACAATGATACAAAAATATCTAATAAAAATATTATACCTATACATCCAACACCAGTTATTGGAATGGTTGGACTAATTGAAAATATAAAAAATATTTGTAAAAAATCATGGTTAGACAAAGAAGATCAAATATTTATGATTGGCTTACCTTTTGAAGAAAATAATAAAATTGATAATCGAATAACATTATCAGCTTCCTCTTTTTTAGAGTATATTCATGGTTTAAAAACAGGAAGACCACCTGAGATAGATTTATACTTAGAAAAACAAGTTCAGTTTTTCTTGAGAAATATAATACATCAAGGAATTGTAAATTCAGCCCATGATTTAGGAGATGGAGGATTGGCTGTAGCTCTTTCTGAATGCTGTATTTCTTCTGGTTTAGGAGCACAAATCACTCTTCCAAAAAGCCATAAATCTCTAGAAAGGTTACTTTTTTCTGAGGGAGGTGCAAGAATATTAATTAGTTGTTCTAAAAAACAAGTATTAAAATTAAAAAATTATTATAAAGAATTATCATCAAAAGAAACTAACTTATTTTCAATAACCCATTTAGGCCAAGTCAATAACAAACAATTAGAAATTTATCAAGATAAAAAATTAATAATAAATATTAATATCTTAGAACTAAGAAATGCATATAATAATGCTATTTATAATAAAATTTCAAAAATAAAATAGTATGATTTATAATCTTATGAATAAAATGATTTTGTTCAAGGTGGAGATATAAATATGTGCGGTATAGTCGGTATTGTTTCTTCAGAACAATGTAATCAGCAGATTTACGATAGCTTGTTGTTACTTCAACACAGAGGTCAAGATTCTACTGGTATAGCAACAATGGATGGAAGTGTTTTTCATATTAATAAATCAAAAGGCCAAGTTAGAGAAGCTTATCGGACGCGAGATATGCGAAGTTTGATAGGAAAGATTGGATTAGGCCATGTGAGATATGCTACAAAAGGGGCAGCTCATAGAGAAGAAGAAGCGCAACCATTTTATGTAAATGCACCTTATGGAATCATTCTTGTTCATAATGGAAATTTAACAAATACACGAGAGTTAGAAAAAGAACTTTTTAAAGTTGATAGACGGCATACAAATACTTCAAGTGATACTGAGATGTTGCTAAATGTTCTTGCTACCGAATTAAATTTCGAAATAAAAGGAAAAGATATCCATCCCGATCATCTTTTTAATGCTGTGAAAACAGTTCATAAAAGGGTTGAGGGGTCCTATTCTTCAATCTCTTTAATAGCTGGTCATGGTCTTTTAGCTTTTAGAGACCCTTTTGGAATTCGTCCTTTGGTAATAGGAAAAAGAATTTCTAAAAATAATCAGCCTGAGTGGATTATTGCAAGTGAGTCATTAGTTATTGAAAATAATGATTATCAAATTGTTAGAGATGTTGAACCTGGCGAAGCAATTTTTATTACATCTCAGGGAGAGTTCTTTTCTAAACAATGTTCTGATAATCCTCAGTTATTCCCTTGTTCATTTGAGTATGTTTATTTAGCAAGACCTGATTCAATAATGAATGGTATATCAGTATACAAATCAAGATTAAGAATGGGTGATTTATTGGCAGAGACAATAAAAAAGCAAGTTTCTTTAGGAGATATAGATGTTGTAATGCCAATTCCTGATTCTTCTAGACCAGCCGCAATGCAAGTAGCTAGACAATTAGGTATAGAGTATAGAGAAGGATTTTTTAAAAATAGATATGTTGGTAGAACTTTTATAATGCCTGGTCAATCTTTGAGGAAACGATCTGTTCGTCAAAAGTTAAATGCAATGAGTACTGAATTTAAAAATAAAAATGTTTTGATAGTTGATGATTCTGTTGTTAGAGGTACAACTTCTCAACAAATCGTTCAAATGGCAAGAACTGCAGGTGCTAATCAAGTAACTTTTACATCTGCGGCTCCACCCATCAGATATCCCCATGTTTATGGAATAAATATGCCAAGTAGAAATGAATTAATTGCTTATAATAGGAATATAAATCAAATAGAAAAAAATTTATTAATCGATAAAATGATTTACCAAGAGATAGATGATCTTAGCAAAGCTATAGTTAAAGATAGTAAAGTAAAAGAATTAGATTTATCTTGTTTTAATGGTCAATATGTTACCGGCACTGTAACAGATGAATATTTATCTTGGGTTGAAAAAAACTCTTTATCTTAATTATTTTCTGGCAAGATCATTGAAAAAACTGAATCTATAAATTCATTTTCATTTAAGTTTAACACTAAACTTCTCTCTTTTTTGTAAGACTCTAAATGAATTTTTTCATTTTCAAGTTTTTCATATCTATTTTTATTGGTTTTTATATAAACATAATTATTATTTATAAAAGAGTTAATTATCCTAGTTTTAGTTGTTTTACTATCTTTAATATTTATTCCTATTTTTCCTAATTCGCCTTTTTTTGATACTCTTAACTCTTTAATCTTATGTTTTATAAATGTACCTTTATTCGATATTAAAATTAAATCTTTATTTTGATTATTTTTTATACTTAATGTGTTGATTAAATGTTCTCCAGGAAACAATTTTAAGATACTTCCACCCTGGGCTAATTTTCCCATAAAAGGAAAATATTTTTCTTTTATTTGATACTTAATAATCCTTCCAATATCAGTTATTATTATAATATATCCATTTTCTTCACAAAGAAAACAACTTCTAAGTTTAATATTTTCTTTTAACTTTAAAATTGTTGTTGCTCTATTAGAGATGTCCAATATATCATTAATTGCTATTCTTTTAAATTTTCCATCACTACTAATTAAACCTAAACTAGTATCTTGGTTGTCAGGTATTGGAATTAAATTAATTATTCTATCTTTTTCTAAACCAGCAGGTAAAAAATCTTCTAATGCTCCTGATTTTTGACCTGCAAATTCCCATTTAAGAATTCCTATTTTACCAAGTTCACTAATAGCTAAGATTTTTGGTTCATTTTTAATTGGCCAAATTAATTTGGGTGGTATAAAATCTTTTTGTTGTTGAACATGTTCTTTTAATTTTAATTTTTTTATGGTTAGTGAGGAGACTATTTTCATTACTTTATTTGCTTGAATAATTATTTCAGAATCTTTTGATAATTCTTTTAAAGCATGTTTTCTTTGAAGTTCTTTATTCGGTCTTTGATTGGCTATGCGTGCAGCTATTAGTTCATCTCCACCTTCAATTAACTTAGTTTTTCTCTCGCTTCCAAATCTTTTTTTAAGTTCTTTCAATTCCTTAATCATTACCTTCATCAACTTATTTCTATCATTAATGATTAGTTCAAGTTCTTTTCTTTCAACTTTTAAATCATCTATTTCTTTTCTTAGTGAATTTTTCTCAAGACTTGTTAATCTTTTTAATGGCATGCTTAATATTCCATTAGCTTGCTTTTCATTTATTTTTAGGGAAATTATCAACTTATTTTTTGCCTCAATTGTATCTTTTGAATTTTCTATTAAATTTATGATTTTTTTAACATTATTTATAGCTTGTATTAATGCTTCAACTATTTCTTCTCTATCTTTGATTTTTTTTAATAAGAATTTTGTCCTAAGCAGAATTGTGTTTTCTCTAAATTCTATAAAATTGTCTAATAATTTTCTTAATGTAAGTTGTACTGGCTGACCATTAACTAGTGCAAGTAATATTGCGCCAAAATTACTCTGTAATGAAGTTTTTTGATATAAAAAATCTAGAATTTTGTTTGGATCGGAATCTCTTTTTAATTCAACAAGGATTCTCATTCCATCTCGATCACTTTCATCTCTAATATCTGCAATACCATTAACTTTTCCGTTATTAACTAAATCAGCCAGTTTTTCAATCCATGCAGATTTATTTAATTGATAAGGAAGCTCCGTAATTATTATTCCATTTCTTTTGTGTTTACCTTTGCCAGGATTTATTTCTTCAATATGAGCTATTCCTCTCATAGGTATACTTCCTCTTCCTTTTGTATACGTATCTCTTATTCCATTGCTTAATAGAATTTCTCCTCCTGTTGGAAAGTCTGGTCCAGGGATAATATCTAATAATTTTTCCTCCTCTAAAGTTGGTTTTTTTATTATTGCTATTAATGCTTCTACTATTTCATTTAGATTATGTGGAGGAATACTTGTTGCCATTCCTACAGCTATTCCCGTACTTCCATTTAAAATTAAAAAAGGTAATTGAGCAGGTAAAACATCTGGCTCTTGTTGTGAGCCATCGAAATTTGGAGAAAAGTCAACGGTCTCTAAGTCTATTTCACTTAAAATGGCCTCGTTAGCAATAGGAGCCAAGCGAGTTTCTGTATATCTCATTGCAGCTGGAGGGTCATCATCAATTGATCCAAAGTTTCCATGACCATCAAGAATTGGATATCTCGAGCTAAAAACTTGGACTTGTCTTACAAGTGCGTCATAAACGGCTTGATCTCCGTGAGGATGGTATTTCCCAAGTACATCCCCAACGACACGAGCACATTTTCTATATGGCCTCTCTGGAGTGAGGCCTAATTCATGCATAGCGAAAAGAATTCTTCTTTGTACTGGCTTCAAGCCGTCTCTAGCATCTGGCAATGCTCTTCCAACGATTACGCTCATTGCGTATTCGAGATAAGAGCGTTGCATCTCTTGATGCAACGATATTGGTTTCAGGCGTTCTTTGGCCATCTTTGATTATGTAAGAGGCCTAACTTCTATTATTTAGGTTACTAACTAATTTCTTAAAATCCAGTTTTTTGTTAAACATTAACTCATTGACTTTTTTCTTTTGCTTCTTGAACTGCTTTAATCATCTCTTGTGTTTTAAATAAAAGTGTTGCTGATTTTTGTAATTTTTTACCCCATAATTGCTTTTTTTGGTATTCTTTCGAAACATAATTAGGATTAGATATTAAAGCTTTTTTTGCTAAGATAATTGACTTTTTTGAATTGTTTTCAAATGAAAAGAGAACTATTGCTAAAGCAAGCATGGGTTCTGCATTGTTACTTATTTTAAGTGCTGTTTTAAATTTTGATATAGCTTTTTTTGGGTTATTTAATTCATATAAAATAAGACCTTCATTGTTAATAGATTGCCAAAAATTTGAATTTATGTTGGATGATTTATTAAAAGCAATTAATGCTGAATTATAATTTTTTAACATAATTTCTGTATTTCCTAAAAGAAAATAACCTTTTTCATTATGATTATTAATTGATAAACCTTTTTTAATAATATTTTTAGCAATTTCTGGATTATTCAAATTCATATATATAGAAGCTTTTGTAAAATATATCTCTTCGTTTTCAGGGCTTAAATTTATTGCTTTATTTAATGAAAATAGTGCATCTTTATTTTTATTTGATCGAATTTGAGCTTCTCCAAGGCTTATCCAAAGATTCTTTCCTTTTGGATTTAATTTAATTGCAAGCTTTAAAAGTTTAATAGCATCTTGGTTTTGTCCATATTTAATGAGCTGTGTAGCTGTTTTGCCAATTTTGTTTGATGTAATTATTAGTTCTTCTACGCTTGGTTCATTTATTCTTGGAAAAAATGCTTTAGCTGGATTTATTTTAAGAGATAGCTCAAAAAGGCTAAAACCCAGTAAGAAAGAATAAATTAATCCTATATTTTTTTTCATATTGATCAAATATTCGAGCTTGAATTTATATTTCTACGCCACATCCATGGCTTAATTCTTTTTAATGCTGATCCATTTAATTTTTCTTTCCATTGTTCGTCAGTCCATAACAAAGCTTCTTTTTTATTTATATTTAAAATCCATTCAAAAGGTTGAAGTTCTGGTTCAGATGTTGTTGGTATTCTTTGGTGATTCCATGGACAAACCTCTTGACAAATATCACAACCTGCAACCCAATTACCCATATTCTTAGATATATTTGTTGGTAATTCTTTATCTCTATTTTCTAAGGTATGATACGCTAAACAATTATTCGAGTTAATAATAAATGGTTCTTCGATAGCTTTGGTTGGGCAAGCATCAATACATTTTTCACAATTACCACATAGTGGTTTAGAAGGTTCATCTGCTTGTAAACTTTCAGTAGATAATAGATGACCTATAAACATCCAGGAACCAATTTTATTGTTAATAAGATTGCTATGTTTTCCAATCCATCCAATGCCAGCTTCTTCAGCCCAAACCTTATCTAATAATGCACTCGTGTCAACACATATTTTCCATTGCGTGTTTGGACTTTCTTTTTCTAAAAATTGGCCGACTTTTTTTAATTTTTTTTTCATAACTTTATGATAATCTTTGCCCCACCCATATCTTGCGATTGAAAGATCTCTGGATTTGTTATCTATGTCAATGTGGTAATTCAGTCCTACGGCAATAACACTTTTTACACCATCAAGCATGTTTTCTATATCTTTTCTTCGATTGTTTTCCATCCATTTCATTTTTGCTTGATATCCTGCTTCTAGCCATCTTTCTAATGCAGCTGATCTCAGTTTGATTCTTGAAGATCCTGGAACTTTTGCAATTCCTACTGCATCAAAACCTTCTTTCAAAGCCTCTTCTTTAATTTTCTTTGTAAGTTCAATAGAGTTTGTTAAGTCCACAGTTTTTGTTTCATTAATAATTTTTCAACTTTTAATTAAAGGAACTTAAATTAAGTACTGATTTTTCTTGTTCAAAAACTCTTTTTGATGTTTTATTTCTATTAATAGCTTAAATTATTTAATTAATGCACTGAATTTGGTTAGATTGTACACATATACATTAATCGGACTCTCTTTATTTGGTGCAGTCCTCTCCAAAGCAAGACCTGACTTTAGCCTCAAGGCTGCAGCAGGATCTAAAAAATGACCTGATTGCAGGTCTTCTGGTAGTTATACCTTTAGCTACCACAATTTGGCTGTCAACAATTGTCAGTCGTTTTGTCTTGGCAATTTTAACTTCGATACCTAAGCAGCTAAATCCTTTTATTACTCTAAATCCTTTACTTCAAGATTTAATCAATCTTGCATTAGGTTTGACTGTTCCTTTGCTAGGAATTTTATTAATTGGCTTGATGGCTAGAAATTTTGTAGGAAGATGGTTACTCGAATTTGGTGAAGGAACTCTGTCTCGTATTCCTTTAGCTGGTTCAGTTTATAAAACACTCAAGCAACTTTTAGAAACTTTTCTAAGAGATAACTCGACCAGGTTTAGAAGAGTTGTTTTAGTTGAATATCCTCGAGAGGGTTTGTTCAGTGTTGGTTTTGTAACTGGTATTGTTGGACCTTCTCTTCAGTCTGAGCCAGATAAGCCTTTATTGAGTGTTTTTATTCCCACTGCCCCAAATCCAACAACTGGATGGTATACATTAGTTCCAGAAGGTTCCGTGAAAGATTTAGATATATCTGTTGAAGATGCTTTTAGAACAATTATTTCTGCAGGAATTGTAAACCCAGATGAAAGAAATACTTCTACAAATACTTCATTTTCTAGTTTGTTTTCACAGTTAAGGGCGTCTTCGTCATCATAAATATTTTAGATATTAATTATGCAATTAAAATCGATTTCTAGAGAACTAGCTCTTTTGTTATTAGGTCAAATTAAACGGAATGAATTATTGAAACTTGAAAAAATGGAGATTGAAAGTTTACTTAGTGCTGCAATAGAATCTTTAACTGATCATTGGAGAGAGGAATTAGATTTTTGTGCATTAAAGCTAGAAAAAGCGAATCAGGAATTTCTTGATAGTGAGTTACAAGATGATGCTGGATTAATTAAAGAATCAAGAATTCATTTACAAATTTGTTTAAATGATTCAGAAAAAATTTTAAACAGTCTATCTGAAAGTATTGAACTACCAAGATTGTTAGCTTTAAGTGATCAAAAAGAAACTCGTGATTTAGCTTTGAAACGTGTTCAGTTAGTCATTAGCAAAAAAGATGGAATAGATACTAAACTTGATAGCGTTATGGAGGGTTGGCGATTGAAAAGATTACCTAGGATTGATCGAGATATTTTAAGATTGGCTTTGGTTGATTTGATAGATTTTAAAACTCCAATTGCTGTAACTTGCAATGAAGCTGTAAATCTTGCCAATCGTTATAGTGATGATCAAGGACGAAGAATGATTAATGGAGTTTTAAGAAATCTACAAAATTCTAATTTAATAATGAATTAATTATGAGAGATGATTCTTTGAAAAGTGAAAATTTGTCTAATTTAGATTCTTCATTAGGTAATGATGATTCTTTAGATTGGGCTAAAAAAGCTTATTTACAATTAAAACAGAAACAAATTAAACAAAAAGAATTAGAAACTACTTCTAATCAAGATAAAGATTCTGTGGATAATAATCTCGTAAAGGATGAAAAATTAAATATTGATAATCAAAAGAAAATTAAATATGAAGAAGAGTTTAAAGTGGAGGATGAACCGAAGCTTGGAGATTTTGATGATAATTTTACTTGGTCAGCTCAGGTTTTAGCAGCTCAAGGCAAAAAAGTAGATCAATTTTCCCTAGATGATATTGATTGGTTAGGTCGTTTAAAACAAGGATTAGAAAAAACTCGAAAAGGGTTTGTTACTGATCTATTAGATAAATTAGGAGATGATCCACTTACTCCTGAAGTTCTTGATGATTTGGAGACTCTTTTACTTAGAGCAGATGCGGGTGTCACAGCTACTGATCAAATTTTGGATTCATTAAGGACTAGGTTAAATGAGGAGGTTGTTGATGCTTCAGAAGGAATACGTTTTTTAAAAGAACAATTAGTAAATGTTTTAGAAAAACCAATTAAAGAGAGTGGTGTCGATTTACTTTCTCCTAAAAAAGGATGTTTAAATATTTGGATGTTAGTTGGAGTTAACGGAGTCGGTAAGACAACGACTCTTGGTAAGTTGGCAAGTGTTGCTAGAAGAAGTGGTTTTTCTGCAATGATTGCTGCGGCAGATACCTTTAGAGCAGCAGCAGTTCAACAAGTAAAAATATGGGGCGAGAGAACTGGTGTAGAGGTTATTGCAAATGAATCTCAGAATGCTGATCCTGCATCAATAGTATTTGATGCTATTGGTGCTAGTAAGTCAAAAAATATAGACTTGTTGTTAGTAGATACAGCTGGAAGATTACAAACGAAAAATAATTTAATGGAAGAACTTAAAAAAATTAGAAAAATAATAGATAAGCTAGCTCCTAATGCAAATGTTGAGTCACTATTAGTGCTTGATTCTAGTCAAGGCCAAAATGGCCTTCGTCAAGCGCTTGCTTTTGCTGATTCAGCAGATTTGACAGGTGTAGTGCTTACTAAACTAGATGGATCTTCCCGAGGTGGTGTCGCTATGGCAGTTGCTTCAGAGGCTCACCTTCCTGTGAGATTTATTGGAGCTGGAGAGGGACTCAGAGATCTGAGACCTTTTAATAGTTTTGAATTTATAGAAGCACTTTTAACTAATAGATGAACTTCAAGATATTTTTTATAAAGTTTGCAAAGTTTTTTTTCGTTAGAGGGAGACAGTGGTGACACAAAAATCTCCGATTTCTCATCAAAATAATTCTTATAAAGCTAATTTGTTATCAAAGGCCGCATCTAATTCTTTAACAGATTTAATTGATAATCTTGTTCAAGAGCAAATTGTTAATCAAGAATTATTGCTCTCCTTAAGCTTTGCTCTGCGTAGTTTCACGAATCTAAATCGTTTTCTAGAATTGATTCCTGTTTTAGTAACTCGATTAGTAGGTACCGAAGGATCTTTATTAATTCCTTTTCAAGATGACGGGAGTATTTGGCGTGATCAATTAAAAATTACACCCATAGAAAAAAATCAAGAATTATATAGAAAATTAATTCTTCTAGAAGAAGGAATGAAACCAGGTTTTGGTATTCAAGAGCAAAATATTTTATTGCTTGATCGTCTTGTCCAAAGACATTTTGGTTTTGCTAATGTTTTTGCAACATCTATAGTTTCTCGTGGAAGACAACGAGGCCGTCTTTATGCATTTGATAAAAATGATATTATTTTTGGAAGTGATGCTCATAGAAAGCATCTGCAATTAGTTGCAGATTTGACAGGTGTTGCTATAGAAAATGATGTTATTTTTCAAGTAATTCGGAATCATGAAAAAGTAGATAGACAGCTTAGTATTGGAGCAGAGATTCAAGCACAATTATTACCTGATCATTGCCCAACTATTGAAGGAGTTGAATTAGCTGCTTGTTGTAGACCTGCTTTTCAACTTGGGGGTGATTATTACGACTTTATGCCAACACGTTCAGACTTGGTTGGCAACGCAAAAGCTAGTGGCCGTTGGGCTTTTGTAATTGGGGACGTTATGGGTAAAGGGGTTCCTGCAGGATTGCTTATGACTATGCTTCGAGGAATGTTAAGAGCAGAAGTTTTGAGTGGATTACCACCAGATTCGATATTGCATGACTTGAATCAACTAGCTCTTGAAGATTTGACTCAATCTCATCGTTTTGTAACTTTGTTTTATTCAGATTTTGATGCAAGGTCAAGAAAATTACGTTTTGCTAATGCAGCACACAATCCTCCGTTGCTATGGAGTTTTCAGTCAAAATCAATTACTCGATTAGATGCTCCAGGTTTGTTGATTGGTCTTCAACCTGATGCTCAATATGGATGCGGTGAGATAATTCTTCAGCCTGGCGATGTTCTTCTTTACTACACTGATGGGGTTACTGAAGCGTCAGGTTTATCTGGTGAACGTTTTGATGAAAATCGCTTGATAGCTCTCCTAGATCAATTTGCTAGGGATGGTTTAGGAGCTCAAAAAATATTAAATAAATTATTTAAGCGCTTAGATGGTTTTGTTGGTGTTGATCATCAACTCGAAGATGATGCCTCAATGGTAGTTCTAAAAGTAAACGAAGAATTAACGCTTCCTGAATTAAGTCAGTAAATTGCCTGACAATTGCTAATAACATTGCTTTATTTGTAGTAGTAGTTTGGGTGATTCATTGGGTAAAACGTGGAGCGATAGATTTGATGAGGGACTTCACCCTTTCATAGAGCAATTTAATGCTTCTATTGAGTTTGATATTTGTTTATTAGAGGAAGATTTGGATGGATCAATTGCACATGCAAGGATGCTTGGAATGCAAGGAATAATAACTAAGGAAGAGGCTATTAAATTAGAAAATGGTCTTGAGGAGATTAGAAAATCAGCAGCTGATGGTTTATTTCAACCAGATATTTCAGATGAGGATGTGCATTTTGCGGTAGAAAAAAAATTAATAAGTTTAATTGGTCCAATTGGTAAGAAACTGCACACAGGTCGTAGTCGAAATGATCAAGTTGGAACAGATCTGAGATTATGGTTGAGAAAGCGTATTGATGAAATTGATAACGATTTAAAACGTTTTCAAGTATCTCTTTTTTTATTAGCAGAGAAAAATTTACATACACTTATTCCTGGCTACACACATTTGCAGAGAGCACAACCGTTATCTTTGGCTCATCACCTATTGGCATATGTTGAAATGGCTCAAAGAGATAGAAATCGATTAGAAGACGTACGAAAAAGAGTTAATATTTCTCCATTGGGTGCAGCGGCTTTAGCTGGAACATCTATATGTATTAATCGAGATATTACCTCTGCAGATTTACAATTTCAAGATATTTATACGAATAGTCTGGATGCTGTCAGTGATAGAGATTTTGTTGTGGAGTTTTTGGGAGCTTCATCATTAATTATGGCGCATTTAAGTAGATTATCTGAAGAAGTTATTTTATGGGCATCTGAAGAATTTGCATTTATAAAATTAACTGATAGATGTGCTACTGGAAGTAGTCTTATGCCACAAAAGAAGAACCCGGATGTTCCTGAGCTAGTTCGAGGTAAGTCAGGACGCGTATTTGGACATTTGCAAGCAATGCTTACAATGATTAAAGGATTGCCACTTGCATACAATAAAGATTTTCAAGAAGACAAAGAAGCTATTTTTGATAGTGTCAAGACAGTTAGGGATTCGTTAAAAGCCATATCTATTTTATTTGAAGAAGGTTTGATTTTTAGAAAAGAAAAACTTAATAAAGCTGTTTTATCAGATTTTTCAAACGCTACTGATGTCGCCGATTATTTGGTGGCAAAAGAAGTACCGTTTCGTGAGGCTTATCAATTAGTTGGTCGCATTGTTAAAGAATGCTTAGAAGAAGAAATTTTATTAACAGACATTTCATTGGATAGATGGAAAAAATTTAATACTTTTTTTGAAGAGGATATTTATGACAAGCTTTTGCCTTCAAGTGTTGTTGAGTCAAGATTGAGTGATGGGGGAACTGGATTTGAAAGAGTAGGAGAGCAACTTTTTCTTTGGCGAGAAAAATTATTTGAGTAAAAAAATTCTTTTAAATCTATTTGAGGGCTTCCGGTATTAAAGTGTTAAGGATGATTCAATTAGAGTCATTAAATTTTGGCTATTTATAGCCCCTTAGTTACATTTTATTTTCAGTCCAATTTTCAAGTGAGTATTTTTGTTGGCAACTTACCCTTCCGCGCTGAGCAGGAAGACGTAATTGAATTGTTTTCTCCCTTTGGGGAGGTGGCAAATTGTTCTTTACCTTTAGAACGAGATACAGGACGCAAAAGAGGTTTTGCTTTTGTTGAGATGGCTGATGAAGCAGTTGAAGCTTCAGCAATTGAATCTCTGCAAGGAGCTGAGCTTATGGGTCGTCCGTTAAGAATTAACAAAGCTGAACCACGGGGTAGTGCTCCAAGGAGAGGCGGTGGCGGTTACGGCGGTGGTGGCCAAGGTGGCGGCTATGGCGGTGGAGCTCAAGGTGATCAATCAGCTCAAGATAGACCGTCTGGAGCTAAAGGTTGGGAAGATCGTAGTCATGGCAATGCGTCACAAGATGCTAATAGCTTTGATCAGGGCCGTAGCAGAAGAAGAAGAGGAGCTTCGCCTGAAGGCGGAGAGGATTCTTCCGCTGAATATGGCGGCGCAGAAACTTAAAGACTTTTTTCTCACCTTTAATGCCCAGCATCTTCTAATTGCTGGGCAATATTTTTTAAAATAGAAACATCTGCTTTGCTGTTTTGGCATTTTTCACTTAATTCTTTTCTGAATGCTTTTGCATTTGGTATATTTTCAATAAGATTTAGAACATGCTTAGATATATCCCAAAGACGTCCATTGTTTTCTAAATTTTTTTGAGCAAAAGGAATAATTTTTTTAATTATTTTTGACCGTGATTGATAATCTTGAGTTTCCCCGAAAATCATTGGGTCAATGTTAGTCCATATAAATGGATGCGTGTATGCAGCTCTACCAACCATTGCACCATCAAATATCTTTAGAGTTTTAATACAATCATTTATTGTATTTATCCCACCATTAAGTTCGATAAGTAATTCAGGTCTTTTATTTTTTAATTTTTCAACTCTCTCATATTGCAGAGGTGGAATGGTTCTATTCTCTTTGGGATTTAATCCATTTAGCCATGCTTTTCTTGCATGAACTATAAATCTGTTCGCCCCAGCAATTGCACAAGTATCGACAAATTTTATTAGGTAATCATCATTATCAAGATTATCAATACCAAGCCGGTGTTTTACTGTGATTGGGATATTGCATGATTTCTTCATGTTCTCTATACATTTAGCTACTATTTTTGGTTTTCCCATTAAGCAAGCACCAAAGTTTCCTGATTTCACTTTTGGACTTGGGCATCCAACATTTAAATTAATTTCGTCATAACCCCAATCTTCTGCCATTTTTGCTGCTTCAGCTAAAAGATTTGGATTGTCCCCTCCAAGTTGTATGGAAATAGGATGTTCTATTTCATCAAAATCTAATAATTTATTTCTATTGTTGCTGTAATGGAGTGCTTGAGCGACAATCATTTCTGTGTATAAAAGCGATCTTTTTGTAATTTGACGCATAAGGACACGAAAATGCCTATCTGTGCAATCCATCATTGGAGCAATACTTAATCGGTAGTTAGCCAATTCATTTGTTTTGAAAGAGTTGGAAATCATTTTTTATAAATTAATTTTTTTCACTTTTTAATGAGAAAATTTTATTATTATTGATCGAATTGAAAAATTTCTTTGAACCGTAGATTTTTAATGATTGGATTCTTGAATACTCTTTCTGGTTTTATTATTAAACCAAAAAGCGCTTTTGCTTCTTCGAAACCTATGGATAACTATAAAACTTTGACGGATGCAGAATGGGAAAAACGTTTATCGAAAGACTCATTTAATGTCTTGCGTAAGGAAGGAACAGAGAGGCCATTTTCAAGCCCCTTGAATGATGAAAAAAGAAAAGGAATTTTTCGCTGTGCAGGATGCGGGCTTGCTTTATTTTCTTCCAAAACCAAATTTGATAGTGGAACAGGTTGGCCAAGCTTTTTCGATCACTTACCTGATGCAATTGAAACAAAAACAGATTTCAAATTAATTGTTCCAAGAACTGAATATCATTGTCGGCGCTGTAATGGTCATCAGGGGCATGTTTTTAATGATGGACCAAGGCCAACTGGTAAACGTTATTGCAATAATGGTGTTGCTCTTGTGTTTGAAGTTGATTCATAAATTATTTTTTTAAGATAGTAATAGGTGTGGGCTTCCGTAGCTTGTACAAAAAACCCTTTGGTATCAACATGTATTAATAGCTAATCAAACTATATGAATTCAGACGTTCCCTCCTCAGAACATGAATTATCTCAGGATGGTTCATCAGAAAATGACTCTATTGAAAATTCTGTAAGTTCTAATACAAGTAATGAATCATCTAATCCAGATCAATCCACTGACAACCCTGCCAAGCAGTCAGAATTGGGTGAGGATATTAATGATCAAACTCCACCTGTCTCAGAGTCAAATACAAAAGGTTTAGATACTGAAGCAAGGTTACAACAATTAGAAAAAGAGCATGAAACGCTCAACAGCCAATACATGAGAATTGCTGCAGATTTTGATAATTTCCGAAAGCGTCAAAGTCGAGATCAAGACGATTTAAAAATCCAGCTCACGTGTACCACTCTTAGTGAAATACTTCCAGTTGTTGACAATTTTGAAAGAGCAAGACAACAATTAAACCCTGAAGGTGAAGAAGCTCAGGCATTACATAGAAGTTATCAAGGACTTTATAAGCAATTGGTAGAAGTACTTAAGCAATTAGGTGTTGCTCCTATGCGAGTTATTGATCAACCTTTTGATCCCAAATTGCATGAAGCGGTTATGAGAGAGCCAAGTGATGAAAAAGCTGAAGATATTGTGATTGAAGAATTACAGAGGGGGTATCACTTGAATGGTCGTGTCTTAAGGCATGCTTTAGTCAAAGTTTCTATGGGACCGGGATCCCAACCTGCTGATGAAGAGATTTCTGATCAGGTTATTCCAAATCAAGAACAAAATAAATCTTCAGAGGATTCAACTAACGATGAGAATTAACTACAAGATGATCGAAAAGGAAGTGAATTTGTTTAAATGGATTAATGGCTGATTTTTACGAACTCTTAGGTGTCAGTAGAGATGCTGATTCAGATACTTTAAAAAGAGCTTATAGACAGCAAGCTCGAAAATATCATCCTGACGTAAATAAGGAAGCAGGTGCAGAGGAAAAGTTTAAGGAAATAGGTAAAGCATATGAAGTTTTAAGCGATTCTCAAAAGCGAGCTCGTTATGACCAATTTGGAGAAGCTGGATTAGGAGGTGCAGCTGGCATGCCAGACATGGGAGATATGGGTGGTTTTGCAGATTTGTTTGAGACCTTTTTTAATGGTTTTGGTGGCTCTGGCTCACCTGGAGGTTCTCGCCCCCAAAGGCGTGGACCTCAGCAAGGAGATGATTTACGTTACGACCTCACTATTGATTTTGATAAAGCTATTTTTGGACAAGAAAAAGAGATCAAGGTTCCTCATTTAGAAACCTGCGATGTGTGCAGAGGGACTGGAGCTAAAAAAGGAACTAGTCCAGTGACCTGTTCTACATGTGGTGGAGCTGGTCAAGTAAGAAGAGCTACACGTACACCTTTTGGAAGCTTTACCCAAGTCGCTGAATGCCCAAATTGTGGTGGAACGGGACAAGTGATTAAGGATCCTTGTACTTCTTGTGGTGGGAAAGGTGTTAAACAAGTAAGAAAACAATTAAGAATTAATATTCCTGCTGGAGTTGATAGCGGAACACGTTTAAGAGTTTCAGGAGAGGGTAACGCTGGATTAAAAGGTGGTCCATCTGGAGATTTATATGTATTTTTAAAAGTTAAAAATCATCCGAATCTTAAGAGGGAGGGATTAACTATTTTATCCGAAGTAAATATAAGTTATCTTCAGGCAATATTAGGAGATACTATTGAAATAGATACTGTAGATGGCCCAACTAAGTTACAAATTCCACTAGGAACACAACCCAACTCTATTTTGAATTTAGAGAACAAGGGAGTACCTAAACTTGGAAATCCTGTTGCTAGAGGAAATCATCAAGTCTCAGTAAAGATTAAATTACCTACAAAATTATCTGATTCTGAAAGGAATTTATTAGAGGAATTAGCTGGTCATTATTCTGCGAGGGGACCTCAACATCATTATCATAAAAGTGGTTTATTTAGTCGATTATTTGGAAAAAAATAGTGGAGATTAATAGATTAACTGATCATTATTTAGATTTGCGAGGTATTGTTTGTCCGGTGAATTTTGTCAAATGTTGCGTGGCTTTGGAAAAGCTATCATCAAATGAAGTTTTAAAAGTAGATTTGGATATAGGTGAAGCTGAAGTTAATGTCATAGAGGGATTGCAAGAGAAAGGTTATAAAGTAAATATAGAGAATAAAGATTCTAAAATGGTTTCTATAATAGTATTTAGTGAATAAAAATAATTCTATTAGTTGTAGGGGAATTGTTGTCGCTCTTAAAGCTAATTTTTTAATAGTAGAAATTAATCATCAACATTTTGAAGGATATTGCCTGGATCAATTTTCTGAAAAGATTAGATTATTATGCAAAAGAAGAAGTAAATTAGATTATCAAGGTTTTGTTATACATGTTGGCGATATCGTTCTTGTTGAGTCTATAGATTACAAAAATAAAAGAGCTATAATTGCTGGCGTAGAATCTCGAATAAGTTTTTTAAAACGTCCAGCAGTAGCAAATGTTACTTTAATTGCTATTTGTATCTCTGTTGAGCATCCTTCCTTTGATAGTGAGCAAACTAGTCGTTTCTTAATTACAGCTGAATCTGCAAATATCAAACCTTTAATTATTTTAACCAAAATTGACTTAATTAAACAAACTGATTTGAATTTATATATTCAAAAATTCAAATCTTGGGGCTATGATTCTGTACCAGTATCTATGAAGAATCTTCAAGGTATGGATTTGTTAATCGAACGATTTAGAGAAACAAGATTAACCGTATTAGCCGGCCCCTCTGGAGTAGGAAAGACAAGTTTAATTAATCAATTAATTCCAACTCTTTCATTACCGACTTCATCAGTTTCAAAAAAATTAAGAAGAGGTAAACATACAACCAGACATGTTGAACTTTTTTCTATTGGAGATGGATCACTTCTTGCTGATACTCCAGGCTTTAATCGTCCTGAAATAGTAAACGATATATCTGGCTTTGCAGGTTTGTTTCCTGAATTTCGCGCACAGTTTACTCACTCAAAATGTAAGTTCCGTAATTGTTTGCATAGAGATGAGCCAGGTTGTGTGGTTGACAAAGATTTTGAAAGATATTCCTTTTATCGCGAAAGTATTGAGGAAATGATTAAGTCTCATCTCCCATACCAGGAAGGTTCAGTTTGAATCCACCAGTCAAATCTTCCATTCGGTCTTTCATCGTAGAAGTTGAGATTTCGTGAGCGGACTTCATCGCATCAAGTATGGCTTCTTCAATTATTGTGGTTTCTTCAGAAAGAAGAGATGGGTCAATTTTCACTCTCAAAGGCTTTTGATTACCTGATAAACATATTTTTACGCGATTGTCATTATTGGCTCCTTCTATTTCCATAACCTCAAGTTCTTCTTGAAGTTTTTGAGCATTCTGCTGAATTTGTTGTGCTTTTTTAAAAGCTTCAGTTAGTTGTCCAAAATTTGGTAGTCCGAATCCAGCCATGAGATTTTCCTATTGTTAGTGATTTTAGTGTTTAAATTTAAAAGCCACATTGTTTGACTTCTGTTTCTAACAAGATTCCATAGGAATCAAAAACTTTTTTTTGGATATATTTAATTAATTCTTGTACGTCATATGAGGAAGCTTTATTTGCGTTAATTATAAAGTTTGAATGAATTTTGGATATTTCAGCGCCACCAATACGAAATCCTTTTAAACCAATCTCTTCTATTAATCTAGCAGCTTTCATAGGTTCAGGATTACGAAAAACACTTCCGCAGGTTTGGTCTTTATATGGTTGAGTTCTTACTCGGTGATGTAGGTTCTCACGAGTGATTTGACGAATTTTCTCTGGATGACCAGGTTGCAGCTTTAGTCGTGCAGATACGACAATTAATTGTTCATCCTGAAGAAGACTGTATCGATATCTAAAATTGAGATTACTAGCTTTGATCAGTTGGTGTTCGCCAGTCAAAGATATTGTTGTAATACTTTCCAAATGATCCGATATGCAATGTCCTTGAGCCCCTGCGTTCATAACTATTGCTCCACCAATGGTTCCTGGTATTCCTACAGCCCATTCGAGTCCATGAAGTCCATATGAAGCAGCTCTTCTGGCTAAAGTAGGAAGCATTTCTCCGCTAAAGACTTCGATAACTCCAGTATTTTTATCAATTTGAACTCCTTTGAGCTGGCGCATACAAAGGCTTAAGCCTTTAATTCCTTTGTCATTGATTAGTAGATTAGATCCAGCACCAATAATATTGCATGAAATTTTTTTCTTATTTATCCAATGAATTAAATATTTTATTTCCTCATTATTTTTTGGTTCAGCAATCCATTCTGCAGGTCCTCCTATTCTCCAAGTTGTAAAATTTGATAATGAAATATTTTTTTTTAATTGAAATGAATTCATCTTTTAAGCAGCTAAATTCTTTCTAATTGATTTATTATTGATTACTTCTAAAAATAAATTTGCACATACCATATTAATATCTCCTGCACCCATAATTAAAATTAAATCTTTTTCGATTGTTTTATTTTTGATTAATTTTATTAATTCTTCATTATTATCTGGAGTATATATTTCAAGACTTGGGTTTAATCTTTTCATCTCATAACTAATTGAACGATTGCTGATTCCTTTTATTACTTCTTCTCCAGCAGAGTAAATTGGAGTTATAAATACTAAGTCAGATTTAATAAGACTTTTTGCAATGTCTTTTTCGAATTTTTTAGTCCTACTAAAACGATGTGGTTGAAAGATAGTTACTAATCTATTCGGTGATATTTCAGAAATATTATTTTTTGTTTTAATTATAAGAGAGGCCATTGATATGGCTGCATCAATTTCACTAGGGTGATGTGCATAATCATCAATTATTAATCTATTTTGCCATAATCCCTTATAATCAAACCTCCTTGCAGGTAACTTTAAATGCTCAATGCCTTTTTTTATATCCTTAAAATTGATTCCAGCTGTTCTACATGCTGCAATTGCTGCGATTGCATTACTTAAATTATGTATTCCAGGAATGGATAATTTTACAATATCTATAAATTTTCCTTGTTCATAATACTTTGCTAATGTTTCACAACCATTATATTCGTTTGGAATGAGTGCAAAATCTATACTATCAATTATTTGTGTTGAAAACCATGTTGATGCTTTGATATTCTTTTTAAGGTTTTGACAGTCATAATTTGCGATTAAGCAGTTACAATTTTGCCCAAATTGTTTCATAGTTATGATTAAATCTTCTAGATTTTTATAATGATCGACATGTTCAAGTTCTACATTAGTGATAATTCCAATATTTGGATTGAATGTTATTAATGATCCATCTGATTCATCTGCTTCTGCGACTAATAATTTACTATTACTAACGTTGTAATTTTTTTTGTAAATAGGAACTATACCACCGATTACCGCTGTAGGGTTTTCTTTGGCAATGGCAAGAATTGTTGTTATAAATGTACTTGTTGTTGTTTTTCCATGTGATCCTGATATGATTATTGATCTCTTTTGATCGATTAATAATTTTAGTATTTCAGATCTGTGTTTGATTGGTAAGTTATATCTTTTTGCTCTTCTTAATTCTGGATTTTCTGCAGGTATTGCGGAACTTATTACAACTAAAATATTGTTATAGTTATTTTCAACAATTTTGTCAAGATTTGATTCTTTTTGAGTTGGAAATATCTGTATATGATTTGCTGCTAACTCTTTTAAAATGGGACTATTTTTTTGGTCAGAACCTGATACGGAATAGCCAGTTTTAGAGAGAATCATTGCTAAAGCAGACATACCAATACCTCCAATTCCAACAAAGTGGATGTGAGGTAGTAATAGTTGTGTCTGCTTCAATTTCACTTCAGTGTCGAGTGAAAGATACCTCCTTCACAAATAAAAGGCTCATTTTTTAAAGAATTGCAGAGTTTTTGTGCTTTTTATTTGCTTAACACTTCAATTATTTTTCAAAATGCACAGAAAATGATCATCGTTCTGTATGATCAGCGGCCAGTAGCTAAGCGGTTTAGCCGTTCTTGAAATGACCTTGCGTGTTGCAATTAATGGTTTCGGTCGAATTGGACGCAATTTTATGCGTTGTTGGTTGAGTAGAGGTGAGAATACGAACATCGAGGTTGTTGGTATCAACGTGACTTCTGATCCAAAGACTTGTGCTCATTTATTGAAGTATGATTCAATTCTTGGAGAGATTAAAAACGCTGAGATATCTCATACTGATGATACTTTCGAGATAAATGGGAAAAAAATAAAATGTTACTCGGATCGCAATCCATTAAATCTTCCCTGGAAAGAGTGGGGAATAGATTTAGTTATTGAATCAACCGGTGTATTCAATACTGATGTTGGAGCTAGTAAGCATTTACAAGTAGGCGCCAAAAAGGTAATTCTAACTGCACCTGGTAAAGGTGATGGTGTAGGTACTTATGTGGTTGGTGTTAATGCTGATAAGTATTCTCACGATGATTTTGATATTCTTAGTAATGCAAGTTGTACTACTAATTGTCTTGCACCGATAGTTAAAGTTTTAGATCAGAATTTAGGGATCAATAAGGGTCTTATGACCACAATTCATAGTTACACTGGAGATCAAAGAATTTTAGATAATGCTCATCGCGATTTAAGACGAGCTAGGGCAGCTGCAATGAATTTGGTGCCTACATCTACTGGCGCAGCAAAAGCTGTAGCACTGGTGTATCCACAAATGAAGGGCAAATTGACAGGAATTGCAATGAGAGTTCCAACTCCAAACGTTTCTGCAGTTGATTTGGTCTTTGAATCCAGTCGTAAAACTAGTGCGGAAGAAGTAAACGCATTATTGAAAACCGCTTCACAGGGAGAAATGAAAGGAATAATAAAATATGGAGATTTACCGCTAGTTTCTACTGACTATGCTGGAACTAATGAATCAACTATCGTCGATGAAGCTTTGACGATGTGTATCGATGACAATATGGTCAAAGTATTGGCTTGGTATGACAACGAATGGGGTTATAGTCAAAGAGTTGTTGATTTGGCAGAAATTGTTGCTCAAAAATGGAAATAAAATATAAAATCACTATTCAAAAGTGCTGAAAAAGACTGAGTTTTTCAACTTTGATTTCCTCGGAATTATCCCATAATACGACTGGTCTACCTTTCTTGATAAATCCAATAATTCGAGCAGATTTTAATTTCTTTAATAGTGCTTTTGCCCAGTTTTGAGGGAGGCTAAGTATCATTTGATAATCTTCGCCTCCATTAAGTAACCATTTATTCCAATTCAAATCTTTTGGCCATTCAGGATCTTTTGGAAGAGCATCTTTTAATAAAACAGCTTGGCAATTGCTACTTTCGCAAATTCCTTTAACGGATTGCAGCAGTCCATCACTACTATCGGTTCCTGCTGCTCTGAGCATAGTTGAATCAGGTCTAGACGCATTTAGTGCTCTAAGAGCCTCAATAGCTGCTTGAGGGCGTTTATGAGCTTTTATGGCTCTACTAATAAGACTAGGACTTAGCTTGACTTCACTTGGTAATTTTTCGGACGTTAGAAGAGCTAAACCTAATCGACTTAATCCATGGAATCCTGTGCTGACTATGTAATCTCCTGGTAAAGCATTACCTCTATGAAGTCTTGGCTGATTCATCTCTCCAAATGCTGTAATGGCAATCATTTTTATATCTCCAGCTGTGCAATCTCCACCAATGATTTCTCCCCCAAAAACTTTCATTGCTTTATGCATTCCAATGTATAGGTTTTCTACCCATTCCCAATGCGTGTTGGGTGGCAAAACAAGTCCAACAGTGAAAGAAGTTATATTTTCTGAGCCGCTGCAAATGAGATCAGAAGCATTTACAGCGATACTTTTCCAGCCAATATCTTGAGCATTTGATATTTTTTCAGAAAAATGAATTTCTTCTACAAGTAAATCAGTATTAACAAGTAAGTTTTTATTCAGGGCTTTTATTTCAGCTACATCATCATTTATTTGATCCGATCGCATAAATCTTTTTAAACGATTAATCAGTTCGATTTCGCCTATATCTCTAATTGTTATTGGCACTTTATTTTACAATCTAAGCGTTCATTTTTAAATTTTCTGATCCACTTATCACTTTTATCTCATTGATTTTATCTTCTACACCTAGTTTGCCTAATATTTCAGATCCTTCAATTACATAACCAAAAGCGGCATTTCTACCATCAATAAGATTTCGTCCTGCTGGATTTAGCTCGGCTTCATATAAGAAGAAGAAGAATTGAGATGAACCATCATTTAACTCTGTATCAGAATGAGCCCAGCCAAGTGTTCCTAAAGTTGCAAATGGAAGAACAGGTGTTTCAGTGTAAAGACCTACTTCTTCAAAAGTTTGTCCATAGAGTGTCTCTTTAGAATTGGGAGTTCTTATTTCGAGTGGAATTGTTCTTAATTCATTGGTTTCAGGATTTATGTATCCAATCTCTTCTCCTTTAGGATCTCCAGTTTGAAGAATAAAAAATTCTTCAGCTCTATTAATCGGTAAACCATCATAAAAACCCTTTAATGAAAGATCTATGAATGCTCCAGCTGTTAGAGGGGCATTATATCCGTCAATAATTGCATTCATATTTCCTTTAGATGTTTTTATTTCTACATTTGCTCTTCCTAAAAGTCTTGGCAATTTGTCATATTCCTCGGGAATTTCATAGGGAAATTTATTGCTTATTAAAAGAGACTCAAGGTCATCAATTTTTTTTAAACTTTTACCTCTGGTTTCAAGAAATAAAGCTTTGTCTTTTTCGTTTGCAATTTGACCTAATTTATCTAGATCCTCTTTCAAATACGAAAGTAGCATAGTTGCTTTTTCTTTATTCTCATCTGGCATTGATTCAAGAATGAGATTTTTTCTGTTGCCAACTAAAAATTGACTTCTTGAGGTGGCTTTGCTGATTGCTGACCATCTGCTACCACGAAGATCATCACTGGTATCTTCTAGTTTGTTTTGTAATTCACGTAATTCTTTCTGTTCTATTGGTAAAGAATTCCTTAATATTGCATAAGGATCTTTTAGTCGATTACCATTTGGGAGGCTTGCAATGGCAGGGTCAATCCATGGAGAACTCAAAGAAAATAGGATTGTTACTAAGGCAAGAATGCAAATCTTTTTTGCCATGTTAATTCTATGTTTTGCATGACTTTGGCACAGACTTATGATCCATTGGTATCTTTTGTGTGAATGATTTCAAGTAACGACTTTCGCACTGGCACTACGATTGAGTTAGACGGTGCAGTTTGGCGTGTTGTTGAATTTCTACATGTCAAGCCAGGCAAGGGTTCTGCGTTTGTCAGGACTAAAATAAAATCTGTTCAGAGCGGAAGTGTTGTTGAAAAAACTTTTAGAGCCGGTGAAATGGTTCAGCAAGCTTTGCTTGAAAAATCAACTTTGCAGCACACTTATATGGATGGAGATGATTTTGTTTTTATGGATATGACTTCATATGAAGAAACACGCTTAACTGCAAAACAAATAGGTGAAAGTAGAAAATATCTCAAAGAAGGTATGGAGGTTAATGTAGTGTCTTGGAATGAAAAACCTCTTGAAGTTGAATTGCCCAATTCAGTTGCTTTAGAAATAAAAGAAACTGATCCTGGGGTTAAAGGTGACACTGCGACAGGGGGCACCAAGCCTGCAATCTTGGAAACAGGAGCCCAAGTCATGGTTCCTTTATTTATTTCAGTTGGTGAAACAATTCGAGTAGATACTCGAAATGACAGTTATTTAGGCCGAGAAACACAATGACTATGAACCTTGATCACGAAGAACTTCATCGCTTGTTAGCAGCTTTAGCTGATAGTGATATTCAAGAATTTCGACTTGAGGGAGAGGATTTTTGTTTGGAGGTCAAACGTAATCTTGGCGTTTCCTCTGATTCGATAGCTTCTTCGAGGATAATTAGCTCTGATGAGAGTGATCTTCCTTTACCTCAAGTAAAAGTCGAAACGCCTCCCACACCAAGTACTCCTCCTCCTTCAGTGCCTGGATCTCGTTCGGATTTGGTTGAAGTAACTGCTCCTATGGTAGGTACTTTTTATCGAGCTCCAGGACCAGATGAGCCCCCTTTTGTTGAGATTGGATCAAAAATTAGTACTGGCCAAGCTGTTTGTATTCTTGAGGCAATGAAATTAATGAATGAGTTAGAATCTGAGGTAAGTGGTGAAGTTGTTGAAATTCTTGTTGAGAATGGAACACCAGTAGAGTTTGGACAAGTTTTGATGAGATTAAGGCCTTGATAAAAGGTTTTTAAATTTATCTAGAAAGAATCCAAGCATTATTAATTGCTGCAATCATGCTTGTCTCTCTAGCTATAAACTTTCCCGATATGTCTAGAGCAGTTCCATGATCTGGAGATGTCCTAACAAAAGGTAGTCCAAGCGTAGTGTTAACAGCTTCATCAAAGGCAATTAGCTTAACAGGAATAAGACCTTGATCATGATAAAGAGCAAGTATGCCATCAGGTGCACTTTTATTTGATTCATCTTTCCATGCTTCAGCTGCTGAAATCCAGCAAGTATCTGGTGGCACAGGTCCGACAATCTTAATGTTTGGATTATCTAATTTCCATGCATTTATAATAGGAATAATGATATTTTTCTCTTCAATTCCAATTTTTCCTTCTTCCCCTGCATGTGGATTTAATCCTGCAATCTGAATGGATGGCTTATCTGTAAATCTTTTACAGAAATTTAATAAAGAATTTAACTTGTAAGTAATTAATTCTTTCGTTAAATAAGAACTTATTTTTTCTAGAGGTATGTGTGTTGTAGCTAATAAGGTATTAAACCTCCATCCATTATTTGGTGAAATGGCTGTAAAAAGCATAGAAGTTTTTCGACTAGTTAGATTTCCTAATAGGTCAGTCTGACCAGGAAATTTGTGACCTGCTTTATGCCATGCAATTTTGGATATAGGAGCTGTTACTAAAGCTTTTCCTTTACCCTCTAAAAGTATTTTCGTGGCATTAAAAAGCCAATTAAAACTTGCTGATCCACTTTCTTTACTTACTATACCTGGAGTAATTTTATTTTTTAAAGGAATATCAATTATATTGAGATTATTTGGATTAGGTATATTATTTATTCCATGATCAATTAATTTTGAATAAGTCTCATATATGTTCTGTCTGCATCCTACAAGCAAAGGTTCTATATTTTCATGCAATCGATTAGAGCCAAGAGCTTTTAATGTTATTTCAGTTCCTATGCCTGCAGGATCCCCTAATGAAATAACCAGAGTATTGTTATGATTATTTGATGTTTTAATTTTTTTCATGGTAAGCTGTATTTTTGAGATTTGTTATTTTTCACCATTAGTAACGCTTTGACTAATGATTGGCTTATAATAAACTGTGATAAGTTTTTATGACATTGGTTATACTTTAATAGATTACAATTATGCAAGTAATATGCCTATATTTTAAAAGAAATATTTTTATAAGAAGTTTTAATAAATAGAGAAACTTAATTTATTTCTAATTCGGCTAAACAATTTTTTAATCCCGATTTGAAATCTGGGTGAATAAGGCAATAGCCCAATTGTTTGCATAATAAATTATTATCAACTCTTCTATTTTCTTGCCAAAAAGATAAAGCCATAGGACTCATTGTTGCTACAGCTTTTTCAAAAGGTATTGTTGATGGGATAGGTTTGTTGGCTAATTTTGCTGCAAAAGTAATAACTTCAAGATTACTTGTCGGCATGTCGTCAGCTACATTAACAATTTGTGGATTATTACCTTTAGCCCAGAGATTAATTAAAAATAAAACAGCTCCAGCAATATCATCGACATGAATTCTTGAGAAAACCTGTCCTTGTTTATCAATCATTTTGCTTGTTCCATTAAAAAGGCTGTCAAATGCGGATCTTCCAGGTCCATAAATTCCAGGCAATCTGAGTATCTGCACAGGAAGCTGTGTTTCTAACCATTCTTTTTCGCATGCAAATCTCCGAATACTTCTCTTTTGTTTTGGATTAGGAGTTGTCTTTTCACTTACCCATTTTCCTTTTGTATCTCCATATATACCCGTAGTTGATAAGTAGCCAATCCATTTTAAATGTCTTGAATTTAATAATTGAGATCTGAGCTTACTTAATAAAGGATCTTTGCCATTGGACAATGGCGGGATACAACTTAATACGTGTGTTGCTCCTTCAAGAATTTCATTAGAGAATTCCTTATCAGAATCAAATATAAAATCAGCTCCTTGACTATACTTTTCTCTTCGGCTGCACAAAACGTTTGCTCCTAAAGATCGACCAGCACTTGCTATCCTTTGACCGCTATATCCACCACCAAAAATGATTAGTTTTGAATTTTGTGCCAAAGGGTCTAGACGGTTGACAAAGTCTTGAATCATTAGTACAAATGTATTATGTTGTTTGTTTGGTCATGATTGCTTCTTGCTTAAAGCCTAGTCTGAATTCTTACAATGGAATTACAAGAATAAAAAAAAATAGAAGATTGCACGTGCAAAAGAAAAACCAAAACCTCATAAAACCTTTAATTGCATCTATTTGTCTATTGATATGTATTTTAATTGTCCCTGAGCGCCCAACGAATTTAGCTTCTATATGTGAAAGATATAATTCTTCTCTTGCCTGCGAAGTATGGTAAAAATTTAAGCTGCTTGCCACGAATAATCTTCATTTAATGGAGAGTTTGTTTCTTTGTTTTTTCTTGCATGTTTTTTAGGCTCTGCCCAATTTAAAAGTCTAAGAGCTAGCCGTATATCTCCTTCTGTCCATGCTCTTAGAGCCATAGATCTCCTTGGATCGTAAAACTTTTGTTTTCTATACCATTCAAAAGCATCATTGTCAGTTTTACTTCCATTGCATGAAAGACATGCTGGCACACAATTCTCAGTTAAGCTCAAGCCCCCTTTACTTCTAGGTAAAACATGATCGATAGATTCTGAGTTTTTCCCACAATATATACAGCTTTTACCTGTGTACTCATGCAAGGATTTACGCCATCTTCGATTACGTAGCTTTGGACAAAGATCTTCTAAGAAAACCGCATCCCGATTGTGCATACGTATTAATTAGCTATCTAAATTTTGCACTTACAGAGTCATAAGTCAATGTATTAAAAATAGCATTTTTAGGTTTTATAAGATTTTTTTATTATTTAAAGTAATTTTTTTCAATCAGTTAGCTTATTTTGATTATTTATAATGAGTGCAAAGCTAGTTGAACTAATAATTATAACGATCTATATTCATTCCTTTTGGAGTCTGTTCTACGCTTTCAATTGATGATTGCGGTTCATTTTCGATTTCATTAACATCATTTACTTTTAATGAAGAATTACCTGTATATAGATCTCCCAGGTAACTAATGCAATCTTGATATTTTTGAGGATCTTGGACAACTTCTTCAACAATAAATGAAGCGGCTTGTTTAGGAGAAGTTTTGAATAGACCTGGCTTTTGATTTTTTATAAATTGATATGCTGCTTGCCAGCTTGGCTCATGATTATTCCCTCCATTTCGCATGAAACAATATATGTCTGCTCCATTTGTGCCGGCTGCGTTAGTTTTCAAACCTAAAGTAGTTGCGCAAACGACAAAAATTATTGAAATTGGTAAAAAGCATCGCTTTATCTCATTTGACATGATTTTAAGATACATTATCGATTTTAAAGTATCTATTTTTTTTTCTTCTGTCTAGCTTTAGTTTAAAATATAGATTTGTATTGGCTTATTTATGCTGCTTGAATAAAGAAAAAACTTTATTTGCAATTTAAAGAATTAACAATTTTTTTTAATTTCATTCAATGTCTATCTTCTTACTAAAGTAACTATGTTTTGATATAGTATAAAAATTAATTTTTGCGTTTTAAAATTTTATAATGAATTCAGTACAGGTAAAAAAACAGGCGTTTTTAAAAGAAGCTGGATATTTTTTTAAGAATGCTTCAGTGCATGCAGACGAAGGAGATTTACAAACTTCTGCTGGTTTAATTTTAAAAGCTCTTGATCAAGAGAGAAGAGCTGGCGGTGTTGGACCGCAAGTTCTTCATTTAATAAAAAACTAAATAAATTTTTGAAAGTTTCACCAAAATATTAACTACTTTTGACTTAACGAATAAATTGAAAAAGATTATGATCGATTAGGAAATTCAAATAACTATAGCTGAATTTGATTTTGACAATTTAAATTTATTTTATAAATATTAAAGTTCTTAAGACTCATTATTCAGGACTGAAATTGTTTTTGCAATTCCTTGCCCAACAGGAGATTTAAGCTTTCCCATTTTGTCTAAAGTACTTTCCAAAGCACTAACTACACTGATGATATCCCTATCATTAACAAAACCCAGATGACCAATTCTAAAGATTTTTCCTTTTAAGTGATCTTGTCCTCCAGCAAGGAGAATGTCATAGTCATTTTTTATTGATTTTCTGATACTCTCAGCATCTATATCCTCAGGCTGCACAGCTGTTATTGCAGGACTTCCAAAACCTTCTTTTGCAAATAGATTAAATCCCATTGCTTTCATTCCCGCTTGGGTTGCATTTCGATGACGAGCATGACGAGCAAAGATATTATTCAATCCTTCTTTTTGCATCATTGTGAGTGATTCTTCTAAAGCAAAATATAGATTTATTGCAGGGGTAAAAGGATTACTATTTTTATTTACTGTTTTTAAATATAGTTTTAAATCTAGATAAAATTTAGGTAAATTTGATACCGCATTAGCATCCCATGCTTTTTTGCTCATGGCAACAAAGCTTAAACCTGGTGGAATCATGTAACCCTTTTGAGAGCCTGAAGCTATTACATCTATTCCCCATTCATCCATTGGAATATTGCATGCACCAAGGCTTGTTACACAATCTGCAATCATAATGGCTTTCCCATGATTTTTTACTTCATGATTAATTGCTTGAAGATCATTTATGACTCCCGTTGATGTCTCTGAATGAGTCATTATTACTGCTTTAATATTTTTATTTATATCTTCTTCAAGTAATTTTTTGAATTGATTTGGATCTAGAGGTTGACCCCAATCTGCTTTTATCACTTTTACATTCAATCCATAGGCTTTTGAAACTTTGACCCATCTTTCGCCAAATTTTCCATTGTCTCCACATATAACTTCATCACCTTTGCTTAAAGTGTTAATTATTCCCGCTTCCATAGCCGCAGTTCCACTCCCAGTGATTGTCAATACTTCTCCATTTGTTTGGTGCAGCCATTTAAGTTGTTTAGTGGTTTTTTCTACAAGTTCTTGAAAGTCTCCACTTCTATGACCAATTGGATGTTTGCTCATGCAGTTCAAAACATTTTCTGGCACCGGTGTTGGTCCAGGAATCATTAGATTGAGTTTGCTCTGCATTTACTTATGTAAATCTGGATTATTATTATTTTAAAAAATTATTTAGGGAATTTGCTCTATCGTCAGCTCTTCGAATGATTTGAAGGAATTCACTCTGCCAGTTTGGGTAGCTGCTGCAGCTAAGTCTGCAATGAATATTCTGATTGGTAATGAAGTAGAAGATATTGTAGAAATTAATTTACCAAATCAAAAAGATTCTATTTCTGTACCTATTTCCTCTTCTTCTCTACTTGAACAGGGAAAAAGATCTTTAGCAATTTGTCATTGTGAGTCTGGATTATCTCTTGACATAACTAGAGGTTTAGAAATTTGGGCTTATGTTCAATTGATCAAATCAAATTCTGAATGTAAAAGCAGCACTCAATCCGGTTTCCCTAAATGGCTTGATTTTCATGGTGGTCATGGCGTAGGTAAGTTCGAATTATCTGGGGAGCCATGTACATCTAAGTTTGCACGTGAATTGTTATGTACAAATCTTTTTCCTTTATTACCAAATGGCTACTCAATCAGATTAGAGATTGTTTTACCACATGGCAAAGATCGCGCTCTAAAGACAAGTAATAAAGCATTTGGAATAGTTGATGGATTATCGCTTATAGGTACACAGGCTGAAGTTCAAATTAGTGCGTCTCCTGACCAGTTAAAAAATTGCAAAGAGATTCTGCAAAACAAATGTCAAGAGTCTGGATTTGATGGATCCTTAACTTTTGTGATTGGTGAAAATGGAATGGATTTAGCACGTCAATATGGACTACCAGTCAATCAAATTGTTAAAACAGGGAATTGGTTGGGGCCTCTTCTTGTTGCGGCTGCTGAAAATGGCGTAAAGAAGCTATTATTGTTTGGCTATCATGGAAAGTTAGTAAAGTTATCTGGAGGTGTTTTTCATACTCATCATCATCTAGCAGATGGGAGGCTTGAAACCCTAACTTCGCTTGCAGTGAAAGAGGATATTTCTTTTGATTTGATTAAATTAATAAATAAATCAACTTCGGTAGAAAATGCTTTAATAGCTCTTGAACTAAATCATCGCAAAGAGGTTGCTTTGATTTGGGGGAGGATGGCACAAGAAATCGAAATTAAAAGTAAGAGCTATGTGAATCGATATTTATCTTCTTCTATGGAAATAGGATCTGTTTTATTTGACCGTAAAAGACAAATTCGTTGGGCTGGTTTTGAAGGCTTAAAACAAATAAATTCTTTAGGGTTAATTCTTAAGGCATAGGCATATTCCTGTTCTATTAATTAGGCTATTTGTTAAGAATGTTTCGTATGGTTTTATTTAGTTGATATGGCTTCATCGATTTCAGAGGGCAAACGTAATCCAGCAATCGTAATTCTCGATTTTGGCTCTCAATATTCTGAATTAATTGCTCGAAGAATTAGAGAGACAGAGGTTTATTCGCTAGTTATGAGTTACACAACAACTGCTGAACAATTAAAGATTCTTCAGCCTAAAGGAATCATATTTAGTGGCGGACCAGGTTCTGTTTATGAGGAAGGTGCCCCATATTGTGATCCAGAGATTTTGAATTTAGGTATTCCAATTCTTGGTGTTTGTTATGGAATGCAATTAATGGTTCATCAGCTTGGAGGGATTGTGAAGGCTGCGACTGGTAAAGCTGAATATGGTAAGGCCCCATTAGATGTGGATGATCCAACAGCCTTACTAACTAATGTTATGAGTGGCTCTACTGTATGGATGAGTCATGGAGATTCAGTTCAAGAGTTACCCAAAGGATTTATAACATTAGCGCATACTTCTAATACTCCAGAAGCGGCTATCGCTTTGCATGAGAGGAGTTTATATGGAGTTCAATTTCATCCTGAAGTAGTGCACTCTACTCAGGGCATGGTTTTAATAAGAAATTTTGTATATCATATTTGTTCATGCGAGCCAGACTGGACAACTAATATATTCATCGATGAAGCTGTTTCACAAGTACAGCAACAAGTAGGAGATAAAAAGGTTTTATTGGCTCTTTCTGGCGGTGTAGATTCATCAACCCTTGCATTCTTATTAAATAAAGCAATCGGAGAACAGTTGACGTGCATGTTTATTGATCAAGGTTTTATGAGAAAAGGTGAGCCAGAATTTTTGATGTCTTTTTTTGATGAGAAATTTAATATTAATGTTCAATACATAAATGCTAGAGAAAGATTTATTTCAAAATTAAAAGAAGTCACAGACCCTGAGCAAAAGCGTAAAATTATTGGAAGAGAATTTATTAGGGTTTTTGAAGAGGAAAGTCTTCGCTTAGGTCCCTTTGATTATTTAGCTCAAGGTACACTTTATCCAGATGTGATTGAAAGTTCAGGAACAAATATTGATCCAAAAACAGGTGAGAGAATTGCGGTTAAAATAAAAAGTCATCATAACGTTGGTGGCTTACCAAAGGATTTGCAATTTAAGCTGGTAGAACCTTTGAGACGTTTGTTTAAAGATGAAGTTAGGAAAGTTGGAAAATCACTTGGACTACCTGATGAAATTGTCCGAAGACATCCATTCCCAGGACCAGGTTTAGCTATACGGATTTTAGGTGAAGTTACGAATGAAAAACTAAATTGTCTAAGGGATGCAGATTTAATTGTTAGAGAAGAAATTACTAATGCTGGTTTATATAATGAGATTTGGCAAGCCTTTGCTGTGCTACTTCCTGTTTATTCAGTTGGGGTAATGGGAGATCAAAGAACTTACGCTTGGCCTATTGTTCTTCGTTGTGTTTCAAGTGAAGATGGAATGACTGCGGATTGGTCACGCTTGCCATATGAAGTCTTAGAGATAATTTCTAATCGTATAGTCAATGAGGTTGAAGGAGTTAATAGAGTTGTTTTAGACATAACAAGTAAACCACCTGGTACTATTGAGTGGGAATAGTTTAGGGCAGTAAAACCCAGTCCACCACTCAAAAACTCACTTCCACACCACTTCCACACCAGAAATGACGTGACTGAGTGACAAGGTTTTCATTTGTCACTTCCACACCACTTCCACTTGGCACTTAGTCACCTTCTCTGCGGAGAAATCGTAGAAAGTCGTTTTTCTCTACACCTGAACCGTAGAGAACTTGTAGAGAAAACGTATTAGTCAAATTAAAATGACCTAATTAACTATTCCCATAATTATATTTTTTTATTTTATCTACTTTTAATAGATAATAAGATATTTCTTTGCTATTCTTTTTACTAGAAATCGTAAAAGATGTTTTTCTGCAATTTAATTAGAATGTGAGTAAGAATATTAGTTATATGAATAAACGACATGCATTTATAGGTGCCTTAGTCTCATTTTTATCTTTGGGACAACCTTTGGTAATAGGAACGGGTTCTGTTTTTACAAGTGCTGCACTGATGCTTTCCGTTACTGAAAAGATACATGCAGAAACCAGTGATTTTTATCTTATTCGTGCATATGTTAAGGCAGAAAGAGGTGATTATTTTGGAGCAATTACTGATTTCACCAAGGTAATCGAGATCAATCCAAATGATGCAGATGCTTATTACAACCGTGGACTTGCGAAGTCTTATTTAAACGATCACGAGGGAGCAATTACTGATTACACAAAAGCAATCAAGATCAATCCAAATGATGCAGTAGCGTATTACGGTCGTGGATTTTCGAAGGGCAAGTTAAAGGATTATCGAGGAGCAATTGCTGATTATACAAAGGCAATTAAGATCAATCCCAAGTTTGCAGAAGCGTATTTCAACCGTGGGAATGAGAAGGGCAGGTTAAAGGATTATCGAGGCAAAATTGCTGATTATACAAAGGCAATTAAGATTAATCCCAAGGATGCAGAAGCGTATAACAATCGTGGAAATGCCAAGAGTAATTTAAAAGATCATGAAGGAGCAATATCTGATTTCACCAAGGCAATCAACATTAATCCCAAGTTTGCAGAAGCGTATTTCAACCGTGGGAATGAGAAGAGTAATCTAAACGATTATGAAGCAGCAATTGCTGACTACACCAAGGCAATCAAGATTAATCCCAAGTTTGCAGAAGCGTATATGAATAGAACTGTGAGAAAAGTCGAAATTGGAGATTTACAAGGTGCTTGTGTTGATGCGAGGAAAGTAGTTTCAATGGGACATCGTGATAGTGAATTTAAGCAATGGATAAGAGAAAATTGTTAGTAGAAATCTTTCATGTTTTGCTTAGATCCACTTCCACACCACTTCCACACCGTATAATAGGGGGTGAAATCCTTGTCCACCACTCAATAACTTGAGCAGGTGCTATGGAGTGGGAATAGTTTAGGGCAGTAAAACCCACTCCACCACTCAAAGTTCTTGTTCCACGTGAGTTCCACGTAGAAATTTAAGTGCCAAGGTGACAGGGATTTGAAGAGTAAGTTCCACGCAAGTTCCACGTGTCACCTTCTCTGTAAAGACATCGTAGATAGTTCATTTTCTCTACACCTGAAATGTAGAGAAAGTGTAGAGAGAACGTTTTAGAGGAATTGGTTATTTTCTTATCAACTATTTGATAATTTATATTTTTGATATTGACTACTTTTATAAGACTAGTCAGAAAATATAGATAAATGAATATGAAAAGTATCATTTATACAGACTAAGGATTTATACGCATCTTCTGGATTTAGACTATAAATCTCTTTCTAAACCCTTATAAATACTAAGATCTTTTAAGATCATTTTAGTCGCAAGTTAGTCGCAACTCGTTGTATTTTAGTCGCAGTTTTTAAAATAGGTCTTGAACTCGCTTCCCCACTCTAACGAGGCAAAGGGATTTTAAGAGATGAGGAAAAGTGCTTATTAGCCATATCGTCGCAATATAGTCGCATTTTGTTAGACGTTTGTAGTCTTCTTTTGCATCTAATTTCCAAAAGTACAAACCTGATCGATAACACCCAAAATCAATTTATCTCCATTGGGATCTTTCCATTCAGAATCTTGATTCTTGAACTCATTAAATTCCTTTGCTCCTACTGCAACATCTCTAAAAGAATTTTCCGAACAGTTGACATCCATCGTATACAGAATGTCTTGGGTAATGTCAGTAGTGCTTTTAGGAATAAATTTGCTGAATACTCGTATGGATCCATCTTGATTTTTTTGCACGCTGTTCTTATCCCATAATTGCTCTCCATACTGACTCTTTGGAACTGCAACCCACTCATGTGATAGAGCATCTATTTTTGACGGGTAGAGAAAAAGTAGAAGCGCGAAGCAATTAATACAAATACTTTTAATAGTTTTGAAGGTCATTGAATAAAAAACATTATTGTTATCGTTGATGGAAATTTCACATCAGTACGTCAATTTTATGAACAGACTGCTCTCTGGTGAGAGATCTAAATGGATCTTTGTAATTGGACTTGTTGCGATAGGTGCTGGATTTACAGCAAAGAATGTGATCTCATATCCAACTGAATGCACTACTCCAGAAATGGTCACTTTGAGATGAAATACAACTGGAAGGATCTTTTAGTGGATGCAGCAATCGTGGCGGTTGTTCTTGGAGCAGTGGCACTCATTGTTGGTTCGTTTCCAGCGACCTTCAGTAAGTTGCTTCCATTTCTGAAATAGAGGATCGAAAAATGTATAAAACTAAAAAAGAAATAGAAGATTGGATAAAAAAATTCAATCGAGAACAAGTTGAGAGGATGAGAGCAGACAATTATTTGGATCACATAAACGATGACGATTTAGATGGAAATGAAAGGTTTAGAAGTGGTGGAAATTGGTCAGTAGAACTTGTTGCTCCACAAGCATTACTTGATTTGCTACCAGAATGGGAAAGTAAAAATTGGTGGGAAGTCAGTGTTGTTATTGATGGTGAAGGTGAAGGAGTTTTTGATTCACAGCAAGAAGCATTAGATGAATATGGGGTTAAAAGTATTGATGAAATAAACGCACATTTCGCAAGAAGGTTTTATGACGTGTCATTAGACGAAGAGGAATGGTGGATCTCGTTAGAAAAAGAAATCGAGGGTAAAACTGGTCTGCCTTTTGAGCAATTTAGAGTTAATTACGGTTAGGCAGCATCTTCATTTATCTGATGTTCCATTAGTTCCCAATCTTGGGTTAAGAGTTCATGCCAAGTTTCAATAGCAGATTCGAGATCAATTCTTCTTGTATTTTTTAATTTGGTTGGAGTGCCATCTTCTAGGCAATACCAGAGTTGTGTATACACTCTCGGAAATGCCATTTCGGATTTTGGATCACGAATAAAGAACATACAGAATTCCCTAGTAGGTGATACCAACCATCCTGTTGGAGTTGGGATTGGTTCTCTGATTGGTTGATTCATAATTCTCTTTTTAATTCGAGGCATCAAAAAAGCACCCCTCCAAACGCGACCCTTGGATAGATGCTTTTGAGTAGGACGGATTGTGTGAGGAGACGCCCTAGTACAGATATACTATTAAATCTTTCGTAGGTCGTCAAGCATGTGAATCTTTCATCACCTCTGATAAGACAAACTGATGAGAACCTGCAAAATAGAAACAAGAACAAAGGATCCAAAAATAAAAAGTGGCGACCTTTGACGAGTTCTACAAATCATTAGATCCCGACTCAGGCATTAGGGGAAAGCAGTTTGAGAAGTTTGTTAAATGGTTTTTGAAGATAGATCCTGTCTGGAAATCACAGGTCAATGAAGTCTGGTTATGGGACGAACATCCACAACGCTCTGAATGGGGATCTGATTGCGGAATCGATCTGGTATTTAATGATCAATCTGGAAAGACTTGGGCAGTACAAGCGAAGTGTTTTGCCCCTAAAGGAAGCATCAAGAAGGCAGATATGGATAGTTTTATCAGTGCTGCAAGTGATGCCAGATTTCAGGGTCGAGTTCTTGTTTCAAGTACTGATCGGATAGGACCCAATGCTGATCGAATACTTAAAACTCATCACGTTGTAAGGGTCTTATTGGAGGACTTACGAACATCTCAAATCATTTTCCCTGCATCTGCTAAGGACTTATCAAGTGGACGCAAAAAAGATTTAAGACAACCTCGACCTCATCAAGAAGAAGCAATCAATCTCTCTGTTTGTCGCGAGTTTGTCATTGCCCTAATTGATCGTCTCTTAAGAGAAATCGTAGAAAGTCTGTTTTCTCCACAGTTAAGTTGTATTATTATTAGAAAATTAGGGAGTAAAATTTCAATTTAATTTAAAATTATTTATGAATATTTTAGAAAATGTTATCGAGGAAAATATTAAAGATTCGATTGTTGGATATTTGAAAAAAAGACAAAAAATTACCACTTTCCATCCTTTAGATTTAATTTTCCCAACAGAAAGAAAAATAAGATCGAAAGTTGGGGGTTTAGAAGGTTCATTAGGTTCATTCTGGGAGAGACTTGCAAAAGATATTGCAAGAATAAATAATTTTGATGTTCTTGATGAAAATGTTTTTAATAAATCAGTTCCTGCAATTCCAGACAATATTCAAAATAAAATAACTGAATTTAGGAATAGAAGAATTCAGGGAGATCTGACTTCTTCAACTGATTTTTTTAAAGAATTACAAAATTTTATTATGCAAAGTAATATCGTTTCAAAATCCAATCCAATTCCGGGTGGACAAGGTGCTGATATTTATTTGAGAAAAGATAATAAAGAATATTTGATTGACATTAAAACTGCTCAACCAAATAAAAAAAGTACAACTTCTTTTTTTGATACGGCACTTTTATGGTATGCCAGTTATGCATTAAAGAACACAGGTTTTGATTTTGAGTGTTTTATTGCTTTTCCTTATAATCCTTATAAAAAAGATTTTTGGATAGCAAATAAAAGCAAAATACCTCCTCTAATTCCTTCTTATGATGCCAGAGTAGGGGATGAATTTTGGGATTTTTTATCTGGTAAGAATAATACAACCAAACTAATATTAGAAATTTTTAAAGATATTGGTGATAGTGATTTTCCTAAACAATTTAAGGATTATTTTTATTAAATCAAAGATACTAAGTCATTTCAAAAGTTCAAGAAAGGTTCTTATTACACAAGAAGTGATATACAAAACTTTTGATTGAATTTGAAAATTAATTCTCTACATATAGTTCATCTAATTACAGAGATAAGTATAAAGAATGGAAGTAATAGGTTTGTCACGTGTTCGTTTTGTGACCTTGTCAGCGCTTTTATGAAGAAATCGTAGAAAGGTGTTTTCTCTTAAAGAATAAATATTTTTGTTCGGTGGAAGTAGTCAATTCTACGTTTTGGAAACCCAAAGTTGATATATTCCACTGAAGGTATTGGGATGTTTTTCTTCAAAATTTACCCAGGTTTGTAAGTTCGCTTGTTTTTTATCTTCTTGGAAGTAGTGCTTGTAAAGAGAGATAATTAATAGTCAAAATATGAAATCCATTTCTCTAGATATTGGTGACAATCTTCAAAGTATTTCTCATAGTTTCTCCATTTCTCTATGGATGACTTATATAGGGGTTCAACAACTTGAGAAGATGAGGGAGTATTTATCTTGCCTCTTTCTAGTGCTGTTTTTCTATAGTCTCTAATTTTTTCATCCCATCCAACTCCTAAAAACTCTAATAATTTCATGGTATGATTATCAAAATTCTGAATCAGATGTTCATATTTGGATGTTATAACATCAAGAGGTAGATTGTTCTTATATATATCCCAAGCATTCATAACTTGATCATACATTATTGAAGAGGATCTAAGACTTACTAGGTTCGCCATTGCGCTATTTGGTTTAAAAGATTGTTGAAAGCAGGAAAGAACTGTGTCGTAAGGGTGCCTATGAGTAAAAATTATTTTGGCGTTAGGGAATAGAAGATTAATCAATGGAAGTCTTGATGTATGTAAGGGTAATTTGTCTATGAGAAGTTTTCCTTTTGGATTCGTATATTCCTTCAATAGTTCAAAGTATTTTTTTCTGAGTATGTTTATAGTATTTTCAGAAATACTATAAAGACTATCTCGTTTTGTATTGAATTTTTCTATAACTAAGTTTTCAATAGTAGAAATTAGAGGTTTTTCTTCTATTACTTCAATATCTTTATGACTTCTAAGAACAGTATCTAACAGAGTAGTTCCAGATCTAGGAAATCCTATTAAAAAAGCAAGATTATAATCTTCAATTTCATCATTGCGAATATTAAATCTTATCCCTTTTTTTATAATGTTATTTTTAAAAGAATTAATATCTTCTAAGAATGAATCTTTACTGAATCTGTGATAAGATGGATCCTTTTGACTTTTTTCAAAGCAAGAGTATGCAAAATCATAGTTGCCGATTTTATCCTCTATAAATGCTTTATAATTCCAAAATATTATGTTTTGATTGCTATTACATTTCTCTATCCATTCAGGAGAGATATTATCAATTAATTCTTTAGCAGCTTGTTGCTCCTTATTCCTAAAACTTAATCTAGAGCGGAAAAGCAGTAGTTCATTTTCAATACTATTTATCTTATTAAATTCGTTTAATGATTCTTTTAATTTTTCTAAATTATTTATTTCTTCATAGAGGTGAAATAGATTAAAATAAGCATCTGCAAAATCAGGATTAAGTTCAATTGCTTTGCGGTATGAAAATTCTGCGTTTTGTGATTTGCCAAGATTTCTCAATATGCTTCCAAGGTTGTGATGAGCATCAGTGAAACTAGGATTCAGTTCAATCGCTTTTCGAGTAGATAATTCTGCATCTTTTAATTTGC
>QCJC01000010.1 GCA_003216275.1 Prochlorococcus sp. AG-402-P18 | reverse complement strand
ACAGAATTGAAGCAGGAACTTTTCTTATTGCAGCAGCAATAACACGATCTTCACTCATTGTTGGTCCATTAATCCCAAATCATATGAGTGCTGTGATATCAAAACTAAAAGAATGTGGATGTTCAATATCTCACCATGGAAATCATCATTTAAAAATTATTCCAAAAGAAATATCAGGAGTTGATATAACCACAAGTCCATTCCCTGGATTTCCCACTGATCTTCAAGCTCCATTTATGTCATTGATGGCAACTGCCAAGGGTTCAAGCAAAATCAGAGAAAAAGTTTTTGAACAGAGGATGCAACATGTTATTGAGCTAAATAAAATGGGTGCCTGTATTTATCTCGACAAAAATACTGCACATATCAAAGGAGTTAAGGAGCTAATGGGTTCCAATGTAGAAGGAGGAGATTTACGTTCTTCTGCTGCCATCATCCTTGCTTGTCTTTATGCAAAAGGAAATAGTATTTTCACAGGTCTAGAACACTTAGATAGAGGGTATGAAAAATTAGAAAAAAAATTAACTGAGGCTGGTTCTATTATTTCTAGAAAATCTGATCAAACAGCATTTCATAGCACCTTCACCAGCACAACAATTAGTGAAGAGAATATTAATACTCAAAAAAAAGCAGCTTAGTTTAATTTTTTTGCTAGTTTTGACATAAAATAAAACTATGGGAGCGTGGTGGAATTGGTAGACGCACCGCACTCAAAATGCGGCACCTTCGGGTTTGTCGGTTCAAGTCCGACCGCTCCCACTTCATTGATGAAAACTTACCAACGTTTTCCAATAGAGCTCGTAAAGGGTAAAGGCTCTTGGGTGTGGGACAAGAAAGGAGGAAAATACCTTGATGCTGTAGCTGGCATTGCAACTTGTTCACTAGGTCACAGTGATAAAGCATTAATCAAATCCTTATCAAAGCAATTAAGGAAACTTCAACATGTCTCTAATCTATACGAGATACCAGAGCAAGAAGAACTAGCTAAATGGTTAACTGCAAACAGTTTTGCTAAAAGTGCATTTTTCTGCAATAGCGGTGCTGAAGCAAACGAAGCTGCTATAAAATTGGCAAGAAAATACGGGCATATCAAACGTAATATCGACAATCCGATCATTCTTTGTTCAAAGGAAAGCTTTCACGGAAGAACTCTTGCAGCGGTAAGTGCGACAGGACAAACGAAATATCACAAAGGCTTCGAGCCAATGGTTAATGGATTTAAGTTTTTTTCATATAACGACAATGAATCTTTTGAAAATCTTTTTGATGAATTAGAAAAAACAGGTCAAGGAATTGCAGCTGTATTAATTGAACCAATACAAGGTGAGGGGGGAATAAATATTGGTAAAAAATCATTTTTTGAACTAATCAGAGCGAAATGTACAAGCAGCAATGTTTTATTAATCTTTGACGAGGTTCAAACCGGAATGGGAAGAACAGGTACTCTTTGGGGATATGAACAGCTAGGTGTTGAACCCGATGTCTTCACATTAGCGAAAGGACTTGGTGGAGGTCATGCTATTGGAGCCTTATTAGTTAATCACCAGGCTGATATATTTCAGCCTGGTGATCATGCCAGCACTTTTGGTGGGAATCCTTTTGCTTGTAGAGCAGCTCTGACTGTTGGGAGAGAAATACAAAGAAGAGATCTCCTTAATAAAATCAAGGAGAGAGGTAAACAATTAAAAGAAGGACTAATTAAACTTTCAAATAAATATTCAGATATATTTATGTCTACAAGAGGTATCGGTCTTATTCAAGGTCTCGTTTTAAACGACAATATCAAAATAACATCTCTTGATATTGTCAAATCTGCCTTAAAAGAAAAACTACTCTTAGTGTCAGCTGGTGCAAAAGTGTTAAGGATCGTACCTCCATTAACTATTTCGAAAAAAGAAATCAACGAGCTTTTATCGAGACTAGACAAATGTCTGATGAAGCTTTCCTAAGAAAATCGAATTTCACTTTTGGAAGTAAGAGCTCAGAGTATAGAGATATGAATCTGGGTATAGATCGTATGTCAATGGCTATTAATGCCATGGGAGATCCTTGTGAAAACATACCCGCTATTCATATAGCCGGAACAAATGGGAAAGGATCTATTGCTGCTTTTATTAATAGTGTTCTTAGCCTAGTAGATATCAAAACTGGAGTTACTACCTCTCCCCATTTAGTTGAATGGGTTGAGAGAATATGTATCAATAAGAACCAAATATCAAAAAAAGAATTTCAGTCATTAAGTCTCGCTCTTAGTCCAATTATAGAAAAATATAATTTGACTCCTTTTGAATCTGTTATTGCAATAGCACTGAAATATTTCACATTAAAGGAAGTTGAACTTCTTATTCTTGAGGTAGGACTTGGAGGTAGACTTGATGCAACAACCGCGCATAAATATAGACCTATTATTGCATTTGGATCTATTGGTCTTGATCATTGTGAATACCTAGGTGACAATCTAGAAAAAATAGCTATCGAGAAAGCAGCTGTAATAACTCCAAATAGCTCGATCATTACAGCTAAGCAACACAATATTGTAAAAAGAGTTTTACAAGAGACAGCTACTAAGCAACAAGCATTCATTCATTGGGTAGATCCACTCCCATCAGACTGGAAACTTGGCCTATCAGGGGCAATACAGAAAGAAAATGCAGCTGTAGCTAAAGGGGTTATTAGTTCCTTAAAAAATATTGGATGGAATATTTCTGATGAACAAATTCGAAAAGGCTTATCTCTTACTAAATGGCCTGGAAGACTTCAAGCAACAAAATGGAAAGGAAGGCCAATAATTGTTGATGGTGCACATAATCCACATGCAGCTAAACAATTATCAACGGAAAGAAATTCATGGACTAATCAAGAAAGTGGAGTTATATGGATACTGGGGATTCAAAAACGAAAAGATATGAAAAACATTTTGAATAACTTAATAAGAGAAAAAGATTTAGTTTGGATAGTGCCTATCCCTAATCAACAAAGCTGGTCAAAAAGTCAAATTTTAAGTTATTGCCCAGAATATAGAACCCAACTAAAAGAAGCATTGTGCATGGAAGAAGTATTTTCAATACTTGAAAAAAGAGAGAAATGGCCTTCTCCTCCTCCAATTATTTCAGGATCACTATATTTAATAGGTGATCTTTTTAAAGGGAAGTCTAAATAAATCAAAGTTTTTAGAAAATAAAGTACTTAAATTAATTAACTTTTATATTCCAACCTTTGAGTTTACCTGGATTCAAAATTCCTTTTGGATCAAAGTTACTCTTTGCTTGAACTTGATCAGAGTCGACTACACCAAGGCCTCCATCTTCAACAGTAATTGTATGCGGATTAAAGATCACTGCACCAAGCTCTTTACATTGACTAATTAAGTGATTCATAGCTTCCTCACCTTGCCATTTAACAAGAGGAAGGGAAGCTAATCTTTGCACTCCATTTTGACGAACACATTCCAAATGCCACAACAGATTTGATCCCCAGACCGATTTCAATTGTCTCATCATTTCCGACTCAGGCTGAGGAAGAAGCATTTGCAAATATGTCCAATCAGGATCAATGCCACGCATATGTAAAGTTGTATGATTCCAAGAAAGCTCTCGAATACCTGTCCCAGCCTTCAAGTTCTCTGACCCTAAATCATAAAAATCTGCGCCAGCTGATTTAGCAAGTCGCTCAACTGTAGTTACCCCATCAGGTGAGACCAAAAGTAAAATTCTATGCTTACCTGAAGGATTGCCAGACCAATGTGGAAGACAATTAACAATTTCTTTCTCTAATAATGTTCCCAAATAAAGTTCCAGAGCCGCACAACTAAATTTGCTTAACAAGTCAACAGCTTGATTCCACTCAAGGCAATCGACAACTATTTGTTGCCATTCAATATATGGAGCAGTTGTCAATGTCAATGTAGTGATAATTCCATTAGTTCCATAAGCATGATTTAAAGCTTCTGAATTATTTGCATTCAATTGAAGTTTTCTCGGAGGATCCTCAGTTGTTATTATTTCTAATGATTGCAAATGCCCAGGATCTCTAAGGAAACCCCAACGAACGGATCCTATCCCACCTGAACCGCCAGCGATAAAGCCACCAACCGAAGCGCTTCTCCATGTACTAGGAAGCAAGCGTAATTGACGACCATGTTTAATCAGCTCATCATTAATGTCTCTAAGTAAACAACCACATTCAACTGTGATCTCACCAGATTTCGAATCAAATTTTCTAATCTTCCTCAAACCAGACATAACCATTACAACTCCACCGTTTAGTGGAACACACTGTCCATAATTTCCTGTTCCAGAGCCTCTTAGGGTCAAAGAAGTTGAATACTTATGACAAATTTGAGCCACAATAATAATTGCATCTACCGAAAGTGGTCGAACAACAATGTCAGCCAGACAATCTTTTAATTCATTAATTAATATTGGAGAATAATCAAAAAAGTCTTTAGAAAACCTTTTTAAATCACTAGTTTTTTGATAGATCTCTAAATCAGATACGGATTTAAGTTCATTTAAAAGTAAAGCCACTCTGTCTTTATTACTCATGATTCAGAATTAGTCAATGTTGAGTTTTTGTCATTCGGTAATTCATTCAAGAATTCACCATTGACTACAACTTTTCTTTTAGGTCTTTCAGACAAAGCTTTCACCCAACTATTGGAATCTAACAAAATAAAATCGGCAGGGCTTCCCTTTTGAAAAAGGCCATCCCATTGAAGACTAAGCATATATGCTGCAGATGTAGTGAATGGAGAAAGACCCAATCTATCCCAAGGAGACAAGTGGGCAATTGGCATTGAAAAAGCCATTAAATTAATAGGGTCAAAATTAGATAAGGGGAACCAAGCATCATTTACATTGTCCCCTCCTACAGATACAACAACTCCTGCCTTTTGAAGTTGAAATATTGGCGCAAGTGGTCTTTTAATTAAAGTGGATCGATCTTTTCTTCCAAGTAGCCAAGAATTAGTGAGAGGTAAAGCAACAACTTTTAATTTGTTTCTAGCCATTTTTTTCGCCAAGTGCGAAATCGCATTTTCTCTTAGTAACCCCATACTGCTCAAATGACTACAAGTTATTGATATCTCATTTTTAACATGACCTAATACTTCAAGAAGTAATTTCACCCCGGCTGCTGGGCAAGACTGAGACTCATCAATATGAAGATCGATATCACACTTAACTCTATTGGCAAGTTGAACTAGGTGTAATAAAGACTTAAACATTCTCTTCTTATTAAAAGGAGGGGCTATAACTCCCCCTAAGAGATCTCCATTAAAAGCAATTTTTTGGGCTAAAAGCTCACCTTCATAAGTTTGCCAAAAGTCCAATGGAACCAAAGCTACGAACTGTAAGAAAATTTTCTTTCGCCATTTTGTTTTAACATTTTCTAATAAATCCCAATCGCTTATTGCAGTTTTTCCAAAGCTATCAATATGAGATCTGATTGCACCGATGCCATTAACAAATGCAAGGTTCAGAGATTTCTCGATGCTAAAAAGCAATTCATCTTTGGATCTCAATTGATATTCACTGAGATTAGCGGCTAGGGCTTCTTGGTAACTACCCTTCAAGTTAGGGAAACGAGACCATGAAAATGCTTTATCTAAATGTGCATGAGGTTCAACAAATCTTGGCAGGAGGATTTCCGTAGGAACTTTAGAACTATCTTTTAACCCCTTGATTGAGCTAATTGTTCCATCACTCCATTTAAATTTTATGGGACACAATCCTTCGTGATCTATTGATGCTCCTAATACATCCTGTCCATTACCAATCAAACATCTGGGGACAAGAACATCTATGCATCCAGAATTTGTTGGACTTGCAATCAATTCAACATTTTTTGCAAAATTCACTTTCGAATAGATTTCAATCCCGAGATTTTGTTAATTCGGGTACTTATTCCACAGTAACTTCATTACCTATCAATTGCGTTGTGATCAAGATATAAAAAGTGATATTTTTAAACCATTCTATCTACAATAATTTTAGGCAAAATTTGTTTACCAAAATCATTTTGAAATCTCAAAATGACAAATTATTGGTAGATTAATAACACAAGGCGGGCGTCGCCAAGTGGTTAAGGCAGCGGCTTGTGGCGCCGCTATTCGGGGGTTCGAATCCCCTCGCTCGCCCTTGAACTTCTCTTTTAGGAATTAATCTCAAAAATCTTTTTCTCAAGGAAAAAATACATCTGCGATGACAGCATTCATAGCCCCTAGTAAACAGAGCAAATCTATTAGAACTAACAGAGGAAGTTATTGGATTACTACTTTTGGCTGTCAAATGAATAAAGCAGATTCAGAGAGAATGTCCGGCATATTGCAAAAGATGGGTTATGAACTTGCAAAGGAGGAGCTTAAAGCGGACTTGATTCTCTACAACACTTGTACAATTCGAGATAATGCTGAACAAAAAGTTTACAGCTATTTAGGTCGGCAAGCTAGAAGAAAAAAATTAGATCCTAATCTAAAGATCATTATTGCAGGCTGCTTAGCTCAACAAGAAGGAGAAACCCTATTAAGAAGAGTTCCAGAGATAGATCTTGTAATGGGACCTCAGCATGCTAATCGACTTGAAACTCTACTTAATCAAGTTGATAATGGACACCAAGTTTTGGCCACCGATGAACAGCACATATACGAAGACATAACAACAGCACGAAGAGAGAGTGCTGTCTGTGGTTGGGTCAATATAATCTATGGATGTAATGAGCGATGCACTTATTGCGTAGTCCCTTCGGTTCGAGGGAAAGAACAATCAAGGACACCACAAGCAATTAAAAAAGAGATAGAAGAATTAGCAAAAATTGGATATAAAGAAATTACTCTTTTAGGACAGAATATAGATGCTTATGGTCGAGATTTTAAAGCTTATGAATATAATGAATCCGGACAATTAACACTTTCATACTTATTAGAATATATTCACGATATTGAGGGTATTGAGCGTATTAGATTTGCTACAAGTCATCCTAGATATTTTACAAAAGAGTTAATAGATGTCTGCGCAAGACTTCCCAAAGTTTGTGAACATTTTCACATCCCTTTTCAAAGTGGTAGCAATAAAATACTTAAAAATATGGCCAGAGGCTATACTATTCAAACCTATAAAGAAATTATAAATTATATTAAGCAAGTAATGCCTAAGTCATCAGTTACTGCAGATGCTATTGTAGCTTTTCCTGGTGAGACAAAGCAAGATTTTGAAGAAACCTTATCAATTATTGAGGATATCAAATTTGACCTTGTCAATACAGCAGCATATTCACCTAGACCAAACACACCTGCTGCTTCATGGCCTAATCAATTAGCAGAAAATATAAAAATTGATAGGCTTAGAGAAATAAATAGTTTAGTTGAGAAGGTTGCAAAAGAAAGGAATTTAAGGTATCAAGACTCAATACAAGAAGTACTTATTGAGAGTATAAATCCAAAAAATAATTCTCAACTAATGGGAAGAACAAGAACAAATAGACTAACGTTCTTCCCAAGATCTCAAAACAATGAAAAATCACATCAACCTGGTGAGAAAGTTAATATAAAAATCAATCAAATACGTCCATTTTCATTAACTGGAATTTTAGTATAAAATGCTAACAGATTCAATAAAACACCTGAAAAATTTTTAGTACTTAAGATAAATATGATTAATAAAAAACTTACTATAGGACTTGTTTTTGGTGGGGAATCAAGCGAACACAATGTTTCTATTAACTCTGCTAGAACTATTTACAATGCTTTAACACATTCTTACAATAATGAGACTTTTATTGTAAATCCAATTTATATAGATAAGTATGGCTTTTGGGGGGATTGTGAATACTCAAAATCAATTTTATTAAAAAAAAATAGATCGAGTTCAACTCTTGGAAGTAATAAAGATTCAATAAATAGACTTACAAACCTAGCAAAAGAAAGTGACAAAGTTGATATATGGTTTCCTGCATTACATGGTCCTAATGGAGAGGATGGAGTTATTCAAGGATTATTTAAGTTAACAGGAAAGCCCTTTGTTGGTTCAGGAATTCTAGGTTCATCTTTAGGAATGGATAAGATAGCAATGAAATCTATTTTTAAATCATTTAATCTACCTCAAGTTCCCTATGTTTATTTAAACAAAGAAAATGGATTGAATAATTTATTTATGGAGTCTATTTTTAATAAAATAGATAAAGATATCAATTACCCATGTTTTGTAAAACCAGCTAATTTAGGTTCATCTATTGGAATAACTAAAGCATATTCAAAAAAGGAGCTTGTTAATGCAATCAAAGTTGCTGAAAACTATGATGAAAGAATAATTATAGAAAAAAACATAGAAGGTAGAGAACTTGAATGCGGAGTATTAGGGAAATCAGTCATGAGATCTTCTGTTGTTGGCGAAGTTAAATTTCAAGGTGATTGGTATACATATGCGTCAAAATATAATGAGAGTCTAAGCAGTACAATTATCCCAGCTGATTTGAATAAGAACATATCAAAAAAAATACAAACATTAGCTATTGATGCATGTAAGGCTATTAATGCTTTTGGTTTAGCGAGAGTGGATTTCTTTTACCATGAAAACTCGCAACAGATTTATATAAATGAAGTTAATACCTTGCCTGGCTTCACAAAAACCAGCATGTACCCAATGTTATGGGAGGCTTCCGGATTAAAACCTGAAAAACTTGTTGCTAGTCTCATAGAAATAGCTACAGAATAATTAACCATGGATTTATTAAATCTCTTATCTAGAAAATGATTCACGGTCTTCTTTGGTTGCCTTTGTTGATGGCTTTTTTTCTTATAGCTGCCCTTGGCTGGCTTGAGAGAAGACGGCAGAACCTCTATTTAGATTGGGCTAAAGGGTCAGAGCTTGCCAAGCTTGACGGTACTGGTGCCGCGCGATTAAAAGATGGCTCTTTGTGCTGGAGCAGCTTTGAGGCAGGAAATTTTAAAGAGGAAGCAACTTTTGAAGTAAAAAAACTAGAAATGGTTGAATTAATGGCTCTAAGCTCAGGTGAAGCACCCTTAACACAAGAGTCTCAAGGACGCTGCCGGCTAAGACTGGTAGGAGCAGGTAATGTAATAGATGTACCTTTTTCAGATGCCGATCGTGCTCGTCAATGGATGGATAAACTTATGTCTAAAGCAAGATGCGACCTTTAAAAGGGAAGAAACAATCCAATAGAATATCAATTAGTAAAGGACATAGATCAAACAAGAAAATTCCAAATATTTTTAAAAATAAAACTTTTTTAATAGATATCTGGCAATTATTCTCTTTTTCCAGTATCGCAACTTTTCTTATATTCACATATCTAAATCAGGCTTGGAGTCCTATTAACTCAGGACAAGTAGAAATAACAGGACTTTCTAGTATAACCGAAAATAATATAAGAAAAGCCACTAACATTTTCTTTCCTAAAAACTTATTAGAGTTAAATCCAAAAGAGATAGAAGCCTATTTAATGAAAAAGCTTCCACTCAAAGGTATCTCAGTAAGCCGTAATTTTTTCCCTCCTGGGATTCATATAAACATTGTAGAAAGGGAACCTGTAGCTTTTGCAAGTAGGGTTATATCAAATAGAGTTGAGAATGGAATGATTGATATAGAAGGGAATTGGATCCCTATTAATTATATAAATCAATCAAACAAAAATAAAATAAACATACATGTAGAGGGTTGGAATCTAAACAATAAAGATGACATCATATCAATCTTAAAAAATAGGTTTACCCTTTCCAGCGCACTTCTAAAAATCAAAGTTAATCCTCTTCAAGAAATCGCCATAGAAACAAAACATTTCAATTCTGTTCTTTTAGGAGCGAATACTGATCGTTTAAGAGAGCAAATCAATAAACTAAATCAACTTCAAAAAACATTACCAAATCTTTTAATCAACACAAAAGTAAAAACAGTAGACCTTAAAGATCCAGACAAACCAGAATTAAAAACCGAAAAGATACTGGAGAAGGAGAGCTAAAAACCTTGCAATGACTAGCTTCTGTTCTCTTTGTTGACAAATCTACAAAAAATCCTGATCAACTAAACGAATTAATTTGTTAATCAATTTGAACCAATAAACCAACAGAATTCATGGATGCTGTTCATAATGCCCAAAACTAGTTCTAATCCTGAATATGGTGATGGGAATAGGAAGCAAATCAAGTTTCAACATGGATGAAGGAATCCTACCTAGTCAATCTGCACGCATAGAGGTTATTGGAGTTGGGGGCGGAGGTAGTAATGCTGTCAACCGAATGATCGATAGTGATCTTGATGGAGTTACTTATCGCGTACTCAATACTGATGCCCAAGCTCTCATCCAATCATCTGCAACTAATAGAGTTCAGCTTGGTCAAACACTAACTAGAGGTCTTGGTGCTGGTGGGAATCCAAGCATTGGTCAAAAAGCAGCAGAAGAATCCAAAACTGACCTTCAACAAGCATTAGAGGGCGTGGATCTTGTATTTATCGCTGCTGGAATGGGAGGAGGTACAGGTACAGGCGCAGCCCCAGTAGTTGCTCAAGTAGCCAAAGAGAGTGGTGCTTTGACTGTTGGAATAGTTACAAAACCATTTAGTTTTGAAGGAAAACGTCGTTTAAGACAAGCCGATGAAGGTATCGCAAGGCTTGCGGAAAACGTGGACACTTTAATAGTTATTCCTAATGACAGACTTAAGGATGTTATTTCAGGAGCACCTTTGCAAGAAGCATTTAGGAGTGCTGATGATGTTTTAATGAAGGGGGTTCAGGGAATAAGCGACATAATCACATGTCCAGGATTAGTAAACGTTGATTTTGCGGATGTTAGATCTGTTATGACTGAGGCAGGAACAGCTCTTTTAGGCATAGGTTTAGGTTCTGGCCGATCTAGAGCTATAGAAGCTGCTCAAGCTGCAATAAATAGTCCTCTGTTAGAAGCTGCTCGAATAGATGGAGCTAAAGGATGTGTAATCAATATCACAGGAGGAAAAGATATGACACTTGAAGATATGACTTCAGCTTCTGAGGTCATTTCAGATGTTGTTGATCCAGAGGCTAATATTATTGTTGGAACTGTAGTTGATGAAAGATTAGAAGGTGAAATCCGAGTAACAGTCATAGCGACAGGATTCGACAGTAACCAAACTTATTCAAATGATAGGAATAGGGCAAGATTATCTCCACAAGCTCTTTATGAGCAGTCTGAAAACAAAGAAGCAGGTGCCTCAATACCAGAGTTTTTAAGGTTAAGACAGAATCGTTAGGATTTAAAATCGACTACAATTGAGGTGACCCGGAGTCCACGCCTGCTTTGAGCATCCCTTATGGCTGCCACCTTCCGGTTCTGACCAGATTTAGGCGTCATAGCCGCATGGAGCCGAGTCACTAAGATTCTACCAATAGCCACTCATGTTATTGAGAATTAAATGCTAACCACAGAATTGGTTCGTTTTAAAGAATTGGGGAAACAGATAACTGTATTAACAGCTTGGGATGCGATTTCCTCCTCAATAGTTGAAGCCTCAGGCGCGGATGTAGTCCTTGTAGGGGATTCTCTTGGAATGGTTGTTTTAGGACATAACACGACGCTTCCTGTGACGCTTGATCAAATTCTTCATCACACTCAAGCTGTTTGTAGAGGTTTTTCTAAACCACTATCAAAACAACCATTGGTTGTTTGTGATCTTCCCTTCCTAAGTTATCAATGTGGAGAAGATAAGGCTGTTGAAGCTGCAGGATCTCTTTTAAAAAACTCCTCAGCTTCAGCAGTGAAATTAGAAGGAGCTGAGCCTGAGACTCTATTGGTAATTAAAAGACTTATAAGAATGGGAATACCAGTAATGGGTCATCTTGGTTTGACTCCACAATCTGTACATCAAATTGGATATCGAACACAAGCAAAGGACAAAGAGAGTCAGGATAAAATTTTGAAAGATTCTGAAATGTTGCAAAAATCTGGATGTTTTGCAATTGTTTTAGAACATATCCCAGAAGAAATTGCTAGCAGAATACAAAAGGATTTAACTATACCTGTTATTGGAATTGGAGCAGGAGAGAAATGTGATGGGCAAGTTAGAGTTACAGCTGATCTTCTTGGACTCTCAAACAAACAACCTCCTTTCGCAAAGCCTTTAATTCCAGGACGTGAACTTTGCATAAATGCTTTAAAAGAATGGATTAAATCAACTCAATTGATGGAATCCCACCATGAAAACATCTGAATCAAAATTTGATTACTAATTTGCATACCTTTTGGATTACTCAAAAAATAACGACCGTTGTTTTTTATTAAATGACCTTTCTTTAAAAAGACTGACCAATACTTATCTAATAATTTCAAATCCTTATTACATTTTTCTTTAGACCAACCAGAATTTATAGCGATTTCCTCAACATGAACTCCTTCCCTTCTTCTTAAACCAACCATTAGTAATTCATCCAGTGGCATTGAACTTGAGCGATTAATAAATAAAGTTGGCTCTGTTTTTTTAATTTCTTGTTCTTCCACCCATTTTTTATATGCAGCTATCGTTCTTGGCCTAGAAAATCTTTCACCCCATGGGGCACTTGTTGCGCCCATTCCAAATCCCCACCAACCAGAACCACTCCAATACATACGATTGTGACGCGATGTATGGCCAGGCAAAGAATAACTTGAGATTTCATATCGAGAGAAACCTCTCCGTTTAAGGAATTGATTTGTTTCTAGATCAATTTCTAGCGCTAAAGATTCATTTGGGATATTTAATTCACCTTTTTGATTTCTTCGTCCAAAAACAGTATTTGATTCAATAGTTAAATCATAAATTGATAAATGCGGAGCCTGCGACTGAACTGCTTGATCTAATTCTTTCAACCACTTACAAAGATCTAAGCCTGGTAGATTCTGAATCAAATCAAGACTCCAGCTTCTCAATAAACCTTTTTTTAATAATTGATTTACCCAATTACATGCTTCTATTAATTCTGAACTATTATGCTTCCTCCCTATTGAAACCAAAGTATTATCATCAAAAGATTGTCCCCCAAGGCTCAATCTATTAATACCTATTTTCAAAAACTCTTTAAGGTCACTTTCTGAAAATGTTGCTGGATCTACCTCCATCGTAATCTCCGCCCCTTCTTGAAATCCAAACTTTCTTTGAAGGTTCTCTAACAAATCTCGCAACTCATTTTGATTTAAAAGAGAAGGCGTACCACCACCAAAATAAATAGTTGATAAAGGAGGCCCTTTTGGTGCTAGTAAAATCTCTTTATGAAGAAGATCCAAATATGCGTTAATGGAAGTTATTCCTGGACTACCAGGGGCTCGAGCGCTATCACCTAAAGGGATGATAGAAAAATCACAGTAAAAACATCTTTTATGGCAAAAGGGGATATGCAAATATGCACTTCTTGGCGGCTTTACCATTTGACCTCTTTATATGTAAACCCAAATGAACGGTCATCACTCTCGATTTCACAAATTAAATCTTTGAAAATGAATAAAGCTTTAGAAAAAAACGTGAAGTAAGCATAACCTGAATATATGGCAGACCTTTTTATCCTATTTTTATTTCTCATTTCAGGTGCCATCACCGGATGGGTTGGAGTCAATTGGTTACCTGAAGCTACTTTAGATCAAATTACAAATCTAAAAAATTTAAAAATTGCTTTATCAGGATTAACCGCTTTAGTTGGTCTTCTAATAGCTTTTATTTTTCAGCAATTTAGGAATAAATTAATTCAAAAGATACGAACAATGCCTACCGATCTATTGATTAGTAGGTCAATAGGCATTGTTTTAGGACTATTAATAGCAACTCTTTTATTAGTACCTGTACTCCTTTTACCATTACCTAAAGAATTATTTTTCGTAAAACCTATATTTGCAGTACTCAGCAACATTTTCTTTGTAGTACTAGCATACAATCTTGCTGATGTTCATGGTCGCACTGTTTTACGTCTTTTCAATCCAAATAATACTGAAGCATTATTAATTGCAGATGGAATTTTAACACCAGCAAACGCTAAAGTTTTAGATACTAGTGTCATAATTGACGGTCGAATTCAAGCCCTAATTAAACTTGGATTAATTGAAGGTCAAATTATAGTTGCACAATCAGTTATTGATGAACTTCAAAAATTAGCAGATTCAAATAATAGTGAGAAAAGAGGAAAAGGAAGAAGAGGTCTAAAGTTGTTAAATCAATTAAGAGAAACTTATGGAAGAAGGTTAGTCGTAAATAGTACAAAATATGAAGGAGAGGGAACTGATGAAATTCTTTTAAAATTAACCTCTGATATTTCGGGATTACTAATCACTATTGATTACAACTTATCTCAAGTAGCTCAAGTACAAGAAGTAAAAGTCTTGAACTTAAGCGATCTGGTTCTTGCTGTTAGACCTGAGGTTCAACCTGGTGAGAAGTTAAATTTAAAAGTAGTAAGAGAAGGGAAAGAAAATTCGCAAGGTATTGCCTATCTTGAAGATGGAACAATGGTAGTTATTGAGGAGGGTCTTCAATGGATAGGTAAGAGGATAGAAGTAATTGTAACTGGGGCATTACAAACGCCAACTGGAAGAATGGTATTTAGTAAAGCTTCAAATGATCAGCCCCCAAACAAATTTGAAGCCAAAAAAGCACCTCAGGGCTAGATCTAGCTAGGCTTCAATCCAGGAAGACTCAACTTCATATGACTGTATCTGCTCCCTATTACGGCGAATCTGCCGTAATGAGAACTCCACCACCTGATCTACCTTCACTTCTTCTTAAAGAAAGGATTGTTTATTTAGGCTTACCATTATTCTCTGATGATGATGCAAAAAGACAATTAGGGATGGATGTCACTGAGCTAATAATTGCTCAACTTCTTTTTCTAGAATTTGATAATTCAGAAAAGCCTATTTATTTCTACATAAACTCAACCGGAACCAGTTGGTACACAGGTGATGCAATTGGATTCGAAACAGAAGCTTTTGCGATTTGCGATACCCTTAGATACGTCAAACCTCCTGTTCATACAATTTGTATAGGGCAGGCAATGGGAACAGCAGCAGTCATCCTCTCGGCAGGAACCAAAGGGCAAAGAGCAGCATTGCCTCATGCTTCAATCGTTCTTCATCAGCCTAGAAGCGGGGCACAAGGTCAAGCGACAGATATTCAAATAAGAGCGAAAGAAGTAATTCATAACAAAAAAGCAATGCTAGAAATCCTTAGTCAAAATACTGGAAGAACAGTAGAACAATTATCTAAAGATTCCGATCGGATGAGCTACCTGAACCCTCAAGAAGCGGTTGAATATGGCGTAATAGATCGAGTTCTAAAAAGTAGGAAAGACTTACCAAATGAAAATGTTATTCCAACCTAATCAAGGTAATCCAACAAAATTATTTTAAAACCTTTAATTCCAACTATTTATTAACAAATCATGCCTATAGGTACACCAAGCGTTCCATACCGTCTACCAGGAAGTCAATTTGAAAGATGGGTTGACATCTATACAAGACTAGGCGCTGAGAGGATTTTATTTCTTGGACAAGAAGTAAACGACGGTATCGCAAATAGCCTAGTAGCTCAAATGCTTTATCTTGACTCAGAAGATAGCAGTAAACCAATTTATCTTTATGTAAATAGCCCTGGAGGATCTGTGACTGCTGGATTAGCAATATTCGACACGATGAAATATGTAAAAAGTGACATAGTAACCATTTGTGTTGGATTAGCTGCATCAATGGGAGCATTTTTGTTGTCTGCTGGAACTAAAGGAAAAAGACTTGCACTTCCTCACAGCAGAATCATGATCCACCAACCACTTGGAGGCACAGCACAAAGACAAGCAAGCGATATAGAAATAGAAGCTCGTGAAATTCTGCGAATAAAAGAAATGCTTAACAAATCAATGGCAGAGATGACAGGACAAACATATGAAAAAATAGAAAAAGATACTGACCGTGATTACTTTTTAAGTGCTGAAGAAGCAAAAAATTATGGTCTTATCGATAGAGTCATCAGTCATCCAAGTGAAAGTTGACATAAATCGTCGGCAATATTAATTATTTAAATTGTCTTGATAGTAAAAAAAATATGTCAAGGAAAGTAGTATCAATAGCACTCTATTTCGTAAGCTCAGCCTTAATACAGTTCTAAAATACTTACTCAGATGGCAAAACTCTTTTATGACTGCGATGCAGATCTAAGTCTTTTACAAGAAAAAACCGTGGCAATTATTGGCTATGGATCTCAAGGCCATGCTCATGCTTTAAATTTAAAAGATAGTGGTATCAAAGTTTTAGTTGGACTTTATGAAGGAAGTCGTTCAGCCAATAAAGCTGTTTCTGATGGATTAGAAGTTTTAAGCGTCTCAGAAGCATCCGAAAAAGCAGATTGGATAATGATTCTCTTACCAGATGAATTTCAAAAAGATGTATACAACAAAGAGATAGCCCCTCACTTGAAACCTGGGAAAATACTAAGTTTTGCTCATGGTTTCAATATCCGTTTTGAATTAATAAAGCCCCCTGAGTTTGTCGATGTTGTAATGATTGCTCCAAAAGGACCGGGACATACTGTCAGGTGGGAATATCAAAATGGTCAAGGGGTTCCAGCTTTATTTGCCATTGAACAAGATGCATCAGGCAATGCAAGATCCCTTGCGATGGCTTATGCAAAAGGTATTGGAGGAACACGCGCTGGGATTTTAGAAACAAATTTCAAAGAGGAAACAGAAACTGATCTTTTTGGAGAACAAGCAGTTTTGTGTGGAGGCTTATCAGAGTTAGTCAAAGCTGGTTTTGAAACACTTGTAGAAGCAGGCTATCAACCAGAATTGGCCTACTTCGAATGCTTACATGAAGTTAAATTAATAGTTGATCTCATGGTCAAAGGAGGTCTAACTGCAATGAGAGATTCAATTTCTAATACAGCTGAATATGGAGATTATGTAAGCGGTCCACGATTAATTACCAAAGAAACGAAAGCAGAGATGAGAAATATTCTTGCTGATATTCAAGATGGTACTTTTGCTAAAAACTTTGTAAAAGAATGCGATGCAGGGAAACCTGAAATGAAAAAAATTCGACAAAAAGACTCCGAACTTCCAATTGAACAAGTAGGTAAAACACTTCGTTCTATGTTTAGTTGGCTTAAAGACTGAAAGATATCATTAACATAATCTTAATAGCTTTTATTCTTGATCTTTTAATAGGTGATCCAAAAAGCTTGCCTCATCCTGTCCAATTCATGGGTGCAGTTATTAGTTTATTGAAATCATTAGTGGAGAGGTTTGCTAAAGGAAATAGATCTAAATTATATACTGGAGGTGCAATAATTACATTTACAGTCGTATTGATAAGTGGTGTTTCAGGATGGCTTATAGAAAGGTTGTTTTTATTTTATGAAGTAAAAAATCCTATTTTAAGTACATTATTTTTTGGATTTATTTTAAGTAGTTCGCTTGCATCAAGAAGTTTAAATAAAAGTATTTACGAGATTACAAATTTAATTAATCACGAGAAAATTATATATGATATCAATAATGTAAGACAAAAGTTAAGTTTTATAGTTGGCAGAGATGTTGAGAATTTAAATAGTGATGAAATCCTCAGAGCTTCAGCTGAAACTGCAAGCGAAAATTCTGTAGATGGTGTTTTTGCTCCTTTATTTTGGATGTTTTTAGGAACAGTCTTTTGGCAATCAAATCAATTAATGCCAGGGCCTTTATCTATGGCTTGGATCTTTAAAGCCTCTAGCACTATTGATTCAATGATTGGATATAAAGATGGGAATTTAAAGTGGCTAGGTTTTACTGGGGCAAAGCTGGATGACTTAATGACATGGATCCCTTCAAGAATAGTGTTAATTACACTTCCTTTTTGTTGCAGATCAAAACTTTCAATTATAAAAACCATCAGGGAAGCGTGGAAAGATGGGGTAGTAGATTCTTCCCCAAACTCTGGAATTTCTGAAGCAATATTTGCTTATTGTGCTCACGTTAGAATGGGAGGAATAAATTATTATAAAGGACAAGCAAAAATCAAGCCCATAATTGCAAAGATTTATCCAATAGCGAATAAAAGTTCTGTTAAAAGGATACTTAATCTAAGTCTTAGACTACAAATCCTATGGATTGTATGTATCTCACTAATACTTAAATTGTTAAGTCTATAAATTCAAAAAGCACCTCTATCCATTGGAAATAGCAAAACGCCTAATGTAAGAATAATTATTTCTAAGTCAAGTGTAAAATTTCTATTTCTTGCATAAACCAAATCCAACTCTACCCTCTTCTTGTAACTAAGATTATTCCTCCCACTAACCTGCCATAAGCCAGTTAAACCAGGCCTAACAGATATCACTTCTTCCATAAAAAGGCTGTATCTATTAATCTCATTACTTACAATTGGTCTTGGCCCTACAACACTCATTTCTCCTTTGAGAACATTAAAAAATTGAGGTAATTCATCAAGACTTGAGCGTCGAAGAAATCTACCTAATTTTGTTATTCTAGGATCATGACGTAATTTAAAATCTTTTTCAAACTCCTTTCTCATAAGAGGATGTTTTTCTAATAAATTTGGAAGTAATTCATCAGCATTTTTATACATGGTGCGAAACTTAATACATCCAAATTCTCTATAGTTTCTACCTACTCTTTTTTGAATATAAAAAATGGAGCCAGGAGAACTTAGCTTTACTAATATCCCAATTAGAATAAATATTGGTGAACCTAGAGTTAAAACAAGCAAAGAAAAAATCACATCACCTATTCTTTTTAATGTGCGGCCATATCGACTCTGATTCCTAATTATTTCAACAGCAGGCAAGGAAGAAGGTTCTTTTGAGATTACTTCAAAAGGAATTGTCGGAGAACCTTTACGGAACTCGGACCATCTTAATAAAGATTTTCTAGGATTAGTTTGCACAAATTATTGAGTTAGTAAGCTCAAGACTGCAACCTATTCACACAATACTTAAATAGTATTTTCTTGATCAAGAACTAAGGTCACTAGTCGCAATGTCACAAGAATTTATATGCTCGCTCCAAGCTCTATTTATCGTTTTCTCAAATTTTAATTTAAATGTTTCTTTAGAAAAAGAATTAGCCCAATCTCTAATTAATTCAGAATTAAAATCTCTCCAAAGTTGTTTTTCCTTAAAAAATTCGATTGCTTCAACCAAAGACTTTACTGTTTGAGCAGAGAACAAAAGCCCAGTTGCTCCTTTACCTGACTTGGAGTTAAAGCATTTAACTGTATCCAAAACACCTCCCTTTCCAAAAGCAATTACTGGAGCACCCGAAGCCATTGCCTCGACAGGAGCAATCCCAAAATCTTCAATACCAGCATAAACAAAAGCTCGACATTGGCTCATGAGATTTTCAATCTTTGCCATACTTTGAAAACCCAGAATTTGAACTGTTGGTCCTGCAAGGTCTTTTAAATAGTTTTTTTCGACTCCATCGCCAACGACAATCAAAGGTAATTTGAGCCTATTAAAAGCTCGAACAAGTAAGTCAACCCTTTTATTCGGAACCAATCTACAAACACTTAAATAGAAATCCTCTCTAGGTTTATTCCATACAAACCGATTCACATTTACTGGTGGATGAAGAACCTCTGAGCGCCTTCTCCAATACTTCCAAATTCTCTTAGCTGTAAAGTTAGAGTTTGCGATCAAATAATCTATTCTTGAGCTACTTAATTGATCCCATTGTCTCAAACTATACAACTGCCATCTAATTAATGGCTCTAAACCTAATCTGCTTAAAAAAGACCGTTTCAAATAGATATTCATCTGATCCCAGGCATATCTCACAGGTGTATGCACATAGCTAATATGCAGTTGATCAGGCGAAGTCAAGATACCCTTAGCCACCAGGTGACTACTACTTATAACTAATGGATAACCTTCTAAATCGAGTTGTTCTATCGCAAAAGGCAAGAGTGGTAAATATTGTTGAACATGTGAGATCCCGAGAGGTAATTTTTGAATAAAGCTAGTTCTTACAGTTCTATTAAATAACCAACTACTTTTTTGTAAATTCTCTTCATTCACTAAAGAAAAAAGTTCAGGCTGTGATGCTTTTTCAGTTAATAAATCATCAATTGTCCTAACAACATTCTCAGCACCACCACTAGATCTAGGAGTGAACCATTCATGAACTAATGCAATGTTGCTTGGAAGATCTAAAGGTGCATTTACACTCAAAGTAAAAACCTTAAATCCTGTAAATTATTTTCAGCTTATTACAACTCAGATATTCTGACAACAGATACTTAAATCATAAATCATTCCAAACTAAATTATTTTTGCTCTAACTATTTGCCTTATTAAATAATTTCTCTACTAAGAAATCCCTCTTTTATCTAATAACGATATCAAAGGATCATAAAAATTATGAAATAGATTACCACTAAAAGAGAACAGATAAACAAAACCACTTAAGAAGCCCAGAAAGATGAAGTATCTAACATAACCATTTCTTCTTTGTAACTTAGTAACTGAATAAAACATGATCAATAAGAAGACTAACCCAAGTAGTCCTGAAAAAAATAACGAAGATCTATCTACTACTAATTGAAAATTGCTTCCTAAAAGAAAATCATCACCTGAAATATTATTTTTTAATAAAATAAAATCAATTATTTCAGAAAATATAAGGCTAATAATAATAAAATATGACACTGGCTTGGTAAGCCTATTCATGGTTTTGCTAAAACTAAGCAAAAGCACTGCTATAAAAATGGATGCAATTAATGGAAGGCCAGGTACTAGCCAAGTAAGATTTAAAACCATAGTTCTCAACCAAGCTTCCTTTTAAATGTAACAGTAAGTTCTTTTATTAGTTCTCGAAGGCCAAGAAAAACTAGATACAAGGAAACTAATGCAAAAACACACAACGTTTTTTTTAGCAAGGAAGTGAACAGAAAACAAGCGATAAATTAATAGTCAAACAAAACTTAATAAGAAACAAAATCTTTTTTTTTAGCCATATAAAAAACCGGATTTTTTTTAATAAATTAATCATATAAATTGCTAAAGTAATTTTTAAAATAAAATCTAAGTATGAAAATTATAATAATATTATTCTCACTGATTCTTTCTTTATCAATTTTAGGTTTTTTTGTATATAAAGCTGAAACTTACTCACTTTCAAAAAAGTCTATCCGAATGGTGAAACCTCGAAAAAAGAGACATTGGAACAAAAACTTAAAGAAATAGCTTATAATTTATTTGTATATTTGTTCTAACTTCAAATGTCTGACAATGATCCAGAGATCAATAATCAAAATGTCAATTCAGAATTAGACAATACGAAAGAAATTGAACCTAAAAATGATCTTGAAACGATTGATCAAAGTCCAAGCCTAAATTCATCTCCTAAATGGATAAACAATAGAGGTGAAGAAGTAGAAAAAGTTTTTGGTTTTAATGAAAATGCAGAATTAGTTAACGCAAGAGTCGCAATGATTGGTTTCTTAATGCTTATTCTCACTGAACTAGCATTTGCTGGAGAGCCAGCAACCCAAAAAATTTTTGGAATCAACTAGAATGTAAATAATTATCCTATATTTATTTTATTAATTTACCAAATCCTCTAAAAACCATGAATAAAAAAACATTATTCGGTATTTCATATGTATCAGCTTGGATAATTATTTGGGGAACAATTGGTTCGCTAGTTGATTTTTATTTCCTTCAAAATACATATATTCCAGGTTCATTAGGACAATTTTTAACATTTATAATTACAGCCATAATCTCATCAGTAGCTGCTATAAATATATTTCCAACAATCAATAAAAAGTTTATAAGTTAATAGCGATAACGTTTGATTACTTGAGAAGGTTGATCATTGTTATAGTTCATATAAAGGAGCCATTGATTAGTTTCAAGATCATGATCACAACCTAATCCATCTAATTCAACAGATTTTAATCTCATTTCATAATGGCATTGCTGGTCAGCTTCAAATGCCGATTTATAGCCATTAAGAAAGTATAAATATCCAAGAATGATAATTAGAGCTATTAAGGATATCAATGCAATAGCTACCTTCATTATATCAAAAATATATATTTACAATATTAACTTTAATCGGTAATAAAAGAAAGATTTATAATTTTTTATGTTTGTGTTCCTATGGTATTTCACATTCAGTTAAATCTTGATCATTCAAACTATCTAATATACGAACCATATCTATGGATGAAAGCTCACCATTAGTTCCCCATTTAAGAGTTGTCTTTCGTTGTTGTGGAATCTTTATCGTTTTTCGTTCTTGGCTTTTCTTTTGTCCCATTGCTTAAAACGCCTCTAATAAAAGATTAAAATATCTGGCTTCAATAAAAGAACTCTAGAAAATATTCTTAGTCAAACTTTACTTTGTTCTCTTAATAGTAGTATTTTCCTATTCCTAGTAAGTAACCATAACATTTATTTGATTAAATTATCCAGAGCCTGGAAGAACTAGCCACGTCCAAAATTGTAAATAAAGTCTTGGAACGAAGGACTATAAAAGTAAACAAGTACACTGATAACTAATAAAACATTCAAACCAATTACTATTGAACCTATAATAACTCTTTGACGTTTACCGGGAACTTTATATTTTAAACCCGCAGGCAGATTAACTAATATATCTGGGTCTTTTGGGTCTGATCTCTTAAATTTATTCCCTAGAACCTTATCGGTTTTAATTGCCTTATCCTTAGTTTTTTTGGAATTAGAAGCTTTGGATCCCATTTTTTTAGTTAGAAGAAATTCTTCACCTTTATTGTTCTAAGCTTACTTATATAAATCAAATAAAACCTACTTTGTTCTAGTTTTTCACATTTATTTTTGACTCTGTCAAAAATAAAAATCATATTATCAATTGATCGGTGATCTCTAGCAAAATTTCCTCATAGCTTGAATAATACTTTTGGCATCCTCTTTCTTTAAATTCGAATTCTTAGCCATGATTAAATTTGCTTCTAAACCAAGTAATCTGGTTTGACAAGAAAACTTTTCATTCATTGCTGCATTTTTTTGATAATTATTTATCTTGAGTAATGCTGCATTACATAATTCAGCATTTTTATAACAACTCCTTACTAGCCTATCAATTAACACATAATCTCTTTTTTCAAATGCTGCAAGGGGAGTTAAAGGTATAAATATATATATAAACAAACTATATATGAATTTATTTTTTTTTAATGGATAAATACTCACAACGTCATACAAACTCAGCAATTAATAATTTTTTGTATTTAAAGGAATTTTTTTAGTTTAGACAAAGAAAGAGTTTTCCTTATCAGAAAAAACAACTCAATACAAAAAAGGGACTCATAATTTAAAAGAGTCCCTTTAAGGAAGAAAAGATTAATGAGGAAATTAGCTTTTCAAAAAAATCAACCCTGAACACGATCCTTAAATAATTTCCCAGCCGTAAAGGCAGGTACACGCTTAGCAGGTATTGCTATCTTTTCTCCAGTCTTTGGGTTTAATCCCTGACGAGCAGAACGATCGCGGGGTTCAAAAGAACCAAACCCAAGAATGGAGACTTTCTTACCCTCCACTACTGAATCAATAATTGTATCTATGGCGGCATCAACTACCAGAGAGACATCTGTTTTAGTTAGCTCTGTACGAGCTGCAACCAGGTTGACTAAATCTGCTTTGTTCATTGGAAAGATTGTATGTAGCAGGGAGTAAGAGGAAGAAAACCAATATAGGAATTAGTTTCCAAAAAACTCAATCTTGCTAATCGTATGGAGCAAATCACTTGCCTGCAACCCAAAGGGCCAGTGGCAGTGAGCTTTCTAATAAAAATATGAGCATTTATTTTGGATTCAAAAATCATTCAAAGATTTTTAATTAATCTATTGAATCAAACAAAAGTTTTTCACATCCTCCGAAAAGCCTGTCTTGACAAGCTTTTTGGAGGATGTGTTTTCTAAATTAGTACTAAGAAAAGATTTAACTTTTGAAATTAATTATTTTTTCAAGCAAAAATAACATATTTAATTAAATTTCAACTGAGTTAACAAAGGTATGCAGAACAGGACATTTATTGGTATTACAAAATAATAATCGCAGTAAAAAGGCGATCCATAAATGCCAAATCACACTTTCCTCACCCCATAGACATTCGGTTTTCATCTCTGTTCCGATTAAAATCTATAAATTTTTTGCTCTAAAAACATTTTTTAGAACTTTGGAAAAATTTTATTATTGTCACATGGATCAAATATCTAGCAACTTCAGCGAAGAAGCAAAATCAAAAAATAATTAGATTCTCACTTAAAAAGGATATACTATTCATTTAAAATAATTCTCAAGTTCTTACTAAACACTTCTTTTAAAATTGGATTTCGTTTTTTATAACTTGTTAAAACAAGCCAAGCAACTAAGTTGGAGTATAACTTCCTTGATTACTGATTTGAAGGACAAACACAATTGGGAAAAGTAAAAGTTGGTTCAGCATGGCCCCTAGGAAGCTCAGTAACGCCTAATGGTGTCAATTTCTCCATAGCAGCGCCCAATGTAAAAAATGTAGAATTACTTATATTCAAAACTGAAAATGATGATGCTCCAATAGAGACAATATTGTTAGATCAAAAAAACAGATCGGGAGATTATTGGCATGTTGAATTGGAGGGTATAACAGAAGGTGCTTTATACGGATATAAATTTTTTAATGACAAGAACGAAGATAAAAATGATTATCTTGTTTTAGATCCATGCGCTCGAGCTATTACAGGCTGGTCAAAATATATAAGAAATAAAAAGGGTAACCTTACTAAAGGTTATAGCCAATTTTTAAAGGGAGTTGTAACTAATAGGCAAAATTTTGATTTTGAATCTCATCCAAGACCTAAACATGCATGGAATAAAACAATTATTTATGAATTACATGTTGGTGGATTTACTAAAGATCCGGATTCAAATATTAGCGATTCTAAAAAAGGGACTTTTATTGGATTAATTGAAAAGATACCTTATCTAAAAAGCATTGGTGTCACAAGTATTGAACTACTACCTGTATTTGCTTTTGATGCTTCTGATGCACCAGTAGGTCTCGAAAACTATTGGGGTTATAGTCCTATTAATTGGTTTACACCTCATCAGGGTTTTGTAGATGGATCTAATCCATTAGAAGCACGAAAACAATTCAGGAATTTTGTAGAAGTTTGCCACGATAATAAGCTAGAGGTATTAATCGATGTTGTTTACAATCACACAACAGAAGGTAGTCAAGATGGTCCGGTTATAAGTTGGAAGAATTTTGGTTCCAAAACTTACTACCATCAAGATAAGGATGGAAATTATCAAGACGTAAGTGGATGTGGAAATACCATTGCTGCTAATCGTCCAATTGTTAGAAAATTAATTTTAGAATCCTTAGTCTGTTGGGCAATAGAACTAGGAGTCGATGGATTTCGTTTTGACCTAGGTATTGCTTTGAGCAGAGGCGAAAATCTAATTCCATTAGATGAACCTCCCCTATTTGAAGAAATTGAAGCAGATCCTAAACTTAGTGATGTGAAATTAATTAGTGAACCATGGGACTGTGGAGGCTTATATAAACTAGGAAATTTTCCAGCAAAAAAATTTAGAACATGGAATGGACATTTTAGAGATGATATCAGAAGATTTTGGAAAGGTGATAAAAGTACAATATGGCCACTTAAAGATAGATTAGTAGGCAATAAATCACTTTATAATGATAATAATCTGGCGAATTTATTTAGTATTAATTTCATAACTTCTCATGATGGATTCACATTAAAAGATCTAGTAAGTTTTAACAAAAAACATAATCTTGCGAATGGGGAAAGCAATAGAGATGGAGAAAATCACAATAATAGTTTTAATTATGGTATTGAAGGACCAACTACTAATAAAGAAATAAATAATTTAAGGCAACGACAACAAAGGAATCTCCTTTCATCCCTCCTTTTGTCTCCTGGAATACCTATGCTTTTAATGGGAGATGAAGTAGGGAGAAGCCAAGGAGGTAACAACAACACATGGTGTCAAAACAATCCACTTGGTTGGATGACCTGGAATCCTACAAATTGTGATAAAGACTTAAAAGAATTTGTGATCAAGCTCATATCTCTTCGAAAACAACTTCCAGAGTTTTTTAGTCCTGATTCTGTCTATGATTCTCACAAAGATAGTAGCGAGGCTAAAACGTCAGTTTTTTGGATTCAATGGCATGGTATTAAAGTTAATAAGCCTGACTGGAGTGACTGGTCTCATACTCTTGGATATAGCATAAACAAAAATAATGAAGGTTCAGCAATCTGGCTTGGCTTTAATGCTTACAAAGAAGCAATGATTTTTGAATTACCAAAGCCAATTTCACCATGGAAAAAATATATTGATACGTCTGTATTAAAAAATAAAAATTTCCCTAAAAAACCTCTAGATAATCAATCAAATATACGCATTGAAAGTAACAGTCTTGTTCTTATGGTTGCCAACGAGTATTCGAAAAAAATTAAGCTATGAAAATAAAAGTCAAGCGGGCGGCGGGAATCGAACCCGCATCATCAGCTTGGAAGGCTGAGGTTTTACCACTAAACTACGCCCGCGCTATGAAAATAATATATCCAGAAAACTGGATTATTCTCATTTAGCCTTCATACATTAATACCTTCTGCCCCCTCTTCTGAAAAAGATTGACGAATTCCAATAGGCTGATCAGAAAAAACCGCATAAGACTTATGTTGTCTTATGGGATGGGGGATTCAGGAACAGGGCTTGCTTCAGCACAATTTGGCTTTTATCTTTTCCCTTTCTTTACTTGTGCAGCTGGCTTACCCCCTTGGATAGCAAGCTCGATTTTGATGATAATAAAACTCTGGGATGCAATTAATGATCCTTTAATTGGCTGGATGAGTGATCATACACAATCTAAATGGGGGCCAAGATTACCTTGGATGGTTGGAGCATCACTACCTTTAGGTATTTTCCTGGCCGCAATGTGGTGGATCCCCAATGATTACACCATCAAAGAAAAAACTGCTTACTACATTTGCACATCAATTCTGTTCATGACAGCTTATACATCTGTCAACCTTCCTTACGGTGCATTGTCAACAGAACTTAGTGAAGATGAAAATGTAAGAACTAGACTTAATGCTGCAAGATTTACCGGATCAATAATAGCTTCTTTATCTGGATTAATTGTAGGCGCAATATATTTAACAAAAGGAGATGAAGGTTATCTAACAATGGGTCGAATATCAGGAACTATTGTTACACTAATAACTTTACTTTCAACTTGGGGGCTAGCCCCATTTGCGAAAGTTGCGAGAAAACCAATTAATCAAATAATCCCAATAAAAAATCAATTTAAGCGTATTTTAAGTAATAAAATATTTATAAAAGTCATATATCTGTATTTGCTACTTTGGTGTGGTTTGCAATTAATGCAAACAGTTTCATTAATATATCTACAGCAAGTCATGAACGTACCAAGAGGTATATCTTTTTGGATTATAATTCCTTTTCAAATTAGTGCTCTTGTAGGATTACAAGTTTGGAGCTTTTATTCTAATAAGTTTGGAAGAATTAAAGCCTTAAAGAAAGGAGGCTTTATATGGATCAGTGGATGTTTAATTGCTATGATATTACCTTCATTATCAAATAATTTTTCACTTAATAGTTTTAACTTAGACTCTATAAAAATGTTAGTATTGTTTATAACTATATTCTTTGTTGGATTTGGTGCATCAACTGCTTATTTAATACCTTGGTCTTTATTGCCAGATGCTATCGATCATGATCCAGAAAAAGCAGCAGGAATTTATACAGCTTGGATGGTTTTATGTCAAAAATTAGGAATTGCCTTAAGCGTAGGACTATTTGGATATCTATTGACTTTTGCTGGATTCAAAGAAGGTGCATGTCAAGAAATTCTTGACATTACTCAGCCTGGCTCGGCATTGCTAACTGTGAGGATTTGCATGGGTTTAATACCCTCCATTCTTGTATATTGGGGGCTATCAATCATGAGAGACTGGAAAGATAAAGATAAAGCTCAACAAATAAAAGTTTGATTTATGAATTCACCTAGATGGATAAAAAGGTTTGGTGCAAGTCTTTTGATAGGAGGACAAGCTATTACTGCAACGGTTAAAGGTCATATAAACAAATCGGATTTGATCGATCAATTAATGGAAGCGGGGCCTGGAAGTTTTTTAATAGTTTTAATCACTGGTGTTGCTGCTGGGACAGTCTTTAACATTCAAGTTGCTGCAGAATTAAGTAAACAAGGTTTAGGGTCTGAAGTTGGTGGCCTTTTAGCAATTGGAATGGCAAGAGAGATAGCTCCTTTACTTACTGCAACTCTTCTAACTGGCAAAGTTGCAACTGCTTATGCCGCTCAAATAGGGACTATGAAAGTTACAGAGCAAATTGATGCAATTACAATGCTTCAAACTGATCCAGTGGAATATTTAGTTGTTCCAAGAATTTGTGCAATGGTTTTGATGGCACCTATCCAATGCTTATTCTTTTTTACTGTTGCTTTATATAGCGGTCAAATAAGTAGTACTATTCTTTATCAAATTCCACCAAGCATCTTTTGGAATTCAGTAAGAGAATGGCTAATCACATCTGATTTGCCATTTATGCTTGTTAAAGCATTGGTGTTTGGCTTATTGATCGCAATTATTGCTTGTGGATGGGGTTTAACCACAAGGGGCGGTCCCAAGGAAGTAGGATCAAGTACTACTGGAGCAGTAGTAATGACTCTGATAACCGTTTCTTTAGTAGATGTTTTACTCACCCAAATTCTTTTTGGCTAATAACAATGACTTCTGAAAATCCTCTCGATAAAGATAGTGTGGTTTTGTCGCCTTCTTATCGTTTACCTATTTTCATAATATTCATAGGCTTAATATTTTTAATAACACCTTTCCATCCCTGGCCTACGGTTATAATTAGTAGTTTTGGTTTTTTTCTATTACTGCAATCTTTCACCTTAAAATTGAAATTTACTAAGGATGATCTAATTGTCATACAATTAGGTAATGAGTTAAGAAGATTTCCTTTTAAGAATTGGATTGCATGGAGAATTATATTTCCTCAATTGCCAGGTTTTCTTTACTTTAGAGAAGAAGCAAGCCCTCACCTATTGCCTATACTTTTTGAAGTTAACTCATTAAGAGAACAGTTAAGGTTAAGAGTGAATGATTTAGAAATAGGGAAAGCAGTATAATCATCAAAAATTTAAAACTTAATTGAAGTCTTTTAAAATATGGAATCCGAAGAAAATCTATCTATTGAAAAACAAAATTCAGAAAAAATAATTTCTGCAGAAACTGCTTCACAAAAAATAGCTCCTACAAAAAAACCTCTCGATAAACAATCGAAATCTAAAATCATTAATATTCCTGAAAACAATCAAAAGATTGCCAAAGATCAGTCTCAGTCTTTTATTAACCTAGCTCTTAAAGATCTGCAGCTTTCCCGTGAGAAATTAGAACAAGAATTAGAAGAACTTTCTAAAAAGAAAGTTCAAATTGAAACTGAACTTAAGAGCTCATTTTCAGGTCAATCTGATGCAATTGCTAGAAAGGTCAAAGGCTTTCAGGAATATTTAACTGGTGCATTACAAGACTTAGCTCAATCAGCTGAGCAACTAGAGCTTGTTGTTCCGCCAGTAATAGTTAAGCCCTCCCCTCTTGATGAAAATAAAAAAATAGAGCCTTCTAAAGAGGAAGAAATAATCCCTGCTGTTTCTGATACTTTCAAACCTGATGAAAATTTAATAAGGACATGTTTTAGTCAATTTCTAGAACAACCCGATTTCTATGCAGAGCCCTGGAAGCTTAGGAGGAGTCTTGAAACAAATGATATTGAGATGCTTGAAGATTGGTTCTTCAGTATGGGTGGAAGAGGTGCACAACCAAGTAGAGGAAGCAGATCAAAAAATGCTTTGGTCACTGCAGGGATTATCGCGATTTTAGGAGAATTATATGGCGAACAATTTCAGACTTTGGTCTTGGCAAGTCAACCAGAGCGTCTTGGTGAATGGAGGAGATGCCTCCAAGATGCATTAGGACTTAACCGTGAAGATTTTGGTCCTAACAGCGGAATCGTACTTTTCGAGAGATCGGATGGACTAATTGAAAGAGCTGATCGACTTGAAGATAGAGGCGAGTTACCTTTGATAATTATTGATGCAGCAGAGATAAATGTAGAAATTCCAATTCTTCAGTTCCCCATTTGGCTAGCTTTTGCAGGAAATTCCAACGAGATTTTTGAAGAGGATGAATTAATATAAAATTTGCTATTGAACTGATTTTGAAATTATTAATTCTATGTTTAGGATATTTTTTTGGATCATTTCCAAGTGGTTATTTAGCTGGAAAAATTACTAAAGGAGTTGATATTCGTACATTAGGTTCTGGGTCTACAGGAGCTACAAATGTATTAAGACATATTGGGAAAAGGGCAGCAATTACTGTCTTTCTAATAGATGTTATGAAAGGAGTTCTATCTATTTTATTAGCAAAATATTTCCTCTTAAATGATTCATGGCAAGTAGCTATAGGTCTAACGACATTAATTGGCCACATTTGGCCCATTTGGCTGAATTGGAGAGGTGGTAAAGCTGTAGCGACAGGTTTAGGAGTCTTTCTTGGACTTTCTTGGCAAGTTGGTCTTGCAACTTTAGGTGTCTTTCTCTTAATGATTACATTATTTAGGATAGTTTCACTAGCCAGTGTTAGTGCAGCATTAGTACTACCTATAATAATGTTTATAAGCTTTTATAATTCAATTTTTTCTCTACCCTTTTTATTAATTTCACTATTAGCTATGACTTTAGTAATTTGGAGGCATAGAGAAAATATAATTAGATTAGTTAAAGGTAAAGAGCCAAAAATCGGTAAAAAGTAAAAGTCAATCAGAAGCTTTTTCGCAAAAACTATTGAACATATAAGCTGGATCATTTGATTGGGTAATTGCTCTACCTATAACCAATTTTGAAGCTCCCATCTTTAGAGCTTCAGATGCATCCAAAACTCTAGATTGATCATTAATCTCAGCTCCTAATGATCGGATTCCAGGTGTGACCAATTCAAAAGTTTCAGGATAAATTTCACGAAGAAATTGAACTTCTCTAGGACTACAAACACATCCAGCTAATCCAGAATTAGATGCAATTTCAGCTAGATGCTTAACTCGTTGATCTATTGACTGATCAATTAATAGATCTTCAGCAAAACTGTCTTGATTCCAACTAGTTAAAATTGTTATTCCCAGGAGTTTTGGCGGCATTAAATTGACTTTGGCCGCTCCTTCATATGCAGCCTCGTTAGCCATCTTTAGAGCCTTCATGCCTGAGCAAGTATGCAAAGAAATATATTCAGCACCAGTTTGTGATGCTGAAAAACATGCTTTAGCTACTGTTGTAGGAATATCATGAAATTTAAGATCTAAAAAGATTTTCTTCCCCTTATCTTTTAAAATCGATAATATATCTGGTCCTTCACTAACAAATAATTCTAATCCGACCTTAACCCAGATAACTTTAGGTATTTTTTTAAGTAGATAAAAGACATTTGTTTTATCCATACCATCTAAAGCGACAATTATTTTTTCACTTGGGTTATTGGTATTTTTCATAAAATAGTATCAGTTTGACACACGAAGAAATTTTTTCTTTCCTACTTGCAATATTTTTCCTGTGAGATCATTAGGAGTTTGAAACTCTAAGTTGGGATCAATTATTTTTTTTCCATCAATTCTAACTCCACCTCCAAGAATTTGTCTTCTTGCTTCACTGCTACTTGAAAACAATTTAATCTTACTAAATAAATAAAATGCTTTAGCTGGAAAATTTATTTCAGAGACTGAGATTTCTGGTATTTCTTCAAGAGAATCTTGAGTCCCTAAAACTAATTTTTCAGAGTTAGATTGAGCTTTTTTTGCTGCTTCAAATCCTTTAAAGTTAGATGTTATTTTTAAAGCCATGAACTTCTGAAGTTCTCTTGGATTTGAACTTAACTCTTTTAAATTTTCATTAGTAAGTAAGTTTAAATAGCTATAAACTAAATCATCTGGAACCTTTTCTAATTTTGAATACATCGACAGTGAATCTTCATTTATTCCTACAAAATTATCTAGACTTTTACTCATTTTCTGAGTTCCATCTAAGCCTACTAAAATAGGTAATAACATTCCAAATTGAGGTTTTTGTCCAAAAGCTCTCTGCAAATCTCTTCCCATTGCTATATTGAATTTCTGATCTGTTCCACCTAATTCTACATCTGAATTTATTGCGACTGAATCATATCCCTGCAGAAGAGGATAAAGAAATTCATGCAAAGAGATAGGAGTTCCAGAATTATATCGATTACTAAAATCTTCTTTTGCTAGCATTTGACCAACTGTTGAATTAGACAAAAGTTCTATAACTTTAGACAAATTAAGGTTTTCAAGCCACTCACTATTTCTTCTGATTTCTAAGCGGCCAGACGTTGAGAAATCGAGTAAGGATTCTTTAGGTTCTTTACCAAGGCCTAGTTGCTCAAGATAATTCAATGCATTAGATTCAACTTCCTCTTTCGCAAGCTGTATTCTAGTTTTATTCTTGCCAGTAGGATCCCCAATCCTTGCAGTGAAGTCTCCAATTATAAGAACTGCCGTATGTCCCGCATCTTGAAACGCTCTTAATTTTCTAAAAAGGATGCTATGCCCAATATGAATATCAGTACCTGTAGGATCGATACCAAGCTTTACTCGCAAAGGAGTTTTTTCTGTAGATGAAAGTTCTAATCTTTTGATAAAACTTTGATCTGCATCCCCTGAATTATTGCAAGGAAAAAGATCATCTAAACCTCTAGAGATCCATTCAGGCAGTTCATTAAATTTATCTAACATAATTTAATTATTGAATAGGTTAAGGATCATTTGTCCAATTCTGATTTCATCCTTTCCAAAGTTCTATTCATTTGATCAAACATTTGATCAGGTGTGATGCCAAATTGCCCCAACTGAGTCTTCAGCTGTTCTACTGTCATCTTTGCTTGAAAATCTTCTGAAAGCTCAAATCTTTTCATGAAGACTTTATACCTCTCCATTAAGTTTTCCATAGTATCAATAAACATCACTTTTCCTTCTCTATCAAATTTCCCATAATCAGAACCTAATTGCATCAGATTCTGATAATCAGTGAAAAGTTTTTTTGCCTCTTCCTGAACGATTTCAGATTCAAAAAAACTCATATCTTAAACTCCAGTTGATAGATCAATTGCTTGTTTTTGAATCAAAGACCAATAGTGACTGTAACACTATATCTAATTCATTTTAGACCAATTCTACCCAAAAACATTGCTTTAGGAGTGTAAATAGCCTCACCACTAAGAAACAACCATAATCTAACTCAAGTCAAATAAAAACTTACTAATGTAAGGAAAATGCTTTTTCATTTCATATTGACAAGCTAAACTAAAATAATCATCAAGAAAAATAATATCAAACCATGGTATTATTAGAATGAAAGACTAATCGAAAATTATCTTTTAATTTAAATTTTGAACTTTCTAAAATGATAAAATTCGAACGGCAATATAATTTATTTAATAATAATGATATGAGTTACTCAGGAAAATTTCCTTTTCAAGATACATATATTGACAAGAAAATTATTGAGGAGTGGCAAAGAAAAATCATTACTCATCAATCACCTATTTTTGAATATGGCTACATAAATATAAATCAAGCTTCATTATTTGAATCTGTTTCAAAAGATTTAAACGAAACTTTTAATCCGATGCAACTAACTCCTCTACCTTTAAGTTTTTGGAGATGGCCTAATAAAGTGCATGAAGGTCCGGCTGTTTATTTTGTAATGGATAAAATAATTAATTCTGAAGAAAATATTATTTTATATATTGGAGAAACAATCTCCGCAGAAAAAAGGTGGAGAGGGGAACATGACTGCAAAAATTATCTTTCAAATTATTCAGAAACTCTACAGAAAGCAAATTTATCAACCAAGTTAAACATTCGTTTTTGGCTTGATGTTCCGATCAACACAAAGGAAAGAAGGGAGTTAGAACAAGCCCTTATAAAAACTTGGCTTCCACCTTTTAACAAAGAGACAAGGGGAATATGGGCAACACCATTTACATCTCAGATCAATTAAAAAAAGTTGTTATCATTTAAGTAAGTAAAAAAATTAAATGCAAATCTCAGCAATCTCTAAAGAAATTAACGAATGGTCAGGATCATTACTTATTGCTGGGGTTTTGGAAGGAACAATCGAAAATCAATTGCATTTATTTAATACGCTAATAAAAGATACTTATTTAAGCCAAAAATTTAATGATGCGAAGTTCGAAGGCAAAAAAAATCAAAAACTATCAATTGAATTTATAGAAGGCACTATAAAAAAAATAGTATTTGTAGGCTTAGGCAAAGCCGAAAATCTATTAATTGATGATCTACGCAAAGCCGCCTCAATCGGAACCCGTCAAGTTTCTCCTGGTTATGAAGCAAAGTTGGGAATATTTTTCCCTTGGGATGCATTTGATCAATCTTCGGCTGCATTCGCAGTTGGCGAAGCCGTTAGATTGACATCTTTCAAAGACATTAGATTCAAATCAGACCCTAAGGAATCAATTCAAATAAAGGAAGTTGAATTAATTGGTTTGGATGTCAAATTAGCAGGAATTGCAATTGCTGAAATAAATCCAATATGCGAAGGAGTGAAGCTTGCCAGAGAGCTTGTTGCAGCCCCTCCCAATTTCCTCACGCCATCACAACTAGCAAAGGAAGCTGAAAAGTTGGCAATTGAATTTGGTTTAGATTTAAAAATTCTCGATCAAAAAGAATGCGAAAAAGAAGGAATGGGAGCTTATCTAGCAGTTGCAAAAGGCTCAGATCTAAAGCCTAGTTTTATACATTTAAAATATTCTCCAAAAATTACTAAAAATAAAATTGTACTAATTGGAAAAGGGTTAACTTTTGACTCGGGTGGATACAACTTAAAAGTAGGTGCATCTCAAATTGAAAAAATGAAATACGACATGGGTGGAAGTGCCTCTGTTCTTGGAGCAGCAAGAGCTATAGCAGAGCTCAAGCCTATCAACACAGAGGTTCATTTTATAGTTGCGGCTTGCGAAAATATGATTAATGGTTCTGCATTACATCCTGGAGATATAGTCAAAGCTTCAAATGGGAAAACTATCGAAGTAAACAATACTGATGCAGAGGGTAGATTGACATTAGCGGATGCTTTGGTTTATGCATGCAAACTTCAACCAGACGCAATAGTAGATCTTGCGACTCTTACAGGAGCCTGTGTCATTGCATTAGGAGATGAAATTGCTGGATTATGGACTGACAATGATCAGCTCTCAGAACAATTAATTAGTGCTGCAAATAAAGCTGGAGAAGGTATTTGGAGAATGCCTATGCAAGATTCATACAAAGCTGGTATTAAATCATCCATTGCTGATTTGCAAAACACAGGCCCTAGGCCAGGAGGATCAATTACTGCTGCATTATTTCTGAAAGAATTTGTAAAATCAAGCATTCCATGGGCACACATTGATATTGCAGGTACATGCTGGACAGAAAAAGATAGAGATCTAACTCCCAAGGGAGCTACTGGATATGGAGTTAGAACATTAGTTAATTGGATAAGAGAATTTAATTTCATATCCAATTAATATATTCTAAAATAAAATAGAGATTTAAAAATAACAAATATAAATAGTTCTTTATATTTAGATTAAATAGATTCTAATTCTTATAGTCTCCCCAAACCTTTTTTAGCCTATTATCTCTACCACAACTGGTTCTATAAAACTTATATTTTAATGGATTCTTATCTGCAAAATCTTGATGATATTTCTCAGCAATCCAAAAAGGTTTTGAATCAAGAATATCAACCTTTAAGCGTTCCAAAGGTGTCTTCAAGGCAATTGAGATATTTTCTTGACTCTCCTTAGCTGCAAGTTGTTGTTCTTCATTGGATGTAAAAATAACAGGCTTATAAGAACTACCTCTATCACAAAATTGTCCTTGACTATCAAAAGGATCTATATTAATCCAATAGTTATCAAGTAACTCTTTATAGCTAATAATATCAGAATTAAAACTAACTTTCACAACCTCTTGATGACCATTATGGTTCTCATATGTTGGATTAGTCAGATTCCCGCCTGAGTATCCACTCACGACAGATATCACACCATCAATTTTCTCTAAATCATGCTCTAGGCACCAAAAGCATCCGCCTGCAAAAATTGCCTCTTGTGACTCAGCAAAAGCTTGTAATGGAGAAATAATTAATAGGATTAATAAAATGCAGGTTACTATTAATCTTCTGAGGAATTTAATCATATGAATCATTGAACTAATAAATCCAAAATATACTTTGATGCACGATCTGTAACTCCTGGCTTTCCTAGTTTATCTTTCAATTCTTTATAACCAACTAATATATCTTTCCTGGTAGAGACATCTTCTATAATTTTTAAAGCAGATTTATAAATTTTCTCACTTTGAAAATCATCTTGAATAAACTCGGGTATTAACATTTTATTTAATAGAAGATTTACTGGCGAAATATATTTAACATTAAAGCGTAATAAATGCCTTGCGAAAAAAGCAGTGATTCTACTAACTTTATATCCTACAATTTGAGGAACTGAATTTAAAGCCAACTCCATATTAATCGTTCCAGACTTTGACAAAGCTAGATGGGCAGCAGAAAATAAAAATGGCTTTATTTTATCAACTTCATATGAATCAATAACTCTTCCATCTAAGCAATATTCTTTTAATGAAGAATTCAATATCATATTAAATTCTTCTAATCCAGATGGTATAAATACAGTGATAGATGGATCTTTTTCCTGCAAAAGCTTAGCCGCTTGAAGTAATGTTGGTAAAATATATTTTAACTCTTGTTTTCGAGAAGCAGGGATTATAAGTAAAAGTTTCTTATCAGAAGTTAAACCTAGTTGATTCAATGATTCTTCTCTACTAGGAATATTTCTATAGGAATCCAACATTGGATGACCAACAAATTCTACATCCCCTCCCTTATTTGAATAAAACTTAGCTTCTTCTTCAAAGATAGCTAAAATCTTATCAGTAAAACTAATTAAATCAGTTGTGCCCGAATCACCTAATCTCCAGGCCCATTCCTGCGGCGCTATATAATAAATTATTGGAATATTAGGAAAAGTTTTCTTTACTTTTAAACCTAGCCGAATATTTGGCCCCATATAGTCAATTAAAACAAGTGCATCAGGAGGAGAAGAACTCAAGTAATTATCAATCGTTGATTGTGCCTTCAAAGTTGGCAAAACATATGGAAGTGCTTCTAAAAAGCCAATCGCACCTATAGAAGAAGTATTAGATATTAATTTTGCCCCAGCCTCCTTCATTCTTTCACCACCTAAGGCAATTATCTCTAATTCAATTTTTCTTTTTTCTGCGTTAGCCTTTAAAGCCTTTATTAATAAGCTTCCTTGCAAATCTCCAGAGACTTCGCCAGTACTTATTAATATTTTCATTACTTATTAGTTGACATTAAAGAAGGAATTAAACCTCTTCTCCCTTTACCGATAGAGAGTTCTATAAATCCACATAATCTTGCAGAAGATTTCAATAAGTTCTCTTTCCTTGCAATTCTCAAACTATCAGAAATTACATATTCAGATTTGAATAATAAGTTCCAAATTCTTTTCAATTGTAAATATTCTTCTTTATTATCCTTATCTATATTTTTTCTTTTAATACCAACTTTATTTAGTCCACGCATTCTTCCAGGGTGCCCCTCAGCTAAGCAATATGGAGGAACATCTCTATCAACTCTTGTCATACCGCCAATCATAGCCAAATAGCCAATATGAACAAATTGATGTATTCCTAAGCAACCTCCAATAACAGCTCTATCTTCAACAATGACATGACCAGCAATCTGCACACTATTAGCTATTACTACTTTATTCCCTATTTCACAATTATGTCCTAAATGTGAATATGCCATTAACAAGTTATCATTACCAACTATAGTTTTTTCTCCTTCAAATGTAGCTCTATTAATAGTTACGCATTCTCTAAAAGTATTATTATCGCCAATTAAGACATCAGTAAAATCTCCTTTATATTTTAAATCTTGAGGTTCTAACCCGATACACGCGCCTGGAAAGATCTTATTATTTGATCCTATTTTTACTTTCCCTTCAATAATTACATTTGGTCCTATCCAAGTATTTGGGCCAACAATCACATCTGGTCCGATTACAGCTCCTGACCCGACATATACACCTGCCCCAAGTTCAGCCTTTGGAGATACATCTGCAAAATTATGAATATTAACTTTGTTATCTCCAAATAAGTTCTCAGAAGATTCACGTTCACTCATCACTTTAATCCACTAGAGAGAACATCAAATCTCCAGAACAAACCAATTGATCATCTACTTTTGCTTCACCCCTTATTTTTCCAAATCTCTTTCTTTTGATACTAATTAACTCACAAGATATTTTTAATTGATCTCCAGGGACTACCGGTCGCCTAAAACGAACTGAATCAATACCCGCAAACACAAATAATCCTTTTGGAAGATCCGGCATTTGAGAAACAATCAAACCACCTACCTGAGCCATTGCTTCTACTATTAAAACACCTGGCATTATGGGTCTTTCGGGGAAATGGCCTTGAAACTGAGGTTCATTAAGTGTGACATTTTTTATTGCCACCGCCTTCTTCCCTGGCTCATGTTCTATCACTCGGTCAACAAGCGCAAAAGGATATCTATGCGGCAAAAGCCCCATGATTTGCTCGCTATTTAAAACGATAGGTTGGCTAGGAGAAATGTCAGTCAAAGTTCAGATGTAATTAAGTTAATACCTTTTCAAGAGAAGCAGCAAATTCAGTATGAAGAGCATGAGAACCCTTATAGACAAAAATTTGCGCTCTTGGTAATCCAACAAAAGCTAAATCACCAATTAAGTCAAGCAATTTATGACGCACTGGTTCGTTTGAAAATCTCAAGGGTGGATTCAACCAAGAATCTCCATCGCAAACCAAAGCATTTTCAAGTGCACCCCCTTTAATTAGTCCAGCTTTCTTTAATTCTTCTAACTGATCAAGAAAGCCAAAAGTTCGAGCAGGTGCAATTTCTTTAACAAAATTATTTGGAGAAAGCTCAATGGAAAACATTTGCTGTCCAATTGCCTTATATGGGAAATCAATCAACCCTATTAATTTCAAATCTTTAGATGGTAATGCAAAGATCACACTCTCCCCTTTTTTTACAAAAATTGGTGATGTTAATTCTGGTCTTGGTTTGGGGGAAGTGGTTGAATTAACCATTCCCACCTTTTCTATTTCCTCTACCCAACCAATAGCAGATCCATCAAGTAAAGGGATTTCACTACCAGTAATTTCAATGTGTGCATGTGTTAAACCTGAACCAATTAACGCAGCAAGCAAGTGTTCAACAGTATTTATTTCTTTACCATTAAGATCAATTGTTGTACATAAAGGAGTGTTCCTTACTTGCGAAATGTCAATAGAAAATATCTTATTAGTTTCTCCTGAAAAAGAGAAATTAAAGCCAGGTAATTCAGTTGGTTTAATTATTACTTGACATTGAAGTCCTGTATGCAAACCAATACCATTTTTCTTAATTTCATTTCTTAAAGTCCACCCTTGTTCATAATCGTCGGGGAAAGAAAACACTAGAACTTCCAACCAATACCAATGTTATATCGCCAGTTACCACTGAAGTCCTGACTAGCAGCCTCTATACGAATTGGGCCGACAGGTGTATTAATGACAGCGCCAGGCCCAACAGAAAAACCAGATCCTGGTTTCTCAAGAATTTTTCCAGGCTTCCCTGGGACATTAGATTGAGAACCAAAATCAGATGCAGCATCAAAAAATAGCGCTCCAGAAACTAATCTCCAAATAGGAAATCTGTATTCTGCTGTTGCTTCTCCATAATTTCTAGCGACGCCTAGGTCACAAGAGTTCCAACCTCTTACAGAGCTTGTTCCACCTAGACAAAAAGCTTCATAGGGAGGCAATTCACCAACAATTGTTCCCACCTTTGCTTGGAAACCTATTGATTGTGAGCAATCCAATTTTTCGCCAGACTTTGGGCGACAACCTTTATGAAACTTTAACAAATTAACAGGGTAAAAACGTGAATAACTAATCCTGGATCTATTAAAAGTTGGTGAGTTTTCTCCTAAACTAATAAATTGTTCCGACCCAATATTTAAATAGTCTCCAGAAGTTGGGTTCCGTGAATTATCTAAATTATTATAAGTAATTGCACTTTTGAAACTAATCAGTGTATTTTCTGTGGAGCAATTAAATGCAACACAAATAACTTCATTCTCAGGAACTTTACCTTTTTTAAAATTTGTAGATGCTACGCCATAAGGTCTTTTATCTCCTGCGTAGTCTATTGGCTTAACTTTCTGAAAATTCGCTCCTAAAAGTACACTCCAAGGAACCTTTTTTAAGGGCTTAGCTCCATTCAAAGGTCTTGCGAAAGAAAAACCACCTCCAGTCCGCTCTAAGACGATAGAGTCACCTTCATAGTCAAACCAGCTAAACTGAGGTGCCGATGACTGGGCTGAATAAAGATTAGTAAATGGTCCCGTCTCAACTAAAGTATTATTATTATTTATATCTAAGTTTTGAGATTGATTAATATCGTAACTTGTTAATGAATTAGCGGCTTCATATCTATCTGTAACTCCCCGAATACTACCGCCATCTTGACTTCGGAATTCTTGAGGAACTTCTCTACTTAAATATAATGAAGTTCTAAAAGATGTTCTATATTTATCATTTTTTATCCAAGGATCATATAAAGAAAGATTCAAAAGAGCTCCATATTCACCATAAGTCAAATTCATATTAGATGACCATGATCTTCCAACCAGATTAGACTCCTGCAATCCAATCTGGCCAAACACTCCTTGTCCTCCACTATAGCCCAGACCTCCTGTTAAGGAGCCAGTTCTTTGCTCTGTTATTCCTAATAAGATTATTATCTTTCCTGGATCAGAGGTAACTGGTTTAAGAGTAACTTTTACATCATTAAAAAGAGAGGTTGCGTATAATCTTTTTATATCTGACTCTAAATTAGATCTATTAAAAATATCTCCAACTTTTGTAATTAATTCTCTTTCAATTACCCATTTTTTTGTTTTGCCTTTTATCAATTGTCCTTTTTCATTTTCAGTATTACCTTCTTCGTCAATAAAATTAATCTCAATACCAGCTACATAACCCTCTTGGATATTAAGTTGAACTAATCCATCATTTGTTACACGGCTTGGTCCAAAAACCCTAGCAATTGAATAGCCATTAGAATTATACCATTCCTTAATTTCTTTTATCCTTACCTGAAGTGTATTTAGATTTAAAGTTTTACCGTAATCATTATTAAAAATCTCATTTAATTTCGCATCAGATAATTTTTTTTCTACTGGCAATATATTTATCTTATTGAATATAGGATTTGGCTTAACTTTAATTATAAGTTGAATTCCTAATGCACTATCCAATGATTCAACTCTTGCACCAGAAAACCACCCAGTTGAGTAAATTCTATCTAAATCCTTCTTAACTTCATCGCTTGTTACTTTACTACCTGGTCTAATTAGCATCGCATCATAAGTAACTACTTCAAGGCGTTCTTTTTCAGGATGATCTTCGAGTCCCTGAATAATTATCTCTGAAATCAATACTCTTTTTTCTTTATTGTCTTTATTTTCCTTTATTTGAGTAGTATCCTCAGCTATTAAGAAATTAGAAAAATTAAAATTTTTATTTTTTATTTCATTAGCGAATTGCAAACTTTCCGTTTCTTTATATCTAAAAAATAATTGATTTTCTCCTAAGTTTTGAGTATTGGCTTTCGAATCTCCGCAAAAACTGATAAAAGGAATTGCCATGGCTATGGCATATGCGCTTTTGCTTCTTAATTTCATATTAGATCTGGAGTGTCTTTTAAACATAGATTTCAAAGTCGTTCAGTTAAATGTCGAAATTCCTAGCTGAGAATAATTTACTTAAGTAGTCTTAGAGGATGTTTTTTCTATACGATTCAAAATCTCCTCATAAGCATCAATCACACCTCCAAGATCTTGCCGAAAGCGATCTTTGTCAAGGATGCGACCCTTAGGGTCTGAATTTTTCTTGTCCCAAAATCTGCAATTATCTGGACTTATTTCATCAGCTACCACAAGTTTCCCTAACGAATTAGTTCCAAATTCTAATTTAAAATCAACTAATAACAAATCGAGTGAATCAAAATATTCTTTTAAAATTTTATTTACACTTCTAGTGATATTCTTTATCTTTTCCATCTCAATCATACTTATTAAATCAAGTAACTTTAATCTTTCTTCTGTAAGGATAGGGTCACCTAAATTATCGTCTTTGTAATAAATATCAAGCAGTGGCGGGTTTAATATTGTTCCTTGAGGAATTGGAGTCTCTCTGCACAATGACCCTGTTGCCAAATTGCGAATAACAACTTCTATAGGTATTACATTAATTTTATCCGCAATCATAAATGTTTCTGAATGAAGTTCTAAAAAATGAGTTGGAATTCCATTTGATTCAAGCAATTCAAAAAGTGCCGCTGATATTTTGCAATTCAGGCGACCCTTTCCTTTAATCTCTGAACGTTTTTTTGCATTAAAAGCTGTAGCATCATTTTTGAACTCAATCAAAACCTTATCAGGACTTTTGCAGGCAAAAACTCGTTTAGCCTTACCTTCATAAATTAACGATCCTTGGATATGATTCATTAATACCCCTCATATCAAATTAGTATAAATAGACAATGCAAAAAAAATCACCTCTATCAAAACAAATTTATTTTAAAAAGGAAATTCAAGAAGCTGCTCGACTATTTTCTAAAACAATTAATTAACAAACAAATAAAAGCTATTAAAAGATCCTCTCTAACTATTTTCTTAGACAAGCATTAGAAAAACAATGACAACGAATCAAAAAACTGTAGTAAAAAATGAGCCTAAAAGAGTATTAATAGTTGGCAGTGGTGGCAGGGAAAACTCTATTGCTTGGGCTCTATCAAAGAATCAATTTATTGAGCAAATATTTGTATGGCCAGGCAACGGAGGAACATCAACCTATGAAAAATGTATTTGCATTGAACCTAAAAATGAAGAAGAAATTTTTATCGACTGTAAACGACTTCAAATTGATTTAGTAATTATTGGCCCTGAAGATCCATTAGCGAATGGCTTAGCAAATAGGATGCGAGAAGAAGGACTAACAGTTTTTGGTCCATGTCAAGAAGGAGCTCAATTAGAGGCAAGTAAGGATTGGGCAAAAAGTCTCATGGTTGAAAACAATATCCCCACAGCTGAATACTGGACGACAAGCTCAGAGAAAGAGGCCTTAGAAGTTCTAGAAAGGCTTAATAAACCACTTGTAATCAAAGCAGACGGCCTTGCCGCAGGCAAAGGGGTAACTGTTTGTAAAACTATTGATCAAACGAAAGAGGCAATTAAAGAAGCTTTCTCAGGGAAATTTGGCTCCGCAGGTAACAGAGTTATACTTGAAGAGATAATTGAAGGTCCAGAGGTTTCTATTTTTGCTCTTTGTGACGGAGAAAGATTAATTGTTCTTCCTCCAGCACAAGACCATAAAAGATTGCTTGAAGGTGACAATGGTCCAAACACTGGTGGTATGGGAGCTTACGCACCTGCGCCTTTAATTGATCAAAAAGAGCTTCAAAACCTAACTAAAATTATCCTTCTTCCAACTTTAAAAGGTTTAAGAAAAAAGAAAATAAAATATATTGGCGTTATTTATGCAGGCCTAATGCTCACATCATCAGGGCCAAAAGTTATTGAGTTCAATTGCCGTTTTGGCGACCCAGAATGTCAGGCCTTAATGCCATTAATAGGCTCAGAACTTGCATCCGTACTTTTTGCATGTGCTCAAGGAGATTTAGAAAAGGCACCAAAACTTACTTTTAACAATTTATGCAGTGCATGTGTTGTCGCAGCATCTGAGGGGTATCCTGAAGCTCCTCGAAAAGGCGATCAAATAAAAATAAGTGTAGATTCTAATTCTTCACTCCAAGTCTTTCATGCTGGAACAACTTTAGACGAATATGAGAATATAGTCACATCAGGAGGAAGAGTTCTTTCAGTAGTTTCTCAAGGCGAAAACTTCGATAAAGCCTTTGATCTAGCCTACGAAAGCTTAAGGAAAATCAACTTTAAAGGTATGCATTTTCGTAGGGATATTGGCTATCAAGTAAGGAATAGATCAATTTAAATATATTATTAATGAATAACTCAAATTTAAATTCAAATAATGAATTCTCATTAAAAAATGAAGATGTTGTTATGGATAATTTAAGTATTCAGAAAAAAATATTTTTCTGGTGGTCACGATTCAACTTAAGATCAAAATTATTAGCTATTGGAACTCTAGTAGTAAGTTTCATCATGACACTTATTACATTCTTCGCATTAAGTAGTATTCAAAAAGATGCTGGAATGAATGACACAAGATATGCACGAGATTTAGGTTTATTATTGTCAGGAAATGTAACTGAATTAGTTGCTAAAAATCAAAATAGAGAACTTTTTAATGTTGCAGAAAAATTCTGGCGTTCAAGTCGCAATTTAAGATACATTTTTTTCACAGACCCTGATGGGTTTGTGAAATTGGGCATCCCAGTAAGTGCAACAGCTTCTGACACTGAAGGCACAAGCGATTTTCAATTAAAAAGAAAACTTCAATTGCCTAGTGAGTTAAAAAAACAACCTCAATTTCCTTTGGTTAGGCAGCATTCGACCCCTCAAGGACAGGTAACCGATGTTTTTGTTCCCATGCTCTGGAAGGGTGAATATCTTGGCACCTTAGCTTTGGGTGTAACACCAAATAAAAAAGCCCTTGCCACAGCTGCATTAACAAGAGAAATAACCGTTGCTGTTTTTATTTCTATTTGGGTTTTAGTAATAATTGGCGCAGTATTTAATGCTCTCACTATCACACGGCCAATAAGAGAACTAGTAAATGGTGTAAGAGAAATCGCTAAAGGAAACTTTAAATCTAGAGTTGATCTACCTATGAGCGGAGAACTTGGAGAGCTATTGAATGGATTTAACGCAATGGCCTCAAAGCTAGAAGATTATGATGCAGCAAATATTGAAGAGCTAAAGGCTGCTCAAGTCAAACAGCAATCTTTAATAGCGACAATGGCTGATGGCGCACTTCTACTAGACGAGCAAGGAAGAATTGTATTAGTTAACCCCACGGCAAGAAGACTATTTCGTTGGGAAGGTAGGAATCTAGAAGGTCAAAAGTTACTAAATCAACTTCCAGATTTACTTATAAAAAAGTTAGAAACCCCAATAAATTCATTATTAAATAATTTTGGAGATAGTGATGATTTACGTTGTAACCTTGAAGAACCGCCAAGAACACTTAGAATTGTTCTGAAATCCGTAAGAGATACTACCGGAGAGACGCTTAAGGGAATTGCTGTTACAGTGCAAGATCTTACAAGAGAAGTTCAACTAAATGCAGCGCAAAAGCGGTTTATAAGTAATGTTTCACATGAATTAAGGACACCTTTATTTAATATAAAAAGCTATGTAGAAACCTTATATGATCTTGGAGATAAACTTACAAAGGATGAACAGAAAGAATTCTTAGGTGTTGCGAATTCTGAAACAGATAGACTTACTAGATTGGTCAATGATGTACTTGATCTTTCTAAGATAGAGTCTGGCAGAACGATTCAATTAGAATCACTAAATATAAAAGAAGCTATTGAACAAACTCTTAGAAACTATAAGCTCAATGCAGAAGATAAAAATGTTAAATTAACAATTAATCTAGAAAATAATTTACCATTTGTCTTAGGTAATTGGGATATGATACTGCAAGTATTAGATAATCTTGTTGGCAATGCACTTAAATTCAGTCAAGAAGGTGGGATAATAAATTTAAAGGCCTACACATGGCCAGACATATGTGTTGCTTCTCCACTTGAAATAAACAATAAAGCTCCTCATTGTGAAATTTTATCTCCTATGCCTAAGTTAAGATTGGAGGTTTCTGATACAGGATGTGGCATATCCGAAATAGATCAGCAAAGAATATTTGAGCGTTTTTATCGAGTAGAAGATTCAGTTCACACTGAGGTGGGTACTGGATTGGGTCTATCTATTGTTAAAGGTATTGTTAATAAGCATGGCAGTGAAATAAGAATGGCCAGTGAGCCAAATACAGGAACGACTTTTTGGTTCGAACTTCCTCTTGAAGATTCAGATGCTGATCAATTACTCCTAAAATCTGCAAGAAAGAATTGGGAAATTGAAAATGATCAAGCTTAATCAGATCAAAACCTATTCATTTTTCTTTATGCTTTTAAATACCCCAGGCATCTGTTCTTCAGGATTAATGCGATGAGGCGCTCCACTAAATATCTGCTCAAAATTAGAAAATGAATCTTTAATCTCAGGACCATCATTAGTAATTATATATTCGCGTATCCTTTTGTCATGCCATGAACCGCGCATTTTAAAAACATTTATTGCCCTTGCCATTTCGCCTCTTATTTCTACATATTGCAAAAGCAAAATAGTATCAGTTATTGTTGATATATGAGAATCAGTAATTGAGTGACTTCCCATAAATTCTTCTGCAGTATTAGTAAAGAATCCTGCTATCTCTTCCTGTTTGGCGTAACCAGTCACTCCAATAACAAACTGCCTAAAAGCATTCAAGCTTACGCCTCTAGCTAATGCAGATAAGGAATCAATTGCCATTCTTGAAGGTTTATATTCACCAATCTCGGATTTAATAATTTGCAGATGATCCTCTAACCCAGTTGATTCAGGATAAGCACAAATAATCTTCAATAACCCTTCTTCCTCCATTTTTTCAAAATCAATCCCCCAACTAGTTGCATTACGAAGAAGCTGAGCTCTTGATTCCTCATAAGCAAAAAGTATTGTTCTCTCTTTATGCAAATAGGCATCCTCAACAAACTTAGAAACCAACATTGTTTTTCCAGTCCCAGTTGCACCAGTTGCAAGAATGATTGAATCTTGAAAATATCCACCCCCACACATTTCATCCAAATCTGGAACCCCTGAGCTTATTCGAATATTTGATGATCTTTGAGTCAGCCTCATTGCCCCCAAGGGGAATGCAACTATTCCCTGGGCGCCCATAGTAAATGGAAATTCACCCTTCATATGCGTAGTTCCTCTTAGTTTTAAAATTTCAACGGTTCTTCTTCTCTTTTCTGCCTCTAAAACATTTCTCAAAATAACAACGTTGTCAGAAACAAATTCTTCAACTCCATATCTCGCAATTGGACCATACTCATCTATTCTTTCAGTTGTCATAACAGTAGTCACGCCTATTTCTTTAAGTCTTGCTATTAATCTGAATATCTCTCTTCTAACAACATAAATAGCATCATATTGTTGAAAAACAGCTGTCATAGAATCTATAGCAACTCTTTTAGCTTTGAACTTCCTAATGGCATAACTAATCCTCTCAATCAATCCTGATAAGTCAAAACTCCCAGCAACATCTTGACCATCAGGGTCTGGAGAAGCATCTAAAATAAAAAGTTTATTTTGATCAATTAACCCTTGTAAATCCCAACCAAAACTTGCAGCATTTCGAATAATATCTAAAGGTGATTCTTCAAAAGTAACAAAGATACCAGGTTCATCAAAGTTACATATTCCATGATGAAGATATTGCAGAGAAAATACTGTTTTACCAGTCCCAGACGTTCCACTAACAAGGGTACTTCGAGCATTAGGTAACCCACCATGACAAATATCATCAAAGCCCTCAATTCCAGTAGGGAGTTTTTGAACCTGCATTTTTTCTCACATCTTTAAAGATCAAAGAACTTTAAAAGTTCTTATGTATAAAACATAATAAAAAAATAGTAGGAGTCTCCTAGTTATCGGTTGGACTTAAGAATTCATTTACTTCTTGTTTGAATAATCCCTTTATTTATCTGAAGAGTAAAACATTTCTTGATCAGATAATTCGTCATATAAAAGGTCTAAACCTATTAAAACTTTTTCTCTGTCAGAAAGGTCGCCAATTATTCTTCGAACAGGAGGGGGTAAAATCTTTGCCAAAGTTGGAGTAGCAAGTATTTTATCTTCTTCGGCTAATTGAGGATTTTTCAAAACATCAATAACCTTTAAAGCATATACCCCTTTGAATTCACTTTCTAAGATTTCTCGCAATGTGTTCAAAGCTCTCATTGAGTTTGGCGTATTCCCAGCCACATAAAGCTTGAGAATATATGTCTTTTTTCTTGCGTTCATTTTAAACCTCCAAAAAAACCAGAGAACTATGCCCTTATTAAATCTTGACTAAGTAACCAGTAAAAAGCGAAAATATAATCTTGTTTTTCGATTACGATTCAAGGCCTAATCGATTTTTTAATTAAAAAAAGAAGTTAACCTCCTTTTTTTAATTTATTTCGAGCCTTGACGTGTCACAAATTATCATGGCTGAAAAGAAATCATCTTCCAAGGAAGTAACATCACAAGCAGAAACTTATGCAATAGTTGAAGCCTCAGGCAAGCAATTTTGGCTTCAATCAAACCGTTACTACGATTTAGATCGATGTAATGCAGAAGTCAATGATGTTTTAACTATTGAAAAGGTTCTTCTAATCAATGATGGAAAAGATTTAAAACTTGGAAAACCTTATGTGAAAGATGCGAAAGTAGAAATCAAAGTATTAGAACATCGAAGGGGTTCAAAAATAATTGTCTATAAAATGCGACCCAAGAAAAAGACAAGACGCAAAAATGGTCATCGTCAAGAACTAACAAGAGTCTTAGTTCAATCCATATCAGTTGGAACAAAAACAAAAAAATCAAAACAAGCTAAAACCCCTACTAATAAAGTAGAATCTGATTAAATAAATTTAAAAATAAAATAACCCATGGCTCATAAGAAAGGCACAGGATCAACTAGAAATGGAAGAGATTCCAACTCCAAAAGACTTGGTGTTAAAGCCTATGGCGGAGAAAAAGTAACTGCTGGTTCTATTCTTATTCGACAGAGAGGAACATCTATTCTTCCTGGAATTAATGTAGGCAGAGGCAAAGACGATACTCTTTTTGCTTTAACTGATGGTTCAGTTCATTTTGAAAGTATTCGTAGAGGTTTGAGAAATAGAAAAAGAATTAATATATCTACAGCAAAAGTTGTATGAATTTAAATCTATTTTTTTAATGGTTTGTAAGCTCTAGTAGTAATTAAAAATGGGTGAAAAATCTCGATAAAATTAAATTGTAGGGTTAAAAAGAATTTTTCGATCATATCAGGATCATCAAAATGAAAAGGGTATTCTCCATTTTTGCCTTTATAAAAATACCAATTCATTAAAAGTACACCATTACGAGATATTTTCTCCAAGAACACATCAAGTTGAGTTGAAGGATCTGGAAGATGTTCAAGCACATCAAGACAAATAACAGAGTCAAAGATCAAATCAGACAAGCCTTCTAAATCTCTATGAACTGATATCAAATCTTCTACCCCTAAAAACTTAGCCCTCTGTTCAACAAAACTCCTATTTTCAGGATTAAGATCCACGAACCAAACATGTTCAACATCTGGCAAGACTGACGCGGCTAAGGCATGAGTGCCAATTCCACCACCAAAGTCCAAAACCTTTCCATGCGCAAATTGTTGTTGCAGATGAAGGGTGTCAGCTATATAAGCAGAACTATTTAGATGCCAAGAGGCTAAGTCAATTAAATGAGCATCTCCTACTTTTTCCTCATAAAAATTTCCAGCTTCAGATTGAGTAAAGGCACCTGGATGAAGAGCTGCTAAATCATCAACGCCTTTCAGTAATCTTTGATCTAATTGATCATTATCAATTTGAAGAAAATTAAGGAGATGATTTTTTAAATTAAAGCCATCTTTAATAAAACTAGAGATAGTTAAATCTAATTTATTCATATAATTTGGCTCAGTGAACTCACTGGGTTATAACTTTATATGTTCAGGGTTACTTGAACAACTTTTTCATGTGTGATTAAACCTACAAATTAATTTTGAAAAAACCTTTTGGATTTGTTGTCATTGATAAGCCTGTTGGGCTTACTTCGCATGACTGTGTCAATAGACTTAGGAAGGTTTATGGTATAAAAAAAATTGGGCATGGTGGCACCCTTGACCCATTAGTGACTGGGGTTCTTCCAATAGCAATAGGTGATGCAACAAGATTAATATCCTACTTAGAAGGATCTAAAGGTTATACAGGAATTATTCAATTAGGAACATCTACTACAACTGATGATATGCAGGGGGATATATTAAAATCTGAGCGCTGGCCAACAATTAGCGAGAATAATCTAAATAATCTATTAGATAACTTCAGAGGCGAAATATATCAAAAGCCTCCTTTATTCTCTAGCATTCATATAAAAGGTGAAAGAGCATATAAGAAAGCAAGAAGAGGTGAAAAGTTTGATATTGTTGCTAAGAAAATTACTATTAATGAATTAACTTTAATCAACTGGTCACAACAAAAAGGTGAGTTAAAGATTAATATTAATTGCTCATCTGGTACATACATTAGATCTTTAGCTAGAGATATTGGAGATAGTCTTGGCTGTGGTGGATATCTGAAAAAGTTACGCCGCACTAAAGCTTATAGTTTCACAGAAAAGCATTCAGTATTATTACCAAAAGAATCAGAAAGTTACTTAGATAATAATAAACCTGAAATTCTTAACCCTAAAAATTTCTTAAATCACCTTCCATCTTTAAAATTAAGATCAGAAGAAGAACTTCTTAGCTGGCGTTCAGGAAGAAAGATAGATTTTGATATAGAAAAGAACCACTTAAAATTACCAGAAATAGATAATATGAATACTAATAATTCTAATCATAAAAACATATTAGTATTTGATCTAAATAATGATATTGCAGGCATCGCAGAAATATTTGAATATGATTTAATGAAGCCCAAAGTTGTATTCAATGCTTATGGATAAAAATAGTTTTCACAACGAAAATTACTTCAGAACTTACTAAATATCTATCTTATAACTTCTTATCTCAACACCTCTATAATAATGTTTTAGTATTTCCCTATAACCTGCTCCTTTTTTAGCCATACCTCTAGCACCCCACTGACTCAAACCTACTCCATGTCCAGCGCCAAAACCTTGCAAATATAAAAAATAATCTTTTGGAATTGGAGGAAGTGATTTAGAGCTGAAGCTTATGTCAGCCCCTTCATTGAATAAAAAATTATTTTTTTTCTTTGAGTAATTCACATTTTTCAATTTACTTTCTTTTTGTGATTGAGGAAATTTTAAATCTGCTATGAATTTGGTACTAAGTAATTTCAATTTATTTCTTAATTCTTTTCCTGAAATAAATTTCTTACCATTTGGTCCATGAACTACTACTTTTAAAACTCTATCAGTATTACTTTTCTGAATTACTTGTATACTATTTAATCCTCCCAACTCAGGAAATATAGCAATCAATTCTTGAGCCGTAAATCTTTTAGACCATTTATATTTAGTACTTTTTTGATCATAATCCTTAACACTTATCAAGTATGGTAACTGATACTTCCAGACCTTACCGCTATCTTCAGTCCTTCCACCTGAACTACTATGAAAAACTGCATTTATTAACTTTTTTTTATAAAACAAAGCAAGTGATCTAGTACTTGTAACTGCTCGATTGATTTTGGGAGTTTCAGCTTCAAGCCCTAAATATACTTGACTAGCTTCATTTGATTGAACATCAAAAAATCTTTTTTTTCCTAAAAGTTGTAATGCATAGGTCCTAGCAGCAATAGCTTGAGATTGTAGAGCTGCTAGTGGGAATTCTTTAGGCATTTCACTCCCAACTACACTTTTTAAATATTTCTCAAGTTTTATATAATTTACTATTTGTATTTTTTGATTATTCAAAGAAACTTTTAATTCTCCAGCATATCTTCGATTTTTAAACCAAATACCTCGTTTATCATTATTTTTGATACTTAAGTGAAAATCTATTGGTAATTCAAACCATTCATTTTTATTATTATTAATAGAATACTTAACCTCTCCATTATTATAATTTAATTTCAACGAATTGATCCTTTTCTGCTTTGAAGGAATGCCCTTTATCATCATAATTCTAAGATCATCCGCTCTAAAATTAGCCTTAGATTCATTTCCTATTAATACTCGAATTACTGGCTCTTTAGCGGCTGCTGCCTTTAATGGAGAAATACACAATAAAGCTAAAAAGAATATGATCCATCCCGAATTAGCTCTAGGTGATGTGCTCACAATAAAAATTGAATTGAGGTACTAATTTTGCCTATAAGAAATAAGATCCACCAGTGGTCAAAGCTATGAATGGCACCATGTCTAAAAGGTAAAAATCTTGCAAGTCACTTTTCTAGGAACAAGCTCAGGGGTTCCAACTCTTACTCGAAACGTATCAGCAATGGTACTAAAGCCTCCACAAAAATCAGATTTGTGGTTATTTGATTGTGGTGAAGGTACTCAGCATCAGTTCATTAGAAGCAATCTCAAGTTATCGCAAATAAAAAAAATATTCATAACTCATATGCATGGTGATCATATTTATGGCCTACCAGGACTTCTGGCAAGTATTGGCTTAGCGGGAAGCAGCTCTGGCATTGAGATATATGGACCAGCACCCCTAAAAAATTTTATTGATGCTTGCTTGTATAACAGTTCAAGCAGATTGGCTTACTCTTTAAAATTTGAGAAAGTCGAGAATTTTGCAAATAAAAAAGAAATTTTGTTTGAAGATTCTGGTTTAGAAGTAAAAGCTGCTCCCCTAAAGCATCGCATCCCTTCATTTGCATACAGAGTAAATCAAAAAGCCAGGCCAGGTAGGTTTGACATCGACAAGGCTAAATCTAAAAAAATACCCCCTGGCCCAATATATGCCGCTCTTCAAAGAGGCGAAACAGTGCAATTAGATGATGGTCGGATTTTTTCTGGAAAAGAATTCTGCGGTCCTCTTAGGCCTGGTCTGAGCATGGTTTACTGCACAGATACTGTCTATACAGAGTCAGCAATAGAAATCTCGAAAGAAGCAGATCTTTTAATCCATGAAGCTACATATGCTTATCAACAAACCGAGATGGCATATCAACGAGGTCATTCAACTGCCACCATGGCAGCTCAAATTGCTGCGAAAGCGAACGTAAATCAATTAATTTTGACTCATTTCAGCCCGAGATATACCCCTGGGAATGAAACAAGTCCTAATGATTTGCTTAATGAAGCAAAAGCAATTTTTCCAAATACCCAGTTGGCGGAAGACTTTTTACAAATTGACCTAAAAAAACGCTGCAACAGTTCTTGATCCCTTTGCCTATGAAATACCACTACATGAAACAATGGTCGAGTTTGGTGCTTCCGTCAATCGCTGGCGTTATTAATGGACTCTCTTATTTCTTCTCTTAAACAGTCCCTTACAAGACTATTTGTTTTGATACCTGTGCTTGTAAGTCTCAGTATTAGTCCTCTTTCTGTAAGTGCCTTGTATCCCAGCGACCCTTCATCAGTGGAGACCTTAGATACAAGCTTGGCTGGTCAGGACTTACAAAATACTGAGTATGTAAAATACGACTTATCAGGAAAAGATCTTGGTGGGGCGAATTTCACTGGGGCTTATTTCAGTGTCTCAAGCTTGAAGGGCTCTGATCTAACAGGTGCAAACATGACCAATGTTATTGCCTATGCTACAAGGTTTGATAATGCGAACCTAACAAACGTAAAACTTACTGGTGCAGAGTTACTAAAGAGTGTTTTTGATGGTGCGACCATTGATGGTGCTGACTTTACTGATGCTGTATTAGATAGAAGTCAACAAAAAAATCTATGCAAAGTAGCAACTGGTAACACAGCCGATAGTCTTGGGTGTAGCACTACTGCTGCTGGATATGTTCCTGCGACCAAAGGTCAAGGTTTCAACCCTGGTACTTAATTAAATTCATCAGAAATTTAACTTCCAATAAAAAAGGGGCCAATGGCCCCTTTTTTATTGGAAGAAAATAACTTTTTTCACTTTGTGATAAGAAAGAAAGCAGCTGCTGCTCCCCCAACAGCAAACATAGGGAGACCTACAAGTAAATGAGAGGTTCCGAAGCCAAATCCTTTTTGGCGCAATATGAAATAGCCAACTCCTGCAGCTCCAGCAGCCAGAGGAATTGCTGCAGTAGCAGCGGAAGCAACAGCGTGATAGTCGAAGTTCATCCCTTTTTGAGGTTTATTTACTTATTAGTATCCTTCGAAAACTTAAAAATGTGCTGAAATTATGCTTGAAATGCTTCATATCTTCATCACTTTAAATCCAGACAAAAATTCTGATGAGTCAAAAAATCAAAAATTATTTCTAATTTTTCCTGACTCATGCCAATTTAGGAACAATATTTGAGCTTTCTCTAGAACGTGGATGCTTGCTATACCACCATTCTTGAAGATTTGAATCTAAACGCATAGAAAATAAAGTCAAAATAGTTGATGTTGGTTTTACTCCAGGTTGAATAATCTCAACTGAATATGATGGACATTTTTGTGCTGCGATATCTGCTACCAATCTTTTCCCAATTCTTCTCCAACTAGGCTCTTTACTCCGCCATGAAAGTCTGCAACAAGGCCAAGGTAATTCTTCTCGATCATAAAGACGACAGCAAGGACCAATTACACGGAAACTATATTGCCCCCCTGTACTTGAATGAACCGAGCCATGATCCATTAGACCGTGACCTTCTTTACTTGAAAAAGAGTCTGAGTTCAATTAATCCTTGCACAAATTTATTGCGCTCATGCGCACACAAATAAGAGGTTGGCGAGAAAATAGATCTTTGGCAAGCAAAAAAGTAAAAATCTCGAGAAAAAATTAATATCAATATATTTCGTCCTCCGCATGAGTACTAATTATGCAATCCGAGGTTGCATATGCGACGCAAATCAAAATAAAGCCTTTTTGAATTTGATCATCATCCAAAAAACTTTGATCTAGTTGATCAACCTTTCCTTTTTCTAATTTAGCCACACAAGTTGAACAAGCCCCTGCTCTGCACGAGAAAGGTAGCTCTATATTTTGCTCACATGCAGCATCAAGAATGTATTTATCATCTGGTATTTCAATAACTTCCTCAAGACCACTTAATTGATTAATAAAAGTGACCTTAAACGATGCCATGGAGATTTTTTCTGAGAAAATTTTGAGTTTATTTAATTTTGGCTACTTCCGAGTCAATACCATTGAAGCCCATTGATCCTTTGTCTTAATTTCAAGAACTTTCCAACCGAGTATGGAGAAAAATTCTTGGATTTCTGTTGTTTGCTCAAATAATAATCCTGACAAAATCACTTTCCCTTTATCTCCAACAATTGCTTCAAAACCAGAAGCTAATGATTTTATTACAGGTGCAAGAATATTGCAGAGCAACAAATCTATTTTCTTATTAGACAAGTTATCTTCCAGTTCTTCAATTGAGCCAAGATAAACATTTAAAAAACTTTCAGGGAAATTATTTAGAGAAAAATTGATTTTGGTAGCTGCTATTGCTAAAGAATCGATATCAACAGAAAAGATGCATTTAGCTCCTAACTTTAAAGCTACTAAGGATAATATTCCACTACCACAACCTAAATCAGCAATCGTTTTACCGGCTGGGGAATAATGGTCCAAGGCTTCAATACATAAACGCGTGGAAGGGTGACTTCCTGTTCCAAAAGCAATTCCAGGATCTAAGCGAACAATCTTCCTTTCTGAAAACTGTTCAGGTACATCTAACCATGCCGGTAAAATTAAAATTGAATTGCCTATCGGATCAGGCTCCCATTTTTTTTTCCATATTGAATTCCAATCTTCATCTCTTAATTGAGTCCATTTGCCAGGGGATAAATTAAATTGGAAAGTTTTTGCCAACGAGATGAAGGATTCTTCTAAAGTTTTCTGATCAGCAACTGACCATTCATTTAAAGGAAGCCATATAAATAGTGATTGGCTGTAATTATTATCGGGATTATGTTCAAAAGAAAATCGATTAATTTCAGAGTTGCTCAAGAACCAATAAAACGATTCTTCTAACTCAAATGGGATCTCTTGCTCAAAGCGCAACCAGGTGAGCTGAGAAATATACAAATCTATCTTTTTTTTCAATTAACAAATTACAAAGTTACTGAATGTGCTTCATTAATTCCTTGAATTGAGAGTATTAAAACCAATAATTCTGATGGAATAGGATCGTCGATACTGAGCACCATAACCGCCTCACCTCTAACAATTCTTCTTCCAACTTGCATAGATGCAATATTCACATTGTGTTTTCCAAGCAGGGAGCCGATCTGACCAATAATTCCGGGCATATCCCTATGCCTAGTGAAAAGCATATGTCTACTTGGCACAAAATTAATTGGATATTCATCAATACTTGTAATTCCTAAATCACCATCGCCAAAAACTGTTCCAGAAACACTGTGACTACCACTATCGCTAATGCTTTCTAATTGCAATGATCCTCGAGCGAATTCAGGACTTAATTCATCCTTAATTTCGACTACATCTATACCACGTCCTTTTGCCTCCAATGAGGCATTAACATAATTAATCTTATCTCCCAAAGCACTTGTAAGTAAGCCCTTTAAAGTCGCAATAACTAAAGGCTGAGATGGATGTTGAGCAAATTCTCCTTGTAAACGGACTTCCAACTTTTGAATCTGTCCTCCAGAAATCTGACTAACTAATAATCCTAATGTCTCTGCAAGTTTTAAATGCGGTTTAAGACTATCCATTATTTCTGCACTTAAGCCAGGAATATTTACTGCACTTCGAGCAGGCAATCCTAAAAGAACATCTCTTATTTGTTCTGCAACATCAATGGCTACATTTTCCTGTGCCTCAAAAGTTGAGGCTCCTAAATGAGGTGTCAGTACAAGACCTCTTTTCACAAAACGTAGTGGAGAATTTTCACTAAGAGGTTCATTAGCATATACATCAATTGCTGCACCTGCTATTACATCTTCTTGAAGTGCATTAGCTAAATCAGTTTCATTAATAATTCCACCTCTCGCACAATTAACCAATCTGGCAGTTGGTTTCATTTTTCTAAGTAACTTTAAATCTACTAAATTTTCTGTTTCTGGTGTCCTTGGAAGATGAAGAGTTACATAATCAGATTCTTTAAACAATTCATCAAGATCGCTTAAGCGTACCTGCATCTGCTGGGCTCTTTCACTAGAAACAAAAGGATCAAATCCAATAACATCCATACCCATTGCATTTGCAACTTTTGCTACATGAGATCCAATCTTGCCAAGTCCAACAACTCCTAAAGTTTTCTTATAAAGCTCATTCCCAACATATTTCTTTCTATCCCATCCTCCTGCAAACATACTTGCATGAGCCTGAGGAATATTCCTAGACAAAGCAAGTATCATTGCTAAAGCATGTTCTGCCGCCGCAATGGTATTACCACCAGGCGAATTAACAACTAGAACTCCTTTCCTCGTGGCAGCTGGCACGTCTACATTATCAACTCCAACTCCTGCTCTACCAATGATTCTTAATTTTTTAGCTTCACAAATCACATCGGATGTAACCTGTGTGCCAGAACGGATCATTAATCCGTCGTAATCACTAATAATATTCTTCAACTGATCAATGGAAAGACCAATTTTTTGGTCAACTTGAGCAACCTGGGTAAGAATATCTATGCCTGCTTGATCAATGGGATCAGAAACAAGAACTTTCGTCATTAAGGGCGATAAACGTGCCGATCTGAACTTTAGTGATCTATTTGCCGCTGACCAGATTTATGTTGAGCAGGATTGAAAATCCAAACATTTCAAGGAGTTAATTCGTGTCAAAATGCGTAATCGTCTTAAACGGAAAACAACGAGCAAATGACTTACTACTCAAGTTAAGAGAAGCTCAAACACCTATCCTGACTTGCGATCTTGTAGAACCTTTGGATAACAAAATTGACTATGAGGAATCAAATCAGGGGTCTAATCAAGAAGAAGGCACCAACCAGTTAAATTTTAATAATGTCAAACTTTTTAATCCAAATATTGCTCGTAAAGATCGCCAAAAAACTTTAGCAAGCTGGTTAATCCCTTTTGGGTTCATTACAGGCCTGAGTTTTTCGCAAATGACCGATTTGGAAACCTTTTCAGGAATGGGTTTTCCGAATCAACTTGAGAAATTGTTAGGTGGAATAGTTGGTATGATTTCAGGATGGTTAGGAAGTTTTTTTTCAGCTGGAAGCATTAATGCGGATATTGATGATGACTTAAGAGCTTTAAAGAAAAAAAGTGAGCAAGGTTTTTGGTTACTAATTCTTGAGACACCATTAGAGATAGAACCGCCCTGGGCAATTTTAAACGAAATCGATAGCGCAGAAATAATAATACTGGGCAAGCAATAGTTATTATTTAAATAATACTTTGAATAATAATTTGATCTATTTTTTAATAATCTTAACGTCCAATAAGTATTATCTTTTTTAAGCAAGCCAGAGATTTATCCATATTACAGTTAATAGTACCTTAATATTAAATTAGAGAATTATATTCTTATATTATGTATCTACCAAAAGAAAAGATTCTAATTAATAGTATTTTCCCTAAAGAGCTAGAGCTCTTGATCGGTTATGCAGAGAAAGCCTTAAAAGAATGGAAACATATATCTTCCCCTTTCTTTTCGGCCCAGGTTATAGCCGAAGCTAAAGATAGATTTAATAATTTAGAAGATATTAATTGCAACTATGTAGGCGGTTATCCTGGTGCAGAACGTCAACGAATATGTTTTGCAAGTTCTGAAGAAAAGAATTGTCCTATTGATCTAAATATTACAATCAGAGGAATTTACATAAAAGGGAATTTTCTATTTGATAGAGCTAAACCTAATGATTTTAGAAAATCCATTCTAGATCTAGGCGCTCATGATGAAGACATTGGGGATATTTGGTTAATTAGAGATAGGGGAGCTCAAGCAATTTGCACAAAAGAATTTGCAGATTCTGTTGACAAGAAAATTGGCAGATTAAGAGAAGTTGAAATAACAGTCCACTCACTACCACTAAGTGAAATGGAAATCCCTTTTAAAAGAGCAGAAAAAATAATTAATACTGTTGAGGCATCAACTAGAGTTGATGCAATAGCATCTGCTGGCTTTGGTATGTCAAGGTCAAAAATAACAAGTCATATAAAGCAAGGTTCACTAAGGCTAAACTGGATGCCAATCAATCAAGCAAGCAAAGCACTAAAAGTTGGAGACCTCATTCATTTAGAGAAAAAAGGTTCAATAAAAATTCTAAATATTGACAAGACAAAAAAGGATCGCTGGCGAATAAAATTACTAAGGCAATAAACAATAAGTCCAATTGCCTGCTAACTTCAATTGAATACTAAATTCATCTCCAAATGATTTGCAAGGGCGATTAGCTCAGAGGTAGAGCACTACCTTGACACGGTAGGAGTCACTGGTTCGATTCCAGTATCGCCCATTTTAAATTAGCCTATTAAGTTATCTCAAGGATTATTGGAAATTTAGTAAAGATTCTAAAATTGTTTTTTTACCTATCAAACATCTGATGAAGCTGAACCCATTTCATTTCACTCTCACTATGTTCTAGGGAAACATCAAATAACTTATTTCTAGGCTGTGAATCTATGAGTTCAGTTTGTTTTAACAATTTTTCCTCCTCAATTTTTGAAGTCATAAACCTAAAGCAAATATTTATGTATCATCAAAACAAGTCCCATAGAAAAAAGCTAGAAGTATTAATATTTTTTTAACCACATTCAATCTAGCTAAAAGAGTAGCTATAAAATATCTTTATTAAAAATGAGAAGAGTCCTAATTAAGATTCTTTTTATTATAGAATTAGTTTTCCCACACTAGTTCTCAGGAAAATACTCTACTAATAGAATCAAAACGTAATCCCATTTAGTTCTTAATTTAAATTGTCAAAGCCAGATCAATCAAATGAAATACATATTGTACTTGGACTAGGCACCTCAGGGTTAGGCGCAGCCAAGCTACTTGCATCAGAAGGCCAAAATGTTTTAGTATTAGAAAATAATTCAAATAAAAAGCTAGAACAATTATCAGAGCAACTTACGTTAAAAGGTATAAAAACTATTCTACTTGGAGAAGAACTAAATATTAAAAATTTTACTCCGTGGCTTGGAAAGATCTCCTCTATTATTGTTAGTCCTGGAGTAGATTGGCAAAATATTACTCTTAAAGAATTAAGAAATAAAAATATAAATATAAAAGGAGAAGTTGAATTAGCTTGGGAAAGATTAAATCATATACCTTCCATTGGAATCACAGGAACAAATGGAAAAACAACAGTTACAAATATGCTCCACCATATCCTCAAATTTAATAGTTTCAATACTGATATGGGAGGAAATAGTGGGAAAGCACTATCTAATATTGCCTTAGAAAATATTGAAGAAAGTTCCAAGAATTTAGATTGGCTTGTGATGGAACTAAGTAGTTATCAGATAGAGGCCTCGCCTAAATTAAGTCCGACTATTGGTATATGGACTACATTCAGTCCTGATCACTTAGAAAGACATAACGACCTCGAAAGTTATTTCAAAATCAAACGAAGTTTATTAGATAAATCATCTATCCGCATCTATAATTCTGATGATAAATATTTATCAAAAAAAAGAAAAGAGTTACCTGATGGAATATGGGTTGGAGCAAATGAACAATACTCATATTCACATCATCCAAAATTCTGGGTAAACAAGGAAGGTTATATTTTCGAAGATGAACTAAAACTTTTTCACTCTTCCATACTTAAAATTCCAGGAGAACATAACTTGCAAAATCTTTTGCTAGCAACTGCCGCAGCAAGGGTGATAGGTATTGAATATAAATTAATAGCTAAATCTATAAATACATTTGCACCAATAGCACATCGATTAGAATATTTAGGGAAAAAAGGTAATTTGAAATTTTACAATGACAGCAAAGCTACAAATTTTGAATCTTCAGTAACAGGATTAAAATCTTTTCCTTCCCCAGTAATTTTACTTGCTGGCGGCAAACAAAAAAAAGGTAATCCCTCAACGTGGATAAAACAACTAAAAAAATCAACTAAGGGGATAGTTCTTTTTGGAATTAGTGCGAACGATTTAAAAAAACAAATATTAAGATCATCATACAAAGGGGAAATAATAATAAAAGAAAACCTAGAGGAAGCAACCATTGCTTCTATTGTCTTAGCAAAAGAAACAAATTCACACACCATACTATTGTCTCCAGCTTGTGCCAGTTTTGACCAATATAAAAATTTTGAAGAAAGGGGAGATCATTTTAAAAATTTAATTAAAAAGTCTGAAATTCTTACATAACAAATATGTGATATGAGTTACGCTTGGTCGGGGATCCACCCTTTTGGTTTGGGAGTTACATGATAATTTAATATCAGAATTATTAAAAATAAAAGTTGAAAAATAATCCTTCCTCTCCGAATTCAATCAGTCATAAAGAATTGAATAGTCTTTTAAATAAGGCAAAAAAAGAGAATACTTCAATATCCCCCTCTGAAATCATTAGTTCTAATAAAAATCAAGAATTCTGTGATTTAATTTCTAGTTGGTCAGAAACCAGTAGAAAAATATTGTTAATGTTAAATGAGAATGAAGAATTAGTAACTAAAGATAGAAGTTCAAAATCTCTAATGGCTTTTGGTGCAATGGGGGCACACATAAACCTTGCACTTCAAGCACTAAAGGCAACAGATTTTGATAAGGCCTGATCCCTAAAAGTACTAGATTTGTACATAAAAAAATCAAAATAACTAAATATAGTTTTTTAAAATTTAATCATTATATTAAAGTATGAATATGGATTATATTATTCTTCATTTTGACTGAACAAAATCTCAATCCACTTGTTCTCCTCCCAGAGTCAACAGCGCAGTTAATGGAAGATATGGAAGAGGAAAACAGTGAGTCAATAAATGATTTAATTTATTGTCACTTATATGGAGTGGTGGGAGATTGGTACCTTTCTAAAATATCTGAAGATAGGGAAAAAGCATTTGGGTTTAAAATGATAAATTCTGAACCCGTATGGGAAATGGATGATTGGCTAACTAATTGCCATGAATGGGGAGAAGTTTCTATCAAAAATCTACAAGAAATAGTTAATCAAAAATTTTTAAAAGAAAAAGATATTCGTTTTTTAATTACAAGAGATTTATTTTGGGAACCAATCAAGTTTTCAGAAATTAACCTTGATCAAAATACACTTTTTTATCCAGGTACAACTGACAGAAATTTCTCTTAAAACAATTAAAACACATCTATAAATCTTATTATCAATTAAAATGGAAGAAAAAGATCCAACAAATGATCCTCTTTATTTATTATCGCATGCTGTTGAAAATGGGGATCCAGCAGCTGGAAAGCAAATTAAAGAATATCTAAATAAATCTGATGATCCATCAGAGATGAGATACTTAGAGGGATTACTATTATTACTTGGTGAGCAACCAGGTGAATTAGAGGATCCCCCCGACTATGAAGATGATCCTGATGAATATTGGAAAGAAAATGATTATTTTGAAGTTTAAATCAAAGTGATTCCTACACCAGTAAAAGATAGAAAAGAATAAAAAATAGTTAGTTTATTGATTTTATCTCCCTCTCTTTTAGAGATAAAGGTTGCGAACACAGGAGAAAGACTTAATAAAGTCCAACCAATTCCAACTGGTAAAGATTTAAAAACTATTTGTTGAAAAAAAATTCCACAATTAGTGCCAAGAAATGTTGATAAAATCAAAGTAAAATGACTCTTTTTTGAGAGTACTCTATGAAAAAAAACTTTATCAAAATCTGGTTTGAAAATTATAAATAATAAAATAGATGCTGATAAAAGTCTTATCTCAGTAGTTTGCAAAGGAGATAATGTAGATCTAATTAAAACAATTCTTGAAAGTTGAGAAGCAAAAACAGCACAAAAAACAGATCCTAATGCATATAGAATTCCAAAAAATTCTTTGTCTACAAATTCATCCCTCTCAAATGTATTTTGATTCACAATCATCAACAATGAGAAAGAAACTATTAAAGAACCTATCCATACTTTTTGAGGATATATCTCATTTGTAGTTAAAGATATCAAGATAGTTGCAATAATTGGAGTAAGGGATTCAAATGATAATGTTTTTCTTGTACCTAATATTTTTAAAGAATTTATATACAAAGTATCCCCTATTGCTATTCCAATTATTCCACTTATCATTAGGATTAATATAGAATAGATCTCAGAGGACCAACCAATAGTTAATGCGACAGGTAAGAAAATAATTGAGGCGATAACATTTTTGTAAATGTTGATTTGTCTAGGAAGTAAGTATTTAGATTCTGCACGCCAAATAAAGCAGGCAGCTGTCCAGAAAAATACTGCTGAGATTGCGGCAAAAAAACCAATCATATTTCACAATATTTGATAAATGCATTGATCAAAGTATTTATTTTATACACTCATCAAAAAATCTTGAAATTATAACTAGCTTCTAAAAGATAGTTTTCTAATCCTAGAAAACTATCTGCTCTTTTTACATTCAGGACTGTTTTTTTTATCGTTAAAATTAAGTTTATCATCAGACCATACTTCTAATACATCAGGGAAGTGCTTCTCCATACATAAATCACAAATCCCATGACTAAATCTAATATCTGTAATTCTAGATAGATATTTTTCTAGATGCTGCCACTCACCATCTGAATCCCTTACCTCTTTGCAATATGAACATGTTGTCAAAATACCCTCCGTTTTATGCATATGAGTTAGAGCATCTAGAAGATTGATAGATCTTTTACGAAGTTCCAACAAAGTTACAACTTGCCTTGATAATGCCTCCATAATTTGATGTTGTTTGTCCGACAAATGTCCAGGTTTTCTATCAATTACACAAAGAGTGCCAATTCTCTGATCATTTGGTGTTTGAAGAGGAAAGCCAGCGTATAAACGTATTTTGGGATCCTCAACCACTAAAGGATTTGATTTAAAGCGCTCATCCAAGAGAGCATCCTCAATAATCAAAGGCTCTGGACTCGCAATTGCGTGAGCACAAAAAGAAACATCTCTTGAAGTTTCTTTAGTTTTAAACCCACACATAGATTTAAACCACTGCTTATCTGTATCAACCAAACTCATCAAAGAGATAGGGGTTCCACAAGTTAGAGAAGCAATTCTGGTTATGTCGTCATAACATTGTTCAGGCTGAGTACCCAAAATTCTGTACTCGGCAAGAGCTCTTAAGCGCTCTTCTTCTTGGCTTATTTTTGGGGCACCAAAACCCAAACTAAATCCTTTTATATATGATTTAAGAATAGATAATTTAGAGATAAAAAAACGAATATCTTCTTAATAATAAATAATTAAGTTTTCATAAGAAAAACATCAATACCGTAAACGATAGGCTGTTAAAAAAAACAAAGAATTTCCAGGGAAACGAAAGTATATATACTAGTCAATCTATACGAGATGGTTTTATCTAATTGATTTTTTTGAAAATTCATTGAGTTGATAACAAATACTTTCAAATATATGGGTTAAAAAGTCTTGGTACTTCTAACCTTGAAACTACTTTTAGTTATCAAATTATCTTCTTTAAGATCTAGCCCTTTTACACTTGAAATCTGTCCTTTTAATCCCTCTATTTGAAGTTGTTCGATCATCTGCTGAATTACCTGGCTTTCAACTAATTTCTGATCAATCATTTCTGGCGTCATTTTCTCGAATAATTTTCCTGCCTTAGAGGCGACTACATCTGAAGCGTTAGTAATTTTGAGGAGAATCATAATTAAATCAAACTTAGATAAATAAAATCTATTTATTATCAATATTATATATATAATAAGCTATCTAATATTAAAGAATTATGTAAATACAGCTTATATAAAAAGCATTATGAAAACTTGAATTAAAGCTAAGCTTATAAATATCCAGAGTAATATCATACCTATTTTATTGTGGAAAGAACCCTTCTTGTAAAAAGATGGACCCGAGTTCCAGTCCTTAGTCATTATAAAAAAATAAATAACCTATAAAACAAGATAGCAATATATTTTGATTATGATTCCCAGGAAAACAAAAAGATATATTTAACATTTACCTTTCAAAAAATAAAAAGATCTCCACAAAAACAAATTATATATAACATAATAGTAGTTGGAACTTCTCTGCAAAAATTCCCAATTTCCTAGAGAAATAAATTTCACCCACCGATATGCCTAAAATGGATTATGAACAAGGAAAAAATCTAATTGGTCGTATTTTGATCTCAGGAATATTTATTTATGCAATACCTGGAAAGATAATAGATTTCCAAAGAACTGTTGAAGTTATTACAAGTAAAAATATACCATCAAGTTTATCACCATTTTTATTAATTTGCGCTATTTTCTGCCTGATTTTTGGATCAATATTTTTCATCTCAGGATTTAAGCAAAGATTAGGTGCATCACTCCTGCTTATATTTATAATACCAGCAACTTTGATTTTTCATTTTTTTCCTCTGCAAATAAAAGCTGTCTTAATGAATGCTGGATTAATAGGAGGCATACTTCTTGGTTTAACTAAGGTAAAGAGTAAAACCCTTAAGGATCTTTTTAATAATCAAACCATTAAAAATAATTGTAATTAAACAATTTAATTTGAAATCTTTATTGATGCCAATGCATCTGAATATCTATCGATTCCTCAAGATTCAGCTTCACGGGGCATTCCTCAGCTATAAGTTGGAGGGCTTTATATGTTGAAGACTCCAAATCAGGAGGCATGAAGATTTCTAATATAAGAGATTGAATTTTCCTAGATCCTATTAATGTCATTATCTTATAAACATCAACCTTAATCTCACCAAGTTTCCACCCTCTACGCTTCGCCTCAATACCCATAATTGTTATTACACAAGTTCCCAAAGAAGAAGCTAATAAATCAGTTGGTGCGAAATCATTTCCTTCACCATCATGATCTTTAGGTGCATCAGTATTAATAATTCTTCCTGAGAGAGAATGCCTTGCTTCAGTGCGCAAATCACCCAGATACCTACAGCTGATTACATTAGAATTTAAATGAGAGTGTTTCGAGTTTTTGATTTTAAGATCCTATTTGATATTTTTTATTTTACCAGATTTATACTCTTATCCAATTCAAAATAAATTCTTTTATCAAATCCAAAGTTATTATTATTATAAATAACTATACACATTACTTTTTTTGATATTAACTTCTCTACTTCACAAAATAAATGACTTTTATTTCATTTTTTCTTAGTATCTTTATCACTCTAAATCCTTCTCCAACTTTCAATTGCGATGGAGATAGATTAACCGCAGTCATAAGAAATAACTTAAATGGAGATTTTGCGCTAACTAATGATCTTGAGAAAATTGATAAAGGAGCATTTGTTGTTCTTAATTGGCGAGATGTCAATCTTATGCTCCCAGTATCTTTCAAAGTGGGAGACATATCTTTCACGGACAAGAAGTGGCTGTGGAGCTATCAAGATGAGAGAAATGGATTGAGAATAGATCGCCCTAGATTTGCAAAACTTTTATCTAATGGAGAAGTTCAAGAATTTTCCTGTAAAGCTATTTACATCGAAGACCGTCTCTCATAAAGAAAATCTTAAGTAGTAAATAATGAACACTTTATATAGCTAGGTATTTAGTAGTTGAGAAAACTTACATGACTGTCTCAAGATCTAAGAGATTTGTATTTGTAGATAAGAAGCCAAATTTAAGCAAAAAACAAGTTTTTATTTTTGGATCAATAATTGCTAGTAGCTGCTTAAGTGGCGCACTTTTAATTGCACTCTATATTGAATATCTTCATAATCCAGGCTTTCATATCTTTCTTCAATCAAAAGGAATCTTTCTTTGAATATTGAGTTCACACATATAAAACCATTAAAAAAGCTCTCATTTTTGAGAGCTTTTTTAATGGTTTTATATGGATTTATATAATTCCAGGGATTATCCAGCCTGTAAATCCGTAATTGATAACAGCTGCAAATAAACCCATCATTGCTAAGCGACCATTCATTTGTTCAGCAGTTTTCCAGTAATTGTTATCCATTAGACAAAGCCTGGAATTATTTGACCTGTAGTCGCATACGCACCAATTAGAGCAATGCAACCAAACAATGCAGCATAGCCGTTAAGCCTTTCTGCAGTGACCTTTTCAGGATCAATATTTCTTGTATCGTTTTTAAAATTAGTCATTACACAACTCCGGGGATTAATTGGCCAGTTGTTAAGTAGATACCTGCTAGTAGTACGAAAGCCATCATTGCTGGTCTTCCAATACTTCTTTCAAGAATGGTTTTGTTTGATGGTTGCATGATTAATAATTTTTAGAAAATTCCAGGAATGATTTGTCCAGTTGTTGCATATGCACCAAAGGCTGCTACGAAGCCAAGCATTGCCGCCCAACCATTGAATTTTTCCGCTTCAGGTGTCATGTGAAATGTTGCTAAAGTGTGTGTAAAGGAATGTAACAGCGAATTAAGTAATGATGCTGGTGGGCAACCGAACAAAGTAGTAAGTCTGATGAAAAGTATTAGAGAAACAAATATCAATTACTATAAAAAGACTCAAATCATGAGATATCCCTTCCCCAAAGCAATGTCATCTGAGCCTTAATTGGTGGAAATAATTTAAAAGAATGAAATATCAGACATTACGCTTAAAGCTAATAAACAACTATATAAATCCATCAATTCAAGAATCTTTTATTGTTTCAGCCCACCAAACCTGTCCTTTGATAGGTTTCATCAACTTTTGTCATCTCATTATCATCTTCATGGAAGGAACACGTATACATCAGATTTATAACACGATCTAAATCAATTCCTCTATCTGCAACATCCTGCCAAAGTCGCTTAGTTAATTCTTCATCAGCACGATTAAATTGAGCCTTTACCAATTCTCGCACAAGCTGGAAAACTGCTTGACGATCATTCCGAATTCTTGCCTCTTTGATATCTAAGGAAACTTCTGAAGTAGATGAAATGAAATTCTTCTTAGTAGGCACTTTGTTTTCTTAATAATTGTATCTATTTTTACAATTAAAACTTCTACCGCAATCAGTAATTATTTGGATCTTTCATCAAATCAATATAAGTATGCTCACCGTCTTGAAAAAAGTATTTCTATAATGAGAAAGCAAATTTAATGGTGGCACTTGTACGATCCTTCTATTGGACAAGAATCACTTACGACAGTTGATGTCGTAGGGGTACTGTTTGGGCATATCCTTTTTGGAGTTGCAGCTACCCTATTAATCGATTGGAGCTGGATCCCCTTAAGCCCTCAACAAAAAGATAGTGGAAGATCATTGAAAGACATTAAAAGGAGCTGGGGGTGGAATGAAAAAGCTGACGACCCAAATGATCAAATAAACATTGAAAATAAAAGATCTATAGTTCAGGGTAATAAAGAATAATCTTTTAAACCTAATTAAGGTAAAAGATTTGCATTGATGTGTATCAAATAATCTGACAAATTCTAATAGATATATTAGAAATAATTAGCAAAAGCTTTTTCGACTCATGGGATGCTTTTGTCAGATAGCCATTTCTTGCATTGACTTGGCTATCACAAATATTCACCTTAAATAAAATGCAAATAAATATTACTTCCTGGAAAATAATTTATCTATGTCTATTGCTTCTAACTATCGCACTAGACATTTATAAATAATTTTGTTGAGTGATTAAATTATTAATTAATTAATCTATTTAATTGGATAAAATAATTTTAAAAGGAGTTTTATGTTTACAAACAAAGTCAAAGGAGCAGATTGTACTCATTTATTTAAGTCTGCATATGAAAATCGCTACACATGGGAATCTAATTTTCCAGGATATGAAGGCATATGTTCATGGTCAGATGGCAAAAGAGAAATAAAAGGAAGCTTCACTTTAGGGCAAGATTTGAAATCGAATATCAGCGAAATTGATGATGAGGAAATCCATAAAGCCATTTCTTCACAACTATGGGAAGTGGCGATTCATCGAGTTAGAAGATCATTTGAACAAACTCATGGTAAGAATACATTTACTTTTGGGGATACAAATGAAATTGGTTCAGAAATAATAGTTGGAGGAAAAAATGAAGGTGATAAATATAGGGTCAAAAATAATGTCGTTACGATGGTTAATAGGCATATTCATGGAAATCTAATAATTATCCATACAGAAGATGTGACTCATACAGGTAATGGATATTTGAGTAAGAGTTATTCCAGCCAATATCTTGATCCTATTTCAAAAAATGATTTAAAAGGAAAAAGTTTTTATAAAGATGATTTTATACCTTTATACAAAGGAGGTCCTTGGGTTTTAGCCTCTAGATCCATACATCAGAAGTCTTTAGAAGGTTCGATATCAAACAAACAAGTATTTTCTTTTTCAGAGTTAAAATCTCTTTACTCCATATAATTAGAGGCTAAAAACCCCGGTGAATAATGATTCTATACATAAGAATATTTGCCTAGATTATAACCGTATTTATAAATTAACTTATTAAGAGATATGAACTTGTCAATAAGTTCAATTTCGCTTATATTCTCTTATTATCTATTAAAGATATTAGTAAATTCTGCTTTGCCGCTTTTAAAAATTCAAAATGTTAGCTAGTCAATACCTGGAAAGGATTAAAAATAAACTTAAAAAAAATCGCCCCTTAAAAGAAATAAATATGTTCTAACCTAAATCAAACCTCATGACTACATCATTATCTTCATCAAAGCTAGAAATTAAAATTCGAATTTCCACCAATGAAAGAAGGCCTGAAACAAAAAAACTATTAACTGTTTAGGCATTATTTTTTAAAAGCAGACCCTAAAATGTTTTCACAAATAAATTGGTAAGATTCAACGAAAAATAGCAATCATAGAGACTATATGCGCTCCTTAAGAATTCATAAATTTATTGACTAGTACTTTTTTGACTTTTTAGCATTTCTGTTCGCAAGAGGGAGATCAGCCATACTTGGCTTAGGGATACTGAATTGTGTTAGTAATTTCATGAAGGTTTTTAAAAATTAAAAAAATATAGTCAAATTTAAAAACATCTAATCATTCTCAAGCTGAAACTCCTTCAATGAATCTCCGTAGTAACTTATAGCCAATTGAAGTAAAACCCAGTTCATAGCTCTAGACATTGTGCACCCGAAATGAATACAACTTAAATATGACTAATGTTTCAAAGGTTTGCTATGAGTAATTATTATTTTTAAAGGATTAGAAAATACAGCTATTTATTAAAACCATCTAAGTAGTTAATCTTTTTACTTGAACAAGTAAAGATAATTAATTATTCAAAGCATCTCAGGGTTTTAAATATAAGCTTTATACAGATAAACATTTATAGGTTTTGCATGGTTTTCCTATCAAATCCACAGGTTTGGCACTTGCCTGGAACTTGGTCTGAACAACCGATTAATGGTTCTTACTTAGGTCTGACTTCTAGTCAATTAAGTTGGTTAGCTGCTTCGCTTTTGGTAACTTTATTGATAGCCTTTAGCGTTTACATACTTGAGATAAGCAACTCAAAGCGTAAAAGAAGTAATTAATATAATTAGGTGTTCAAAACTCAACTTATAGTGTAGGTAATATTTTATGACATATTTTGTTCTATATATTGGTGGAATTACTTCAATTTGGTGGATTTATCGTGTTGGATGGGCTGAAGCTCTCAAAACCATTTTGAGCATTTTAATTCCCTCTATCTTAATTATTTTATTAAATGTCAAAGCAGGGAGACTCATATTCAAAAACCCTGCAGTTGGAATACTAAGTATTCTTCCCACAGCCTTTTTTATATATAGAGGCTCAAAGCCGCTGGTATTTGGAATAAATAATTGGATAGACCGGAAAACAAACGAATTTGTAGAATCACAAGATGTTGTTGATGCCGAAGTGATTTCCAAAGAGGAATCATGAATTTCCATACGAACAAAGCAGTCATAGTCAATGTTTTGATAAGTCAAAACTTTTTATTTCATTTCTATTAATCTCATTTCTCTTAAAAAAAGGGGGGACAAATCTTGAATGTTCTAAAAAATAAGGAGTTTCTTTATTCTTTTATTAGTTATATTTGTTGAAGAGAGTGAATAAATGGCAATAATAAAGTCATTAATACTTCAACCATGACAGATAACGAGCCAAAGTGGGATTACACCACAAAAGAAGGAAATTTCGCTGCAGGAGCAGCAGTTGTTGGAGGAAATTTATTAGTCCTTATAATTTACATACTTTATAGAACTGTACCCTCTGTTCACCATTTCATTATCGGTAGATGATAAAAAGCAAGGTCTACCACTAAGCACGAGGATAAATTCTTAGTAAACAGATTAATCAGTATCTTCGAGTTGTTGTTGATTGTGACCAAATATAAGTCAATAAAAAAGCCATTCCAATTACGAGGAAAAGGGCTTTGATCAAACCAACAAGAGCCAGAACTCCAACTCCAGCCGCGCCGTAAATTACCCATTTCGGGAAATATCTCACTGATCTACTCCCGTTTTCACTATAAGGCGATATCTCAACAGGCTCAATCTTCATTTTTAATACACAGGTACTCTGTATATCAACACAATAATTCCGTTAGACAGAAAAACAAGCAGTTGGTGAATATTAAAGGTAGAAAGTTGTGTTAGTTAGTGCATACCTCAGTAAAAGATTTCCATGTAATCTATGTGTTTTCTGTATCTTCAAATAATCCAAAAAATGTCCATGCTATTAATGAACTAATCCCGATTACTAAAGATATGATGGCAAAAATAAATTGCTCTAAGAAAAGAGTTAAAATAGCTATTGTTATAAGACTTAAAGAAACAATTAAGTAAATGCTAGGGGGGACTTTTGAGAGAAACTTCATAATTTACCTTTTAAAAAAATCTTCATTAAAAAGGAAACTCCGATTTCATCCTCAATACAGAAATAACTTTCATAATTATCCACATAACCAAAGATCCCTCAAGAAAGCCGAACCAATAAAGGGCATAGTTAGATATACCCATTTCTTTTTGAACACGTTCAACGAATGATTTATGCCATTGGATCAATTTCACAACACGTTTATATACACATAATAATTATAGTTAAAAGCATGAAACCATTTTTTTATAATGCTAAAAATTGTTTTTATTGCTACATATTTTCATCCTAAAAGATTCAAGGGTAGACGACTAGTGGACATATTAAAACCTACTCTCACATATTTCATGCCTACAAAAGGTAGTCATACTAAGTACTGTTTTTAATATTCATATTTAAGAGTATCAATATTAATAATTCTGAGCCTAGTTGTTGATTCATCAAGATAAAACTTACATTTTTCACCTACTCAGGCAACTCACTTAGTTCAATCCATCTATCCTCATACTCCTGAATAGATTCAATCAGCTCTGCCAATTGATAGCTTATTTCATTAATATCATCATCACTTTTAGTTAGCATTTCTTCTAAATGTTTTTTCTGCTTCTCTAATAAAGGTAGTTTCACTTCCAATTCTTTTAGTTCCATAGCTTCTTTAAAAGTCAATCGTTTTATGTCATTTTTAGGCTTTATTTTTTTTCCTGACCCATTATTGTTTTTTAAATCATTAATGCTGTTGTCGCGTCCTTTTTTATCAATGACTCGCTGTTCTAATATTTTTTGTTCCAGAAATCTTGAATAATTTCCCTCATACCTTTTCAAATTCCCATTTTCAAAATTAAAAATTCGATCAATAGTCCTATCAAGAAAATATCGGTCATGTGATACGACTACAACGCAGCCTTTAAAATCCTCCAAAAAATCTTCAAGCACGCTTAGTGTTTGTATATCTAAATCATTTGTAGGCTCATCAAGTAGTAATACATTGGGCGATTGTATGAGCATTTTACAGAGAGCAAGTCTTCTTTTCTCACCTCCAGAAAGCTTTGAGAGAGGACTATGTTGCTGACTTGGTGGAAATAAAAATTTTTCTAAAAGTTGTGATGCTGTGATTTGCTTTCCTCCATGATCAATATGGAATGCAGCCTCCTCGACAAATTCAATAACCTTGCGGTTTAAGCCACCTTCATTTAAATCATTTGTATGTTGATCTAGATAACCAATATAAACTGTTTCTCCAAGTTTTATTTCCCCACGTGTAGGTAATTTCTTGCCCGCAATTAAATCTAAGAGCGTTGACTTACCACTACCATTTGGACCAATGATGCCAACTCGATCTTCTGGACTAAAGCTATAAGTAAAATCATCTAAAAGATCTAATTTTTGTCCTTTATGGTTTAGAAAGAGTCCTACGCCTTGAGCTTCGATGACTATTTTCCCAATTCTTCTACTCAATGAATTCATTTCTAATTTAGCTTTGACTTGAACTTTTGGTTTCGCTTGCATTTCAGCAATACGTTGAATACGTGCTTTTTGTTTTGTACTTCTTGCTTTAGGGCCTTGCCTTAACCACGCTAATTCCTTTCTTAGAACACCCTGAAATTTTTTCTTTGTTGATGCCTCTGATTGCTCTTGATCAACTTTCTGTTGAAGGAATTCACGGTAATTTCCTGAATACTTGCGAACTTCTCCATTATTGATTTCAAGCATTCTAGTCGTAACGCGATCAAGAACATACCTATCGTGAGTGATTAAGACAAGAGCACCTTCATAATGGTCTAACCAATTTTGAAGCCATTCCACAGCGGAGGCGTCTAAATGATTAGTAGGTTCATCCAGTAGTAAAACATCTGGATTAGAGACAAGAGCAGCGGCAAGACTAACTCTTTTACGATAACCACCAGAAAGATCCTTGACTGGCTTATCTAAATCCTTTATCCCTAGTCTTATTAAGACATCTTGACACTGTTGCTCCAAATTCCATGCCTCAGCCGAATCCATAAGTTCACTTGCTTGACCAAGCTTTTTTAAAAGATTTTCATCTTTTGGGTGTTGAGCTATTTTTCTACTTAACTTGCTGAAATCAAGTAATAATTTCCTTTTTTCACCACACCCTTCAAGAACTTCTTCCAAAATACTTTTTTCACTAACAAAACTAGTTTCTTGGCCTACTAATGAAATTCGCAAAGATGATAGGCATTTCCTTTCACCTTCTCTCAAAGGTTCAACACCTGCAAGAACTTTCAAAAGTGTTGATTTTCCGGATCCGTTTGGCCCGATCAAACCAAGTCTTTCTCTTTTATTAATATGGAGATCTAAATTTTTGAAAAGATTTTTTATACCAAAGTCTGTTGAAGCATTAATGAGACTAATCAACACAGGTTAAGTCCTCACATCCAAAACTAAAGCTTCCTCAAAATAATAGCCCTTTCTTCTCTTTATTTCTTTCACCTCTCAGTCACCTATTAGACAAAATCACTTTTAGAATTAGCAACTATATCTGTATTTTTACTAACCTGAGAGATAAGAATTTAATTTCTCCTTGGAAAAATATAGAAATTTTTTTTAAAGATAAAGTAATCTAGATGGCTATAAACAACTTTATAAGTATTTATCTTGATAAAAATCATATCAGGACAATTTGATCAATTACTTAATTAGTTATTCTTAGAAAAAATCTACTCAGTTTCTAGCGAAAAAAAATTACAGTAATGATCTACTCTTGAACCAACTCTAGCAGATCCTTTGAGGCCTAATAATCGAGATGTCTCTCCACCGTTGATTTCGGCTGCATAATAACGCCCACAAATATCCTTCGTTTTATAAATTCGCTCATCAGCATTAGCCTGTGACTCTAGGAAAAAAATAAAGCTATAAGAAAAACACGGTTCATTATTATTTTTTATTAGGAGAAAAATCCTCAGGGCTAATTTTAAGTAAAATCTTACATAATTATTAGTACAAATTGAAATAAGGATGAATTTTCTCGAGAGAGTTCTTTCTAATTACTTTCTGGCTTGGAGTCAGATTTTTAATTACACAGACAAAACAAGCCGAATCCCTTTTTGGCACTTTTTTATCCTTGATGGATTAATTGGAGCATTAATTTCCATTTTATCTAACACTAGTCTAACTAATGATCCAAATGATTTTTATGCAATAGCAGAGAGCTATGACTGGAGTTATTTGTATAGCATTCCTTCTTTTCTAGTATTTTTAGCCTTGTTAATAAGACGACTTCGGGATATTGGTAAAGAAAACTTAGTTTTATGGGCGTTTTGTTCATTTATTCCATTCTTCAACCTATATTTATTTGCACAACCTTCCTCAGAAGAGAAATAAAGTCCATACTAATAAACAACTATCTCTAATCTTAAATATCCTTGGTAAAAAGGTTTATCAATTAATACGCCAAAGATAAATAAAAGAAAGGATCTTTAACTAAAGTCGAAACACCTAATAATTTTCAATCAGTTATTCTTTTAACATCAAGATTTTACTGAGAAATATATAGAAGCAAGGAGACTAATAAGAGTTATCTTGATAACCTTTATAAAGATATGATTGGAAGAGATTATGACCTTGAGGGACTTTGTTATTGGGCAGATAATCTAAGTAATTAATTCGAAACTCGATTTAATTCACTAGTACGCTCGCTCAGTTATCTAAAAAAACTCTCTTTACTTAAATAACTAGGTATGGTTAACAAAAGAGATCATTAGTTGGTAGTTAGCTATCTTAAAGAAATAGTTGATGAGTAATAGTTTTTATTAAGTCTCTACTCACCAAACCGATTCTCACTAGGATCAAATCATTTCAAAAACATTAATTATTAGCTTATGAAAAACTAACTTTTAGCAATTGCGAATGGTTAGAGTAAGTTAGTAATTTCTATTCCAATTTTAAATCTTTTAGCAGGGTTTTATGAAAAATAACAAACACATTACTCAAATTTCAAATGTATTAGTAATTGGGTGCGGAGGTGCAGGGTTAAGAGCAGCTATTGAAGTAAAGATAGCGGGACTTCAAGTCTCCGTTCTTGGAAAGAGAATTAAAACTGACGCACATACTGTTTTGGCTGCAGGAGGAATCAATGCAGCGTTAGGGAATGTCGATCCTGAAGATACATGGGAACATCATTTTGCGGATACTTATTTAGAAGGGTATGAAATTGGAGAGGCATTGCAAATTGAAATAATGGCAAAAGAATCTCCTCAACTTGTTAAAGAAATAGATTCATGGGGAGCTAATTTTGAGAAATTAGAAAATGGAAGTCTTGATCAAAGGTTCTTTGGTGCTCATACATATAGAAGAACTTGTTATTCAGGTGATTATACGGGTTTATCAATTTTAAAAACACTTATTAAGAAGGCCGAGTATCTAGAAATTCCAATTTATGATACTCAATACGTCACTGAACTACTTATCAAGGATGACATTTGCTTTGGAGCAATGTCATTCAATATAAATACAGCTGAAAGAACAATTCATTTAGCTGATGCTGTTATTCTATGCACAGGAGGGCATACAAAAATATGGAAGAAAAGTTCTTCTAGAAAAAAAGAAAATACAGGTGATGGATTTTATTTAAGTTTAAAGGCAGGTTGCGAACTGAAAGATATGGAAATGGTGCAATTTCATCCGTCTGGAATGCTTTTCCCAGAAGAAATTGCAGGCACATTAGTCACAGAAGCCGTTCGTGGAGAAGGAGGCAAACTTATAAATAATAAAGGAGAAAGATTCATGGTTAAATATGACAGTAAAAGGATGGAGCTTTCAACTAGAGACAAGGTTGCGATAGCAAATTATACAGAAATTACTGAAGGTCGAGGAACTCCAAACGGAGGTGTTTATTTAGATATAAGTCATATGAGCAAAGAATTAATAATGAAAAAAATACCAAGCATTTACAGACAGTTTTTAAATGCTCAAATGCTTGATATTTCAAAGGAGCCGATGGAAGTCGCACCTACTGCCCACTATTCGATGGGAGGAATTGCGGTAACTCCTCAGGAACATTCCACATCCATCCAAGGTTTATATGCCGCAGGAGAAGTAGCAGGCGGCTTACATGGAGCAAACCGTCTGGGAGGGAATTCTCTTGCAGAAATCCTAATTTTTGGTAAAAAGGCTGGAATAGCAAGTGTTAATTATTCAAAAAGATTAAAGGCTCAGATGCGGTCTGATATGTCCGTCAGAAATGCACATGAAAATATCAATAAATTCTTGAATAAAGGAACAGAATTAGCGAAACCATTACAACATCAATTAAGTAACATAATGTGGAAATATTGTGGTGTAATCAAAGATAAAAAGTTATTAGAGATAGGCCTAGAAAAAGTTAAGGAAATTAAGAGAATAATTAAAAATGTAGATGTTAGGATTGACTATCAAAGTTGTGATGATCTTGTTCAAATCTTTGACTTAGAATCATCAGTAATTACTGCACAAGCAACAATACTCTCAGCTTTAATTAGAGAGGAAAGCAGAGGATCACATCAAAGAAGCGATCACCCAGATTTAAATAGCTCTGAAAAATGTAATTACTATGTTAAGTTGAATAAACAGACTAATGATTTAGAGATTTCAAGGAAAAACATTTCCGCATTAAATGCAAATCATATAAAAATCATTAACAAAGCCAAGAAGGTTGATAATTTTACAGGTAAATTACTTGAATAATTATATTTATTTTTACTACTCAGAGACCGACATTTATTAATAGCAATATTTTCTTACTAAATCAGTTAACCTCTACCTCTGAATTTTCGTGGATAAGGAACGTTAAGAGCATTGAACTTAGCAAATCTTTTCCTGCGCTTATAGTACTTATAAAACAGATCAAACGATATAGATACTGCTAACCAAGACAAGATACAACCTATAAATATTCTTGCTCCTTTCGTTGAAGCAAGCCAATAAATAATAGGATCCACTACAAAATTAACACTAATAAACAAAGCAATCAGTAAAGAAATTATAAGCGAAGAAAAAATCACAAAAGCTCGAAAAACTTTTTTGGAATTGAGACGTTTCATTATCATCTTTTGGTTTTTGACTTTCTACTTTTACTATAGATCCCTTGAATCAATTGATTAAGAGTAAATCATCTTTAATATACAGGTTCAAAGCTGATTATTCTTTAGCTTTAAGTTCAGCGAATCAATAGACAAGCTAAAATAAATCACAAATCAGCATGTCTATTAATGAGTAGATGAGGTTCTAAAATAAAGGCGTGATGCCAAAAAAGATGCTTCAATCACTATTGGAATATCTTCTGAAATTATATTTACTGACTTAAAAGAATTACTTTTCCAAATTAGATAAGATATTTCAACTGAGTAGATTAATCTTAATATCATATGTCAAAAGTATAGTTTACATATTGATTTAAGAAGATAGCGTATATTAGCTAGTTATAACAAATGGCATTAAATCAACCAATTGAGGAAACGATCTCAGAAACTATCTATCATATCCTCAAAAGAACAAATAAGGTCAATGCCGGAGATAAAATAGCCATAGGTCAAGAATATAGAGAATGGATTAAATCTATCGAAAATCATGAACTTATTCCACATAATATACTCTTCATTAACACTTCTACTTTCGGGAAAGAAGTTAAATAGAATAAACTCTATTTCTTAATTAATATTAAACAAGCAATTCCTTAATATAAAAAACATCTAGCGTAGGCTTGATTTTTTCAACTCTCAATATACAAACTTCGCTTTTCCACCTTTAAAGTAAGAAAGTTGCTTTGTCTACAAAGCTACAGTTAATAGAACCTCTATCACCCGAATAAATCAATTATCAATCAAAAGAAGCAATAATCATGGTTACCAATCCTTGATAAAAGTGGTTTACATCTTCTTCTAAAATTTTTAAGTGGCTCAGTTCTGATGAGCAACAAGTATTATGGGGGTACTGACTGATTTTTTATTTAAAGTTTTCTAGATAATTCATCTAAAACATTTACAAGTTTGATTGAATTTGTTAAAAATTACCTAGTAAAGGTAAGATCTCTGTGTCATTAGCAAAAAAAGGATTTCCGCTATCACCACAGTCAACATATTTCAGCATACCTGAATGGAAAAGAAAATTAGTTGGGAATTAACTCCAACAACAAGAATATATAATTAATTATTAAACGATATGAAAAGCCTACTACATCCTCTCAAGCAATACACCTACAACTCAATAACGAATGAATATTGATCTGCCAATCATCCCTTCTCCTAAATCAAAAAAGCAGAAAAAGATAGATAGCAGTATTCCAAAGTGGGCTGTCTTTTCTCTTGGCATCATAACTGTTTTAGTAGTCGTAGCCATAACAAAGGCTATTGTTTCCTTACTATGCTTTGGTCTTATCTTAGCTTTTATTTGGTCACAAGCTACAAAACCCGTTGCTCATTTCGAGAGAGAGCCAAAGCCTACTGGAAAACAATTGAATTTATTTTATCAAAATCAAATAAACAGCAAGCATTCAAGTACACGGATAAAAGAAAAGAAAGAGAGGAGAGCTGCTTAGACATATAAAAATAATTAACTGATTCACCTAGTGAAATGACACCTCAAGAAAAAATCATTCAAGAAAGAGTTAACCAATCGAGGAAATTCCTTAGATCAAATTGTTTTAATCAATCCATAAGAGATCTCTGGAAGGATATTAAGGAGGATTCTAAATATGATTTATTATAAATATTCTTCATAGTCTTTCAATCAAATTTCAATTATGAACCACACATTCAAGCTAATAAAATAAGGTGGTTTTCCTTTTAAGCAATATAAGGAACTTTCCAAGCCATTTCTGGAACTTTTGTTTCTTGATGCTTTATCTTTAGGTGAACTATAGAGTTACTTTTAGGGAATTATTTATCTCTAAGGTGGGCTAAGCCAATATTTTTAGTTCAGTTATTTCTTCTAAATAAAACTGTAAAGGCGATTCGCCATAAAAGTTATCTCTACTAATTAATCAAGTCCACTATAAATTCCCATTTTTTATAGAAGCGAGTTAAAAAATTAACTGCAAATTTTGCTACACAAAAAAATTCAAAGAGACACTTCTCTTTCAAATAGATTTGATGAAAGTCGTAATTAATTAACTTCTCTTCAACACAAAACTTTTAATTGCTAACGTTTTAGAGGTAGTTTTCATACAGATTTATAAAAGACAGCTAATCAACTAATGACTAATTCAGTCGAATCAATTGCTATCTCTTTAGGGAATGAACCTGCAGAAGTCCTTGGTTTCAAAACAGAAGAACAAATAGAAATAGCTTTAATTCCTTTAATGGCAGATGTTTTCCAAGATGAAACCATTGCCATCTAATAAAAAAAGACCTATATGGAAAGGGAAAAGAAGTTCTTAAAAATTACATAAATTTATGGTTACCCTGTAAGCAAAAATACTTGAGCTGACAAAACGATATATACTAGACAAAAATGTCACCAGACACACCTACAGAAAGTAGCCATATGAAAAGAGTGAATACTCTTTAAGAAATACGCACCACCTTTAATCACTCCATTAATGGGCGATGTGGGGATAGAAAAATAGAAATAATTTAAATCTGTTTGCGTCAACAGATCTATGAATACAAAAATCTTAGTTTTATGCTGCGACATCTTCTCTCAAGCCTCTATCCCTACTCCCTTTAAACCATATAGGTCTTGGGAGAAGTTCATTCACTGAATATAAGTGTCCTGTCTCTGAATAAGGCTTCTCAAGAGTTGAAGCTTCTGCAAGAACTGCTTTATATTCTTCCATTGAAAGAACACTTGGAGAAGATGTAGAAGTCATAGTTCTTGACTGTTTTATAGATGATGAGCCAACAATCAGATAATGACGTTCAGAGCGAGCGTTTCCTAAAGAATATGTGGAAGATCAGTTTTTCTGCGATGCTTTAATTTTGAGATATTCTGTCAATTGCGATCTGTTAGTCATTAATAAAACTTATATTGTAGCGACTATCACTTCTCAAATACTTTAAGAAAATTCAAGATTAATCTATATGTATATACTCCAAACACATGACTGATTCTGCTAATGAAATGACTCCACAAGAAAAAATCATTCAAGAAAGAGTTGCTCAAGCAAGAAAGTTTCTTACTTCAAATGGATTTAATCAATCAATAAAAGACCTATGGAACGAGATCAAAGAGGATTCAAAATATGATTTATTGTAAAAATATCAAGTAATCAAATCAAATACTTATAATTTCTATTTACTTTTTATTTTTATTGCATGGAAATAAAAAACTCATTGTAAAATTATATACACAATCAATTATTAGATAATGTAATTGATATAACTGAAAGAATAAAGACTAAGACTTATTAATTAATTGCTTATCTCAAAGAATCTTTTCTTTTAGAGAGATAGCTCTCTTTCATTCTTAGATTTATCTCTATGTCATTTCTTAAAGCTACTCCATTATTATTAAAAGCAAAAAAAGAAAAAGGTTTAACCTTTTCGGACATTGGAAATCTATTGGGATTTGATGAAGTCTGGGTTGCAAGTCTTTTTTATGGTCAAGCGACTGCAAGTGAAGAAGAAGCTGAGAAATTATTGACTAAGTTAGGACTTGATTTAGGACTAAAAGAATTATTAACAACACCACCAGTGAAAGGATCACTAGATCCCGTCATCCCAACTGATCCTTTGATATATCGATTTTATGAAATCATGCAAGTATATGGAATGCCCATGAAAGACGTTATTCAAGAAAAGTTTGGTGATGGAATAATGAGTGCCATTGATTTTACAATTAACGTCGATAAGGTTGAAGACCCAAAAGGTGACAGAGTAAAAGTATCAATGTGTGGAAAATTTTTGCCTTACAAGAAATGGTAAAAGAATTAGTTTTCACTAGATCAGCTATAAGAATTGCTGCTAGCTCTTTAGAGCAAGCCATTGAAATGATTAAAACTCTTAAAATTCACTACCTTTTTTTAAGCCTTGTTCTCTCATTTGACTCCCTTTTTGAAACAGTTGCTCAAATCGACTGGGATCGGAGCGATAACCAACAACAATTGAAAATATAAGAAAGACCGATAAAGTCATGAGCCTTCTTATCCACCATTTCTCATGCCATTTAAGTTCTAATTCCGGATTTTTTTTCTCTTCGTTAACAAGAAGATCTACAAGCGGAAATGCATAACCACCAATTGGCAATCCATCACGAAATTCAAAAATCTTGCCTTTTTGAGGATCAATGTTTTCAGAAGCTGAATAACTTCTAATAAGATATGCTCCACCATCCAAGAAGCATGAATTTTCCATACTAGAAGAATGAAATATAGTACTAGATTCTCTTACAGTACTTACAAAATCTTGAACAGAAACTGCCTTATTTAAACCAAATCTAACGGAATATCGCATTCTCCAATTGCTATAGCCTGACTTTTTTATGTCATGAATTTCGTTGGTACCTGTATAAAGAAATTGCACTGTCATAATCTTTGCATTCATTTCAGGATAATTTGCTGGGTCATAGCAAATATCGTGCTTCATAATTAAATGTAGATCTTTCTTCTCTGCTTCTGTCAGATCTGTCTCTTTTGGGAGAGAGTTATCTGATCTATGCAATTGGAAATCAACATCGATAAAATTACCCAATGCATATTTTAGCGTGTTTGGAGATCCTCTTGAAATAATTACCGGATCAGACTTTAATTTCTCATCAGCATATTGAAGAGCAGACCCATTTTGTATAACAGCTTCTAAAACGATTTCATGATCGGACTTGAGCGTTTCATCGGCCCAAAACAACGCACCACCATCTGAGTTGACCGCTGCCAATACAATTTCTCGATCAGACATTAACTTCTGATCGGCGTACTCAAGCGCATAACCATCTGACTTAACCGCTGCCAATACAATTTCACGATCAGACTTAAATTTTCCATCGACATCCTTAAGCTTATCGCCATCTTCTTGAACTTTTTCTAATGCAATTTCTCGAACAGAGCTGTCAGAGGCCTCTTGATGGATTGCAAATGGAAGCGAA
>QCJC01000009.1 GCA_003216275.1 Prochlorococcus sp. AG-402-P18 | reverse complement strand
CAATTTCTACTGCACGAGGGTGCAAAACAGCTGCACCCAGGCTTGCCAGCTCTAACATTTCATCGCAACTAATACTTGTCATTAATTGTGCATTTTTTACAATTCGAGGATCTGTTGTTAATACACCAGGAACATCAGTATAGATTTCACATTTTTCTGCTTTCATAGCAGCAGCTAAAGCAACTGCAGAGGTGTCTGATCCGCCTCTCCCTAGAGTTGTTATTTCAGAAATCCCACCAATCCCAAGACTTGTACCTTGAAATCCTGCAACAACAATGACATTCCCTTCATTCAATAATTGTTTTATTCTCTCAGTTCTTATGTCTAATATTCTTGCTCTTCCATGGGCTGATTCAGTAATTATTCCTGCCTGAGTTCCTGTTAATGAGATAGCTGGTATTCCTAGCTCATTTAGAGCCATAGTTAATAAAGAGATAGAAACTTGCTCGCCTGTTGAGAGAAGCATATCTAACTCACGTTGTGGTGGATGAATAGTTATTCCCGAGGCTAATTGTGTTAATTCATCAGTTGTATTTCCCATGGCTGAGACAACAATTAAAAGATCATGTCCTACTTCTTTGCTAGTTTTAATTCTTTGAGCAACAGCTTTGATACGCTCAATGCTTCCTAGAGAAGTGCCGCCATATTTTTGAACCAGCAAAGTCATTGAATTTCTGTTTAACTTCTTGATTATTTCAGTTGTTCGTCAACATTTTACTTTCTGTTAGCAGATTATCTTTAAAAGAATCAATAGGCTTGGTTCCTGACTTGATCGAGGCTTCTATGTTGAGCAATTTTTTCATCAACTCAATTAAGATTTCTAATGACTTTCCTTGAATTTGTTTGCGGATTACATAAATACGTTTCGGATTTGCAATACCAGCAAGTTTGGCAATTTCACTCACATCTCTATTCCCTTGTGAATCCAAAAGTTTTACCCATATCCATCCTCTGGACTGACCCGTTAAAGTTGAGATTAATTTTAAAGCTGGTTCGCCATTCTCAAGAAGGATTTGAATTTTACTAAGGGCAATAGCTCGTTCCCCTTGCAGTATAAGATTAGCAATTTCAAGAGCATTAGTAGAATGATTCTCAATTAGTTGGCTAATTAGTTCTGTTGTTATTTCTTGTGGTTGATTTTTATTTAATCTTTCAATAGTTGCTGCTGATAATAACGCCAGTTTTTGAAGTTCTGTTCTTATCAAAGAGCTATCATTACCTATACTTTCAACTATTAGATCTATCGCTTGAGGATTAATTTTTAAATTTAAGCTATTACAAATGTTTTCAACTAACTTATTTTGCCCTTTGATATCCCACGGTAGTGGAAGAAGAAAACTCTTTTCATTCGATAAATTATTTGATTGTATATATTGTTGAATGAATTTAGTGGTTTTAAGTCTTTTGTCAGGCTTATTTGAATTATTTAAAATTAAATGTGTATTTTCAGGCATTATTCTTATTGCTTGTTCAAGGCTGTTGGCGAGTTCAACAGAACAAGCATTACAGAATGGACTTCTTCTTATAAGCACAACTCTACTTCCATTACCTAAAGGTGCGCTTTGAATTTCTTCTAGTGCTCTGGACGCTTGCTTCGGATCATTTCCATCTATTTGACTAAGGTTGAAACTTTTCCAGGTTGGATCAATGAAAGTTTGAATTATTTTTTCAATTTCCCTATTGCTTCCTTCATAGTCGTCTCCCCATATTAAATGAATAGGCATTCCTTAGAGATTTTTGATAAAAGGATGTGATGTTAAATTAGCCCAATAAATCAAACAGTGAAATCACCAGAACATTCAATTTTTCTTGAGAGTATTGAATACATAAGATCTCAAATTGGCTTAACAGGGTTGAGTCTGGTTCAGCAAGCAATTTTAGAACGCATTATTCACTCAAGTGGTGATCTATCTATGCAATCATTCTTGAGGTTTAGTCCAAATGCTTGCGAAGAGGCAATGAAGGCATTAAAAAATGGCGCAGGTATTTTGACAGATACAAATATGGCCAAGGTTGCTGTTTCTTCAGTAGCTAAAAAAACTTTGAATTCAAATGTCACATGTATCTTGGAAATGGTACCCGACTCTGTTGATTTGGCCTCGACAACAAGAAGCGCAATTGGTATGAAAACAACATGGTTAGATTTAGCAAGAAAAGATAAGTTTGTGGCAGCGCCAATTGTTGTTGTAGGAAGTGCACCTACAGCATTGATGACTTTATTGGATTTGATTGAAGGAGGTTATGAAAAACCAAGTTTAATTATTGGAATGCCAGTTGGTTTTATAGGGGTTTCCGAGAGTAAAAATCGGTTATTAAATAGTGATTGTTCATATATAGTTTTAGAGGGATCTAAAGGTGGAGCATCTATAGCTTCAGCAACAATAAATGCTTTATTAAGAGCTTCTGAGTAACTATAGAAATTAAACTAATTTGATTTTATTTGAGCTCTTTTTTTCAAGTCCATTTAATATTGTCCTTGCATTGTGAATTACTTCTTTTGGAACCCCAGCAAGTCTCGCAGCTTCTAAACCATAACTTTTAAGTGAGCCACCTTTAGCCACTTTATGAAGAAAGGTAAGTGTATTATTGTCATGCTCAACAAGTACTTGAAAATTTTCTACATTTTCAATGTATTCCGATATTTGATTTAATTCATGATAATGAGTGGCAAAAATTGAACGACTTTTAATTTTTTTTGCCAAAAATTCGCTAACTGACCATGCAATTGATAATCCATCAAAAGTAGATGTTCCCCGTCCAATTTCATCTAATAAAACTAAAGATTTTTCTGTCGCTTTATTAAGAATGAAGGCTGTTTCGATCATTTCTACCATAAAAGTTGATTGACCTGCAGCTAAATCATCGACTGCTCCTACACGTGTGAAAAGTTGATCTGCGATTCCAACAGTTCCTGATTTAGCAGGGATCCAGCTGCCTATCTGAGCCAAAATTTGTAATAAACCTACTTGCCTTAAATAACAACTCTTACCGCTTGCATTGGGTCCAGAAAGAATGATTAAATCAGTCTTTTCTCCAAGATGAATATCATTAGGGATGAAATTTTTATCAACAAGAATCTGCTCAACAACTGGATGGCGACCATCTACTATTGACAACTTTCTTGCTTCATTAGGATCTTTATTATCAACTATTTTAGGCTTTACATAATTATTGGTAGCTGCTAAGTCTGCTAAACCCGCTAATACATCTAAATAAGAAATCGCTTTTGCGGCTTGTCTAATGCTTTGTGATTTCTTTCCAATAAGTATACGAAGTTCACAAAATAATTCATATTCAAGTTGAGATATTCTAGATTTAATTTGGAATATTTTTCCTTCTCTTTCTTTTAAACTTGGAGTAACAAAACGTTCCTCGTTTGTTAAGGTTTGTCTCCTGATCCAATGGCTTGGTACATTTTCTGACTTTGCTTTACTGACTGCTAAAAAGTATCCAAATGACCGATGATATTGTAGCTTTAAATTATTTATTTTACTTTCTTTTCTTTCTTTTAATTCTTCAGCTTTTAGCCATAAGTTATGGTCATCAAGTTGATTTCTAAGTCCATCAAGTAAGGGATTGATGCCATCATAAAATAGACCACCTTCTGTAAGAATCAATGGAGGATTATCGATGATTTGATTATTTACTTTTGATGCTATTTCAGATAAGTCTTGATCTAAATTTATAATGGATTTGAAGTAATTAGAACTTGCAAATATCTCCTCTTTCAGATTCTGAGCTAGAAGTGGCAGTCGATTAATTCCATCTGCTATGGCAACTAAGTCTCTTGCTCCAGCTTGTTCAGCTCCTGCTCTTCCGGCAAGACGTTCTAAGTCACCCATGGTTCTAAGTATTTTTCTTAGATTTCTTCGAGAAGATGAGGATTGGACAAGGAAGGAAATAATTTCTTGTCTATGTTCTATCTCAGAAATATCTGTAAGTGGTTCTTCTACCCATCGTCTGATACATCTTCCTCCCATTGCAGTTAAAGTTTTGTCGATAGCCCATAATAAAGATCCTTGGAATTGCCCACCTCTTTGAGTTGAAATAATTTCTAGGTTTCTTCTCGTTTGATTATCTATAATTAGACCAGATTTATCATATTTAATAGTAGGATAATCCAATGATATATGGGTTTTTGTTGAATTTTTATTTTGATTATTAAGATTAGGATGAGTTTTATTTAAATATGCAATTAACCCTCCTATTGATCTAATTGATAAAGAATTTGAATGCAATCCTAATCCATCAATATTATTTAAGGAATAGTGATTTAATATAGTAACTTTAGATTCTAATTCTGTAAATGAAGTCTGATTGAATTCAGTTAAATTGATTGAACTTGTATACAACTTAAAATTATTAATTGTATTTTTTTCTGAAATTACTTCAGCTGCTTCTAATTTTATTAGCTCTTGTCTTAGATTATTCATCTCTTTACCCTCTTGGACTATTAATTCTCCTGTACTTACATCCACTTTTGCTAACGACCATTTAATTATTTTATCACGAGAAAATGAATCTATAATAATAGAAGCCAACCAGTTATTTTGCTTGGCTCTAAGCATTCCTTCTTCTAGAATTGTTCCTGGTGTTATTAATCTTGTTATTCCTCTTTTTATTAATTTATTTCCTTTTGAAGGAGCAGTTTCCAGTTGGTCGCAAATTGCTATTGATAAACCTTTTGAGATTAATTGTGAGCAATATCTATCAGCAGCATGATGAGGAATGCCTGCCATAGGTACCCGACCAATTTTTTTACCACCCTCTTTACTGGTAAGTGTGATTTCTAAAAGTTTGGAAAGGTTGATTGCATCTTCAAAAAAACATTCAAAAAAATCACCAAGTCTATAAAGTAGAACTCTTTCTGGGTTGTCATTTTTTAGTTCTACATAATGTCTTAAAGCAGGAGTTAGATCATTAATATTAGGCAAGCTGTGATGCGACCATTGTGGATTTTCAATTGCAGAAATGGATTGGCCAACATCTTTAGTTTGAATTTGTGATCTTTTTTTTGAGCGGGGTCTAAGTGATGCGTCCTTTTTGAGTTCCTGATTTGAAAGATTTTTCTTTGATCTTTCTAAAGCCTCATTTTGCTCAGCACAGTTAATTTCGCTCTTATCAGTTCCTTCAAATAGACTGCCTTGTAATGGATTGTGGCTGGCAGCCATTTAATTACTCAACAGTAGATCAACGCATATTAGAAGAAGAACTATTTTTTGCATGTGAAGCCTCGCTACAAATATGAACAACTCCCACATGAAAACACTTTTACATGGGACAATTATTAAATACTAAGCAGTTGTTCTGCAGTTTCATTCCCTATGTTGGCTATCAATTCCATCGTTGCGAACGCACTTTTATTCTCTTCATTGTTGTTGGTGATTGGTGTACCCGTCTTCTATATGACTCAAACCAATCCAGAGGACAATAGAAATCCAAACATTAAAAAGATTGAAATTCTTGCTGGAGTTTGGTTCCATTTAGTGCTTCTTCAGGCATTGGTCGGTGAATACATCACTCATCAAATGAATGTTTAGCAAGTTTATTTGTTTTTAATTGCATAACATAAGTTTAATTTTTATAGAAGTGTTTTAAATTTACTCGTAAAAGGTTACTGTATAAGGAATATAAAGCCTTTTAAAAATGGCGATAATAGAAGGTACTTTCGAAGAAGCCTCAAATCTAAAAATAGCTATTATTGTAGCTAGGTTTAATGATTTAATTACTAATAAGTTATTAAGTGGTTGCTTAGATTGTTTATCTAGGCATGGAATTGACACTTCAGAATCAAGTACTCAACTTGATATAGCCTGGGTACCTGGTTCATTTGAATTACCTATGGTTGCCAAAGAAATCGCGCAAAAAGGTAAATACGAGGTTGTTATTACTCTTGGTGCTGTTATCAGAGGAGATACACCTCATTTTGATGTTGTTATTTCGGAGGCTAGTAAAGGAATTGCGTCTGTCTCGAGGGAAATAGGTGTACCGATAATATTCGGCGTGTTAACGACTGACACGATGCAGCAGGCGTTAGAAAGGGCAGGAATTAAGAATAATTTAGGCTGGAGTTATGCTTTGCAAGCTTTAGAAATGGGTTCTTTAATGAAGTCATTGTCGTAAAACCTTCTAATTTGAAATAATAAATTGACCAGCGGACCACTTTTGAGGCATGCTTATAATTGTCTGAAGTTTATTGCGGATGTAGCTCAGTGGTAGAGCATCTCCTTGCCAAGGAGAATGTCGAGAGTTCGAATCTCTTCATCCGCTTATTAGGATTAAAAAAGTTGATGTAAATTGTTATTTTCCTTCCAAAATTATAAATATATTTAGTGAGCTTTAAATCATTATTTATATCTTATAATTAATATTTTTTGACTTTATTTTTTAATATAAGTAGGTCTTGGGAGACTTGAGGAATGAAATTATTTTCTATATAGAAATCCTTGCAATTTGTTGTCATTAGATATACACATTCTGTATTTATAATTGCTTTTGAAGTTAAAAGTTTTCGTATTAACTTCTTACCTAATCCATGTTTCTGATGACGATTTGAAATTACAACATCCCATAAAACTGCTCTAAAAGTTTCATCGCTAGTTGCTCTTCCAAACCCAATTAATTGTCTACTTTTCCATAGCGTTACAATTGTTGAGCTATTAGCAATCATTTTTTTTAGTTGCTTTTTTGAGCGCCCTTTTGCCCAAAAAGTATTTTCTTCTAAAAGTTTTTGTAATTGATGAATGGCATTTACTGGTATTAACATGGGACCTAGGCCAAGTAATCTAAGACATGGAGCTCCTCGAGTATGTTCAATTAGATTTATATCTTCCATTGCAATAACTCTTGTGGTGAAATTTAATTTTCAGGAGTGAAATGAACCGAAAAGGCATCATCCTAGCTGGTGGAACAGGATCAAGATTGCATCCAATTACAATTGGAGTGAGTAAGCAGCTTTTGCCAATTTACGATAAACCAATGGTTTATTACCCTTTGTCAACTTTAATGCTTGGAGGGATTAGAGATATACTGATTATTACGACGCCACAAGACGCACAATCTTTTCAAAGACTTTTAGGAGATGGAAGTAAGTGGGGAATTTCAATTCAATATGAAGTGCAACAGAGACCTGCTGGTATCGCAGAGGCATTCTTAATAGGTGCCAAATTTTTAAATAATGAACCAGTAACATTAATTTTGGGGGATAATTTATTTTATGGTTCACAATTAATACATCAACTTAGAAATGCATCTTCGAAAGTCAAAGGGGCTACTGTTTTTGCTTATTCAGTATCTGATCCGGAAAGATATGGGGTCATAGAATTTGACATGAATGGAAAGGCTATAAGTATTGAAGAGAAGCCTCGCGCTCCTAAAAGTAAATTTGCAATCACAGGTTTATATTTTTATGATTCAACTATTGTTGATAAAGCATATTCGCTTTTACCTTCATCCAGAGGTGAGTTAGAAATTAGTGATATTAATCAAATGTACCTAAAGGATGATCAACTAAATGTTGAAATCATGGGAAGAGGAATGGCTTGGCTTGATACTGGTACATTTGATTCCCTACAAGACGCTGGCTCCTTTATAAGGACTATTGAGAATAGACAAGGATTAAAACTTGGGACTCCTGAGGAGGTGGCTTGGAGGAATGGATGGATTAGTAATGATAATTTAGAAAACCTTGCAAAAAAAATGTTAAACAGCGGATACGGAACTTATCTTTTGGGATTATTATCAGATTAATTTGTTTAAGATTATTACTATGAAAATAAGTGATCTTTATAGCCAGTCAGGGAAATTATTTCAAGGACTTAAATTAATTAGACCTGATGTTATAAACGATGAGAGAGGTTTTTTTATGGAGAGTTGGAATAAAGAGAAATTTAAAGATTTGGGTTTAGTAAATATTGATTTTGTTCAAGACAACCATTCTTTCTCTAGAAAAAATGTTTTGCGGGGATTTCATTATCAATTACCTCCTTATCAGCAAGTTAAATTAGTCAGATGTGTTGTGGGTGAGATTTTTGATGTTGTTATTGATATCAGACAATCATCTTTCACTTTTAGAGAATGGATTGGTGTGAATCTAAGCTCTGATAATTATCAACAGTTGTTAATCCCAGAGGGCTTTGCACATGGTTTTTTAACTTTATCTGAGCATGCAGAAGTTATATATAAAGTAACTAATTTTTGGAATAAAGAATCTGAAAGATCAATATCTTGGAAAGATCCTACTGTGCGTATTGAATTTCCTAGTAATAATTTATTTAAACTCTCTGCAAAAGATGACAATGCTCCTTTTCTCTCTCAATTAAAGCATGATGAGATATTCTAGGTTTAAAATTGAGTTTATTATGGAGAACTGTTTTTGATGACTGAAAGAATAACCTAGTGTAATTATTATGAAAGTCTTACTTATAGGTAAAAATGGCCAATTAGGAAAAACTTTAAGGGCCTTTGCGCCAGATTCTTATGGGCGAGAATCTATTGAATTAATATCTCTATCTAGGCAAGATCTAGATTTATTTCAGACAGAATCATGTGAGAAAATTATTTATCAAATTAAGCCTGATTTTTTGATTAATGTAGCTGCATATACAGCTGTTGATTTGGCTGAATCGAATTCAGATTATTCATTCGCAATAAATGCTAATGCTCCCAAGGCTTTCGCTGAGGTTTTAAGACGAATTGGAGGAAGATTAATTCACTTTAGTACTGATTATGTATTTGATGGAGAGTCTAATCAACCTTACAAACCTTATGATAAAAAAAAACCTATCAATATGTATGGTAAAAGTAAGTCCTTGGGTGAAGATTATCTTTTAGAAATTCTAGAACCTCTACAAAGATGTTTTATTATTAGAACAAGTTGGTTAATTAGTCACTATCAGAATAATTTCATGACAAATATGTTGAAGTTATTAAGTGAAAAACAGACCATAAATGTTGTTTCAGATCAGATTGCTTCTCCTACTTCAACAATTTCTTTGGCAAAGGCTTGCTGGTCTTTAATTTCAAATATTCATATCGGTAATACTTCTCCATCTATTTTACATCTTACTGATAATGGGTTAGCAAGTTGGTATGATTTGGCTAAAGGTATATCTGAATACGGTAAAGAATTTGGTCTATTAACTAATCCTGCAATAATAAAACCTATAAAAACGGATGAATATCCGTTAGCAGCAAGGAGACCATTTTATTCTGTGTTAGATAATACAAAATCTTATAAATCTATTGGTTATGAATCACTTTATTGGCGTTATTCATTAAAGACTTTAATAGAAAAGATTTCTATTTAATTTTAGTATGAATTAATGAATAAATTCTTTAAAATCAAGAAGAATAAAATCTTAGTTACAGGTGGAGCAGGTTTTATTGGAGGAGCGTTGATAGAAAAACTTTTAAAAGATACTGACTCAATAATTATGAATATAGATAAACTTGGATATGCAAGTGATCAAACTAGAGTTGAGAGTTCAATTCAAGTATTAAATATTCCAACCAATAGATATAAGTTTGTTTCTGTAGATTTAATTTATAAGCAAGAAATTATAAATATAGTTAATGAATTTAAACCTGATATCGTTTTCCATTTGGCCGCTGAAAGTCATGTTGACAAATCAATAAACTCACCAATTAGTTTTTTAGAAAGTAATGTTGTTGGAACTTTTAATTTATTAGAAGCCTGTAGATTATATTGGCAGAAAATTTCAGAAGAGAGAAAAACGATGTTTCGCTTTCTTCATGTTAGTACGGATGAAGTCTTTGGATCACTAGGATCTTCTGGTTTTTTTAATGAACACTCTTGCTATGATCCTAGAAGCCCTTATTCAGCAAGTAAGGCTGCTAGTGATCATTTTGTTAAGGCATACTTTTATACATATGGTTTGCCAGTTTTAATTTCAAATTGTAGTAATAACTTTGGCCCCTGGCAGTACCCAGAGAAGTTAATTCCAGTTATTATTTCTAATGCGATTAATAATAAAACTATTCCTATATATGGCAATGGTACAAATATTAGAGATTGGCTTTACGTAGAAGATCATATTGATGCACTTATTACTATAATAGAGAAAGGAGAAATAGGAAGAAGTTATTGCATAGGTGCATTTGAGGAACATACAAATATCGAAATTACAAAAATTATATGTAATTTATTGGATCAAAAACAACCAATCTCTCATCCTTATGCAAATTTAATTGAGTTTGTTGATGATCGTCTTGGACATGATAAAAGATATGCTATTGACTCTACTAAGATTGAAAATGAGTTAGGCTGGGTTCCTAAATATGACTTTGGATTCTATTTAAATAAAACTGTAGAATGGTATTTACAGAATCAAGATTGGTGTCAAAGAGTAATTAATAAATAATACTAAATTCGTCGGAATTATGAAGTAAATGTTTATGTATTATAAAATCAGCCATTATTTTATATTGTGTTTTTTAAATAATTATATTTGTTTTAAGATAAAAAAGCTATTTATCATTTATCAAGATTAGATTTGCAATTGGTTACTGATCTCTCTATACAATGAACCGAATTTTTTTGTTTTCAGTCAACTTAATTTTGATACTACTATTTTACAGGTATGATATTATAGAGATAGATTAACTTATTCTTACTAACCTATAATAATTTTTTCTTTCAAAATATATAATGTTCATATATTCTTGATTGACTTTACCAGTGAAAAGAGACTTGAATTCAATTTTTATAATTAAAAGTGTTATGAATTAACCATGAGTGAAAATTTTTATTTAGAGTTTGAAAATCAATTTCGAGGTACTCGCCAATCCATAGTTGAGAAGTTTTCTGACTATGATTCTCTAATTGAACTTGCCATTGAGAGCATAGAGTCACCGCAATTAATAGACATTGGGTGCGGTAGAGGCGAATGGCTTGAAAGATGGTCTGAAAGAGTTCCTAATATTTTCGGGATAGAAAGTGATGATGAAATGGTTCGTTTTTGTAGAAATAAAGATTTTAAAATAATAGAGGGAGATGCAATTACGGCATTAGAAAAAGTGAAGTCAGGATCGATTTCTGTTATTACTATCTTTCATATGATAGAGCATATAAAATATCCAACAATATTTAAACTTTTATCTGAATGTTATAGGGTTTTGAATGACTCTGGGATTTTAATTATTGAGACGCCTAGTATTGATAATCTTATTATTGGTACTAATACTTTTTATACAGATCATACCCACATTACTCATATCAACCCGAAAGGACTTGACTTTTGGATTAAAAGTCATGGTTTTGATAATGTTAAACATTTCTATATACATTCAGGTCCCTTATTGAATTCTAATCCTTCTAAAATTACAAGAATACTTAATGGGATAGCTCAGGATGTTCTTTTTATAGCTACTAAAGACTCAAGAATGGGTGAAAGACTTTTTCATTCTAATACTGACTGGCTATTATCTTTTGATATTGGAATAACAACAATGCAGGCAGCTATAGATTATGACCTTAATAATGAGAAGATAATAAAAAATATAAATCAGAAAATATCTAGCATCTGTGATGATGATGTATCAAAAAAGTTAGACCTTTTAGATGATTTGAAGCAAGAAGTGAATCTTTTGAAGGCAAATCTAAAATACATTATTCTTTTAATCAAATTAGTAAAAAAATGTCTTAAATTAATTACTAAAATATTCAAATTAATTAAAAGGTATACTATTTTGATTCTAAATTCGATATTTAATAAATTTATAAAGTTTAAATATATTCGGCACTTTATTTCTGTAGGATTTTTCGCAAAAATACTTAAATATTTATTCAAAATGTTTTCTAATACTTCTGTAAGTATTAAGATATCTAAAATTTTACTAAAATTGGATAGAATTAATTTGATTGATTCAAAATCATACCGATTTAACAAGTCATTATCTTCGCATTACCATAGATCTAGTAATGCAAAATATATACGTAAGTTATTAGAGAATAAACATCAGGGTGATGATTGATGAGAATAGCAATTGATTTACAGGGTATTCAAAGTGATGGTAGTAGGACTAGGGGTATTGGTAGGTATTCGAAAGAAATTGTTAGAGCAATAATAGAACAACCTTCAGAAAATGAGTATGTACTGGTAGCAAATGCTTCACTTAGGGATGTTAGTGAGGATTTTTTGCCTCAATTAGAAAAGTATAATAATTTGAATTATTTGAAATGGTCATCTCCAGGCCCATTAGATTATCTTTCTAAAAATGATACAGCGGCTTTGGTTGCTAAGTATTTGAGATCCTATGCATTTTCAAGATTAAATGTTGACCTTATTTTAATTACTAGTTTTTTAGAGGGCTTTACAGAAAATTGTATTTTAGACTTTGACAATGATTTTTTAAAGGTACCTATCTTATCAATTTTTTATGATGCTATTCCGTTAATTAATCCTAAATTATATCTACATCATAACCCCGATTTTGAAAGCTTTTATCTGGACAAATTAAAAAAAATAAAAGATCTTGATGGACTTCTTGCTATTTCACATTCTTCATATAAGGAAGCAATTAATTATTTAAACTTTGATTCAAAATGTGTATATAATATTTCTTCTGCCTGTGATCAGGAAGTTTTTAATACAAAAAAACTAATTGAACTTAATTCAAATATTTCTTTTAACTCCATCACTCCATATATTCTATATTCGGGGGCATCAGACCCTAGAAAGAATGTTAAAAGATTGATTCATGCCTACTCTTTAATCTCAAGTGAATTATCTTCTAAATACAACTTAGTTCTCGTTGGTAAGCTAGTTAATGCAGAAATTAATTTAATCAAGCAATGGATAGAAAAGTTTAATATAGATTCTGAAAATGTTCATATTTTGGGCTATGTCTCTGATTCTGATTTAGCACTTTTATATCGTAAGTGCTCTTTATTCGTTTTTCCATCTTTACATGAAGGATTTGGTCTTCCAGTCCTTGAGGCAATGTCATGTGGAGCACCAGTGATTGGATCTAATGCTACTAGTATCCCTGAAATTATTGGCACTTCAGAAGCTTTATTTGATCCTAATAGCGTTATTAGTATTAAAAATTTAATTGAAAAAGGATTGACTGATATTTCCTTTAGAACATTTTTAGTAAATAATGCTAAAGATCGAAGTCAATTGTTTTCTTGGTCAGACTCTGCTGCTAGGGCAATTGAAGCCTTTGAAACATTTGTAAACAAATATATACAGGAAAATACCTCAGACGATTTATCCATTTTAAGACAAAATAATTTTAATTTGTTGTTAAAAAAGATTTCTGAAATAAGCTCTATAAAATACACTGATAAATGTCAATTCTTAGAGCAAATATGTGCTTCAATTGATCTAATTGATCGTGGTTTAGACTTAATCTTTCTTCCAATACTATCTAGAAAATCCAAACTTTCATGGAAAGTCGAGGGGCCTTTTGATTCAAATTATAGTTTGGCTATTTTGAACAGATATTTCTTTACAGCTCTCAAAAAAAAATCAATTGATGTTACATTTAAAATAACAGAAGGATTTGGCGATTATCAACCTGATATTGATTTTTTGAGACAATATCCAGATTTATATAATTGTTATAATGATCAAAATACTTTAGGAAATAGGACAGACATTGTAAGTAGAAATTTATATCCACCAAGAGTTTCAGATTTAAATGCAAAAATTAATTTAATTCATTCTTATGGATGGGAGGAATCTGAATTTCCAATTGAATGGGTTCATGACTTCAATTCGAATTTAAATGGAATAAGTGTTATGTCTAATTTCGTCAAAAAAATATTAATAGATAATGGTGTAAAAATCCCTATTTATGTATCAGGCTTAGGATTGGATCATATAGAAGATATACAGAGTTCCGATGATTTTAGATTTGATGCAAAAAAGTACAAAATTCTACATGTTTCATCATGTTTTCCTCGAAAGTCAATTGATATTTTAATTAAAGCGTATGAAAATAATTTTACTAATAAAGACGATGTTAGTCTAATTATCAAAACTTTCGAGAATCAGCATAATAATATTGATCAGATTTTAAATGAACATAGAAGAAAGAATAAATCTTTTCCAGACGTAATTGTGATTAAAAAAGATTTAAATAATAATCAAATGAGATCTTTATTCTTGAAGTCAGATGTTTTAGTTGCTCCTAGTAAAGGTGAAGGATTTGGATTGCCTATAGGAGAGGCAATGAGTTTAGGTATCCCCGTAATTACTACCGCGTGGGGAGGACAACTTGATTTTTGTAATATTAATAATAGCTGGCTTATTGATTATGAATTTACATATTCTCATACTCATTTTGATTTAGACATGTCTTTTTGGGCAGAGCCATCATTATCACATCTAAGCAGCTTAATATATACATTATTTAAAGCTACAAAAGAGGAAATAAGCCAAAAGACAGAGATTGCGAAGAAAGAGATAGCTAAATTTAACTGGGACAATGTAGCATCTAATAATTTGTTTTTTGCTAATACAATAATTAATTCTAACTTTCAAAAAAATACAAAAATAGGTTGGGTTACAACCTGGAATAGCAGGTGTGGCATAGCTTCATATTCAAAACATTTGATTGATCATATAGAGGGAGATCTAGTAGTTTTTAACCCTAGACATGAAGATTCCATGGAAGATTATGATTTTGATGTTAGACCTACATGGGAACTAGAAAGTATTTCTAATCAACAATTTGACTTATTGTTTAGTGAAATCCTTAAGTTGAAAATAACGACTCTAGTTATTCAATTTAATTATGGATTTTTTGATTTTGAACAATTATCGAATCTTCTTGAAAAACTAAGTCGTAAAGATATTAAAATAATTATATTTATGCATTCTACCGTTGATCCTGATAATGCACTTAAGAAATTAGACTTACTGTTAAGTTCATTATCTAAATGTTCGCGAATTCTTGTTCATACCATTGCAGATCTAAATAGATTAAAAAGTTATGGACTTATAGAAAATGTAAGTTTATTCCCTCATGGATTTCTTGATTTTGAAGACGATAGACAGACAAATAGTTTTTTATCTAAAATTAATTTTTTCCGAACAAATAAAATTCCAAAGATAGCCACATATGGTTTCTGCTTGCCTAATAAGGGTTTTGCTCAGTTAATTGAGGCTGTCAAGATCTTGAAAGATAAACAATTCCCTGTAAAGCTCAATCTTTTTACTGCTATTTATAATGATGATTATTACTATGTTTATGAAGAATTAGTTGATTTGATTAAAGAGTTGGATGTTTCTGAACTTGTTTCTATCAATAATGATTATTTGTCTGATGAGGATTCTTTAAAACATTTATCTAAATCTGATTTAATCGTTTTTCCCTATCAAAATTCAAATGAATCTTCCAGTGCTTCAGTAAGACATGGTTTATCTACTTACAAGCCTGTGTTTGTTACACCTTCAAAAATATTCCATGACATATCCGATTGTGTCTACCATTTACCAGGCTATACATCTACAGATATAGCTAATGGTTTAATTAATTGGTTTTCTGATGATAAGAATCTGAGAAATAATATTCACGAGAAAATAATAAAAAATAAGAAAATAATAAAAAACAGATCTTTTGCAAGATTAGGATATCGACTATCATCTATGATTCGCAGTCTTGAATTAAATGATGCTTAAATATTATTCATTATTCAGTTGACTTTTGATTAGATTATCAATTATTTCGTCTAAACTTATTTGACTTGACCATCCTAAATCTTTTCTTAGCGCATCCGGATTACCATAACTATTCCTTATGTCTGTTTTTCTGTACAATTTTGTATCATTAACAATATGATTTCTCCAATCTAGATTTACCTTTCTAAAAGTTATTTCTATGAAATCTCTCAATTTAGTTAATCTTCCTGTGCATACTATTTGATCTTTTAAGACAGAGGCATTATTAATTAATTGCATTGCTTCTACATATTCTTGAGCCCAACCCCAGTCTCTTGCAACATCTACATCTCCTATATTTATTTTTAAAGATTTGTCTCGACTACATTTTATAGCCCCACTAATAATTTTTTGGGTTACAAACTCAGGGCTTCTTAGAGTGGATTCATGATTGAATAATACTCCAGTAACACATTTTATCTTATATATCTCTCTATATAATTTAACCAAATTAAAACTAGTTTGTTTGGCAATTCCATAAGGACTTATAGGATTTTGAATTGAGTTAATTTCTGCCCTTTTTTCAGTTTCTCCAAAAATTTCGCTGCTACCTGCAAAAAAGATGTTTCCTTTAAAATTTATAATTCTTGCCGCTTCTAAAAGATTCTGTGATCCGTTAACAATACTCTCAGTTGTTTCCAGTGGGTCTGAAAAGGATCTTCCCACTGATGATTGGCCAGCTAAATTGTAAATTTCATTTGGTTGTATTTCCTCAATCAGCCTCTTTAGGTTGGAAAAGTTTGTGATGTCTCCTATTTTTATTTGAACATCATTTTCAATTCCCAGTTTTTTCAGATTTCGATTTTCAATATTTGCTTTCCTAGATAGGCCTATAACTTTATAGCCCTTTCGTATAAGAGATAGGCTAATAAGAGAACCATCTTGGCCACTACAGCCCAAAATCAATGCTGTTTTGACAGTCAATGTACTGATCTTGATTTTTCTATTTTCTTCATTGATGGCCAATTCGTCCAACTTTTCTTTGACTGATCTTTAAATTTCCCAATTTTTAATCAAAGTCGAACTGAATAGTCCTTTTCGAGTGAAGGAATTGTATCTTTTGGCACCTGAATTGAAGATATCTGTTAAGGGTGTGCACTTTAAATTCTGGATCTTCGAAAAGATTTGTATGTGAATTTGCTTTTCTCAAAATAATTGCTTAATTAGCGAGTTTGAAGCTAATCAATAGTTCTAGGATTCTTCCAAAAGAATAGTCGTACCAGTACTTTTACCTAGAATTAATATCTCTTATCCCAACACTTTTCTTACTTGAATTCTCCTAGTTTTCAAATCAAATAGCTTCGTTTTTACCGGAAAAAATTGTTCGGATTCCCTTGTTTAAGTCATTAAAACTATTGCGGTAGTGCTCATACACCTTATAGTTCTGGAGATTCTGTTCCATCAGGCTATATAGTGCCTGTCCAAAACAGATAGCCGCAGTTAACCTGCGGAGATCCTTATACAAAGACTAAACTTTTTCTCTTCTCCCCATGGCCAACGCGACTAGCACAGAACTCCAAGAACTCTACGTTGCTTACTTCGGGCGCGCTGCTGATCCTTCTGGTCTGGACTACTGGACAGAAAAAGGGATCACAACTTCTAAATTCGCTGCAGACATGTATGCGCAGGCTGAATTCAAGGATGCGTACGGCAGTCTCTCAACAGAAGCCCAAGTCAATCAGATTTATAAAAATCTCTTTGACAGAGCAGCTGATGTCGACGGTTTAAATTACTGGACATTACAAATCAATCTTGGCAACTTAAAGCTTGCTGAAATTGCAACTCACCTTATTTGGGCAGCAAAAAATAACTCAGGTAGTTCAGACGATAAAACAGCATTAACTAATAGAACTGATGCTGCAGTTGCTTACACAGCAAAAGTCAAAGAAAGCACTACAGCAATTCTTGCTTACCAGGCACAGTCCACTGATCCTTGGGTATCAGGTGTAAATATTACCGAAGCTGTTTCTTACTTATCTGGAATTGATAAAGATACAGCTTATACAGCAGCTGGAATCGCAGCAAGTGTTTCAACTATTACTGCAAATGGAACACCTAGTGAAGCTAAGTCCTTTACTCTAACTACTGGAGTTGATTCTTTCACTGGTGGAAATGCAGCTGATACTTTTACAGCACCTAACACAGCTACAACAGCAGCACAGCAAACATTTAATACAGGTGATGAATTAGTTGGTGGTGGTGGAGCTGACGTACTTAACGCAACTGTTGGTGTTGCTGCAACATATCAAGCTAATAAAGTATCCGGCATTGAAACAATTAACGGTACTTTCACAGCAGGTGGAACAATCTCCCTACTTGGATCAACAGGAGTTGAAACAATAGTTTCAGATGCTTCCACAGCTGCTGCTACTTTCTCAAATGTTGCTTCTACAGATGTAGCTCTTAAGGTTGCAAACTCTAGTTCCAACGCAACTTTCACATTCACTACTGCTGCAGTATCAGGTACAACTGATAGTGCGACTGTAACCTTCTCAAATGTTACTGCTGGAACAACCACCATTGCTGGAGTAGAGACTCTAAACATAGTTTCTTCAGGTGCTGCTAACACAGTTACCGCAGTGACTGCAGCTGCTGCAACAACCATCAACGTATCTGGTTCTCAGACGCTTGATCTAGGTACTTACAATGCTGTTGCTACAACTATCGATGCTTCAGATGCAACGGCTGGTTTAACAGCAATAAGTAATAACTCAGCAGCGGTAACAGTTACTGGAGGTTCAGGTAACGACGTAATTACATTTACAGAGAATACTGCTGCTGCAAATAGCTTCATTGGTGGAGCAGGCGACGATAAGGTTACTTTCACAGCTAACTTTGGAACATCTGACTCTGCTGCTGGTGGAGCTGGAACCGATACGCTGATTCTTGAAGTTGACGCTAACGCTACTTCCTATTCAACTCCTACAACTCGTATAGTTTCAGGATTTGAGAAACTTGAAATCGGTACAGAATTAACAGCAAGTCTAACTGTTGCAAATATCCAAGAAGGAATCACAGAAGTCATATTCGATGACGATGTCTCTGATGGCATTACTTTGACTTTGGAAGCAGGTACTCAACAAATAGAATTTGAGGCTGCTGCATTTGCTGATGGTGAAACTTTCACAGTTGCTGATACTGGTTCTGCCACAACTGACACTCTCACTATCGAGAACGGACTATCTACTGGAAATGTTTTAGTTGACCCCAATCTTGCTATCAACGGTTTCGAAACAGTCAATTTCGAAATGGGATCAACTGGAACCCAAGTTGCTCAAAGTATTGATGCAATAACACTTACTCCAGATACAGGTGGTACAGCAGTAGTTAATTTCTCTGGTAACAACAAAATTGTTACTGAAGCAATCACCGCAGACAAAATCGACTTCTCCGGCTTGACAGCTGCATCTACTGGAACAACAGCTAGCCAGCAAACAAGTGCTGCTGTAGGAGTAGAGACCATTATTGGTTCTGCTGGTAACGACGTTCTTGTTGGTGATACTTCGACGAGTATTTCTGGTGGAGCTGGTAATGACACAATTACTGGTGGTTCTAGCAACGACACGATCATCGGTGGCGCTGGAGCAGACAGCATTATCTCAGGAGCTGGTAATGACACACTTGCTGGTGGAGATGGTAATGACAAGTTTGATATTGCTGGAAGTCTTACATCAGCTGACACAATTGATGGTGGTGCTGGAACAGACACCATAAGTATTACCTCAGCTGGTGCTGGAACACTTGCTGGATATTCAGTTTCAGTCATTTCAACAATCAATTCCAATCTTTCAAATCTAGAGAGACTTGTTATTTCAGATGCGTTTAACACTGGATCAGCTTTTGATCTAGCTAGAATTGATAGCCTTGATTACGTAACAGTCAATGGTTGGACTGCTGCTGAGGAGATTTCAGGTATTCCAAACGCTTCTACTTTCGTAATTAACTCTGGTGATACTGGAAGTGCAGCTGCCTTAACTCTTAGCTTGGCAGATACTTCAGGTACAACTCAGTCAATCACTGTTGACTTGGTCAACAATGCAAGTACTGACTTTGACCTGATGACAATTGCAGGCGTTGAGACAATTACGCTTACAACATCAGAAACAGTAGCTACATCGACTGTTGAGACACACACACTTGACTTAACAGCTGCTGCTCTAACTGATTTAACCATTACAGGTACTGAAGCATTAAACCTATACGGAGCTGATCTAGTTGCTTCAACAATTACAGCTTCCGGCGCAAAAGGAGTAGGTATTGATCTACAAACTAGTGGTGTTGGTACTACATTTACTGGTGGTACTAAAGCTGACATGGTAGCTGGTGGTGTTGGAGCTGACAGTCTCGTTGGTGCAGGTGGAGCTGATGAACTAGATGGTGGTACTGGAGCTGACACAATTAACGGTGGAGATGGTTCTGACACTATTGCTGGTGGTGCCGGTAATGACACTATTGATTTAGGTGCTTCTGATTCATCTGCTGATGTTTATACATCTCTAGGAGGTTCAGGTACAGCTAATATCGACACAATCTCTAACTTCACTGCAGGTTCTACTGCAACTGACGTTCTTGCTCTATATAAATCTTCTGCGAGTAATGCAGCATTCTTAAATGCAGGAACAACTTCAGTCGAGAACATTACATCCTTGACTGAGACAGGAGATGCAAACGACAACGTACTGCTCTTAAGCACTGGATATTATGCAAACGCTGCAGCAATTGCTACAGCTCTTGCTTCTGGAGGCTCTGTAACATTTGGTTCAAGCATCACTGGTGCAGCTACAGACGTTATTCTTGCTTACCAAACTGCTTCTGGTAGTGATGTAAGAATTGCTACAGCTGGTATTGCTGACGCAGGTGGTGTTGATGACGCAGCTGACATCGCAGTACTTAGTGGTGTTACTGACATCACCACACTTGTCGCTGGTAACTTCAATTTGAATGACATCTATGGTGGAGCAGGAGATGATGTTCTATCAGGTACAACTGGTGCAGATACAATCATTTCTGGTGCTGGTGCTGACAGTATTAGTGGTGGTCTTGGAGCTGACACCATCACTATCACAGAATCACAGTTTGCAGCAGTTGATGAAATTGTTCTAACAAGTGGTTTAACCAAAGACACCGTGACTGGATTCGTAGCTGGTGCTGGTGGTGACCAGTTCGATATAGACGTTAGTGCGCTTAACGTAGATGGAGCAATGACAGCTGATAAGGACAATGACCTTATTGCCTTTGCTACAGGAGCTGCTGCAACATCAGCTGCAGCATCAGCAACAATGTCTGTTGCAACTATCGATGAAGACGGTGAAGCTTCATCTGTATATACTGCAGCTGAAGTTCTACTACTACACGGTGGAACAACTGTCTTCGCTAACGTTGCAATCGCTGTTAACGCCTTTGAAAGTGGTGGTAGTTTCACACTTATCAACAACACGAACGTCGCTGCAAACGATAGTTTCCTATTCGCTTATGAAAATGGTACTAACGTCGTTCTAGCTGCAGCTACATTTATCAACGCTGACGATCAATCTGCTATTGCTGCAGTAGTCGCAACTAATGATCTACGTGGTATTGACCTTGCAGTTCTATCTGGTGTAACTGATGTCACATCACTTACAGCAGCTAACTTTGACTTCGTTTAAGTATCATTATCACAATCAAAAAACCCGACATTTGTCGGGTTTTTTTTTGTCTATTTTATCTTTAGCTACTTTTCAGTCTTGTGATTAACACCTAATTATTTAAAATGGTTCATTTGGATTTCTTATTTTCTTATTAAATACTTATCTGATAACGATTCTTTCTTAGCAATTCAATGAATCCAGCCATCTTTTATCACCCTGAGGCTTATACAACCAATAGTCCTAAATTAATGGGTAGGAATGTTGCTGGTCAGTCTTTTCTCAAAGGATTTTTAACTCACAGTAAATCTTCAGAATTTTGGGCTCAGGTTCAATCTTCTCAACATGCTCAGGATTTTTCAAATCAGGTTATATCTGCGGGTAGAAATGAACCTGTACATATAGTTGATAAGTTTTCACTTGGGTTGTTATCCAAACCAGGTGTTATTTTTTTACCTGGCCCAGGAATTGGTATTCATTCATTCCATAGATCTACTCATGGATCTCGTTCATGGAGTCTTTGCGGAATAACACACACTACATCTTCTGCGAATGCTATGGATGCAATTGTTGATTTGATTTCCTCCCCCGTCCAACCATGGGATGCTCTTATTTGTACTAGCAATTCAGTTAAAAAAAATGTTGAACATATATTGCAAGAACAAGTTAATTATTTAAAGGATCGTCTAGGTGTTACGAAAATTGTATTACCCCAATTACCAGTGATTCCGCTTGGAATTCATACTTCTGATTTTGAATTTGATTCTGTTCAGAAAGTTAAAGCAAGAGAAAAACTAGATGTTTCTTCTAATACGATAGTCGTTCTTTTTATGGGTCGCTTGTCTTTTCATGCTAAAGCTCACCCTTTAGCAATGTATCAAGCTTTAGAAAAAGCAGTTCAAAGTACGGGTAAGGAAGTTCTTCTTGTTGAGTGTGGGTGGCATGCTAATGAACATATTGCAAAAGCATATCAACAAGCTGCATTAGAGATATGCCCAAGTATACGCGTCGTTAGTCTTGATGGAAGAATTGTTAAAAATCGAGAGACAGCCTGGGCTGCAGCAGATATATTTTGTTCTCTTTCAGACAATATTCAGGAGACTTTTGGAATTGTTCCATTGGAAGCTATGGCTTCTGGACTTCCAGTAGTCGTATCAGATTGGGATGGCTATAAAGATACCGTTAGAGATGGTGTAGATGGTTTCCGAATACCTACCTTGATGCCATCTGCTGGTCTTGGAAATGATCTTGCCTACAGGCATGCAATGGAATTAGATACTTATGATATGTATTGCGGTTACACTAGCTCTCTAGTTTCAGTCAATATTCAAGCTGCAGCTAGAGCCTTTGTGAGTTTATTTGAATCAAAAGAACTAAGAGAAAAAATGGGGCAGGCAGGTCGTAAGCATACAAAAGAGTGTTATGACTGGAAGGAAATAATTCCTAGGTATGAGCTACTTTGGAGAAAGTTGAATGATTTGCGCTTAGATAAGTCTTTAGTTTCTTATAGTGATGCTTGGCCAGCTCGTTTGGATCCATTTCATACCTTTGATTCTTATCCCACTAAGACTTTGTCTAAGGACGTTTCTTTGTCATTGGTAGATTCTTCTGTGGAATCTGCATTGAGTCGAATTAGGATTTATCTCAATCTCCAAATGGTTAATTATGCCAAATTTATTATTCCAAATGAAAATGAAATTATTTCAGTTCTTCAAGCGGCTTCTAATGGAGCCAAAACTCCTCATAGCTTAATAGCCGAAGTACCATCTGAACGTCGCGCTTTTGTTTTAAGAAGCTTAGTTTGGCTTGTTAAAATAGGAATCTTAGAAGAATTAAATTGAGTACTAGTTATAATTTTTTTATATATTACAAGAATGACTATATTTAAATTGACATTGTTTAAGTAATGGATATTTTATTTGTTCATCAGAATTTCCCTGGTCAATTTAAGCATTTAGCTCCCGTCTTGGTTAAGCAAGGTCATAGTGTTTTTGCAATGACTATGCAAAAAATAAATTTTACAGAATGGAAGGGTGTGAAAATAGTGAGCTACTTGGCGAATAGAGGAAGTTCACCGAATATTCATCCTTGGCTTATTGATTTTGAAACTCAAACTATTCGGGGTGAAGCATGTTTCAAGAAGGCGTTAGAGTTAAAGGAATCTGGTTTTGATCCTGATTTAATTGTGGCTCATCATGGTTGGGGTGAAAGCCTTTTTTTGAAGGAGGTTTGGAATAAAGCAAAGTTAGCTATTTATTGTGAGTTTTTCTATCACGCTTTTGGAGCAGATATAGGATTTGACCCTGAATTTCCTATAGAAAATCCTGGTGACATTTGTTCTTTAAACCTAAAGAATCTCAATAACAAATTGCATCTTGAGATTGCTGATGCTGGTCTTTCTCCAACATATTGGCAAGCAAGTACGTTCCCAGACACATTTAGATCAAAAATTACTGTTGTTCATGATGGAATAGATACTCACGCGCTGTCTCCGAACAAGGAAGTCAGTCTGACAATTAATAAAGATATAAAACTATCCAAAAAGGATGAAATTATTACATTTGTAAATCGCAATCTTGAGCCTTATCGTGGATATCATATTTTCATGAAAGCTTTACCAGAGATTTTGAAGAGAAGACCAAACGCAAGAGTTTTAATAGTTGGTGGTGACAAAGTAAGTTATGGAAGTCAAGCTAAAAATGGACAAAGTTGGAAAGAGATTTATATCAATCAAGTTAGAGAAAAAATTAGTGATGAGAATTGGAGCAGAGTTCATTTTTTGGGAAACATCTCATATGATCTATTCATTCCTTTGCTTCAACTATCAAGTGTGCATATATATTTAACTTACCCTTTTGTATTGTCATGGAGTCTTTTAGAGGCAATGAGTATTGGATGTGCAATTATTGCTAGTGATACGAAACCTTTATTGGAGGCAATTATTCATAATGAGACAGGGAAATTGGTCAACTTTTTTGATGTAGAATCTTTAATAAATGAAGTATGTGAATTATTAGATGACCCGATTAATAGAAAACGACTAGGAGATAATGCGAGACGTTTTGCTATAAAAAATTATGATCTTAATAATGTATGTTTGCCTAGACAGTTGGAATGGATAAATGGATTGATTAATTGAAAACTATATTTTATATTGCTTTTAATGAATCAGCTTTTGCTCTAAAGTTTTTCAAAAGTAATTGTAAATAAGTTACTTTTCGAAGTTTAATATTCGCGACAAGACTCATTCCCGCCTGTAATGGAAGTTTTTTACCTGATCTGAGTTCAATATATTGCTTGTCTATTTTGATTTTAGCTGGGAAGCGATACCCTAAGCCTTGAGACGGATTTGGAGGCAATGCATCTGATCCTATTTTTTCTAATGTTCCTTCAATTATTCCAAAGTCATTTGCAGGAAAAGAATCAATACTTATTTCAGCCTTTTTCCCTGGTTGAACAAATCCTATAGTCCTATTATTAATTTCTACTTTTGCAAGTAAATTATCTGTTGGTACAATTTTGACTACTGGCTGGGAACTTTTTGCGACGTAACCAGGACTTTTTGGTTGTAATTGAAAAACTATACCTGAAATCGGTGAAATTATTTCCTGGTATTTAAGTGTTATTAAATTTGCTTTTATATCACTTTCAATATCTTTAACTATGATTTCTTGTTGGAGAAGTTGTATTTCAGAAACTGCCCCTTCTTTAACTAATAACTTTAGTTTATCAAGTATTAATTTGTTAATTTCTAAATTCTTTTTTAGTGAGTCGTATCTTGCCTGTGTAATTTCAGTATCTAATCGAATTAATACCTGACCTTTTGTTACTTTCTCTCCTTCTTCGACCAAAATCTCACTTGCTACTCCTTCTATAGGCATTTGGACATCTACGACTCCACTACTTGGTTCAAGTTTGCCAACTGCTTGAACGATTTCTTCAGTCTCTGCAATAGTTAACCATCCTATTGAAAATGCAGTTCCTCCCATTAAAACCCAAGTTATAGCTCTAGCCCAAAATCTAGATTGCTTCAAAACTATTTGATCAGTATCACTACTAACGATTGTTTCAAGTTTATCTTGAAGTGCTTGTAGTAGAATTGATGGTTTTAATTTAATAGGCTGTAAAAGTATATTTTTTTTGTCTTTAATCTTTTCAATTAATTTACTTGTAGGCTTACTGATTGTATGAATAGGATTTTTATTAGCCATGTTTTGACTAATAATTTTTTTTCTATTATTTAATTCTTTAATTAATTGTGAAAAACTCGTGTTCATAGAATTTAAGATGATTCTTGTTGAAGGAAAAGAGCATAATATCTACCCTTTTGATTGATTAATTCATCATGTGTCCCTATTTCTACAACGTTTCCTTTATCCAGCATCACAATAAGATCAGCATTACGAACAGTACTCAGGCGATGAGTTATGAAGAATACAGTTGAATCTTGACAGGATTTTCTAAGCCCTTCGCATACTTTTCTTTCTGTCTCATAATCCAAAGCACTAGTTGCTTCATCTAGTATTAGCAATTTTGGATTACTCAAAAGAGTTCTTGCGATAGCGATTCTTTGTTTTTGCCCTCCTGATAATCCAGAACCTCTTTCGCCAACTGAAGTACTATATCCATCTGGAAGTTCCATAATAAAATCATGTGCATCAGCTATTCTTGCAACTTTAACTATCTCGTCACTTGGCGACTCTGGATCTATTAGAGCGATATTATCATTTACACTTCCTGCGAATAATAATGGTTCTTGTGGGACTATTCCAATCTGTCGACGAAGAGAAAATAATTCAACTTTGTTTACATCATACCCATCAATAAGAAGTCTTCCGTCTGTTGGTTTGTAAAGTCTAGGTAATAGCTTCATTAATGTACTTTTCCCACTTCCACTTTGTCCAACGACCCCAACAAATTGTCCTTTTTTAATCTTTAAATTAATACTTTTTAGTACTTCGGGTTGTCCCTGTTGGAAACTAAATGATACATTTTCGTATTCAACTTCTCCTTCTAAACTTGGAAGTGGTATTTTTGATTTATCTAACTCATCTGCCTCTTCTGGAGTATCAACAATATCTGCAAGTCTTTCAAAAGAAACTCTTAGTTCCTGAATATTTTGCCAAATTGTACTGAGTCTTAGCAAAGGTTGAGTGACATATCCAGATATGATTCTGAAAGCAATAAGCTGACCCAGGCTAAGTTTTCCAGCTAATACAAGAGAGGCACCTATCCATAAAACTAATAACTGGGACAATTGTTGAAGCACTTGACTTGTTTCTTGAAGCGCAGTACCAGTAATTGTTTTTTTAAAGGAAGTTGATATGTATTTGTTATAAAGTTCTTGCCATTTCCAGCGGCTAACTCTTTCTACATTTTGAGCTTTTACAGTTTGGATGCCTGTTAATACTTCTACTAAGTGACTTTGTGTTTTTGCATTTTCTTGAGCTGTTTCTCTGATTTGTCTTCTTATTAAAGGCGTACCAATTAAGGTAATTAATATTTGAATGGGCACTACGCCTAGCGCAATAAATGTTAATAGCCAGCTATAGACTGCCATGACTACTATATAAATTAAGGAGAAAGCCGCATCTAAAATTGTGGTTAAAGCCTGTCCGGTTAGAAAATTTCTAATTTTTTCTAATTCAGATATCCTACTTCCTAACTCACCAACAGGTCTTTTATCAAAGTAATTCAATGGAAGTCTCAATAGATGATCTATAACTTCAGCACCAAGTCTTGTATCTATTCGATTGGTGGTTTCTTGAAATAAAAATGTTCTTAAACTACTTATTACACCACCAAGTATAGTAATAACTACTAGAGCTACTCCCAATATTTGTAGAGTGTCTAAACTTCTTTGATTTATCACCTTATCTATAATTACCTGGATCATAAGTGGACTTGCTAGTCCAAATAATTGAACAATGAAAGAAGCTAATAAAACTTGTAGAAGAATTCCACGATAGCGATTGATAGCGGGCAATAACCATTCAACTCCAAATTTCTTATTTGGCGTTTGATCATGCCTTTCTAGAATCAACATTTCTATTAATCTCTCGTCAAATATAGTCTCAAATTCTTCTGGTTTAAAAGAAATATTGCCCTCAGTTGGAGATATTAATTCTAATTTTTTTTCATTACTTTCTTTGACAATAGCAAAACTATTTTTCCAAGATATTATTGAATTTGAAGGAAGTCTTGAAGCTAAATTATTATTTACTTTAACTGTTGTTGTATACAATCCCATCATTGAAGTTATACCACCAATAAGTTGAAGATTGAATGTTTGCCCTCGACTTAAACTATTTCTCAAAATTTTCTCAATAGAGTCTACCCTAAAAGGCAATTCGAATATATTAGATATCATTTGAAGTACAGCTAGGGATTCTCTTAATGGACCTTCACCTTTAATTAATTTAAACTTTTTGCTTTCAAAATCTTGCCCTAAATCGATGGTACTCTTATTCAAAGATTGGGTTATTTTATTTATAGTCTCCTTGCTTATATTATTCTTTATTTCTATTGATTTAATATCTTTTTGAAAGCTTTTATTAACATCTGATAAACTATTAAATATTGACTTAGGAAATATTAAGACTCTCCCATTTAAGTCTCCTCTAATTTCTAATTTATCATTAAAACTAATAAAATCCCCAACTTCTTTGTCAATAAAGTTTGAACTACCAGTTATATAAATCAATTCTTTGTCTATATCTAATTTATCTCCATTTGTGAAACTTTTAATGGTAACGTTACTTTCTAGCTTCTTAATTATTTCCTTTAGATCCTTATATTTGTGAGGTATTTTTTCATACAATTCAAATGCAATTGGGTGAATTTCTGAAGTAAATATATTTGAATTACACCAGTTTCTAAAAGAATCTTCCTCTTTATACAATTTAAGTATCAATTTATCTGGGATTGCCATCGCAATTATTTTGCTACTTGCTGACGAGTATTCGCATCCGTTTGCTCTTAAAAAAGATGAAAGACCAATGAAGGATCCTGGTTTTAGCTTTTCAATAGTCGACATCTTTTTATGATGCAGTAGCCTTGCTTCTCCTTCAATTAAAAATAGAATTTTATCAGGTATTGTTTTTTTATTACATATTGGATAACCAATATCATATTCCACAAGTTCTGAATCACTTTCAATGAGTTCAAAATTGGAGGAACTAATATTTTTAAAGGCTATACACGATTTTATTTTTGATTTCATCATTCTTAGGTAACCTTTTTATTGGGATCTTTGCTATTCAGAATTTCGTTCTTAATTTCCATTACAGTTGCTTTAAGCCATTCATTAAATAATTCTTCTCTCATTTTTGCTCTCATGGAATCATTTAATACAGCAGGAGTATAGGATTCAACCCTCAGAATTATAAGGCAGTCTTCGATCTCTACAGGAGGTTGAATCTCTCCGGGTTTACTATTTCTAATATGTTCTGCCAATTTTGGATGAGATTGACCTACTACAACTGGACCGACTCTTCCTAATGTATTTTTTTCAGACCCTTCTGAAAATTCAGCGGCTATTTGACTGAATTCTGTTTCTCCTTCTGAAATTCTAAGGTAGAGCTCTCTGGCTTTGAAAAATGATTTTGTTCTAATTAGGCTATAAACAGCAATATCAAGTTGGCTTTTTCTTTTGAGAAAGTGTGACTCTTCTTTTAATTCAAAGTCTCTTTTACATACGATATTATGTTTTGTTTCTCTTACAGCTACTTCATTAAATTGTGCTTCGGTTATTCCCTTTTCTAGACACCATTTTAATAAAGAATTCTTATCAGGTATTTTTAATTGACTCATAAGATTTTCAATAAGATTATTTTCCGTTTCTTTATCTAATTCAACTTCTGATAGTACTTTCCTTATCAACTCTTCATTAATTAATGAATCTAATAATTTATTTCTATTAAGTAAGTCAATACATTCATCTGTAAGACAATTGAGTGATTCCATTAAATAGATGCAAAATTGTATTATTTATTTCATCACTTAAGTCAGATGAAATTGGTTTAATTAATTATCAAGTTCTTGCTTTAATGCTGTGGAATAAGCAACCTGAGCAGTCTTGCTAATAGCTAACAAGGCTTGAAGCCTATTAATTTCAGCTTGGGCAAATTGAAGACTAGCTAATTGAGATTTTGCATTATCAGAGAATGTATCTGTATCATATTCTTGATTATCGATTGTAATTTTAGGCATGACAAAAATTTTGTAGGTTGGGTTGAAATTAATTGTCAGCATGCTCAAAGTCTAGTTCGGTTACCCGTCGCAAAATTATTTAATTGGATCAGTTAACATGCACAGCATCTTCAAAAAAGTTGCCTTGATTTTATAATTTGTAATTAATATTATTGATTAAATAAAACCAAGGACTTCCCTTGATAGGCCAATATTTTCTATTGATTCTGAAAACCCCATGAGAACCTCTCCTCTTGACTCAACTCCTAGATCTAACTGCGAAAGCCAGTACTGAAAACCATCTTTATCTGCTTCTCTTTCGAGAATATTTGAATAGAGAGTGTTTATATATAACTGATTAGAAACTAAATCTCCATATTTGCTAATAAACTCATTGGAGATTATAAATGAAGAGCAAGTTTGCCTATATGTATTTTCTTTAGTTTGATTCATAGTTATCCAATATTTTAACCCTTCTGCATCAGGAAATCTTCCAAAAGCAGCATTGTATAGTCTAAACATTTTTCCTGTGATATCTTCAACTCCTGTGATTTGATCAAACACCCCCTCTATATCTTTTTCTACATTAATAGTTTTGTCAACAAATATTAGATTTTTTATGTCTGTAATATTTTCTTTACCTATTTTTGTCTTTATTGAATAATGTTCATCATTAGACTTATAAAATTTATATTCATCAAAATTTTTGTTGAATGACATAACCCCTTCATCATTTTCTCGACCCCATATCTTTTTTAATGCATAAATATCATCATCAGAAAACCAATAATCCCAGCCATTCTCTCCTTTATTGTATGACATAATTGTATCTTCCGTGGTCCATCTTTGATCGGATGCATCGTCGTTCGGATGAGATAATCCAATAGAATGACCTACTTCATGAATAATAGTATTTTTATCAAATGAATTTAAATTATTTTCACTTGTAGATAGCCATAAAACATCAAACCATTTACCCATACTTGTTTCCTGTTTTATAGACATACCTACTGTATTTTCAGTAAAGTTTGATGAATAACTTATTGAATAAATATCAAGAAGAGATCCATTATTATGCGACATTTCTATGAAATCTAAGTCTATAATTTTATCTAGCTTGTGGAATAATTCTCTTATAAATATCTCATCTTCTAATGTATTATCAAAACTTGTTATCTTTATGATATTTTTGTTATGAGTATATCCTAAATTACTTGCATAATATCTATCTAAATATTGAGTTCCTATATAATTATCGATGAAAAATGTTAATGTCTCTTTATTGTCACCAACTGCATCCTTCGCAAAATTTATATGATCCTTCTTGAGAAGAAGCTCGTAATTGAAAACCACAATTAATATTAATTAGGAAAGTTGCTTTTTTTCATTAATAATAATTCTTTCTTTGCCTCATATGTATCAAATTTAATCATTTCAGTAATTAATTGATTTAACGATATTTTCGGCTCCCACCCAAGTTCTTTTTTAGCTTTTGAGGCATCTCCAAGTAGCGATTGAACTTCGGCTGGCCTGTAAAACTTAGGATCAACTTTTACTACTGTTTGATTAGTATCTTTCCTAATGCCTATTTCATTTATGCCCTCACCATGCCAAATAATTTCTCCCCAGTTAAGTTCTTTTGCTGATAACTCTATAAATTCCCTGACTGAAGTTTGTTGACCGGTAGCAATAACATAATCTTTAGGTTCGCTTTGTTGAAGCATAAGCCATTGCATCTCTACATAGTCTTTTGCATGTCCCCAATCTCTTAATGAATCAAGATTTCCGATGTGTAGACATTCTTCTAAACCTAAATCGATTCTTGATAGACTTTTTGTTATTTTCTTCGTTACAAACTTTTCTCCTCTTCTTGGAGATTCATGATTAAATAATATACCGTTACATGCAAAAATATCATATGATTCTCGGTAGTTAATAGTTATCCAATATGCGTATAATTTAGCTACTCCATAAGGACTTCTAGGATAAAAAGGGGTTTTTTCACTTTGAGGCTCCTCTCTTACAAGACCATAAAGTTCTGATGTGCTTGCTTGATATATTTTTGTTTTTTTGGTTAAATCTAATATTCTGACTGCTTCTAGAATTCGAAGAGGCCCTAATGCATCTGCTTGAGCAGTATATTCGGGTGATTCAAAGCTTACTGCTACATGACTTTGGGCTCCTAAATTATAAACTTCATCTGGCTTTATTTGATTTATAATTCTAATTATATTAGTACTTTGTGTAAGATCCCCGTAATGTAGAGTTAAATTATCATCATTATATTTTTTGATTAAGTGATCAATTCTTGACGTATTTTCCTGGCTTGATCTTCTAATTATACCGTGTACTTGATAATTCTTTTTTAACAGAAATTCGGCAAGATAGCTACCATCTTGTCCGGTGATTCCTGTAATAAGTGCCTTTTTCACTTCTATGTTTTTTTTTTTATTATACACTAGAGTTAAAAATATACTGTTCCTTAACTTTTGACTTACTTTAATATTGTATTTGAATTTGCGTGAGTAATAATCTTTGAATTTTAGCGATTTTTAGTTAGGGATAACAGAATACCTTGATCTATTACATTTGTTCAATCAGGTTATATAATTGATTTAATTATTTATTATTTTTATGTTTAAACAACTTCTGGGTGATCCAAATACCCGAAAGTTGAAGAATTACAAACCCTTGGTCACTGATATTAATGTAATTGAAGAAGACATAATCAAATTATCGGATGATGAACTAAGGGAAAAGGTTTCTAGCTTTAGAACAAGAATATCAAAAATCGAGTCATTTATTGAGCAACAAGCGCAGTTAGATGATCTTTTGCCCGATGCTTTTGCTGTCGTAAGAGAAGCGTCAAAAAGAGTTTTAGGGATGAGGCATTTTGACGTTCAGTTGATTGGTGGAATGGTTTTGCATGAAGGTCAGATTGCAGAAATGAAAACAGGTGAAGGCAAGACGTTAGTGGCCACACTTCCAAGCTTTTTGAATGCCCTAACGGGAAAGGGAGTTCATGTGGTGACCGTTAATGATTACTTGGCTAGAAGAGATGCTGAATGGATGGGGCAAGTTCATCGTTTTTTAGGACTTAGCGTTGGTTTGATTCAACAAAACATGTCACCAGCTGAAAGGCTGAAGAATTATCAATGTGATATTACTTATGCTACAAATTCTGAGCTTGGATTTGATTATTTAAGAGACAATATGGCAGGAGGAAACTCGGAAATTGTTCAGAGACCTTTTCAATATTGCGTTATTGATGAAGTCGATTCAATTCTGATAGATGAAGCTCGAACTCCATTGATCATTTCTGGGCAAGTGGAAAGACCTCAAGAAAAATATCAAAAGGCTGCTGAGGTGGTTTCTCAATTAATTAGAGCTGCTGGAACTAGTAAAGATGGAATTGATCCAGAGGGAGATTATGAAGTAGACGAAAAACAAAGAAGTTGTATTTTGACGGATGATGGATTTGCTAAAACTGAAGCTTTATTAAAAGTCAAAGATCTTTTTGACCCTAAAGATCCATGGGCTCATTATGTGACTAATGCCTTAAAAGCTAAAGAACTTTTTACTCTTGATACTAATTACATCATAAGAAATAATGAGGCAGTAATAGTAGACGAATTCACTGGAAGGGTGATGCCCGGTCGTCGTTGGAGTGATGGACAACATCAAGCAATTGAAGCAAAAGAAAATTTGCCAATTCAACCAGAAACTCAAACTTTAGCCTCGATCACATATCAAAATTTCTTTTTGCTTTATCCAAAACTTTCCGGAATGACAGGAACAGCTAAAACTGAGGAGGTTGAATTTGAAAAGACTTATAAGCTTGAGACTACAGTTATTCCAACTAATAGAAAGATTTCAAGACAAGATTGGCCTGATCAGGTTTTTAAAACAGAATCAGCAAAATGGCGAGCTGTATCGAAAGAGATTTCCCAAATTCATAAAGATGGTAGGCCAGTTTTAGTAGGCACAACTAGTGTTGAAAAAAGTGAATTGCTTAGTGCTCTATTGTCAGAGGAGGAGGTACCTCATAATTTACTTAATGCGAAGCCTGAGAATGTTGAAAGAGAGGCAGAAATTGTTGCTCAGGCTGGTCGAATGGGTGCGGTAACTATTGCGACTAATATGGCTGGAAGAGGTACAGATATAATTTTGGGTGGTAATAGTGACTATATGGCTCGGTTAAAAATTAAAGAGTTATTGAGTCCTCGCTTGGTTAAGTTGGAAGAGGGGCATAAGCCCCCTCTTCCTTTGCAAAGAAACACTGATAAAGTCGGTTTCTCTTCTCAAAATTTAGATTCAAAGGTAATTAAAAATAAGAAAATTCAATCTTTAAATAAACTTTTTCCAGTTGAATTAACAGAAGAAACAGATAAAAATCTTGCTGACTTAGCGAGGCAATTGGTAAGAGATTGGGGAGATAGAACTCTAAGTTTGATTGAATTAGAGGATCGTATTTCAACTGCGGCAGAAAAAAGTCCCACTAATGATAAAAATATCTCATCTTTAAGAACAGCAATAAATTTAATCAAGCAGGAGTATCAAGAAGTTATTGCACATGAAGAAAAGAATGTAAGAAATTCAGGCGGTCTTCATGTGATAGGGACGGAAAGACATGAATCAAGAAGAGTAGATAACCAACTTAGAGGAAGAGCCGGTAGGCAAGGAGATCTTGGCAGTACAAGATTTTTCTTATCACTAGAAGATAACTTGTTAAGAATTTTTGGAGGGGATCGAGTCGCTGGACTTATGAATGCTTTTAGGGTCGAAGAAGATATGCCAATTGAATCAGGAATGCTTACAAGATCATTAGAAGGAGCTCAAAAAAAAGTTGAGACCTATTATTACGATATTAGAAAACAAATATTTGAATATGACGAAGTTATGAATAATCAAAGAAAAGCAGTTTATACAGAAAGAAGAAAGGTTTTAGAAGGGCAAGAATTAAAGCAACAAGTTATTGGTTATGGAGAGCGAACAATGGAAGAGATAGTAGATGCTTATGTAAACATTGACTTGCCACCAGAAGAGTGGGATTTGGAGAAGTTGGTTGCGAAAATTAAGGAGTTTATTTATTTACTGGAGGATTTAAAATCAGATGATCTTTTAGGCTTAGGAGTTGATGGTCTAAAAGAGTTTTTAAAAGAACAAATGCGAAATGCATATGATTTAAAAGAAGCACAAATTGAGCAGCAGCATCCAGGAATGATGAGAGAAGCTGAAAGGTTTTTTATACTTCAACAATTAGATACATTGTGGCGTGAACATCTTCAGGGAATGGATTCTTTGCGGGAATCTGTAGGGTTAAGGGGTTATGGTCAGAAAGATCCATTAATTGAGTATAAGAATGAAGGCTATGATATGTTTTTAGATATGATGATTAATATGAGACGCAATGTTATTTACTCAATGTTTATGTTTCAACCTGCTTCAAAAAAAGATGAAGTATAAATAGATTATAATTATCTATGAATGAGGTTGATTCCCAACAAATACAAAAGCTATATATAGCTTATTTTGGTCGACCTGCTGATCCAAATGGAATTAATTATTGGCTAGCTTATGCTAAAAAAGGCTTTGATCTAAAAAATATTGCACTTGAATTTTCAAATCAAGATGAATATTTAAAATTTGTTATCGTAAATAGGGAAATTGATTACCAGATAAATCAATTATATTTGAACTTATTTGGACGTAAAGTTGATTTTCAAGGTTTACAATACTGGTTATCATATCTGAGGAAAGATAAATATAATATTTCTGATATGGTTTTTGATTTGATTTTGTTATTAACCAAGAAGTCTAAAAATAACTTTGGCGTTACAGGTAAAGATTTAAAAGTTTTTGAAAATAAACTTCATGCCGCTGATCTATTTACCCAAGAATTAAGTTTAAGTTTAGTTTGGGTTGATTTGTATATACCTGAATCAACTGATCCTTGGCTTGAGGGAAATGCATTAACTTCTGGCATTAATTTTTTAAATAAAATCAATATTGATCATAAAGTAACATTAGAAGATGTAAGAATTTCACTTGGAAAAATATCTTTAATACCAATAGAAACTAAAAATCAACCAGTGATAAAAATGAAAAATATTTCATTGACTATTCCTATATATCCTTCCGAAAATAAGAACTTTTCAAGTTTAATTACTAAGGGTATGTTTAAACATGTAACTGGTGGAAAATTAAGAAACTTAAATAGAAAAACCATTATAGAAGCACTCAGTAATGTAAATTTAACAGTTATGAATGGTGAAAGAATTGCATTGATTGGGCATAATGGATCTGGTAAAACTAGTTTTCTTAAACTTATTTCTGGTATATACAAACCTACTAATGGCTCTTTAAAGATAGATGTGAATGTTTATCCAATGCTACAAAAAACTTTTTTAACAAGTACAGAATTAAGTGGATTTGATGCCGCTAAAGCTCATTATTTATTGATGAATAATTGTTTGGATGGTTTTGATATTTTCATGAAAGATATTATCCAATTTTCAGGATTAGGTGCTTTCATTACATTGCCTATAAAAACATATAGTGAAGGTATGTGTGCAAGGTTGATTTTTTCTATTCTTACATCAATAAGGCATGAATGTTTGGCTATAGATGAAGGCTTTGGTACTGGTGATGCGGCTTTCTTCGAGAAAGCAGAAAAAAGGATGCAGTCATTTATTGATTCAGCCGGCACATTGTTTTTGGCTAGTCATTCAGAACAGCTTTTAAGGCAATTTTGTACAAGAGGAATTGTATTTAGTCAGGGATTTATTGTTTATGATGGAGTATTAGATGCTGCTTTGAATTATTATCATACCCATGATTACTCTCAATTAAATGTTGTTAAATAATATACGATTTGCATTTAAGACAAGAAGAGCTTGGTGGTACACGGCAACTTCGCGAACCAGGGCAAGATTTGCCCGAACTACACTGGGAAGTTTCTGGTTGGGTTTTTCTAATTTACTATCAATCTTAACCTTGGGTCTTGTTTATGGAACTGTTTTTAAAGTAGAAAATTTAAGATCATATTTTGTTTATTTAGGTATAGGTTTAATTCTATGGAATTCAATTTCATCTTCGATATCTAATGCTCCATACCTTTTTTCACATAATTCATCAAATATTCGAAATATGAACTTAAATCCACTATTTTATACATTTGAAGAATGGGCTTTTCAAGTACAGACTTTTTTTCAATCATTTATTCTGGTTTTTTTTGTACTCTCATTAATTGAAAAAACTATATTATTTAACTTTATATTTAATTCTTGGATTCCATTATTGAATTTTATTATATTTATTTATTGGTTTCCAGTGTTAATTTGTCTGATAAGTGTTCGTTTTACAGATGTAGCTCAATTAATTCCTATAGTTTTACAATTAGTTTTTCTAACTTCTCCTATTCTCTATAAAAAGGAAAGTTTAGGTGATATTTCTTGGATCACAAATTTTAATTTTATCTATAAGATTCTAGATCCCTTAAGATTAAGTATTATTGATGGCTATGTATATTATTCACAGACCCTTATTCTATTATTTATGAATCTAATAGGACTATTATTTTCTTTTTGGCTATTAAAGATTGAAAGTAAAAAACTGCCATTTTTAGTTTAAGATGTTCTTTATTTTTTATATTTTGAGGTCGCTATCGCTTTCAATATTACCAATAAATTCTATAATTTCTTTATCTCTTAAGTTTTGAGATTCTCTTACTTCGAGACTCTTTTTTGTTTTCCCGACACTTAAATTTTTAATGAATGTGTTTAATGTGGATACTTGATTTTCAAGTTGATCAATTCTTTCCATCAAGTTTCTAATTACATTTGCTTCAGTATCTGGCAGGGCTGAATGCGCAAGAGGGTTAATTTTGACGCCACTTTGATGTACTACTCTTCCTGGGATCCCAACGACAGTGCTATTTTCTGCCACATCTTTTACTACGACTGAGCCAGCTCCTATTCTTGTATTAGATCCAACAGATATAGCCCCAAGTACTTTTGCTCCTGCACCAACTACAACATTTTCTTTGAGTGTTGGATGTCTTTTACCATGGTCTTTACCTGTTCCTCCAAGAGTTACGCCTTGATAAAGTAAGCATCTATTTCCAATTTCAGCAGTTTCTCCAATTACTACTCCCATACCATGGTCAATAAAAACCCCTTGACCAATTTTAGCTGCTGGATGAATTTCGATACCCGTTAAAGATCTTGTGATTTGACTAAGCAATCTTGGAGCAAGGGGAAGATTGAATTTCCACAATTTGTGGCTAATTCTATGAAGTACTAATGCTTGAAACCCTGGATAGCAAAAAATAATTTCAAGAAATCCTCGCGCAGCTGGATCTCTTTCTTTAATAATTGAGTAATCAGACTTTATTGAATTCATCATATTGAGTTTATGCTTCTTTTATTCGAGGAGACCTATCTCTTTGCGTAATTCTTCTATGGTGCTTTTACTTAGATAATTTTCAGAGCAGTGAACTTGCGGCATTCTCATTAGCTGAGAACGATTCTGCCTTAATGTGTGTTCTACAATAGGCAAGCTAGGACTATCACAGATTACGTGACTTGATGCTCTTAAAAGAGCTAATAGTCTGCTTCCAATATCAGGATTAGCAGTCATTAATAATATTTCATTGCCACGCATGCTGTGTAAAATTACCTCTGCAGCTCTCAAGATTCCTGGACTAATACTCACAATTCCCACACAACTTCCAGATCTTAATTTCTTAAGGATTGTTAGCTCTCTCTGGAAATCACTTAGATCGACTGCGATAGCTCTAACTTGATGTCTTTTGGCAACCTCTTCCAGAGGTTGTAAGAAATATCTGCTTGTAATAACAGTTCCTTTACTAGAACTTTCCAAAACGCTTTCAAGTTCTTCCATTGGAACAACTTCAACCGGTACATCTAAATGAGGAGCTAATTCTTCAGCAATTAATAGAGATGCTCCAATGTCTTCTCTTGGTGTGCTGACTAGTAATCTCGCTCCACATCTCAGTCTCCAATCAATTTCCTTAGTAAATAATTCTCTGGTTTGTTGCAAGGTACATCCAGCATTTAAAAGTTCATCTACGCTTTTCCTAACTTCAAGATCGATATCTAATATTCCTTTTTTACGCATTGAAGGAGGACTATTTCTTAATTCCTTTTGTTTTTGTTGGTCTCTAACATAAATACCAGACCCTGCTATGGCCTCTACGACTCCATCATTCTCTAATTGTCTGTATACCTTGCTAATGGTATTTCTATGAAGACCGGTTTGCATTGCTAGTTGCCTAGTACTTGGCAGCCTGTGACCGGGAGGGTAATGTCTCGCGGCAATGGCAAAACAAATTTGGTTATAAAGTTGACTTGAAGCTGGGATTTCACTTTCTTGTTGTATGTGGAATCTCACGCCTTTAGCCAGGGGGTAATGTGGCCAGATTAATAAACAGAATGCAAAGTGACAATTATTTCTTTGTCACTTTATAACTTTTAAAATTAATTGAGGGTTCTTAGAGGTTTTTTGGGAGCTGTTTCTTCTGAGTCTTTCTTCAATAATGGAGTTTTGCGTGGAGTTAGAAACATAATCATATTTCTGCCTTCTCTTTTGGGAGATTGTTGGACTTCCGCTTTCTCTTCAAGGTCTTTAGCCATTCTTTTAAGGAGGGTTTCTGCCAATGCAGTATGTTGTATTTCTCGACCTCGGAAAATGACAGTGCATTTAACTTTGTCACCTGCCTTAAGGAAACGAGTTGCTTGATTAATCCTTACTAAATAATCATGTTGGTCAATTTTATAACGCATTTTTACCTCCTTAACTTCTGTTTGATGTGATTTCTTTTTCGCTTCTTTTGCCTTTTTTTCTTGCTCAAATTTGAATTTTCCGTAGTTCATTATTCTACAAACTGGCGGGCTTGCTTTTTCACTTACCAAAACCAGATCAAGTTCTCTGTCTTTTGCTATGTCTAAAGCTTCTTCTCGGCTAATTACACCAAGCTGAGATCCGTCTGCATCAACAACTCGCAGATCAGGATAGCTAATTCTTTCATTAATATTGGGCAGCTCTCTTTCTGGAGCGCGACGATCAAAACGGGGACGTGGTGGCATTCAGTTATTAAAGGGGAGCAATACCTTTTGCATAGATTCTAAGTGTATATCAAATAATTAACCTAAAACCTCATCTACATAAGATAAAGCTTGAGATAAAGGGTCTTTGTCGTCTAACCATTTTGAATTGTGCTTATTTCTAAACCAGGTTTTTTGTCTTTTAGCTAGTTGGCTTGTTCTTTGAATAGTTATTGACAGTGCTTCTTCATAGCTTATTTCTCCATTAATAATCGACTCGGCTTCTGCGTATCCAATAGTTTTTAGTAATGATAAATCTTTTCCATATTTAAATATCAAATTCTCAGTTTCTTCTATTAATCCATTCTTAAACATTTTTCTTGTTCTATATTTTATTCTTTCTTTTAAATTAGTTGGATTTAAACCAAGCTCTAGTATTTGCCAAGGTGGAGTTTCTAAACTTTTTTGATTAGAGAATTTCTCTCCAGTCGCATAAAAGACTTCCAAGGCTCTAATTATCCTTAATGAATCTTTTGGATGTATTTTTTCCGCTGCTTGTGGATCGCAGCATTGTAAAAGTTGATGGATTTTTATGTCTTTCATACTGAGTAGTTGACTTCTGAAGAATTTCTGAGGTGGAACTTTAGGTGGATTCAGTCTTCCTATTAAGGATTGAAGATATAAACCACTTCCACCTACTAAAAAAACCAATTTTTGTTTTGCTATGTCACCCTCCATAGTGACTGATGCTATTGATTTAAATTCATGTAGAGTTATTGGCTTAGAGGGTAAACATAGATCAATCAGATAATGATGAACTTTTTGTCGTTCTTCTTGAGTTGGTTTAGCTGTACCTATTGTCATATCTATATAAATTTGTCTTGAATCAACATTATGAATATTTGTTTTCAGAGTTCTTGCAATATCAATAGCTAATTCTGTTTTTCCGCTAGCAGTAGGCCCCATTAAAGCAATAACAAGTGGTTTCTTGGGTTGCATCATCGTTGTAAAAGGTTTTATTGGGAGTAATTGCAAAAAAAATGATTTCTTAGTTTGGTTTTGAAATTTTTCCCAAGACTTTCTCTCATACCAATGTTAAATTGAGGTTTCGGGAAAGGTTATCTCTAATGTTCGGATCAAAGACAACCTTGCCTGTTTGCAGTAATTCGAATGAGTAAAGATTCTAAAGTTCAAGCAGCCTATGGCGCTGAACAGATTCAAGTTCTAGAAGGCTTGGAGCCTGTTAGAAAGCGACCTGGCATGTATATAGGCTCTACAGGGTCTAGAGGTCTTCATCATCTTGTATATGAAGTTGTCGATAATGCTGTCGATGAGGCATTGGCTGGTCATTGTGATCAAATTACAATTTTATTGCGCGAAGATGGTTCAGCATCTGTTACGGATAATGGCCGTGGAATACCTACGGATATTCATCCTCGAACAGGCAAAAGTGCTTTGGAAACAGTACTTACTGTTCTTCATGCAGGAGGAAAATTTGGGAGTGGAGGCTACAAGGTATCCGGAGGATTGCATGGTGTTGGGGTATCTGTTGTAAATGCTTTAAGCGAGTGGGTAGAAGTAACAGTTAAAAGACAAGGGAAAGTTTATTCACAAAGATTTGAAAGAGGAGCATCTACTGGAAATTTAAATTCCAAAGATTTACCAAAAGCTGAAAAGAAATTCACAGGTACAACTGTTTGCTTTAAACCTGACAAGCAGATATTTACTGATGGAATAATTTTTGAGTATGGAATTCTAGCTTCGAGACTTAGAGAACTGGCATATTTAAATGGAGGGGTTCGGATTGTTTTTATTGATGAGAGGACTAAAGCATTAGATTCCAATCAAAAACCTTATGAAGAGGTTTATTTTTATGAGGGTGGTATTAAAGAATATGTTGAATATATGAATAAAGAAAAAGATTCACTGCATCCAGAAATAATTTATGTCAATTCAGAAAAAGAGGGAGTTCAAGTTGAAGCTGCTCTTCAATGGTGTGTTGATGCTTATTCTGATAGTATTTTAGGCTTTGCAAATAATATTCGCACTGTTGATGGTGGTACTCATATCGAGGGATTGAAAACAGTCTTGACTAGAACCTTAAATTCATTTGCCAAGAAAAGAGGCAAAAGAAAGGAAGGTGAATCAAACTTAGCTGGTGAAAACATTCGTGAAGGTTTAACTGCAGTTCTTTCAGTTAAGGTTCCTGAGCCTGAATTTGAGGGACAAACTAAAACTAAATTAGGAAACACTGAAGTAAGAGGTATTGTAGATAGTCTTGTAGGTGAATCTTTAGGTCAATATCTGGAATTTAATCCAGGAGTGATAGATTTAATTTTAGAAAAAGCAATTCAAGCCTTTAATGCTGCAGAGGCGGCTAGAAGAGCTAGAGAACTTGTAAGAAGAAAAAGTGTTTTAGAAAGTTCAACTTTGCCCGGTAAGCTTGCTGACTGTAGCTCTAGAGATCCATCCGAATCAGAAATTTATATAGTTGAGGGGGATTCGGCTGGTGGTTCTGCTAAGCAAGGTCGAGATAGAAAATTTCAGGCAATTTTGCCTTTAAGAGGAAAAATTCTGAATATTGAAAAAACAGATGATTCGAAAATCTACAAAAACACTGAGATTCAATCTTTAATTACTGCTCTTGGATTAGGAATTAAAGGTGAAGATTTCGATGTAAAAAATCTGAGATATCATCGGGTAGTCATAATGACCGATGCTGATGTTGATGGTGCTCATATTAGAACTTTGCTATTAACATTCTTTTATAGATATCAAAAGGAACTTGTCGAAGGTGGATATATTTATATTGCTTGCCCACCTCTTTATAAAGTTGAGCGAGGCAAGAAACATACTTATTGCTACAACGAAGCTGATCTTCAGAAAACGATTGCGAGTTTCGGAGAAAAAGCGAATTATACAATTCAAAGATTTAAGGGTTTAGGTGAAATGATGCCAAAACAATTGTGGGAAACCACTATGGATCCATCTACAAGAATGATGAAAAGAGTTGAAATAGAAGATGCACTTGAAGCTGATAGAATATTTACAATATTAATGGGTGATAAGGTCGCTCCAAGAAGGGAGTTTATTGAAACGCATAGTGTTGAACTTGATCTTGCTACTTTAGATATTTAATGAGCGTAATTAGTACTATTTTAATTTGGTCGTGGATCTTAGGTGTTGCTTTATTTATTCCAACAACATTGCCAGCAGGAGGCGCTCAAAAGGCAACTATTCGGCAAAGACAAAATGTTGATAAATCACCTTTAATTGCTCTTAAGGCCTTTCATTTGCTTTCTGCAGTTTCTGAAGAATCATATGTTTTGGATACGTTTAATGCGGGAACTCCTGTTGAAGTTTTAAAAGTATGGGAAACCCCAAATAATGGGAAATGGCTATATGTAAGTGTTTTGACTAATACATCTGATCAACTTTTTTATAAAAGAGGATGGGTTAATGTTGGAACCCAATGAGATTATAAAGTCTTTCTTTTTGGTTTCTACTGGAGCACTTTTTGGAGTAAATTTTAGACTATTAATATATCAGAAATTAGGAGAACTCTCAATAAAGAAAGAGTTTAGAATTTTATTTATTAATAGTTGCTCTTCATTTCTGTTGGGATTGTTTTATTCTATTTTATTGAAAATAAAAGATTTAAGCTATTCTTATCAATTAATTTTATTATTTTCTGTAGGTTTTCTTGGAAGTATGAGTACTTTTTCAACATTTGTCTTTGATTCATATCAATTGATCATGGCTAATAAACCTTATGTAATGATTAAATTTTTGCTTCTATCTATTTCATTGCCTTTAATTTTAATTTGGATAGGAAGTTTGGTTGTTAATTAATGGTAAATGATTCACTACTAAATAAAATTCTTCTAGTTTCTATTGGTGCAATTCCTGCTGCTATATTAAGATGGCAAATAGAAAATATATTTTTAGTAAATATAATTGGATGTTTTTTAATAGGTTACATTAATTCTACTAAAATTAACTCGAGATATAAATTAATCTTTAGCTTTGGATTTTGCGGCTCTCTAACAACATTTAGTGGATGGATTTTTGATTTATTCGAATTAATTATTAATGGTCTTTTATTGAAAGCTTTAGTGAATTTAATATGCGTTTTTATTCTTAGTTTTTTGTTTATCCATCTGGGTTCTGTATCCTCACAAAAAATAGCTAAATTATGATAGCTCACTTTCGATTGCAAATTTTATCTCATTGCTTTCAGGCTCTACAGAACTTTTGAATCTGTTAACTACATCACCGCTCTTATTTACAAGGAATTTCTCAAAGTTCCATTCAACATCTCCAGATGGATTAGTTCGATTTAACGTGGTAAATGGCTCAGTTGTTTTTCCCTTTGCATGAACTTTTTGAAAAAGTGGAAAATTGACGTTATAAGAAACTGAACAAAATTTCTTGATTTCTTCTAAGGTGCCAGGCTCTTGATTGCCAAAATCATTACATGGAAATCCAAGAACAACTAACCCTTTGGATCCATATTGGTCTTGTAGCTTCTGAAGACCTTTGTATTGCTTTGTGAAGCCGCATTTGCTGGCCACATTCACAATTAATAGAGTTTTTCCTTTGTATTCCCCTAAACTGATTTTTTTGCCTTCAGGAGAGAGGACTTGTACATTGCTGATATTCACTGACATGGATTTATGGGAAGATTTTTTTGTGATCTTAGTCATAAAATATAAATGCTCGCTGCGCCCATTATGAATGAACAATTAGGGGGATCCAGTGAGGCTAGCCATTCGACTAATGGAAATTGTGTGGCCGATGAGGTTGCTAAGCAATTGGAGGCAATGCTATCTGCGGGCAATTATGATGGGGTGAAATCATTATTGGAGCCTGTTCAGCCTGTTGATGTAGCTCAAGCTATTGGAAATCTACCAATGATTTTGCAGGCCTTGGCTTTTAGACTTTTAAATAAAAACGAAGCGATAGAGGTCTATGAGTATTTAGATGCATCAGTACAGCAAAATCTTTTAGATCGCTTGCGATCAAATGAAGTTTTGGATTTAGTCGAAGAGATGTCTCCCGATGATAGGGTTCGTCTGTTTGATGAGTTGCCGGCGAAAGTTGTTAGACGTTTACTGTCAGAATTGAGTCCTGAGGAAAGGAGAGTAACTGCTCAACTTTTGGGCTATGAATCTGAGACTGCTGGGAGATTAATGACAACAGAATTTATTGATTTTAAGGAATTTTTTAGCGTATCCCAAGCTTTGAAATTGGTTAGACAAAGAGCCGCTTTTACTGAAACTATTTACAGCCTTTATGTCACTGATAAAGAAAGACATTTGAGTGGAATCCTCTCTTTGAGAGATTTAGTGGTTGCTGATCCAGAATCTCTAATTGGAGAAATTATGACCAAAGAAGTTGTAAATGTTAGAACAGATACAGACCAGGAAGAGGTTGCACGAGCAATTCAAAGATATGATTTTTTAGCTTTACCTGTAGTGGATCGTGAAAAAAGGTTAGTAGGAATTGTCACAGTGGATGATGTAATTGATGTGATTGAACAAGAAGCAACTAGAGATATTTATGCAGCTGGCGCAGTGCAAGCAGGAGATGAAGATGATTATTTTCAAAGTAATTTATTTGTAGTTGCAAGACGCAGAGTTGTTTGGCTAGCTGTTTTAGTCATTGCTAATGGATTGACCACCCAAGTTATTGCAATGAATGATGAGGTTTTAAAAAAAGTAGTTTTGCTTGCAGCTTTTATACCATTACTTATTGGTGCAGGCGGGAATGTTGGAGCTCAGAGCTCTACTGTGGTCATCCGAGGCTTAAGCACTCAACGAATTCAAAGACTTGGACATTTTAAAGCAATTGCGCGTGAAGCATTGGCTGGTGCTTTATTAGGAATTTTAATGGTTGCGGTTGTTGTTCCTTTTGCCTGGTGGCAAGGACAAGGACCGTTAGTCGCAATGGCTGTTGGTATAAGTTTGATGGCCATTACAACATTGGCTGCTACTGCAGGCGCAGCCTTACCACTCCTGTTTGATCGTATGGGATTGGATCCTGCGTTGATGTCAGCTCCATTTATTACAACTGCTACAGACGTTGCGGGAGTATTGATTTACCTGAAGACAGCCTCTTGGCTTTTAGGGAGCATGTCGTAGAAGCCGTATAAGTATTTTTACTCAAAAATTCAATAGATGAACATTCCTTAATTGATCTTTACAATTCTTAGTAGTAAGCTTTACAAAACTCAACAAAAGATGACGACAGCAATAGCGCCTCTAAGCAAAAGTCAGTCAAATGTTTCATCCCCTAGGGCGGTATCAGATATTGATCTGGTTAGATCATATTTGAGAGATATTGGCAGGGTACCTTTGTTATCTCACGAACAGGAAATTACCTTAGGAAGACAGGTTCAGGACTTAATGGTACTCGAAAATATTGCAGAAGAGCTTGAGGATAATCTTGGAGAGAAGCCAGAAATTAATTATTTCGCTGAAAAAGCTGGTATGAAAGTATCTGAATTGAAAAAGAAATTAAAAAGTGGTAAAAGAGCTAAAGAAAGAATGGTTGCTGCCAATTTACGCTTAGTAGTCAGTGTTGCTAAGAAATATACGAAAAGAAATATGGAGTTATTAGATTTAATTCAAGAAGGAACTATCGGACTAGTAAGAGGAGTTGAAAAGTTTGATCCAACTAGAGGATATAAATTTTCAACATATGCATATTGGTGGATACGTCAGGGCATTACACGTGCAATCGCTGAGAAGAGTAGATCAATAAGGTTGCCAATTCACATAACTGAAATGCTCAATAAGCTGAAAAAAGGTCAAAGAGAATTAAGTCAAGAGCTCTCAAGAACTCCTACTATCAAAGAATTAGCTGATTATGTTGAACTTCCGGAAAATGATGTTAAAGATCTAATGAGCAGAGTGGGTCAACCTGTGAGCTTGGAAACCAAAATCGGAGATGGAGATGACACTATTTTATTAGACCTACTTTCAAATGATATTGATATGCCTTCTGAACAAATTGAAAATGATTGTATGAAAGGTGATTTAGAGACCTTGCTAGAACAACTCCCAGAACTACAAAATCGCGTTTTAAGAATGCGTTATGGCATAGATGGAGATGATCCAATGAGTCTGACTGGAATTGGTCGAGTATTAGGAATAAGTAGAGATAGAGTTAGAAATTTAGAGAGAGATGGGTTGAGAGGCTTAAGAAAAGTTGGAGAGTCTGTAGAAGCTTATATGGCTTCTTGAATAATCTTTTTCAGAATAGGATTGACTTTTTCGGGCATTTCGTCATGAGGGCAATGCCCAGCATTACTTATAATCATTAATGATTTGATTGATTCGAAAGATTTTAACCACTGTTGTGCTTCTTTTACAGGTTCCCATGGATCTTTTTCTCCCCAAATTAAATAGATAGGAATTCTTAAACTTTTTAGTAAATCAGTTGCTAAATGATCATCAAATAAATTTATAAATCCTCGAAATGCTTCTGGTGCGCCTTCCCTTTGAGTTGGTTTGAATAATATTTCGATCAACTCTTCATTAATATTTTGACCACTTGGATAGGCAATTTTTAATATCTTTTTAATAAAACTTGGATTAGCTGCATTTTTAAATAATGTTGCACTAAATATTCGTTGTCTTACAAGAGTTTTAATGATTGGTCTAATAAAACGCATAAATAATGACTGCTCATTTAAGCGTTTATCATCCATGGTTCTTTGGGCACAATCAATTAATACTATTCTCGAACAGCCTTGATCTAATTTGTTAGATGCATTTAATGCTATTACTCCTCCAATTGAATTACCAATCAATACAACAGGTTTTTTGACTACTTCATTGCAGAAATCAATAATTTGCTGACTCCATTGATCAAAACAATAATTAAAACTTTCATGGCTTTCCTTTTCATATGAAAGTTTTGATATTGGCTGACTGCTTTCTCCAAAACCAATCAAGTCGAGCGCATAGCAAGGTGTAATTGAACTAAGAAATTTTTGATTAAATCTCCAATGCTCCTTGGAAGCCCCAAATCCATGTATGAAAATACATGCAATTGAAGAATCCTTTTTCTCACCTTCTACTTGCCAAGAGACTTGATATTTGCCCCAATTCCAGATTTGTTTCATAAATTTAATGAATGAATTAAATTTTACTTAAAGTTAGGATTATTGTCAGACTTATATAGTGAATGAATAATTTTAATAACTTTCATAAAAGATAAGAATCTATTGATCTATTTATTGGGTTAATGGCTTATTGATTAGTGATAAGAACTTATACCATATTTAATTTTATTATTTTATTTTTCTTTTAACTTATTTTAAACATATTATTATTTCAAATGGATATAGTTGATTCAATTGAAGATATTCAAAATGAGCTTCTAGCATGGTTTCTAAACAATGGTAGACATTGGATACCATGGAAATTAAATAAGTATGGTCAGATTCCTAAATCTAGAGAAATCATTTCTCCTTATGGGATATGGATTGCAGAAATAATGCTTCAGCAGACTCAGTTGAAGGTCGTAATTCCTTACTGGGAAAAATGGATGAGGTCATTTCCTACCTTGAAGCTTTTAGAGGAAGCTGATCTACAAACAGTTCTTTTGAATTGGCAAGGACTCGGTTACTACTCGAGAGCTAAACGAATTCATACTTCCTCCCAACTTTTAGTTAAATTGATCAATACAAATTCAACTCGGAATGATTCATTATGGCCAGTACAAATAGATCAATGGATGTCTTTACCGGGTATTGGTAGAAGTACAGCCGGAAGTATTATCTCATCTGCGTTTGATTTGCCTAGTCCAATCTTGGACGGCAATGTTAAAAGAATCTTTTCTAGATTAATTGCAAGTGATAAATCATCAAGAAAAGATGATAAACGTTTATGGCGATTAAGTAATTCTTTGCTTTCAGTTGAAAGTCCTAGAAATTTTAATCAGGCTTTAATGGATTTGGGCGCAACAGTTTGTACCAAGCATAAGCCAAGATGTTATTGCTGCCCTCTAAAAAATTACTGTTTGGCTTTTATCAAGTACGATCCTGTTGATTTTCCTAAGAAAGAGATGAAAAAAATAATATCTAGTCAACAAATAGGTATTGGTTTAGTTTTTAATAAAGAAGGAGAATTGCTTATTGATCAGCGCAATGAAAATTCAAGTATGGGAGGAATGTGGGAGTTTCCTGGAGGTAAAAAAGAATCAGATGAATCTATTGAAGATACGATTAAGAGAGAGATAACTGAAGAACTTGGAATTAATATAAATGTAGGAGAAAAACTTATATCTTTTGAGCATTTGTATAGTCATAAGAAACTACATTTTACTGTTCATATTTGTGAATGGAAATCAGGTAATCCAAAAGCATTAGCGAGTCAAAGATTTCTTTGGATAGCTCCTGATCAACTTTCTAATTTTCCTTTTCCTGCTGCAAATTCAAGAATTATTGCTGCATTAAATAAGCATCTGGGTTTTGATAAATAAAAAATCTGTAAATCTTGATAAATTTATCCATAAAGACTTTACTCATCAATAGGGACAATGAAATCTTTAAAAGTAATTTCACTTGGTGAAGCTTTAATTGATCGACTCGGCCCACCTGGCGGAGACCCTGCTTTTGATAAGCCATCCATAGATTGCTTTGGTGGTGCTCCAGCCAACGTGGCTTGTGCTCTAAGTAGGTTAGGAGTAAATGTCTCTTTTATTGGTTCGCTTGGTAATGATGCTTTTGGGAATAACTTTAAGAATGTGATGATTGAAAGAGGTATAAACACAGTTGGCTTGCAACAAGATAATTTACGTCCTACAAGGGTTGTATTGGTTCGCAGAAATGAAGATGGAGAAAGATTTTTTGAGGGGTTTGAAGGTGATAAAGGCTTTGGATTTGCTGATCAAGCGATTTCGAGGGAACTGATTATTAAAGATTGGTCTGTTATAGCTGATAAAGCTAAATGGTTAATTATTGGAACAATCCCTTTAGCTTCAGAAATCTCTTCTTCTTCTTTTATGTGGTGTATTGAAAATGCTTTACATGCAGGAATAAAGATCGCATTGGATTTGAATTGGCGACCGACTTTTTGGCGTTCCAAAGTCTCGAAATCGCTTGCACCCACGCTTGAAGAAAAAAAACAAATAAATTCTATTTTCAAAAATGTCTCATTAATAAAACTTGCTAAAGAAGAGGCTCAATGGTTTTTTAATTCCTCCAATCCAATAGAAATTGCATCAACTTTTTCTCATAGACCATCTGTAATTATTACTGATGGACCAAATCCTATCTCATGGCTAATTAACAATCACTCTGGATATTCACGTGCAATTACTCCGCCTTCAATTATTGATACTACTGGAGCTGGTGATGCATTTACTGCTGGATTGATTTATAAACTCTTATCTTGTGATTTGGATCAAGTAAGTAAACAAATATCTGAAGAAATTATACAATTTGCGAATGCCTGTGGAGCTTTTGTATGCCAAGGTGCAGGAGCAATTAATCCACAGCCTTATCTTAAAGATATTGATCAATTATTAACTTTATTCAATGGAAGAAATAGTTGAAAAACTCTTGTTTTTTTATTTGATGAATATTCCAATTTTCCTCTCCAAGCATCATATAGTTTAATTGATAACCTTTCTGGCCATTCAACAATCATTAATGCACTTAAAGACTTAGCTTCCTCTTCTTCTTGAAGGAAAAATTCGTTAGCTGCCTTTGCCTCCTCAATTCTGTAAAGATCAAGATGAACTAATGGCGTCGAACCTGAATGATAATGTTGAGATAAAGGGAAGGTAGGAGAAGTTATGGGTTCTTTAATCCCTAGACTTTTTGCAATTCCTTTCACTAATGTGGTTTTCCCAGCTCCAAGGGGGCCTTGTAGTAGAAGAATGCCTAGATCTGGAAATTTTTTTGTTAATGTTGAACCAATTGAAATTGTAGATTCAGGTTTATCTAGGGTCCAGCAAAAATCGTTAGCTTGCTGAGCAAATGAATTAGAAACCTTGAATTTTTCTTCAGAAACTTTTTTCACAATCTCTTTTAAGAGAGCTTTACTTTATGTTTGCAGCAACCAAATCAAATCTCAACAGTATTGAGAAAAATCCAGATTACGTCGTTCACGATATAAGCGAAGCAGTATTTGGTCGAAAAGAGCTTTCAATAGCAGAAACGGAAATGCCAGGATTAATGGCATTGAGACAAAAATATGGCTCTGAAAAACCCTTAAAAGGGGCTTATATAGCTGGAAGCCTCCATATGACCATTCAAACGGGAGTTTTAATTGAAACCCTTATTGAGCTTGGCGCAAAAGTTAGATGGGCTTCTTGTAACATTTTTTCTACGCAAGATCATGCTGCTGCAGCCATGGCTAAAGCTGGTGTGCCTGTGTTTGCAAAAAAAGGGGAAACTTTAGACGAATACTGGGAATATACACATAAAATTTTTGAATGGTGTGATGGAGAATCTGCAAACATGATTCTTGATGATGGTGGAGATGCTACAGGGCTAATAATGCTAGGGAGCAAAGCAGAAGAAAACATTTCAGTACTTGATAATCCGAATAATGAAGAGGAAATAGCTTTATTTGCTTCCATAAAGAAGAAACTTTCCGAAGATTCAAATTTTTATTCAAAAGTAAAAGAATCTATAAAAGGAGTAACTGAAGAGACAACAACTGGTGTAGCTCGGCTTTACCAAATGGAAAAAAATGGAGAACTTGTTTTTCCAGCTATTAATGTGAATGATTCTGTTACCAAAAGTAAGTTTGATAATCTTTACGGCTGTCGAGAATCATTAGTAGATGGCATTAAAAGAGCTACAGATGTAATGGTTGCTGGCAAGGTCGCTCTTGTAATGGGCTATGGAGATGTTGGAAAGGGATCGGCACAGTCTTTAAGAGGTTTAGGAGCTACGGTAATGATCTCGGAGATAGATCCTATTTGCGCACTTCAAGCAGCCATGGAGGGTTTTAGAGTAGTAAGGCTTGATGATGTAGTACAAGATGTGGATATTTTTGTTACGGCAACTGGGAATTTCCAAGTTATTCGCCATGAGCATTTGGTTAGAATGAAGAATGAATCAATAGTCTGTAATATTGGACATTTTGATAATGAAATAGAAGTGTCTTCTTTAAAATCTTATGAATGGGAAAATATTAAACCACAAGTAGATCATATAACTCTTCCTAGCGGCAATAAGATCATACTTTTAGCGGAAGGAAGATTGGTTAACCTTGGCTGTGCAACAGGTCACCCAAGCTTTGTTATGAGCAATTCCTTTACTAATCAAGTATTAGCTCAAATTGAATTATTCAAATATGGTGTTAAATATCTAAATAAAGTTTATGTTTTGCCAAAACATTTAGATGAAATGGTAGCTATTCTTCATTTGGAAAAAATAGGTGCAAAGTTAACTAAGTTGACTAAAGAACAGGCAAAATATATCAGTGTTCCAATTGAAGGTCCTTACAAGACTGATCAATATCGTTATTAGATTTAACTTGTAAATAACATAAATGACATGGAAATTTCAGAATTTATATCTTCTCTACCAGAGTTAATTGGCAAAGCAGTCGAAACAAATCAGTGGGTTGGATATGTGGCAATTTTGTTGGCAATGTTTTTGGAAAATCTTATTCCGCCAATCCCTTCTGAGTTGATAATGCCTCTGGGAGGTTTTTATGTCTATCAAGGACAACTAGATTTTGTACCTGTTGTATTAGCAGGATTATTTGGAACTATATTAGGTGCTTTGCCTTGGTATGGAATTGGAAGATTAGTTAATGAAGAAAGAATAGAGCAATGGCTGAAGAGTCATGGACGCTGGCTTGGGATTAAACCTCAGGAGCTTGCAAGAAGTAGAAGGTGGTTTAATAAATACGGAGTTTCTCTTGTCTTTTGGGGCAGATTAGTTCCTGGAATTAGAACTTTGATTTCAGTACCTGCAGGAATTGAATTGATGCCATTAATTCCATTCTTAATATGGACTTCAGCAGGAAGTTTGATTTGGACGTTGTTTTTAACAACTACAGGTTTTTATTTGGGTGATAGTTATAGTAGTATTGAAAATTGGATTAGTCCTTTTGCAAGTTTTTTTAAGGTAATTATTCTCTTAGGATTATCCTTTGCATTGATAATTGTAATTTATAAAACTCTTCGTAAGTTAATTTTTCAATAAAAAAACTAAGTTTTTAGAATGGAATTTCGTCATCGTTATTTTTTTGATTAAATGAATTGCTATTTTGGAAATTACTATTATCTGAATCTCTTTTTGATCCCAGTAATTCCAGCCGATCAACTCTGACAACGGGTTTGTTTCTATCTTCCCCAGTATTACGATCTTTCCAGCTGTCTAATTTGAAGCTGCCTGTTATTCCAATTAAAGATCCTTTTTTTACATAATCAGCAGCTACTTGAGCTTGTTTACCCCATATTTCTAGGTTGAACCAATCAGGTTCATCATCTCTATTTCTTCTATTTACTGCCATGGTGAGGTTCGCTACAACAGTTCCAGATTCAAAATATCTAACTTCAGGATCTCTTCCTGCTCTCCCTACAAGAGTGACTGAATTTATTGCCATCGTTGCCTCCGATGTTTATTGGTTGCTAAATAATATATTTATCTTAGTTGCTCTCTCTTTATGATTGCTCAAATGATTGAAATCCGTGTTTTTTAGCCGTTTCAAATTCTCCCGAGATATTGGGATAGATTTAGGTACTGCCAATACCTTGATTTATGTTTCAGGTAAAGGAATCGTATTGCAGGAGCCTTCTGTAGTAGCGATGGATTTAGAGGAAGGTGTCCCTCTGGCTGTTGGTGATGATGCAAAGTTAATGCTAGGAAGAACTCCTGGAAATATTCGTGCTGTAAGACCTTTAAGAGATGGTGTGATAGCAGATTTTGATGCGGCAGAACAAATGCTTAAAACATTTATTCAAAAGTGTAATGAGGGAAGAGGAATTATTGCTCCTCGATTAGTTGTGGGGATTCCCAGTGGCGTTACTGGAGTGGAGAGACGTGCTGTTCGTGAAGCTGGTCTTGCTGGCGCTAGAGAGGTTCATTTGATTGATGAACCTGTAGCTGCAGCAATAGGAGCTTCTTTGCCTGTGACAGAACCTATTGGAACAATGATTGTTGATATTGGCGGAGGTACTACTGAAGTGGCTGTTCTGAGCCTTGGTGGAACAGTATTAAGCGAATCGGTTAGAGTCGCTGGTGATGAAATTAATGAATCTATTGCTATCTATTTAAAGAAAGTTCATAACTTAGTAGTTGGAGAGAGAACAGCTGAAGAGATCAAAATTAAAATAGGATCAGCTTTCCCTTCTGATGAATTTGATCTTAAATCTATTGATGTAAGAGGTTTACACTTACTTTCAGGTTTACCTCGATCAATAAATTTGAAAGCTGGTGATTTACGAGAAGCCATGTCGGAACCTTTGAATAAGATTGTAGATGCTGTGAAAAGAACCTTAGAGAGAACACCTCCCGAACTTGCTGCGGATATTGTGGATAGAGGGATTATGCTTGCTGGTGGTGGAGCATTAGTGAGAGGGATTAGTGATCTTTTAAGTCATGAAACAGGAATCTTTACACACGTAGCTGAGGATCCATTGTTGTGTGTTGTTAATGGATGTGGCCAGGTGTTGGATGATTTTAAATCAATGCGAAGAGTTTTAGATACTCCTGATTTTGCAAGAAATGTAATTCGAGATTGATCAATATGATTAAAACCCGGAGGAAAATAGGGTTTCATCTGCTTTTCAAAAGCAGTCTGTGGTACATATTTTTAATAGGAATTTTATTATTTTTTATTCGCTGGACAAAGGGATCAGGATATTTAGAATTTTATTCTGTGTTAGTGAAACCATTACTTCCTGGCTCAGCACAAAAAGAATGGATAATGGCAGGAGAAGATATTGAAAATAAGATTAGATTGAAATTGCTTGAGGAGGACAATAATCGCTTAAGAAAGGCATTGTCTTTGAGAGATTTTAAAGCTGATCAAAGAATTTCTGCTGCTGTCATAGCTAGATCTTCGAAAAGTTGGTGGCAACAATTAGAAATAAATAAAGGAGCAAAGCATGGGATTGTTAAGGGACAAGCTGTTATTGGGCCGGGGGGGGTAGTTGGCTTGATAGACAACACAACTGTATTAACTTCAAGAGTTCGATTACTTACTGATCCTGGTCATCAAATAGGTGCTTGGATTGATCGTACTAAACTTCATGGGATTCTTACTGGGATGGGTACTAATAGGCCAAAACTAATTTTCTTAAATAAAAACAGCTTTGCAAAAATTGGGGATGCTGTTACTACATCACCAGCAAGTACTTTATTGCCTGCAAATTTAACAATTGGCATTATTCAGTTCGTTGACGAAAATGCGTTACCGTCTCCATATGCAATAGTACAATTAACTGCCTCACCTGAGGCCATTGATTGGGTGCAAGTTTTAATAAATAATGGCTAGAGATAAGAAAAAACTTTTAATTTATATTGCTGGAATTTTTTTACCAGCTTTATTAATTTCTTCACCTGACTTTCTTGCAATAAATGGAGTTACTCCTTGCTGGCCTGTGATTTGGCTATTACCATTTTCACTAAAGAATTCTCCTTTGAAAGCTTCTATTGCGGCAATTTTTCTTGGTATTCTTCTAGATTCATTTACAGTGGGAAAGGTTTCTTACATCCCATCACTTTTACTTTTGTCTCTGATTTGGGCGAGATACGGATTGCATAATAAGAAAATAGAATTATTTTTTAATATTGGCTTAATGTCTATATTTGGAACTGCGTTTGTTGGATTCTCATTTTGGGTCCAAAAAATTATTTTATATAGATTTTTAAGAAATAATTGGTTTCATTCTTGGTCAATTTATGTGTTGATTTCTGAGATCATAATTACTGGATTAGTTGCTCCTTTTTTATCTTCTTGGCTACTTCTTACTTATAAAAAAAACTAATGAGAAAATTTTTAAATCTTAAAAAATAGAATAAATACTTATTTATTAGTGGGGACTCTGTCTTTTAAATTAGTCCAAGGGTTATGTTTACTTGCCTTGAAGATGATATCTTCATTTAACAAGGAGCCCATTTCGATTTAAAATTTGATGGCCCTGTCACTAAGGCAACAACTAATCTTATGACCTGTATTTTGGTTGTAGATGATGAACCAGCAGTATTAAAAGTCTTGGTAACAAGGCTAAATCTTGCTGGTTATCAAGTTCTATCTGCGCAGGACGGAGAGCAAGCACTTGAGGTTTTTCATAAAGAATCACCTGACTTAGTTGTCCTAGATGTGATGCTTCCCAAAATGGACGGTTTTGCAGTTTGTCGAAGAATAAGAGCCGAATCTTGTGTACCAATAATATTTTTGACTGCGCTTGAGGCGATTTCCGAAAGAGTTGCAGGATTGGATCTAGGTGCTGATGATTATCTTGCTAAGCCATTTAGCCCGAAGGAGTTAGAGGCAAGAATTGCGACGATTTTGAGAAGAGTCGGGCCTGCTCCAACAGTTGATGAGCCAAGAGAGGTGCCTTCAGGTCAAGGCGTAATGAAATTAGGAGATCTAGTTGTAGATACGAATAGAAGACAGGTAAGTAGAGGTGGTGAAAGGATTGGACTTACATACACTGAATTTAGCTTATTAGAACTATTATTTCGTGATCCAGGCCGCGTTGTGCCACGAGCAGAGATTTTGGAGCAGCTTTGGGGCTACCCGCCCAGAAGAGCTGCCGATTTAAGAGTGGTTGATGTTTATGTCGCCCGATTAAGAGGCAAGCTCGAACCAGATCCAAGAAATCCAGAGTTGATTCTAACTGTAAGGGGTATTGGTTATGCTTCTCAAAGAATGGGAGAATTTCCTACTGCTATTGCCAGTTAGAAATTACTAGCTAAATATTGATAGGTTTTCTATTATCTGTTCTTGAGTTTTCCCTATGCCCGAACTTCCTTGTCTGAATTAAGAGAGACTCGCCTTGAGAAGGCAAAAACATTGCAAAGCATTGGGCAAAGTCCATATGGTTTGAATTTCAGACCTACTGATTCTGCAATCGCTTTACAGGAAAAATATCAAGACTTGCCAAATGGAATAGAAAAGAATGACGAAGTTTCAATAGCTGGACGTGTAATTTCTCGTCGAGTGATGGGAAAACTTGCTTTTTTTACGCTTGCAGATGAAAGTGGGACAATTCAACTTTTTTTGGAAAAGGCAACATTAAACCAAAATGAAAACAGCCAAGAGCTAAAAAATAATTTTGAAAACATAACTTCTCTTGTGGATTCTGGTGATTGGATAGGCGTTCGTGGGATTTTAAGAAGAACTGATAGAGGTGAGCTTTCTATTAAGGTTTTTGAGTGGACTATGCTCTCAAAATCTTTACAACCTTTACCAGACAAATGGCATGGACTTGCAGATGTGGAAAAGCGCTATAGACAAAGATATTTAGATTTAATTGTCAATCCTCAGTCGAGAAAAACTTTTCGCACTAGAGCCTTATTAGTAAGTTCTATTAGGCGATGGCTAGATGACAAAGATTTTCTTGAAATTGAGACTCCAGTTTTGCAATCAGAAGCTGGCGGAGCTGACGCAAGACCGTTTATCACCCATCACAATACCCTTGATTTGCCTTTATATCTGAGAATTGCGACTGAATTGCATCTCAAAAGATTAGTTGTTGGTGGATTTCAAAAGGTTTATGAGCTTGGAAGAATTTTTAGAAATGAGGGAATTAGCACTCGTCATAATCCTGAATTCACTTCTGTAGAAATTTATGAGGCTTTTGCTGACTATTTCGACATGATGGAATTAACTGAAAAATTACTTTCAACTGTTTGCGAAAAGATTTGTGGATCGACCAAAATCACTTATCAAACGCAAGTCATAGATCTAAAGCCTCCTTGGAGAAGGGCGACGATGCATGAATTAGTTCAAGAAGAGACAGGAATTGACTTTGATTTATTCGGAAATAGCTTTGTCGATGCTAAAGCCGCAATGCTTAGTGAGGGTCTACAAGTGCCCGATAAGGTTGATAGCGTGGGAGGACTTTTAAATGAAGCTTTTGAGCAGGCTGTTGAGTCTAAGTTGGTTCAACCCACATTTGTTATGGATTATCCAATTGAGATTTCACCATTAGCTAGGAAGCATCGTTCTAAGAGTGGCTTAGTTGAAAGATTTGAACTTTTTATTGTTGGAAGAGAGACTGCTAATGCTTTTAGTGAATTAATTGATCCAATAGACCAAAAAGAACGTTTACTTTTGCAGCAAGATAAAAAAGAAGCAGGTGATCTTGAGGCGCATGGTTTGGATGAAGATTTTATTACTGCTCTTGAAGTGGGAATGCCTCCAACAGGAGGTCTTGGAATAGGTATTGATAGGTTCGTAATGCTCTTAACTGATAGTCCTTCTATCAGAGATGTAATTGCTTTTCCACTTCTTCGGCCAGAATCAAATTTAAAACAAACTGGAAAGTGACCCATCACAGGGGATAATAGGCGAGTAAGAATTTTGTTCAGATGAGCGGCGAGAGAGTTGGTTTTCGTTTCAAGCACGCAGACGCGGTCGTGAAACGAAATCCCCAGGGGCGTTCAAGACGCGGTTGGGTAATGGAACCTGTTGAACAAACGACAAGCAGGGGTACTAAAATGCCTGCTTATCGGATTAGATGGAGAGATAGTGAACGTCCTGAGATTGTTTTGCAACACATGCTCATTGCTGACCCTGACCCAACACCTCCACCAGAAAATGTTAGCTTGGATGTATCATGATAATTAATGAATAAAGTAAAAACTTTTTAAAGTTTTTACATGTAAAAAATATTAAATATTGCTTTTTTCTAGAAACGCTTTAAGGCGTTAGCTACATCTCTTTTTAATTCATTTGCTTTCTCTCTATCTCTCTTGTCGTGAAGCTTTCTGCCTTTTCCAATGCCTATTTTTAGCTTAATCCAAGAACCTTTCAGATATAAACTCAAGGGTATTAAAGCTAATCCTTTTCTTTCTAAATTGATTTTTAGTTTGTCGATTTCTTTTCGATGTGCAAGAAGTTTTTTGATTCTTAATGGATCATGATTGAAAAACTTACCTGCATGATTATGAGGAGATATATGTACATTGTGAAGTTGAATTTCATTTTTTTTAATTAAACAAAATCCGTCTTTTAAGTTTACTTTTCCTGCTCTAATTGATTTGACTTCTGTTCCTAAAAGCTCTAAGCCAGTTTCAATGGTTTCTAAGATTTCATATTCATATCTTGCTTGTCGATTTTCAGCTAAACGACGATTTCCATCAATAGTAGAATTTTTTTTGGATTTTTTCTTGACTTTTTTGCTCATTCTTCTATTTACCTCCATTTTTGTTGAGATGCCACTACCCTTCGGTAATGGCAATTCTGTCTTCAATTACTGATCATTCATCTCTTCCTGATAATAGAGGAGAAGAAAGATTGGTCGGATCTAGCCTTTTGAAAGAAGAGATTAAATTATCCAAGCAAGATTCACTGAGACCAAAATCTTTTGAAGAATTTCTAGGGCAATCCGAGTTGAAAAAAGTTCTAGGAATTTCAGTTAAAGCAGCATTAAATAGAGGCGAAGCACTTGATCATTTAATGCTTTATGGCCCTCCTGGCCTAGGTAAAACTACTATGGCTTTGGTAATTGCTGAAGAATTAGGAGTTAAAGCAAGAGTTACAAGCGCCCCTGCACTTGAAAGACCAAGGGATATTGTTGGATTGTTAATCAATATGCAACCACGTGAATTAATCTTTGTTGATGAGATTCATAGACTTAATCGAATATCACAAGAACTTTTATATCCAGCGATGGAAGATAGAAGATTGGATTTGACAGTAGGCAAAGGTGCATCTTCAAGAATGCGGCAGATTGATATACCTCCTTTTACTTTAGTAGGTGCTACTACAAAACCAGCTGCATTAAGTTCGCCAATGAGAGATCGATTTGGCATTACACAGCGCTTAGATTTTTATAATCATGTGGATTTAGAAAATATAATTAAACGATCTGCAAATTTAATTAATTTATCAATTACGGAAGAAGCATCTCATCAATTAGCAAAAAGGAGTAGGGGCACTCCCCGAATTGCGAATAGGCTTCTGCGAAGAGTTAGAGATTTTGCAGAAGTGTATTCATCCTCCAAGTTGATTGATGTAAAAGTTTTAAACGATACACTTGATTTATATCGTGTAGATAATAGAGGGCTAGATGCAACAGATAGAAGTTATTTAGGCTTGTTAGTCAATGATTATGGAGGGGGGCCAGTAGGCCTTGAAACTCTTGCGGCTGCGCTTGGAGAAGATTCAACCACTTTAGAAAATGTAGTTGAGCCTTATTTAATGCAAATTGGATTTTTACAAAGGACTGCTAGGGGAAGGGTTGTTACTCCAGCAGCTGAAAAACATTATTTGTTAACTTCCCCCACTAAAATACATAAATGATTAGAAAAATAGTGGTTAAACTTCTACCTATATTTTTTATTGTTATCGTTATTTTTTTTGAACCATTTTCAAGTCATGCTAAGGATCTTCCAAAACTTATGTTTGAAAAAGCTCTCCAAGAAAGTCAAGATGCAAACTTTATTCAAGCTGAAAAAGATTGGAATCTGTTTTTAAATGACAATCCATATGATGCGGCCGCATTGAGTAACAGAGGTAATGTTCGTCTTGCTCTTGGAGATCCTCAGGGAGCTATAAAAGATCAAACAAAGGCTATAGAAATTTCACCGGAAGATTTAGATCCTTACCTGAATAGAGGAATTGCTGAAGAAGCCTTGAAACTTTGGGAAGATGCGAGTAATGATTACAAATACGTTTTAAAGAAGAACCCTAAAGATGTTTCAGCTTTGTATAACTTGGGAAATGTGATGGGCTCTCTGGATAATTGGATGGAAGCAAAGAGATTGTTTTCTCAAGCTGCCTCTTCAAATAATGAAATTGCGATGGCTAGGTCGAGTGAAGCACTTTCGATTTATCAATTAGGTGATCTTGAACTTGCAGAAAAAAAAATTAGAATTTTAATTCGTAAATATCCATTATTTGCTGATGCTAGAGCAGCATTGAGTGCGCTTCTATGGCGTAAGGGCTTAACAGGTGAAGCTGAAAGTAATTGGGCGGCAGTTGCTGGATTAGATATTCGGTACCGCGAAAAAAATTGGTTGTTGGACATTCGTCGTTGGCCTCCAAGTCCTACAAATGATTTGATCGCATTTCTTGCTTTGGAGGATAGATGAAAGATTTAGGAAGCATAATTGATGCCACATCAAAGGAGATATTGCCTAATTTGATTCAATTAAGGCGTCATCTCCATGCTCATCCAGAGCTAAGTGGTCAGGAATATCAAACTGCTGCTCTTATCGCAGGTGAGCTAAGGAAATCAGGATGGGCGGTAAAAGAAGCAGTAGGTCGAACGGGATTGGTTGCTGAAATGGGGAATAATAGCGGACCTGTTGTTGGCTTAAGAGTAGATATGGATGCGTTGCCAATAGAGGAGAGAACAGGCTTGGATTACTCTTCCTCAATTCAAGGTTTGATGCATGCATGTGGTCATGATCTTCATGCTTGTATAGGTTTGGGAGTGGCAAAAGTGTTAGCAAAAAATAAATTTACAACTTCTAGAATTCGCATAATTTTTCAACCAGCAGAAGAGATTGCTCAAGGTGCAAATTGGATGAGAGCTGAAAAAGTTCTTGAGGGAGTAAAAGCTCTCTTTGGTGTGCATGTTTATCCAGATTTGTCAGTTGGAAAAATTGGCATAGGAAGTGGTACTTTTACTGCTGCAGCTGCTGAATTAGAAATAGACATTATTGGTAATGGAGGGCATGGCGCGAGACCACATGAGGGTATTGATTCCATTTGGATTGCTGCGAAAATCATTTGTGAACTCCAAGAGGCTATAAGTAGACGTTTGGATGCTCTCAAACCAGTGGTTATTAGTTTTGGAAAAATTTCAGGAGGAAATGCTTTTAATGTTATTGCAGAGCAGGTTAAGCTTTTAGGCACAGTAAGATGTCTTGACAGTAACTTATATGAAAAATTGCCTCAATGGATTGAGAAAATAGTAAAAAATATTGCCTCTAATTATGGAGCTCAGGCTCGTATTAATTTCAAGTCAATTGCACCTCCAGTTTTTAATGATCCTAAGTTGACTAATTTGTTGGCTAGTTGTGCGAAAAATTTTATTGATGAAGAAAATATTGTCCACCTAGAGAATCCTTCCTTAGGCGCTGAGGATTTTGCATTCTTTTTGCAAGACGTTCCAGGAACAATGTTTCGCTTGGGAGTAGCAGGAGATAAAGGTTGTGCTCCATTGCATAGTGGTTATTTCTCTTTGGATGAAAGGTGCCTTGAGCTAGGAATAAAAATTTTGTCTCAAACGATCATTATGTCTTCTGAATGTTCCAAAGACATTTAGTTGCTTTTCTCATGAAAAGATTAGGTAACCCATTAATTTCCATTTCAGCACCTTTGCTCATTGTATTAGCAATTGCAGGCTTATTGCATAGAGAAGGCAAAGATAAAGTCCAAGCAATACCTGCGCTATTGGTTGGGAGTGGATTGGTTTTGACTGGGACTGTTAGAAGATTTAGACGACGTCGTATGCTCCTTTTAGAGATTAAAAAAGATATGAATGATCAAAAGTCTTAATTTGAAATTTTATCAATAAAAACTTTAGGGTTTAGTTGGGGATTTCGAGCTAATTTGTAATTATCACTAGGGGTGCCATATCGTTTTGCTATATGGCTGAGATCACACCCTCTGAACCTGATCTGGCTTGAACCAGCGTAAGGAAAGTGAAATTTTGTGATCTTGATGCATATCGCACCCTTGGCTTATTCAATAGCTTTTTAGTTCATGCGTAATTCATGGGTGGCTTCCAGAAAGGGTCAAACCAATGTTTCTCAGATGCATTTTGCTCGTAAAGGCGAAATCACTGAAGAAATGGTTTACGTTGCAAAGCGTGAGAATCTACCTGAGTCTCTAGTTATGGAAGAGGTGGCTCGAGGTCGGATGATTATTCCTGCAAACATTAATCATACGAACTTGGAGCCTATGGCAATAGGTATTGCTTCTAAATGTAAAGTCAATGCAAATATAGGAGCCTCGCCAAATGCAAGTGATGTGAGTGAAGAGTTAAAGAAGCTTGAGTTGGCAGTTAAATATGGCGCTGATACATTGATGGATCTGTCTACTGGAGGGGTCAATTTAGATGAGGTTAGAACTGCAATTATCAATGCCTCCCCTATCCCAATTGGGACCGTGCCAGTTTATCAAGCTTTAGAAAGTGTTCATGGATCTATTTCAAGACTAACTGAGGATGATTTTTTACACATAATTGAAAAACATTGTCAGCAAGGAGTTGATTATCAAACTATTCATGCAGGTCTATTAATTGAACATTTACCTAAAGTTAAAGGTCGGATTACGGGAATAGTTAGTCGAGGCGGGGGAATACTTGCACAGTGGATGCTTTATCATTACAAGCAAAATCCATTGTTTACTCGTTTTGATGACATTTGCGAAATATTTAAACGTTATGATTGCACTTTTTCTTTAGGTGATTCTCTAAGGCCTGGATGTCTGCATGATGCATCGGATGAAGCACAACTCGCTGAGTTGAAAACCCTGGGTGAATTGACGAGACGTGCTTGGAAGCATGATGTGCAAGTCATGGTCGAAGGACCTGGCCATGTGCCAATGGATCAAATTGAATTCAATGTTAGGAAGCAAATGGAGGAGTGTTCTGAAGCTCCTTTTTATGTTCTAGGTCCATTAGTTACAGATATCTCTCCAGGTTATGACCATATCTCAAGTGCAATTGGTGCAGCGATGGCAGGTTGGTACGGGACTGCAATGCTTTGCTATGTAACACCTAAGGAACACCTAGGGTTACCAAATCCTGAGGATGTCAGAGAAGGGTTAATTGCTTATAAGATTGCTGCTCACGCAGCAGATGTAGCAAGACATCGATCAGGGGCTCGTAACCGTGATGATGAATTAAGTAAGGCGAGAAAAGAATTTGATTGGAATAGACAGTTTGAATTATCTTTGGATCCAGAGAGAGCCAAGCAATATCATGATGAAACATTGCCAGAAGAAATTTTTAAAAAAGCTGAATTTTGTTCAATGTGTGGACCTAATCATTGTCCAATGAATACAAAAATTACAGATGAAGATCTTGATAAATTAGATGATCAAATTAAATTAAAGGGTGCAGCAGAATTAAGTCCATTAAAGTTAGACAAAGAGACATAGCTCTTTGTCTAACTTTTTTATTTTTTTGATTAACTATTGATAATTAAAGTTTGAATTTTATTTGTTTAGAAGATTTTTAGATTTATCTAGTACGTTCTCTACTGTAAATCCAAATTTTTCCATACATAATCCACCTGGAGCAGATGCTCCAAAGCTATTCATAGTGACGCTATCACCATCAAGACCAATATATTTATGCCATCCAAAGCTTTCTGCAGCTTCAACTACTAGACGTTTTCTGATATTGGAAGGTAAGACTTTTTCTTTGTAACTATCGCTTTGTTCTTCAAATAGTTCCACACATGGCATAGAAACCACTCTGACTTTTTTACCCTCTGAAGTCAGCTTTTTCGCAGCTTGTACACATAAATCAAGTTCTGTTCCAGTGCCTATGAGAATCAGTTCAGGCTGGCCATCGCAATCCTCAAGTACATAACCACCCAAAGCTACTTTGTCTACGGATGAGTTTTGTTGATTTGGCATGCCTTGCCGACTCAGACATAAAGAACTGGGTCTTTTACGGCTTTTAATGGCAACTTTATAAGCACCACTTGTCTCATTGCCATCACCAGGACGGAAAACCATCATATTCGGCATTGCTCTTAGCGATGGAATGGTTTCTATAGGTTGATGTGTTGGGCCATCTTCACCAACACCTATGGAGTCATGGGTTAAAACATAAATAACTCCAAGCTCACTTAGCGCGGAGAGTCGCATAGAACCTCTCATATAGTCTGCAAAGACCAAGAAGGTTCCACCGTAAGGAATTAGACCACTATCGTGATAAGCAATGCCATTTAAGATTGCTGCCATAGCATGCTCTCTGACCCCAAAATGCAAATAACGTTTTTCAGGACTGTTATGTTGAAAAGATCCAGATTCACCTTTGATATCAGTGTAATTTGAATGGGTTAAATCCGCAGAACCTCCAATCAACTCGGGAATGTTGGGTCCAAGAGCACCTAAACATATTTGGGAATGTTTTCTAGTGGCGACACCTTTTTCATCAGCTTTATAAGTAGGTAAATCTTTATCCCATCCTTCAGGGAGCTCACCTCTCAACATACGCTCAAATTGAGATGCCTCACTAGGATATTTTGCTTTATAAGTAGTAAGGGTTTGGTTCCATTGTTCTTCAAGCCTTGCCCCTTTTTGAATAGCTTGACGATATTGATCGTAGGCGTCTTGAGGGATTTCGAAAGGTTTGTATGACCAACCTAGTTCTTTTCTTGTGAGTTCTGCCTCTTCTTCACCAAGAGGTGCACCATGGATACCTGCTGTATCACTTTTATTGGGTGAACCATATCCAATTGTTGTTGTTACTTTGATAATTGATGGCTTATCAGTAATTGACTTAGCCTGTTCGATTGCTTTAGATATTCCTTCAATATCTGTATTACCCTCAGAAATTTCTTGTACATGCCATCCGTATGCTTCATATCTCTTCAGGACATCTTCAGTAAATGAGACATCTGTTCTCCCATCAATAGTTATATGATTGTCGTCATAAAGAGCAATTAATTTGCCAAGTTTTAAATGCCCAGCAAGAGAACAGGCTTCTGAAGATATTCCTTCTTGATTACATCCATCTCCCATAATCACGTATGTGTAATGGTCTACAACACTTAAATCAGGTTTATTGAATTTTGCAGCGAGGTGAGCTTCCGCAATTGCTAGGCCTACTGCATTTGAGATGCCTGCTCCAAGAGGTCCTGCCGTTACTTCAACTCCTGGCGTTTCAAAGGTTTCTGGATGTCCTGGAGTTTTAGCTCCCCACTGTCGAAATTCTTTTATGTCTTCAATAGTTACAGAATCATAGCCAGTTAAATGCAAAAGAGCATATAAAAGCATGCATCCATGTCCCGCTGAAAGAACAAATCTGTCTCGGTTAAACCACTTTGGATTTTTAGGATTATGACGTAAGTGTTTGTCCCACAATGCATAACCCATAGGCGCGCAACCCATAGGAAGACCTGGGTGACCACTTTTGGATTTGTTTATTGCATCAACCGCGAGCATTCTGATGCTATTAATGCAAATTGTGTCTAGAGAAGTAGTCAAGGCAACCATTTTATTCAGAGGGTAAAAAGAAATTTAAGTGGACAGTGAAAATGAAATTGATTAGATCATTTGTCGAAAAGCTAGACAGACATTGTGACCGCCAAACCCGAATGAGTTAGATAGTACGACGCCTAATTTTTTTTCTCTTGCTTTGTTTGGCACATAATCAAGATCACAATTTGGGTCTGGATTGGAATAATTAATTGTTGGCGGAATTATTTCATGTTTGATTGCCAGAACACAAGCAACAGCTTCGATTCCACCAGAACCTCCTAACAGATGTCCAGTCATTGATTTTGTTGAGCTTGTAGGCACTTGAAAAGCATGATTTCCCAAAGCAGTTTTTATTGCCGATGTCTCATTGCTGTCATTGGCTGGAGTACTTGTTCCATGCGCATTGATGTAATCGACTTCTTCTGGATTGATTCTTCCATCACTTAATGCGATTTTCATAGCTTGTGCACCACCCAATCCTCCTGGTGTGGGAGAGGTAATGTGATGTGCATCACATGTGGTTCCATAACCAATGATTTCCGCATAAATTGTTGCGTCTCTTTTTAATGCATGATCAAGAGTTTCTAAAATTAATACCCCTGCACCTTCGCCAATTACAAAACCATCTCTTTGAGAATCAAAAGGTCTACTTGCTGTAGATGGATCGTCATTTCTAAAAGATAGAGCCTTGGCACTTGCGAAACCTGCAACCCCTAAAGGAGTGATACTTGCTTCTGCTCCACCGCAAACCATTGCATCAGCTTTACCCAATTGCAGAAGTCTAAATGCATCTCCAATAGCATTTGATCCCGCAGCGCAAGCAGTAGAAACTGCTGAGCTTGGACCTCTGGCTCCAAGTGCAATAGCCGCAAGCCCTGTAGCCATGTTAGGAATCATCATGGGAACTGTAAATGGACTTACTCGACTAGCCCCTTTGTTGTTTAAAACATGAGCTTGAGTTTCCATAGTCAGCAACCCGCCAACTCCAGAACCAATAATCACACCAACTCTTGCAGCATTTGAATCATCAATTGTTAGACCTGAATGACTCAGAGCCTCTTTTGCTGCAATTACGCCAAATTTTGAGAATCGATCCCATCTTTTGGATTCTTTTGGCTCTAGTTTGCCAGTTGGGTCAAAATTTTTCACCTCTGCTGCAAACCTGCATGCATGAGATGATGCATCAAAGAGCGTTATTTTATCTACCCCATTGAGCCCTGATTGAAGCCCTTGGAGGTAACTTTCGAGGTCGTTGCCAATGGGAGTTATGGCGCCAAGACCTGTAATAACAACTCGATGGAGTTTCTCCATCATGTAAACCTCAAGACTGTTTGTCTTCGATGTATTTGACTGCATCTCCGACAGTGGCTATGCCTTCTGCAGCCTCGTCGGGGATTTCTATGTCAAATGCCTCTTCGAGAGCCATTACGAGTTCAACAGTGTCAAGAGAGTCTGCACCGAGATCGTTTTGGAAATTTGATTCCGGTTTTACTTCACCGGCTTCAACGCTAAGTTGTTCTGCGACAATAGAACGAACTTTTTCAAGGATTGCTTCCTGGGACATAACCTTTTAGACCTGACTTCCAATCTTACGGGTTAGAGTGTCGAGTTAACAAAAGTGACGGCATTGCAACTATTTTTTTTTATGTAGCGAAACGTAGGTATAGTTTTATACATCAAGGAAATATGGGTTGGTAATTTGTCACACGCCGTCAAAATCTATGACACCTGTATTGGATGCACCCAATGCGTAAGGGCTTGTCCATTGGATGTTCTTGAAATGGTTCCTTGGGATGGCTGCAAAGCTTCACAGATAGCTTCATCACCAAGAACTGAAGATTGTGTTGGATGTAAGCGTTGTGAAACTGCTTGCCCAACTGATTTCTTGAGTATTAGGGTTTACTTAGGTGATGAAACAACCAGAAGTATGGGCTTGGCTTATTGAAAAATTAGTATTTTTCTTAACGAAGGTTTATTTTAGATATAAATAATTTGTGATAATAATTTAGAATTATGTGTGGCATATTTGCTGTTATTGGTTCTAGACAAGCTCCTCCACTTCTTATTGATGGCTTGAGAAAACTTGAATATAGAGGTTATGATTCATCTGGCTTAGCAACAATTCAAAATTCAAATAATCATCAATTGGGAGAACTCTCCACTAGGAAATCAAAAGGAAAATTGGTTAATCTATCAAATTTAATAAAAACTAATCCAATTGAAGGGAAAATAGGTATTGGACATACCAGATGGGCTACTCATGGTAAGCCTAATGAGAGAAACGCACACCCGCATATTGATTTCACCGGTCAAATTGCTGTTGTTCAAAATGGCATTATCGAAAATTATAGGGATTTGAGCAAAATCCTCAAATCAAAAGGAATTACATTTACTTCTGAAACTGATACTGAGGTTATTCCACATTTAATAGGGATAGAAATAGAAAAGGGTTTAGAGATGGGACTTCCTGCTAATGGGGCAACATTTTTACTTGCTGTCCAAAAGGTTTTGTCCTTTTTGAAAGGAACCTATGCTATCGCAGCTATTTGGGCTAAAGCACCTGACGCACTCGTAGTAGCAAGAAGACAGGCTCCATTAGTTCTTGGCTTTGGTGAGGGTGAATTTTTTTGTGCAAGTGATACTCCTGCATTGATTGGATTTACGCGTACATTTTTGCCATTACAAGATCATGAAGTCGCCCTTTTAACTCCTTTGGGGATTGAACTTTACGATAATGATGGGACTAGGCAGCACAGAACTCCTTCACTTTTAAAGGGCACTGAACTTTTTGCAGATAAAAGAAACTTCCGTCACTTTATGCTTAAGGAAATTTATGAGCAGCCTGAAACTGCGCAATTATGGATAGATAGATATTTGCCTATCGATTTGCCGTTTGGTTCATCAGCAGCTTTTCCCCTCTCCAAATCAAGTTTAAAAAAAATAAAGCAAATTCAGATCCTTGCTTGTGGTACAAGTCGACATGCTGCAATGGTTGGTGCATATTTGCTTGAACAATTTGCAGGGGTCCCGACCAAGGTTTATTTTGCGAGTGAATTTCGTTATGCTCCACCTCCCCTTTCTCCAAATACTTTGACAATTGGTGTAAGTCAATCAGGTGAAACGGCTGATACTTTGGCTGCATTGAGGATGGAAAAGGATCGAAGAGATTTGACTAAAGATGATCAGTTTTCTTTTCATCAATTGGGAATTACTAATAGATTAGATAGTTCATTAGCCCGTGAGCTTGATAATGTAATTGATATTGGATCAGGTATTGAAATAGGTGTTGCTGCAACAAAAACTTTTCTTGGACAAATGCTGTCCTTTTATGGATTGGCACTTTTATTTGCTTCTCATACACAAAAAAGGACACCTAAAGAAATTCAAGATCTTTCTAAAGATTTGAGATTAATACCTAAACAGTTAACAGATCTCATCAAAAGACATGATTCACTCGCTAAGAAAATCGCACATTTGTTTGTTGAAACAAAAGATGTAATTTTTTTAGGCAGAGGAATAAACTACCCAATTGCGCTTGAAGGTGCTCTTAAACTCAAAGAAATAAGTTATATCCATGCACAGGGTTATCCAGCTGGTGAGTTAAAACATGGACCAATAGCACTTTTAGATCAAAATGTTCCTGTTATATCAATTGCTGTTCCAGGTATTGTTTATGAAAAAGTGCTTAGTAATTCACAAGAGGCTAAAGCTAGAGATGCTCGGCTTATTGGCATAGCACCTTCTGGAGGAGAATTAGAAATTTTTGATGAATTATTTTCCATTCCCATAGTTAGTGAATGGGTTAGCCCTCTATTGACTGTTATACCTTTACAACTATTTAGTTATCATATAGCTGCTCACAAAGGTCTTGATGTTGATCAGCCTAGGAATTTAGCTAAAAGTGTAACTGTAGAGTAAAACTAAAAATCTTAAAGATCATTTAATTTAGTTATTGGAATATTCTTATCATTAACTTTGTTTTACATAAAGACATTATTAATTCTGCCATAAGCATCTTCAAAACGAATTATGTCATCCTCATCTAAATAAGCTCCACTTTGAACTTCTATTAGTTCAAGTTTCATTAACCCTGGATTACTTAATCTGTGTTTACAGCCTAGAGGAATAAAGGTACTTTCATTTTCACTTAAAAGCTGTTTTTCACCATCTCTTTCTATTAGTGCTGTTCCTTTAACTATTATCCAATGTTCTGCTCTATGATGATGCATTTGCAATGAAAGTGATGCATTTGGTTTTACTTCAATAAGCTTAACTTGCCATCTATTGCCTTCAACAACTGTTGTATAATTTCCCCATGGTCTATATATTTTTCTATGCATTTTAACTTCTGGAAATTTAGATTTATCTAAATTTTTAATTATATTTCCGACATTTTGAGAATGATCTTTGTTGACTACTAGAATCGCATCATTAGTTTCTACTATAATTTGATTTTCTATTCCTATTCCTACTATAAGACGCTGCTCGCTTTTGAAATAACAGTTTTTACTTTTTTCGGCTATTACTCTTCCATTAATATAATTCCCATCATTATTTTTTTTACTTGTATCCCATAGTGATTTCCAACTACCGATATCACTCCATCCAGCATTTAATGGAAGAACGGTACCTAATTGTGTTTTTTCCATTACTGCAATATCTATAGATACTTTTGGACATTTTTTGAATGACTTCACTTCTAATCTAAGAAAATCAAGATCGGCCTCATCTTTTTCAATTGCAATCTTGCAAAAATTAATTATTTCCGGAACGAATTTTTCTAATTCATTTAGTATTGCACTAGCTTTAAAAAGAAACATACCGCTATTCCATGTAAAGCGTGCATCTTTGATTAATTCATCGGCTTTAGCTTTATTAGGTTTCTCAATAAAATTTTTTATTTCTAGGCCAGTTCTTCCTTCTTGGTGATTAATTGATTCTTTTGCTTCAATGTACCCATAACCAGTTTCGGCGCTTGTGGGAACGATTCCAAAAGTAACTAATCTTCCTTGATTGGCATATGTTTTACCAGTTTGAATTACTCTTTTAAATTCATTTACATTTTCGATTAAATGATCAGCTGCCAATATTAATAGCAATGGATCTTCACCTTTAGAAATTGCATGGAGAGCTGCAACTGCTATTGCTGGAGCAGTATTCCGACCGATGGGTTCAAGAATAATTGCTGCTGGTTTTATATTTATTTCTCTAAATTGTTCAGCAACAATGAATCTATGATCTTGATTGCATATCAATATTGGATTTTTAAGCCCTTCTAAGCCTTCAAGTCTTTCATAGGTTTTTTGTAGTAGGGTTTTTTGAGTTCTTGAATCTAGGGCGAGGAATTGTTTAGGGTAACTTTCTCTCGAAAGAGGCCAAAGTCTTGTTCCTGATCCACCACTTAGAATTACTGGAATAATCGAGTCTTCAGTCATGTTATTGATGTGCTTTGTACATACTTGAAATCTTGAATATTGGTTTTGATGATTTTTAGAGTTCCAATAAACCTGGAGGCGGATTGATTAGCAGCCATTTTTCATGGATTTTTATTTCTGGCACAATTTCATTAACAAAAGGTACCAAAACTTTTTTACCTTCGACTAACTCTATCTCTAGAAGGTCATTACCACCTTTGATTAAGTCAGTTACATGACCAATTACTTGATTGGAAGAACAATTCCTTGCTTCTAAGCCAATAAGGTCAAAATAGTGGTATTCGCCTTTATTCAATTTTGGTCTACTCTCAATTGGGATGACCAGTTTCCAACCAATTATTTTCTCTGCAGAATTTCGTGTTGATACACCCTCAATAGAGATAATATAAAGAGATTTTCCTGGTATCAACTTTCCTTTAAGCAATTTTATTTGAGTAGGTAACTCGTTGTTTTTTTGAATCCATCTTTTCCCTGGTTTTGTAAACCTTTCGGGAAATTCGCTGCTAGGTTTAAGCTTAATATCACCCTGCAATCCCTGAGGAGCAACAATTTCACCTATTGACATCCATTTGTCTTGATTGAGCATCTTTGTGAGTAGACTTTTTATTTAATAGTCTATTTTGGATATTTTGCAATTATGACTGATTCAAAAGAAATTATTCTTCCCGGTTCAACTGTGACTGTTAATAATGAAAAATCAATTTATAATGGTTATGTTGGATTTGTGCAAAGGATAAGTGGAGACAAAGCGGCAGTTCTTTTTGAAGGAGGCAATTGGGACAAATTACTCACATTACCTTTAAAGGATCTTTTAAAGAACTAAATAAAATTTATAAATTTCGATTTTAAATAAATTAGTTTTGATATTTATTTAGTTTAATAAGTATTTTAATGCATTATTAGCTGCATCTTTTTCTGCTTGCTTCATTGACCTTCCCCACCCTTGAGCGATTGATTCATCTTTTATATATACAGTACTGAAAAATCGCTTTGGATGTCCATGCTTTTTCTCCACTTCAGTTGTTTCATATTTTGGAATTGATAACTTTTTACTTTGACTCCATTCCTGAAGTGCGGATTTGTAGTTTTTTTTATGAGGATCAGCTAGAACTTCTTTGCTTTTCTGTTCCCAAAAAGGCATCAGCCAATTTCTAATAGGTTCTAAATTGGTCAAACTTTCATATAAAGCTCCTATTAGTGCCTCTGTTGCTTCAGCTTGAATAGTTGCTTTTGCTGACTTGTCTCTAAGGGCTTTAGCTCCAATATTTAATACATTAAGTATATTTATTTTCTCACCAACTTGCCCAAGCCAATTATCACTTACGAGATGAGAGCGAAGCTCCGATCTTTCTCCCACTTTCATATTTTCATATTTGCTTTTAATAAAATCTGATGCTATTAGTCTAAGGACTGCATCACCTATAAATTCAAGATTTTCATAATTAATTTCACTATTTGCTGAACTGTGAGTAAGAGCTTGATTGATACATAAAAGATTCTTAGTTTTTTTTAAAGTAAACTCTTTTTTATATTTTTCTTCTAAATTAAGATTAACTATAAAATTAATTATTTGTTCTGATCTTTGATTCGATAATTGGATGTTCATGAGTTACGAAACCATAGAATTAAAGTTAAAACTTCACACAGTTTAAATTAATTAGGCTCTTGAGAATAATAAAAGTGAAAGCAGGTCATAAGCCGGGTTCTGTTCATTCTTCTTCTGTACGAAAGTGAATGGGTAATCATCTATCTGGGACTATCGTTACCGATAGCCTCTAGCGGCTTCACATTAGGAACTAGGTATTTGACCGCCCTATGTCCCTTGCCTTGCACCCAACCGGGGTTTACCTAGCCAGCATCTCTCAATGCTGCTGGTGCGCTCTTACCGCACCTTTGCACCCTTACCATGCTTGTTGGGATTTCCCCATCAAACATTAGGCGGTGTATTTCTGTGGCACTATCCTCACGGTCACCCGCACTGGGAATTACCCAGCAAGTCTGGCCAAATGGGAGCCCGGACTTTCCTCAATAGAATCCTCCAGCTTTGGCTGAAGTCTCAATTGCGATTACCTCCCCTGCTTTCCACTCCATCATGCCTCAAGGCATAATTAATTTCAGGGGGCTGTAGCTCAGTTGGATAGAGCGACGGTTTCCTAAACCGTAGGTCGTGGGTTCGAGTCCCGCCAGCCCCGTGTGAAAAACGAATTAAAAATAAAAAAATGTACTCCTATATGTGGTGGGTGTGCAAAATCCTTACTCTCTCGCTAGCGTTGGTTTAGTGGATCAGTCAAGATGGCCCAGCTTCACGATCTTCGCTTAAGACTGCTTGTTCAGCAGGAGAGTGATCAAATTTCTAAATCTCAACCAAATGATTTGGATTTATCTGTTGTTCAAGCAAGATGTTTATGTTGGTTAACACTTTTGGCTGAAGCTCATGAAGATCAAGCTAACGATGCTGAAGGTAGGGGTGATACTGAACAGGCAATGGGATGGTTTGCTGATTCAATGAGATTGCGGGATGTTATTCAAGTAGTTACAAGTATTGAAATCCCCTTACCTGAAAGTTCTGAAGAAGATCAAACAGACGAAGGTAAAGACTTTTTGAATGGTGAACCTCCTATGACGGCCTAGTAGATGCAATGATGGTTTTAGCTGCCTTGATCAAGGTGCCTGAAGAGCCATGTCAATGTCCTGATTGCCTTAGGTTTTATCGAGAACATGACCGTTTAATTAGAGAGTTTCCAACTCTGAGGCAACAACAAGAAATTAATTGGGCTGCTTTGCAATCATTTAGAACATTGTGTGGAAGAGTTTTAGAGGATTTACAAAAACAAGTTATTAAAAATCCTCCCACTCACGCAGATGAAAAAACTTCTCAATCCACTCTTGAAAAAAAACAAGAATCAATTACTCAAGTAATTGCTGATCTGGAAAATATAAATGCTCATCTTTTTTCAATAGAGGCTCTAATGGAAAGAATATTTGATGTAAAAGTACCTGAGGCTGTTGAGGATAAATTTAAAGAAATAGCTGGTGAATTAGCTCCTGATCCATTAAATATTGACCGATTAAGATTAAATAGGTTGTTACATCAAACTCCCGATTTACCTGAAAAATAATTACTTCTCGCAACTTATTTCTACTGGTAGTGGTTCAACTTTCCAAATAGACTGACAGTATTCTCTTATAGATCTATCAGAAGAGAAGAATCCAGATCTAGCAGTGTTTAGAAGTGCCATTCGATTCCATTTTTTGCTTTTTTTCCATGCTTTACTCACTTCATCTTGCGCACGAAGGTAATCATCAAAATCGGCCATAACAAAGAAAGGATCGTTTCCAGTCAGGATATTTATGATTGGTCTAAATAATTCACTGTCTCCGTTACTAAAATGACCCACCTCTATTAACTTGAGAGTTTCTTGTAGTTCATTAGATTTTTCAATAAAGGAATTTGGTCTGTAACCTTGGTCTCTTAATTCCATTATTTCTGTTTCTGTCTTTCCAAACAAAAAGAAATTTTCAGCTCCAACTCTTTCTCTGATTTCTACATTCGCTCCATCGAGTGTTCCAATTGTTAAAGCACCATTCATTGCAAATTTCATATTTCCAGTTCCCGAAGCTTCTTTCCCCGCGGTTGAAATTTGTTCGGAAAGATCAGTCGCAGGGTAAACTTGTTCTCCTAACTTGACGTTGTAATCAGGAAGAAAAACTACTCGCAATAGTCCATCCATATCTGGATCTGCATTAACTACATCTGCAATTCCATTGATAAAGCGGATCATTAACTTAGCCATGAAATAACCTGGAGCAGCTTTGCCGCCAAAAATTATTGTTCGAGGTGCAATATTTTTAACAATTCCATTTTTAATTCTTAGATATTGAGCAATTACTTGCAAAGCGTTCAAATGTTGTCTCTTGTATTGGTGAATCCTCTTTACTTGAACATCAAATAAACTTGAAGGATCTACAAGAACTCCTGTTTGCCGATGAATATATCCTGATAGTTTTCTTTTGCCTGAAAGTTTTGCTGAAGCAAAAAGATCTAAGAAATTTGAATCGTTTTCTTTTGTTTCTAATTCACGAAGAAGATCCATATTGGTAATCCAATTAGGACCTATTTCTTTGTCAAGAAGTTTGGAAAGCTCTGGATTAGCTAAAGCTACCCATCTACGTGGTGTAACTCCATTGGTAACATTGGTAAATTTTTCAGGCCAGAGTTCAGCAAACTCAGGCAATAATTGTCTTTTAATTAAGTCAGAATGAAGAGCTGCTACACCATTTACATGGTGTGCACCAATTGTTGCTAAATGTGCCATTCGTATAGCTTTGCCACCTTCTTCATCAATTATTGAAAGCTTCCGTAAAACACTGTCATTGCCTGGATACTTTAATCTAACTTGTTGTAAGAAGCGTCTATTTATCTCATATATAAGCTCTAGATGTCGAGGTAATAAGTCTTTAAAAAGGCTCAGATCCCATTTCTCAAGAGCTTCTGGTAATAATGTGTGATTTGTATAAGCAACTGATCTATTGGTGATTTCCCATGCTTTATCCCAGTCGAGTCTATGTTGATCTATTAATAATCTCATAAGCTCTGCCACAGCAATGGCTGGATGAGTGTCGTTTAGTTGCACTGTCCAGTGATTAGGAAAATCATCTACTGCTATAGAACGCTTTTCAAGACTTCTAAGCATATCTTGCAAGGAACAACTTACAAAAAAGTGTTGTTGCTTTAAACGAAGTCTTCTTCCTTCGTCAGTTCCATCATTGGGATATAAAACTTTTGAGAGTGTTTCTGAAGCAACTTTTTCCTCAACAGCTCCATAGTAGTCACCAATATTGAAAGCATAGAAATCAAAACTTTCGGTGGCATCAGCTCTCCATAATCTCAAGCGATCACAACTATTTACTCGATACCCAAGTACAGGTACATCATGAGGAACACCTATCGCATGTTCGCTTGGAATCCATCTAGAGCGATAATTCCCATTGTCATCTGTATAACTTTCTGTTTGTCCACCGAAGCCAACTAAGCAAGCTTCATCTGGTTGGGGTAATTCCCATGGCCAACCACCTTTAAGCCATTTATCAGTAACTTCAACTTGCCAACCATCTCTTATAAGTTGGTTGAAAATACCAAATTCATACCTGATTCCATAGCCCACTGCAGGTACTTGAAGACTTGCCAATGATTCCATATAGCAAGCGGCTAGCCTCCCAAGACCTCCATTGCCAAGGCCTGGTTCTTCTTCGACTTCCAAAATGTCATTGAGAGAGTCAATTCCGAATCTTTTAAGAGCTTCTTCTGCTTCTTTTTTGATGCCTAGATTTAATAAATTATTATTTAGTTGAGGACCAATGAGAAATTCGGCAGAAAGGTATGCGACTGTTTTTTGAGGTCTTGCTCGAATTGTCTCTTGACTTGTGAGGTATCTACTCATCAATCTATCTCTTACGGCAAAACTTAAAGCCATATAGAGATCTCTCAAGCTTGCTGATGTAGCAAGCTTGCCGAGGGTAAAGAAGAGATGCTCTGTCATTCCATCGAAGACTGCATCGGCATCCATGCCAGCCCGAACAGGATCCGCATAGCATCCTGGGGTCGGCAGACGCAGATCTATTGACTGGGAGCTGCTCATAAAGGCATCAAATGTGTCTGGACGCTAGCCAATATCTCCCTAGTAATCTGTTAGTAACTTCAGATCCACACCTTATTAATTAAGTCACCTTTGATACTTACGCCAAATATGCCCTGTGATTAGGTAATTTATGTCTTATTGAAAAGGCTTTTTTAAAGAACCTGATGGTATTAACTCCTTTAGTCTCAGCGCTAAATACCCATGATGTTGAGGTTGCGGAAACACTTATTGGAGTCATTAATTTCTTAATGATTTTTGTTGCTGCAAGGACTTTGGCGGAAATCTTAGTTCGACTTAGTTTGCCTACAATTGTTGGTGAACTTCTTGCAGGGGTTTTAATTGGTGCCTCAGGATTACATCTTTTATTACCGCCGAGTGCTCATGCTGAATTAAATCAAGGCTTTGTATCTTTGATCAGTTCGCTAGCTTCAATTCCTAAAGAAGCTGTTCCGGATATCTATTTTGAAACTTTTCCATCATTACAGGCAGTAGCAACATTAGGGCTTTATGCATTGCTATTTTTAACTGGTTTGGAGAGTGAATTAGAAGAACTTGTTGCAGTGGGAGCTCAAGCATTCACAGTCGCAATGGCAGGAGTCATTTTGCCATTTGCTTTTGGTACCTTTGGATTAATGTTTATTTTCCAAGTCGATATTATTCCTGCAATATTTGCTGGTGCATCTATGACAGCCACCAGTATAGGTATAACAGCAAGTGTTTTTGGTGAGCTTGGATATTTAAAAACTCGCGAGGGTCAAATTGTTATTGGTGCAGCTGTATTGGATGACATTCTTGGAATTGTGATTCTTGCTGTTGTAGTTGCACTTGCAACAGGAGGATCACTTCAAATAGCACCTATAGTGAAGTTGGTATTAGCTGCAACTGTTTTTGTTATTGCTGCTATTGCCTTGAGTAGAACAGCTGCTCCAGCTTTTGATTGGTTGCTCGAAAGATTAAAAGCTCCTGGTGCGGTTGTTGTGGCTTCTTTCGTGATATTAGTTTTAAGTTGTTTTATTGCTACTGCCATTGGATTAGAAGCTGCATTGGGAGCTTTCGCAGCCGGCCTGATTCTTAGTAGTTCAAAAAATAATCATGCAATACAACAATCTGTATTGCCCTTGGTGTCATTATTCGCAACAATTTTCTTTGTATTAGTTGGCGCTGGAATGGATCTTTCAGTAATTAATCCTTTGGATCCAGAGAGTCGGTCTGCCTTGGTTGTCGCAGGTTTTCTTTTCCTTGTCGCAATTATTGGAAAGATTGCAGCTGGGTGGTCATTCATTATTGATAAACCAACAAATCGATTAGTTGTTGGTTTAGGAATGATGCCCAGAGGAGAAGTAGGTTTGATTTTCCTTGGGTTGGGAACAAGTGCTGGTTTGCTTACTCCTTCACTAGAAGCAGCAATATTGTTGATGGTTATTGGAACGACATTTTTAGCACCTGTATTACTAAGAGTTGTACTGAAGGACAAACCGCCTTCAGGAGGGAATTCTATTCCTGATGATGTTGCTGCTGATCCAGTTGGATTAGTATAAGAACCATTGAAAAGCCTTTTTTAATGAGGTGAGGAAATTTCGAAAAAAAGAAATAAAATAACAAATCTTTCTTTATCAATGATTTACTAAGATCTAATAGATTCAGTTATTCTTAAATGATTTCCTCAGTTGTAGAAAAAAATCTTTCTGATTGGAAATTCTTAGGCCATTCTGTTCACTCTGTGAGCATTATTCCAGAAGGTCATAAAAACAAGACTGAGGAAGAAAAAGGACCAGCGATTCTTTTGATCCATGGCTTTGGTGCTTCTACGACTCATTGGAGGCACAACTTACCAGTCCTTGGAAAGCAGTACGAAGTTCACGCCTTAGATCTGCTTGGCTTTGGGAAAAGTTCGAAACCTGGAGGTCTGGCTTATGGAGGTTCGCTTTGGAAAGACCAAATAGTCGCTTACGTTCAAGAAAATATTGGAAGGCCAACAATACTCGTTGGTAATTCTTTAGGAGGATATGCCGCTCTTGCAAGTGGTACGGCTTTGGCGGATAAAGCAGCAGGTGTAGTTTTATTAAATGCTGCTGGCTATTTCAGTGAAGATAAAAAGCCTGCTAAAGGATTTTGGACTACTGCTACAAAAACCATCGCTGGTATTTTTTTAAAAAACGCTCTATTGCAAAGGATAATTTTTGAAAACCTAAGGCAGCCCTCAACAATTAAACGCACTTTAAATCAAGTTTATATAGATACATCAAACGTAGATGATGAATTAGTAGAGGCCATCCGAAAACCATCTTTAGATGCTGGAGCTTTTAATGTATTCAAAAGTGTTTTTGATCCTGCAGGTCCTCAGGGAAGACCTCTTGATGAGTTGTTTGCACAATTAAAAGCACCATTGTTATTACTTTGGGGTAATCGAGATCCTTGGATGAATGCACCAGGTAAAAGAGCAACATATAAAAAACATACTCCTGAAAATACAAAAGAAATTGTTTTAGATGCAGGTCATTGTCCTCATGATGAAGTTCCTGATCAGGTTAATTCCGCTCTAATGGAATGGATCAACGAGCTTTAATCTATGAAGGTTAGTTTTAAGCAGAAAACTAGTCCATATCAACATTGGGAATATTCAAATTCTGAATTCAATTCATTAATAAGAATTGTCCCTGAAAGAGGAGGATTGATTACTGAATGGAGAAGAGAAGGGCGAGAACTTTTATATTTTGATTTAGAACGCTTTATGGATAACAATAAAAGTGTCAGAGGCGGAATACCTATCCTTTTCCCAATATGTGGTGATTTATCTGAAGGCTATTTAATCGGTGATAAGAAGTATTTTTTAAAACAGCATGGTTTTGCAAGAGATTTACCTTGGTCAATTGGTTTATTAGAAGATAACTTAGGAATAAGACTAAAGCTCAATGATACAGACGAATCACGTTCTTCTTTCCCTTTTGCTTTTACCCTCCAAATGGATGTATATTTAAAAGAAGATAGTCTTCAAATTTCGGTTAAAATATATAATCATAGTCAAGATACTATGCCCTTTAGTTTTGGTTTGCATCCATATTTTAAAGTTTCAAACTTACAAAAAATCAAGATAGATGGTTTGCCTGGAAAATGTATTGATCAAACTAATATGAAAGTTACGAATGCTTCTGATCAAATCAGAATATTAGATAAAGGAGTTGATTTCCTTTCATATCCTTCTTATTCGATTAAAATTTTCGATTTTTTATATAGAAATATTATTGAATTAATTCATCAAGAGCCAATGAATACAACTGTAATTTGGACTGATCCTCCCAGAAAAATGGTTTGTCTTGAGCCTTGGACTAGCCCAAGGAATTCATTAGTGACTGGAGATAGAAAACTTAAAGTTGAGCCTCAGGAGTATATAGAATTATTTACCACTTTTAAACACAATTCTTTTTAGTTATTTGATTTTTATGGAAGTATAGTTTGTAATTAATTAAACTCTATTTATAGCTTTTAAAATAATGAATATTTCAATATTTTGTTGTTCTGGTACCTATGATCGTTGTATTATAGATTCGTAATTCATAAATTTATAATAATAATTATGGGAGCAGATGTTTCTTCGCCAGGTGTAGTTAATATCGATGACCTTAGGACTAGGGCTAAAAATCGTCTACCTAGCATGGTTTTTAACTATATAGATAGCGGTGCAGATAGAGAGCAAACACTTGCCCAAAATTGCAGTGCATACAATGAAATTTTATTTAGGCCTAGATGTGCAGTCTCTGTCCCAGCCTGTGATCTTGGAATATCCGTCCTGGATCAGAGCTTTAAACTTCCTTTCTTGCTCGGGCCAGTAGGGAGTAGCAGAATGTTTTATCCCCAAGGAGAGGTGGTTGCTGCTAGGGAAGCAGGAAAAGCTGGAACTGGATATACATTGTCAACCCTCTCAGGTTGTTTGTTGGAAAATGTGAAAGCTGCGACAGATGGACCAGCTTGGTATCAGCTTTATTTACTTGGTGGCAAAGAAGTTGCATTGAAAACAATAGAAAGAGCCAAAATCGCTGGATTCTCGGCAATAGTTGTCACGATTGATACTCCTGTATCTGGTTTAAGGGAAAGAGATATTAGAGCGGGAACACAACAACTTTTGTCGAGAAATCCTTTTGAGATGCTTCCTTTTATTCCTCAAATGTTAGTTAAACCATGTTGGTTGACTCAATGGTTAAGTGATGGAGGGTTAATGAGTTTTCCAAATGTTCAACTGGATGATGGACCTATGGGATATACGGCAATAGGTCCTGCTTTAGAACAATCTGTTGTTACTTGGGAGGATCTTGAATGGATACGTGAGGCGTGGGGGGGAAAAATCATTGTTAAGGGTATACACATTGGTGATGATGCTAAAAAAGCTGTAGAGCTAGGTGCTGATGCCATCGTTATTTCTAATCATGGTGCCAGGCAACTGGATAGTGTTGCTCCAACGATACGTGTTTTGCCAGAAATCTTAGCTGCAATTGATGGCAAAATAGATGTTTTGCTTGATGGAGGTATTCGCAGAGGTAGTGATGTAGTTAAAGCATTATGTCTTGGTGCTAAGGGGGTTTTAATAGGTAGAGCATATGCTTATGGACTTGCGGCTGCAGGAGGTAAGGGTGTCGCCAGAGCCATAGAAATACTTCAAACAGATATAGTTAGAACGATGAAATTATTGGGTTGTGGATCTATTTCCGATTTAAATAAATCTTATATTCAAATTCCTGAGAGTTGGGAGAGGTTTTAATAAATAGTTGATTAAAAAAATAGATTAATCTTTTATGAAAATAATTATTTTTGACGATGATCCAACAGGATCCCAAACTGTTTATGGATGTCCATTATTATTAAATTGGGATGAGAAGAGTCTAGAAGCAGCGTTTAGAGAGCACTCGCAATTAATATTTATCCTTGCTAATACAAGATCTTTATCTTCTGCTTTGGCAGAAAAGAAAATTATAGAAATATGTTTAGCACTTAAAAATTTTTTCTTAAGAGAAGGATATTCAAAAGATGACTATTTCTATATAAGTAGAGGTGATTCAACATTACGTGGTCATGGCGTTTTAGAGCCTGCAACTATTGCTGAAGAGCTAGGACCATTTGATGCAACATTTCATATTCCAGCTTTTCTTGAAGGTGGAAGAACTACAGAAGATGGTATTCATTATTTAAATGGAATACCAGTCCATGAGACTGATTTTGGACGCGATAAACTTTTTGGTTTTTCTACTAGTAATTTAGCTCAATGGATTGAAGAAAAAAGTTTTGGAAAGATTGAATTAAAAAATATCTTGCACTTAGATATTAAACAATTAGATATAGCTCTTTATGATGAGGATGGTTTTGAGTTGCTTTTAACTTTTTTATCTAAATTAGAAAATAACATTTCTGTAATTGTTGATGCTAAATTATCTGACCACTTAAAAATCTTAGCTAAAGCAATCAAAATAGTTTCTAAAGAGAAAAGATTTCTTTTTAGAACTGCAGCAAGTTTCATAAACTCTTTATCAGGGTTGCCTCCAAGTACTAAAACAACTTCCGACTTAGTATCTTTAAAATCTAAAACTGCTGATTTCAAGTATAAGCCAGGGCTGATAATAGTTGGTTCTCATGTTCAATTAGCTACCGCTCAATTAGAGATTTTGCTTAAAGATAATTCCTGTGAAGGTTTGGAAATACCAGTCAGTAAACTAGCAGATATTTTTATTTTAGAAGAATGTCAGCAGTTGATTTCAGAGTTAGAAAGTGTTTTATTATCTAAAATAGAAACGATTTTAGATAATAAAAAAGTACCTGTTGTATATACAACTAGAGAAGAAATTCAGTTTTCGTCTAATTCAGAAAGAATGAATTTTGGACTTTTCTTGGCTGAGTTCATGGCAATTTTAGTTGGACAAATAACTAGCAAGTTGGGCTATATTATTAGTAAAGGGGGTATTACAACTCAACTTTTACTGCAAAAAGGATTGAAGCTTAATCAAGTCAATTTAAAAGGTCAAATATTACCAGGATTATCAATAGTCCAATGTATTTCTAAAAATAATAATTTGCCTGTAATAACATTTCCAGGGAATTTAGGAAATAAAAAAACATTATTAGAATCTTATAAATTGATGGAGTTTTATTAGTAAAGGCTTAAAGCTGTAAAATAAGTCTTATTTAAAATCTTTCAATAATTGATTTAGCAAAATCACTACAACTAAGAGGCTCTACGCTTGGTTCCATTAAACGTGCAAGATCGTAAGTAACTTTTTTATCTGAAATGGATTTACTTAATCCATTTGTAATTAACTTTGCTGCCTCATTCCAACCTAAATATTCAAGCATCATTACGCCACTTAGGATTACTGATCCTGGATTGATTCTATCCAAGCCTGCATGCTTTGGAGCTGTTCCATGAGTTGCTTCAAAGATAGCAGCCTGATCTCCGATGTTTGCTCCAGGTGCCATACCTAGTCCACCTACAATTGCAGCAGCCGCATCTGATATATAGTCACCATTTAAATTTAGGGTTGCAAGGATTGAATATTCCTGAGGTCTAGTTTGAATTTGTTGGAAAATACTGTCTGCTATTCGGTCGTCAACCATAACCATATCTTTCCATTTCCCATTGCCATGAGTACCCCCAATGGTTGTAAGAACTGAACAAACTTCATCACAAATAGCTTTCTTTTTTTCTTCTGTTAAAGATGAATAACCAGGATCAATTAACTCAGCATTCTCTTGGTGGGAGATGGAAGGGTTTTTTGCTGCATTATCTAAGATCCAGCTTTCTCTTTCCGTTATGCAGACATCTCTAAATTCTGTAGTTGCTAATTCGTAACCCCAATCTCTAAAAGCTCCTTCTGTAAATTTCATGATGTTCCCCTTGTGAACTAAGGTCACATGTCTTTTGTGCCCCTCAAGCTTGAGTGCATGTTTAATTGCTCGTCTGATATGCCTTTGACTACCATTTTTGCTAACAGGTTTAATTCCTATGCCTGCTCCCACAGGAATCGACCTGTTTTTTAGTTTTTGACTGGCAGGAATTATTTCATTATTTAGTTGATTAATTAATTTGATACATTCGGGATCATCTGATTCCCATTCGATTCCCATATAAATATCTTCAGTATTCTCTCTGTAGACAATTACATCTAAGTCTTGTGGTTTTTTATGAGGACTTGGAGTGCCTTTGTAATACTTGCAAGGCCTTACACATGAGTATAGATCAAAGATTTGTCTGAGAGATACGTTCAAAGATCTAATCCCTCCTCCTATAGGAGTGGTTAAAGGTCCTTTGATTGCTATCCCATACGTTCGTATTGCTTCAAGAGTATCGTTTGGCAAGTATTGGTATGTTCCATATAAATCGCATGCTTCATCACCTGCATAGATCTTAAACCATTCAATTGATCGATGATTTCCATAAGCTTTTTCAATAGCTTTATCAATAACTAGTTGTGTTGCAGGCCAAATATCTATTCCTGTTCCGTCTCCTCGAATAAATGGAATAATTGGATGATCTGGAACAACTGGGCTTCCATTCATAAAACTAATCGATTTCCCCTGTGTTGGGGCAGTGAGCTTTTCAAAATTTGCCATAATTTTTATCCAACGATTAAAAGATCACATCATGAGCCTATGTCTAAGTGGTAAGTTTTGATTAAATGATTTTGAACTCATGGCAGTAGCCTTAGCTAGGCAACTTCGTGAAGGGACTAAAAAGTCTCATACGATGGCTGAAAATACTGGTTTTATAAGTTGTTTTCTTAAGGGAGTCGTTGACAAGTCCTCATATAGAAATTTATTAGCAGATTTATATTTTGTATACTCTGCAATGGAGGACGAGTTGGAAAAGCTTTGTGAAAAGTCTCATCCCATAATTTCCCCAATAGGGTTTAAAGAACTTTTTCGTAAGGAAAAATTAGAACAAGATTTGTTGTTTTATTTTGGGACGAATTGGTCTGAATTGGTAAGGCCTTCTAAGCCTGCGCTGGCTTATGAAGCAAGAATTAGGGAAATAGCAATCTCTAATCCGGAACTTTTAATTGGACATCATTACAGTAGATACATAGGTGATTTATCAGGTGGGCAGCTTTTGAAAAATATTACTAAAAAAGCAATGAATCTTCAGGATGATGAGGGACTTAGTTTTTATATTTTTGAGAATATAAAAGATGAGAAAGAATTTAAAACTAAGTATCGAAATACATTGGATAGTCTTCCTATTGATCAAAAAATAGCTGATTCAATCGTTGAGGAGGCGAATAAATCTTTTAAATATAATATGGATATCTTTAATGAATTGGAAGGAAATTTAATTGCTGCTATAGGAAAGGTTTTATTTAGATTTTTTGCAAGTAAAAAGCGTAAAGGTAGTACAGAGTAATCAAATACATATTTTATTCTGAACTATTGTTTTTTTATATTCAGTATCTACTAAGATAAATCTGACTTTACAACTAAAACTTTTTATTTTGATCTTTTTAGCTGATTTAATTTCTTCAAAGGAGAATTCAAGCTTAAAAGCTCTAAGGAGATCAGCGTAGATGTTTGATGATCTTTTGAATGAGTTGAATAAAAACATTCTTGATCATGGCGGTAAGGATATGTTTGTGCCACAAGAATTTAGTGAATGTGTTTCTAAAACTGGGAATTGTAAAGTTAACAGTTGGTTATGGGATGTTCCTGGATTTCGAAGATGGAGGGTTACAAGACTTGATGCGGGGGATCGTCTTCAAGTGTTGAATTCAGTTGCTTATCCTCAATTTCAAAATGATATTCCAATTATGGGTATCGATCTTTTATGGTTTGAAAAAAAACAAAAGTTAGTTGCTATTCTTGATTTTCAACCTCTTGTACAAGAGCAAGAATATTTTGATAGATATTTTGATGGATTAAAACGTCTGAAGGAGTGCTTTAATGATTTTAACTCTGATATCAAAAGTAATATATATGATCCCGATAAATATTTCTCGCCATGGGTTTTATTTTGTAAGGGTGGAAGTTATGAGGCAATAAATATTCTACCAAAGGTATTTAACTCTTTTCTTAAATGTTATTGGACAAATTTTAATTTATTTAAAGTTAATTATAATAAGATTGAATCTGAACAAGTTAGATTATTTCATATAGATTATGATAAATATAGTGCTGAAAAAGACCCTGCTCATGGATTATTCTCTGGTTTTTTTGGTAAAGACTGGTCAGAAAAGTATTTGAAAGAGTTTTTATTCCCTCTATGCTTGGAATAGATTAATACTAATTTAGATATCAAATGAAATGTAAAAGATTAAACAGTCTGGAACCAATCTCAATTTCTAATTGGCGTTGGTCATATTTTTTAGAGAGTACAGCTAATGCCTTTTCTAGATTTCAACCTAGGCCTTATCCAATAGATAATGAATTTCTTTGTAGAGAATCTTCTTTTGGCTCAAGTTCTAAGCCTAAAGAAGTCATTTTAGAAACATGGGGTTTCAAAACAGATAAAATTAGACAAGGAAGATGCGCTTGTCTAGTCGCTGGTGAAATAACCTCTGTTATGAATTTAGTAATTTCTCCTTTTAATAATTATGAATTGCCTTTTTTTGGAGCTGATTTTGTAACTCTTCCTAATGGCCATTTGATTGCATTGGATCTCCAGCCTGCTATAAAAAATGATATTACTCATACTCAACATGTATGGGATAAGTTAAAACCTATACATTCTATATGGCAGTCTAGTCTTCCGCCTGGAGGTGATATACCCCCAGAAGCTAAGCAATACTTTTCTCCATGTTTTCTGTGGTCTAGAATACCCTTAGGTGATGAAGGAAATAAATTAATTAGTCAGATAATTAAACCTGCTTTTAATGACTACTTGAATCTTTTTGTGGAGTTAGTTAGTAATTCAAAAACTATTACTCAAGAACGATCTTTAAAGCTTTTAAATGGTCAGAAAAAATATATGCGTTATCGAGCTGAAAAAGATCCTGCACGATCTATGTTAAAAGGATTTTTTGGAAGACAATGGACTGAACGATATATAAATAGTATTCTTTTTGATTTATAATAAAGTCTAGCTTTGAAAAATTATGGTAAAAAAAATTCTTTTTGTTTGCTTGGGAAATATTTGTCGTTCTCCTGCAGCGGAAGGTATTTTTAAGCACAAAATTAAAGATAGAGATTTAGAAATGTTGTTTTTTGTCGACTCCGCTGGAACTGGTGGTTGGCATGTGGGAAATCTTGCAGACTCAAGAATGCGTGAAGCCGCCCAAAAAAGAGGTATAGAACTTACGAGTCGATCAAGGCAAATCGAAGAAAATGATTTATATGAGTTTGATCATATTCTTGTTATGGATAACGATAACTTGCAAGCTGTTAGATCATTAATTAAAGACCGTTCACATCCTGCTAACAAAAAAATAAAACTTATTCTTAGTTATTCTCAAGATTCTCAATTAAATGAAGTTCCAGATCCTTATTATGGTGGTTCAAATGGTTTTGATGAAGTTCTAGACTTACTTGATGATGCTATAGAAGAACTAATAAAAATTCTTATAGATTAGGCGTTGGCCAAACTTCTTCTGGAATTTTGGATCTAAAAATATCAGTAAGTGCTTCTAACACTTCTTCAATAATCATTCCATCAGTTAATATTTCTATTGCATCCTTGGCTTTTTTTAAAGGTGCTATTGTTCTTTGACTATCTTCTTTATCTCTGTTTTCGATTTCCTTTTCAAGATCATTAATATTAGAACATTCATAACCTCTTTTCTGTAAATCTATAAATCTTCTACTTGCCCTTTCTTTTGAAGAGGCTGTGAGGAAGATTTTCACATCTGCATCTGGAAAGACAGCCGTTCCAATGTCTCTTCCTTCCGCAATAATTCCACCATCAATTCCAATTAATTGTTGTTGAGTCGTAAGTAAATCTCTAACAAAATGTTGTTTGGCGATACTAGAAACTAGAGAGGTTACTTTAGGTGACCTTATTTCCTCTGTTACATCAATATTATTAATAAATATTCTTTGCTCAACTAAATTTGAGTTTTTAAAACTTATTTTTGAATCTTTAAGTATATTTTTTATTCCAATCAAATCACTTGGATCAATAGATTTACTTTGTATGAACCAAGTTACTGCTCGATACATTGCACCTGTATCCAAATAAATAAATCCAAGCCTCTTAGCAAATTCTTTTGTGACGGTACTTTTACCAGCACCAGCTGGTCCATCGATTGCAATAATTGGTTTTCGTTTCATAAGAAAAGTGTGATCAATTAATCTTGATGAGCCACATTTTACTGCTGCGGCTAAAAGACATATACCATTTACATTTTCTCTTTCTTTTAATGAAAATGCATCTACAATTTTGATATATTCAATTTTTAGGTTGTTTCTTTCAAGGTTGGAGGCTATTTTTTTTAGATTAATTAACTTTCCTTGAGCGAATTCATTTTTGGCTTCTTTCATTGCATTTGGCAAAGAAAGGGCATTTAATCTCTCAGAATTACTCAGATAAGCATTCCTTGAACTATAAGCAAATCCACTTTCATCTCTTTGGGTAGAAAAAGATTTAATTTTGATAGGGATAGATAGTTCTTGAAATAATCTTCTAATAATAATTAATTGTTGCCAATCTTTTTCTCCTAAAATTAATATTTCTGGTTTGATAATTTTGATTAGTCGAAGAATAACTGTTGCAACTCCATCAAAATGTCCTTGTCTCTGCTCACCACATAATTGATTATGTAAGTTTTTAGGAACTTGGATTTTAAAATGTGAATCTTCTCCTCCAGGGAAAACTTCAGAATAGACTGGTGTCCAAATTGCATCTGCTCCAGCGCTAAAGGCTAATTCAGCATCTCTTTCAATATTTCTTGGATATTTTTTAAAGTCCTCATCCTTTCCAAATTGCAAAGGATTTACAAAAATACTTACGAGAACAATTTGTGATTTTTTGCGTTTACTCTTTTTTGCCTTTCTAATTAAATATTGGTGTCCAGGATGAAGGCCTCCCATAGTAGGGACAAAAATGATTGCTGAATTTATTTTCCTAATCCAATCTTGTAATTCAGCATTGGTTTGGATGATTTTTGGTTCCACTATGTTCTTAAACAAATTAATTTCATAAATTTATGATTGAAATCAAATAGGTTGATTGCATACTGTCTCATATGGAACTTCATATGAGGATTCAGTCATTTTGAAAAAGAAAGGGTTTTACTGATGGATTACAAAACTGCGGGAGTTGATGTTACTGCTGGAAGAGCTTTTGTGGAGAGAATTAAATCATGCGTTGAGAAAACTCATAAAAGTGAAGTTATTGGAGGCCTTGGTGGGTTTGGGGGATGTATAAAAATTCCAAAGGGGTATGAAAGTCCAGTCTTAGTATCTGGAACCGATGGTGTTGGTACAAAATTAGAATTAGCTCAGCAATATGGTTGTCATTTTGGAGTTGGAATTGATCTAGTTGCAATGTGTGTGAATGATGTAATAACAAATGGAGCTCGCCCTCTATTTTTTCTTGATTACATAGCAAGCGGAACTTTGACTCCTGATGCCTTAGCTGAAGTAATAGAGGGTATTGCTGAAGGGTGTGATCAATCTGATTGTTCTTTATTGGGAGGTGAAACAGCTGAAATGCCAGGTTTTTATCCCGAGGGAAGATATGATTTAGCAGGATTTTGTGTTGGTATTGTTGAAAATGATCGCTTAATTGATGGCAATCACATTAACTCTGAAGATCAGATTATTGGGATTAAAAGTAATGGAATTCATAGCAATGGCTATAGCCTTGTTCGTAAAGTACTTTCCATGGCGAACGTTAATGAGTCCACTCTTTATGGGAAAGATAATCGAAATTTGATTGACTCAGTATTGGAACCCACAGCAATTTATTCTCAACTTGTGCAGAAATTGTTGAGTGAAAAATTACCAATTCATGGAATGACGCACATAACGGGTGGAGGCTTGGCCGAGAATCTTCCTAGAATTTTCCCCTCTGGATTGTTACCACATATAGATATAGCTAGTTGGGAAATATCTGAAATATTTTATTGGTTACAAAAGGCTGGTGAAATTCCTGAAATAGATCTTTGGAATACTTTTAATATGGGTATAGGCTTTTGTTTAATTGTTCCTAAAAATATAGTGAATACCACTTTAGAGATTTGTATTCAAAATGGTTTTGATGCCTGGAAAATTGGCAAAGTTGTTGAAGCTCCTAATAACTCTGAACTTGTTGATATCTTAGGAATACCTAACTAAAGCAATGAAGCCTGGTTTTAGAAAACTTGCATTACAAGTTTCTGAATTAATTCAATTAAGGTTAAAAAAGATTTTCTATATTGGAAAAAAAACAGTAAGATATTAAAAAACGCTAGCCGGATATTTAGTTCGGGTAATGCGAAGTTAGATCTTATTTAGCTCTATGCCTTTTGAAAATCAACAGCGTCTGACGCGTAGGAGAAGTTCTGCAGGCCCTACACCTCCAAGAAGGCCTATGGGAGGACAAGTCGAGGGGAACATGCGTCAAAATGGAGGCCCCCGACCAACATTTCTAACTCTCAGAGATCATGGAAAAGTTTATGTTGCGGATTTACCCAACTTGTCTGATGGTCAACTTTCTCATATTGGGAAAGAAGCTGATGAGGTGCTAAATAGTTTAGAGAACAGAATTAATGATTTAGAACAAGAAGCAATTGATGGGCAAAGAGATAATGACACACTAATCAAAGCTTCAACTAAACATGAAGTTACTCTCCGTTTTATTAGAGCCATTCAAGACGAGCAAGAGCACCGCAAAAATAACCCTGCATTAAAAGATGCGGCTTCAGAGTCTCTTCCACTAACATTTCTTGAAGTTGCCAGGCATAGATTGCCTGGTGCAACGTTTGACTCTTTGTTAAGAGAGGCATTAGAAGCATGTGCTAAAGATGACACAGAGCCAGAAGAAGAAACCCCTGATAAAAGCGCAAATTCACAATCAATACCCCCAGCAAAAGTTATTAGTATTCCTTCCTCTTCAGATTCAATGAAGGTTGTTGTTAGTCCTGATACCTGATAATTAAACTTGGATTAAGGGCTGATAAAAGGATTTGTAGGCATATTAATTGGACAGTGTTCTCTGTATAAGTCTAAACTTTCTTTTTCTTTCTTTGTTAAAGTCCAATTCAGTGCAGCAATAGCATCTTTAGCTTGCGAAGGATTACGAATGCCAACGATTGGTTTAGCTCCATGAGATCTGACCCAATTCAAGGCAACTTGTGCTTGAGATGCTGAATATTTCTTACCTATATTTCCTAGTAATGCTCTCAACTCTGAAGTTTTTGGAAGTAATTTTCTAAACAATTGATTCCTTATAAAGGTTGATGTTTTAGGAGATTTATTAACGGGAACAGTTAGGATACCAAGTGCTAATGGACTGTAGGCTAAATATTCAATGTTATTTTCATTACATACATTTTTGATTTTTTCATCTGCTAATGATGGTTTAGTTAATAAGGAAAATTGCATTTGGATGCTTTTTATTTTAATTCCTCGCTCTTTAAGTTTTTGATATAAGAAATTTAATCTTTTTGGACCAGTATTAGATAGTCCAATTTCTTCAATAAAACCGTCCTCATATAAATCTCCCAAGCCATTGATTAATTGTTCTTCTTGCCATGGAGCATACCTATAAGTACTCCAATGAAGTTGTACTCTTTTTAAATTTCCTTTCAGACGCTTATTACTTTCTTTAAATGCTTGCTTTAGCCCATTACGACCAATTCTCCAGGGGAAAGGAGCAAGTTTAGTTGCGATAGTAATTTTTTTGAGCTTTGTTATTGGAAATTCCTCAAGGAAATCTCCAATAAGTGTTTCACTTTGTCCAAATAATTTGCCGGTGCCATAAGAATCTGCAGTATCAACAAGATCTAACCCACCCTCTATTGCATCAGAAAAAGTTTTTTTTAGTAAGATATCATCTGTTTCTGCTTTATAGCCCCATACGAATTTGTTGCCCCATGCCCAAGTCCCAAAGCCAATTCCAACTCTATTTTTAATCATGACATCATTTTTATTAGTTAAAAGTGACTTTTTTTACAAGTATCTTACATGAATCATATTAATAATTTAGGAAACTCTTCTTTCATAACCAACTTGAATAATGATAATTGTGAGTTGACCCGCAAAAACAAGGAAAATAATTTCAATCAAGATAAAACTCTATGTAAGCATTGTGGAAGAACTGCAAAAAATGGAATAAGATGTCTAGGAATTTGTGTTGCAGATAATGAGTATTAATTAAAGAAAAAGTCTGTATTATTATTAAAGATATTTAATTATAAAAATGAATTGTGAATTTATTCTTTATTCGATTACATCAATAATTCCCTCAGTTATGTATCTTGCCATTGGAGTTATATGCTTTTTAATTTCTCCTTCTCTAACATTCCATTTTTTAGCAATTTCTTTTGTCTTTTTATTTTCTTTAACGTACCTGATCATTTTGTTAGCTATAAAAACAGGTAGATCTTCTTTATTCTTAATAGATAAATCACTCCATTCTTCTTTTTGAATTAAGCCTATAGAGTACAGATCTTTTTTATTAGTGAAATTATATAACTCTGTAATACCTATAAATAGATATATGCATCCTAACTGTTCTAAATAACTTTTGGATTGATCACCACTTTTGAATTTTTCCATCTTCTCATCTAACAAAGAAATCTTTTCAGACTCACCCTCTTTTATTGAATTAAGTAATCTAAAAAAAGAACTGAATTCAATTTGATCAGACACTGTGTAAATTGGTTATTATGATTTAATGATAATTCATAGCAAAAGTTTCTCTCAAATGAATATTAAATTGTAATGAAAAAAAACTTTTGCTTTAGTAGAACAGCTCCTTAAGTAAAAGTATAATCTAGACTTTACATTTAGGGTTAATTTTCTTACTTGAATATCTTCTGAAAATCAAAATATAGTTGAAAATTTTAATTTGCAAAACATCATTAGAATAGGTTCTTTTAATAGAAAAAGTATTGAATCAAGTAGTTAAAGTTAGATAAAAAATGGTGATCTTAGTAATTACCTGTAAGAATATTGATCAGAAGCTCAAAATTTAAGATATGAGTTTGGCTTTCACAAAAAACTTGGTTATCAGATAAAGCCTTGAGACTTGCTACTAGATACAGCTGGAGTGTTGCCCTAGAAAGGGTTCTGGCAAAATTCGTCTCCAAAATTATAAAGGCGGCACCCAGATTCGAACTGGGGATAAAGGATTTGCAATCCTCTGCCTTACCACTTGGCCATGCCGCCAGAAATGAAATTTTCATTTCTACTTCAAATCGTATCAGCCAGACTCAAAAAAAACTTTTGTTTCTAAGTAATGGACATGGAGAGGACATGATTGCTCTTAGGGTCATCAAGGCTCTGCATGAAATTAATCCTGATATTGCTTTGGAAATAATGCCAATTGTTGGGGAAGGTCAAGTTTTTAATAAGGATGTAAAAGATGGTTGGCTTGCTAAGGTTGGTTCTTTAACACTTTTACCAAGTGGTGGATTTAGTAATCAGAGTTTGCGCAGCTTGGTTTTAGATGTAAAAGCTGGATTATTGAGAAGTCTTTGGACGCAATGGAGTCTTATTCGTAATGCAGCAAAAAAAGGAAGAACTATTATTGCAGTTGGCGATTTATTGCCGCTTCTCTTTGCATGGTCTAGTGGCGCAGATTATTTCTTTATTGGAACTCCCAAGAGTGATTACACATGGACAAGTGGGCCAAGATTTTCTGCTAGCGATTACTATCATCGGTTGAAAGGTACTGAGTGGGATCCCTGGGAATATTTGTTGATGCGATCTAGTCGATGCAAGTTGGTTGCAGTAAGAGATAAAATCACTGCAAGAGGTTTAAGAAATCATGGAGTAGAAGCAGTTGCGCCAGGTAATCCAATGATGGATGGTATGGCAAAGAAACAATGTCCAAATATTTTTGCTTCTTATAGGCGATTAATTTTGTTGTGTGGAAGTCGCTTGCCAGAGGCCTATGAGAATTTTGAAAGACTTATAAAGGCAATTCTGTGCATTGAAATTTCATCTTCCATAGCAGTATTTTTGCCTTTGGCTTCATCTTCAATGAATAAAAAAATAGAATTTATTTTGCTTGAGTTAGGTTTTCAATCTGAGAATGAATCAATGATTAATTTAGGGATTTCAGGTATTTGGAAAAAAAACTCATTACTTGTTTTAATTGGTTTTAATCAATTTTTCACTTGGGCTAGTTGGGGAGAAGTAGGAGTAGCGAATGCAGGCACTGCGACAGAACAATTAGTAGGCTTAGGAATCCCCTGTGTCTCGTTACCAGGGAAAGGACCTCAATTCAATTTAAACTTTGCTTTGCGTCAAAGTCGTCTATTGGGCGGAGCAGTAGCTATTTCTAAAGGTTATAAAACTCTCGCAAAACAAGTAGAATTTTTATTAAATTCGGAAAATGACCGTCAGTCTATTGGCTTAAGAGGATCTAAAAGAATGGGTTCCGAAGGTGGAAGTAGGTCTCTTGCCGTTATGATTTCGACTCAAATGACTCAGGGTTTAAAATCAGGTGTAACCTAATAGTAATAGGTAAAATTTTTATAAGGATTTTTTAGACAAACATCAACAAATGCCACTAATTGAAGATCACCATTATCTTAAAATCTGTGCTCAATTAGCATCTTCTTTAAGTATTAGTATCGCAGCTGCTCGAAGAAAAGTTGAGGTCGCAGCAGCTAAAGAAGGTAAAAAAGACTTGCATTCAAGAAAGGAAATAGCTCAAAATTTACTTGATGAAACTATTCAGAATAACCAAAACGGAAGCGATTCAGTATCTGAATCTTTTGACCAATTATTGAAAGCTTTAAAAGAGGATGAAAATTTTATGCTTGAAGATTAAAATATATTTAAGTGAAATAATTTAATGTTCAAAGATATTGGTAAATCTTTTCCTATCAAGCTCTGAAAAAATTGGTACGCATTGGAAGCATTTTTGGGCTATTCCCCATCGATCTTCACGTCTCAACATCTCTTCAAGCTTGTTTTTTGCCATTAGTAAAAACCTAACGTCATTTGCAGCATATAAAAGTTGTTGTTCAGTTAAATTATCAACTTTTCCCCAATCACTACTCTGAGCTTGTTTATCTAATTCTACCCCAACAGTGTCCATTATAACTTCTTTCAAACCATGCCTTGGACTATAGGTTCTAGCTATTTTACTTGCAATTTTTGTACAAAAAACTGGATTAACATTAATATTCAAATTACTAGCTAAAGCTGCAACATCAAATCTTGCAAAATGAAAAACTTTTTCAATTTTCTTGGCTTCTAGAATAGATTGTAAATTTGGAGCTGAATCTTGATTTTTCTCTAATCGAATACAGAATACATTATCTAATTCATCACATATTTGTATTAAGCATAGTCTATCTCTACCATGAATTAAACCCATGGCTTCAGTATCAACTGCTAGTGATGATGTTGCGTTTAGAAAAATCTCAGTTTCTTTATCTATATCCTTTTCGAAAATCTTAAATGATTTAGGTTCTCCAACTTTGTTTGCCATAGGAAGTTAATGGGGATTGATAATGATCGAATTTGTATGATTAAAGTTTAATGCTTAAATGATAAAAAGATATCTAGCAAATTTAATGATTTATCTGCTCAAATTTATTGATTAGCAAAATCAAATTAGCATTTCACAACTTTTATTTTTTATAGCGCATAGTCGTAGCTATGTCTTCCATAACAATTAATATAAAAGAGATCGTATTATTGAGATGCAATCTGCATTCTCCTCTACTTTATTTCTCACTATCTTACTGGCTATTGGGCTGGTATTTTTTTTGAGGGCTGCCAGTAAGGATCGGACAACAGTTGTTGATGTTCAGTCGCCTCTACCTCCTCTTGAGGTTTTGAATGGAATTAGTATTTGGTTAGAGGAACGAGGTTGGAAAAAAAATGGAGGAAATGTAGACGAGAAATTGTTGGTATTTAATGGAAGTGTTGCCTCTAGTCCTTTTTTGACGATTTTTTTATCTTGTTTGGGAGGACTCGGCGCTGCGAGTTTAGGCCTAGTGTTAATTCAGCTTTACCCATTCTTGAGTTGGTGGCCTTTATTACTTGCCGCTGTGGGTGCTCCTCTAACTGGAATTATTTATAGCAACAAGTCTAATAGAGAGGAGTTTTTAGAGCTTAAGTTAGTAAGTCGAGAAACGTCTGATCGAAGTATTTTGCGCATCAGAGCACATCGAGATGAGCTTATAGCTATCCAATCGGAATTATCTGAAAGTCTAGAACTTAGTAGTGAAAACTCATTGCTATCTTCTCCAATTTAATAATGCTTTTACAGAAAAATAAACTACTAAATATAATAATTACAAGCATTTTGGTATGGTTTACTTATGCTTTTTTAGAGTTGAGATTTAATCAACGTATCAATGCTATTAATGATCTTGAACTGATAATTGGACGAAGTGCAAATCTTACAGCTAGCTGGATAGGGACTCAGGAGGTTGAGAAAGATATTCCTATCTTAATATTGGCTGGGCATGCAGACTCTCAAGGATTGGCTGGCGCGGGTACTTCGGGAGAAGCTGTTGATAAGTATGGCGAAAATCCAATGAATCCTGAAATTAGTGATGAACTTTTTTGGAATTTAAAATTACAAGAATCGATTGTTAAGGTTGGGAAAAAAAGAGGATTAAATATCAGATCTTATGATCCAGGAATTAGGAATATTGATGATCCGAATGATCCAAGAACAAATTGGTCTGTAGGGAAGAAATTTGCTGAGAATGGAGGATATGCGATAGAGATACATTTCGATTCATATGGAAAATATGGAGTTGGTTCAGGCTTAATTCCTCCTGTATTTGAAGTGCCAAATAAAATAGATGAATCAATCGCAAGAAAATTTGGACGTTTTCCCGTTCTATTCAGAGGAGGCTTAGGTGCTCCAAAAAGGCAAATAAGAATTCTAGAAATTGGAAAATTAGAAGGATCTCTTGAAAAAAATCTTAGAAATATAAAAACAAGGCAAAAAACAATCAAGCTGCTATCAAACGAAATTATTCAAGCTTTCTTCAATGGGATGAATAATTTAAGTTTTTCATCTAATCTAATGCATTATGAGGAAGACACCTTTGTTCCAGAGATTTATCTGTAAACCAATCTTGAGGTTTAGTAAATAACTCAGTTAGTAAAGCTTCGCGTGAATTTTCTTCAGGCTTAAATCCATACTCCCATCGGGCTAGCGGAGGCAGGGACATCAAAATTGACTCTGTTCTTCCATTTGTTTGTAAACCAAAAATTGTTCCCCTGTCCCATACGAGATTGAACTCCGCATATCTACCTCTTCTATAAAGTTGAAAGTCCCTTTCTTTATCTGAATAGTCTTTCTTTTGCCGCTTTTCAATTATTGGTTCGTAAGAGGGGAGAAATGCCTGACCACATGCTTTTGCCAGAGAGAAAAGGTTCTCCCAAGTTAAAGAATAGTTTCCTAAGCCTTTTGAAATTTTTGAGGCTTTTCCATTTTTATTTTGCCCTTTATAGAGTAAACCTGATCCATCTTGGTAGTCATAAAAAATTCCTCCAACTCCTCTGGTCTCATTTCTATGTTTTAGAAAAAAATATTCATCACACCAAGGTTTGAAAACCTTATGAAGATCTGGGTTTATTGAGTCGCATGCACCTTTGTGTGTGTAATGAAAGTGACGAGTATCAGCTAGGTATGGATAAAAAGGCGTGAGATCTGCACCCCCGCCAAACCACCATACAGGTCCAGCTTCGAAATATCTGTAATTAAGGTGAACCGTAGGAATATAAGGGCTTTTGGGGTGAAG
>QCJC01000008.1 GCA_003216275.1 Prochlorococcus sp. AG-402-P18 | reverse complement strand
AGCTAAAGTTAATGATATTAATCTTATACAAATTGATAACTTCGATCAAGTGTCTAATAAATTTTTTCCTGCATTAAATCTACCTAAGGCAGTAGGCTTTAAAAACTTAATTATACATCCACTTGGTATCAGTCCATGGCAAAAAACTAATAAAAGATTTTTAGAATTGGGGCAATTTGATAATGCTAAAATCCTTGTCCAGCTTTTTGTAAGAGGTAAACCATTTATCGGATTAGATTATCATAATTATCATTGGATAGATGCTATAAAAAATTTAGAAATTGAGGAAAGATTATCAGGAATTATTATATATGGATGTCCATATTTATATGATAAAATAAAGGAAACTATTCATGAATCTATCCCTTTAGCTTACAGTCCTAGTCAAATAGAGGAAGCACAAAATCAAATTTTAAGTCGTATTTTGCAATCAAAAATAGTTAAAAAGGAAATTGATAAAAAATCAAGTAAAGAATTTACTGATTGAACTTTTTTTAATCGAGAATTTAGTATGCAAGAAAAATCTTATTATTGTTTAAATAATTGCATAGTTATTCTTTAGACTTCCTAGAAAGAAGCATACAGAAATGACTTTAACCGACAAGAAGATAATTATTACTCGTGCCCAAGAACAGACTTCAGAGGCTCGTAAGATCTTTCGAGAAAAAGGAGCTGAGGTATTCGATCTTCCTTCATTAGTGATTGGACCTCCAGATGACTGGGCTCCTTTAGATGATGCCTTAAAAGAAATTAATACCTTTGACTGGATCATTTTTTCTAGCGCAAATGGTGTTAGAAATGTTGAAGATAGACTGAAAGAAATAGGCTCATCTTTATCAAAAATTTCCAAGACTATTCAAATTGCTGCTGTCGGTAGAAAAACCGCTTCTTTGTTATCAGATATTGATGCAAAGATTAGTTTTGTCCCTCCTAGTTTTGTTGCAGATAGCCTGGTTCAATATTTCCCTCAGAATCAAAAAGGTTTAAAATTATTTATTCCCAGAGTACAAACTGGAGGCAGATCAATATTATCTGACTCTTTCAAATTAAAAGGAGCAGAGGTTATTGAAGTAGCTGCTTATGAATCTTCTTGTCCTAAAGATATACCTCAAAAGACTATAGAGGCTTTGAATAGTGGGAAAATAGACATTATTGCTTTTACTAGTGGTAAAACAGTAGTAAACACTGTCAGCTTATTGAAAAAATACTTTGGTGAAAATTGGTTGAAATTAATTGAAAGGATTAAACTTGTTTCGATTGGACCCCAAACAACTATTAGCTGTAAAAACCTTATTAGAAAACCTGATAAAGAGGCTTCCCCGCATGATTTAGAAGGATTATTACAAGCTTGTTTGGAACTAAAATTTAATTAAATTTATGCTGATTTTTCGACGAGTTCTTTAAATCCATCAAGATTTTTTTGTAATTCTTTCGTGACCATTCCTCCAAGAATATTTGCTTTCATTAAATTTGCTAAAACTTGAGGTAATTCATAAGATATTTTTAATTTAACCACAGTTTTAGCGCTCTCTTCATTGTAAAAGCGTACTGAACCCTTTGTAGGTAAACCACCAACTGATTTCCATTCCAATTTCTCTGCTTCTACTCTTTCAGTGATTTGAGCTTTCCATTTAAAACGAAAGCCATTAGCTGCAAGTGTCCACTCCGTTAAATCAGGGAGTGTCGAAGTTTTTTCATCGACTGTCTTAACCGATTCAATCCAAGTCATCCACAAAGGCATCGAATCTAAATCACTCCAAAACTTCCACACAAGTTCAACTGGAGCATGAATTTCACTTATCACTGTGTGATCAAGCCACTTTCCCATTTCTTAAGCAACCGAAGAATTTTTTGCTAGTGAAACAGACTTTGAGAGCATTGCTGAAGCAGCAAGATGACCACTCATTGTTGCTCCTTCCATAGAGTCAATGTAATCCTGTTTTGTGTAACTGCCTGCTAAGAAGAAATTACTAAAAGAGGTTTTTTGATCTGGTCTATATGGCTCCATTCCAGGAGCCTCTCTGTAGAGAGAATGAGAAACTTTGACCACATTGCTCCATAAAAGCTTCAAGCCTCTTGAAGAAGGGAAAAGTGTCCTGACCTGTAGATCAGTATGTTTTACAATTTCATCTGAGGGCTTGGTAATCCAAGGATCTCCAGGGGTTAACACACATTGAAGTAGTGAGCCCTGACCATCTTTTTTATAGTCTTCTGGGCTTGATAAAGCTAAATCTGCAAAACAACTAAAATCAGCATCGGCTGTGTATAACAAATTGTCTAAACCAGATGGACTTTTTAGGTTTATTTGAGCTTTTCTATTGTTGATCTCTGTTACCCAGCCATCGTATCTAAGTTGAACTGTCGCGACTGGTACAGCATCAAGATTGAAAAGTGAGTCAAACTCTTTAAAACGTCTCCATGATCTAGGAATTATTCTTTTAATACCAGATACATCACAAGCAGCTAAATATTTGTCAGCTTGAATTTTTTGTTCACCCTCTGGTGTTTGAAGAGTTAATCCAGTCACAGATGGTTGGTCGGAATCCTCTGTATGAATTTCTTTAATAATATTCTCTAAGTGAAGTTTTCCACCTTTTTGTTCAATGTAATCGAGTATTGGCTTTGTGAGCCATTTGTGTGGTGAGCCCTTCAATAGGTTGAGCTTGGATGCCTCTGTTTTTGAAGCGAACATCATAAAGATGGTAAGCATGCATCTTGCTGAAATAGCTTCGCAATCAATGAAACCCAGAGCATATGCAATAGGATTCCACATCCTTTCAACACTATTTAGGCTTCCTCCATGGTTAAGAAACCATTGTTTAAAGCTTATAGAATCTAATGACCGTATTGTTTTCATCGCACCCTCATAGTCAATAAGCCCTCTTACAATTGGACTTGTTCCAAGGGCAAGAGCATTCCTTAGTTTGTCAATCCAATTTAATTGAGGTGTAGTGAAGAAGGCTTTTAAGCCGTTGAAAGGAGCTCCTGCAAAAAATCGAAAGTCAAGTGACTTGATTTCACCGCCCTTGTTAACAAAAAGGTGAGTATGGTCTTTTGGTAAAAGATTTTCAAATGCCCCTACTTTTTTCATTAAGGCAAACAGATTGGCATAGTTGAAAAAGAACACATGTAAGCCCATCTCTATATGATTGCCTTCGGAATCTTCCCAGCTTCCAACTTTGCCTCCAATAAATGGTTTTGCCTCATATAGGTCGACCTCATGTCCTTCATCAACAAGGTCCACTGCAGCAGTTAATCCTGCTAAACCTGCACCTATTATTGCGATTTTCACTCGTTTAATTAGATGGATACACTAACTCTATGAATAAAAACTCGTTTTTGGCACTTTTAAAATCGAATATAATTAATAGAGTGTTATTAAAGTTCAGAAAAAACAATGAGTGAGTCAAACGCACCGCCCAAAACTCATAAAGCTCAAGATGGCAAGGGAGTTCTTATTACCACTCCTGCACTGGATCAGTTATCTAGACTTTGCAAAGAACAAGGGTCAGGGAAATTATTGAGAGTTGGAGTACGTTCAGGAGGATGCAGTGGTATGAGTTACACAATGGACTTTGTGTCTGCTGATGATATTCAAAAAGATGATGAAGTTTATGAATATGCAGTAGGTAGCAGTTCGTTTAAAGTGATTTGTGATCCAAAGAGTCTTTTATATATATATGGTATGCAGTTAGATTTCAGTACAGATTTAATTGGTGGAGGCTTCAACTTTACTAATCCCAATGCATCACAAACTTGTGGCTGTGGAAGTTCCTTTGCAGTTTAACTTTAACTATAAAGAATTTTAAAATTAACAATGGATCAATCAGAGGAAAGTCTTTTTGAAGAAGCCCTAAATCGTTATAAAGCTGGTTCACCAGCTCATGAATTGATTGAGGATTTCCAGAAAATAACTTCTACTACTCCAAATAATGCTGCTGCATGGACATGCTTGTCTTGGCTGCAATTGTTATGTGATTCGCCTCAGGAAGCCTTGCGGTCTGCCAGATATGCAGTGAAACTTAATGGTCAAGATCCACAATCAAGAATAAATTTAAGTCTTGCATTGTTAGAAACTAATTCTAAAGGAGTTAGAGATCATATTGATTATGTGAAAAGAGCTATGTTCGTGCTTCCTGAATTAGAAAAAGAATTAAAAGAATCATTTGAAGATGGTCTTTCTCGTAAACCTAATTGGAAAACATTACTTAAAATAAAAAATTGGTTAGATCTTTGAGTTCTAATTACATTCCATCGAATAATTTTAAGCTAATATTGCTTTAAAAGCGTCATTAATTGTGGGGAAACGGAATTTAAATTTGAGTTTTTTCAAACTTTGAGGTTTTACATTTTGTCCTTCTAAAACCACGCGAGCGCCATCTCCTAAAATCAACTTCAATATTGGCCCAGGAACTGCGAGAAGACTTGGTCTACCAAGTGCTTGACCAAGTGAATTAGAGAACTCATTCATTCGTACAGGATTTGGTGCAACCCCATTGACTACTCCAGACCAAGCAGAGTTTTTCACACTTTCGTTAATAAGATTACAAAGATCTGTTCTGTGTATCCAGCTCATCCATTGTTTTCCATCTCCTATAGGCCCTCCAAGACCAGCTCTAAAAATGGGAAGCATTTTTCCAAGTGCTCCGCCATCTTTAGCTAATACGATGCCAATTCTTACAATTAGAAGGCGAGTCGCCCTTGGTTTGTTCTTGGCACCAGATTCCCATTCCTTACAGACATTTGCTAGAAAATCATCACCCTGAATATTGTCTTCATTGAATTCAGTTTGAGGATGTGAGCCATAAAAACCAATTGCCGATGCATTAATAAGAACTTTGGGGGGTTTTCTTAGATTCCGTAGGTTTTTAATCAGATTATTTGTTGTGTCTATGCGACTATTAGTAATTTCTTTACAGTGATCGGTTGTCCATCTTTTTTCAGCAATAGGTTCGCCAGCGAGATTGATAACCCCTTCGCAGCTTTGAAGAGAGTTTTGAACTTCTTGATTATTCCAGGCAGAAGCCTCAGCTGGATTCATTTTTATGACCCTTAGATTTAAGTCATTAGCTATCATTTTTAATTTTTCTTTTGATTGTCTAGACATGACTGTGAGGCTATGACCTTCATTGATTAGTGAAGGGATTAATTCTCTTCCGATGAAGCCTGTACAACCAGTAAGCAATAATTTCATGATTTCTTCGATGAGATTTTCTTAGCTTAAAGGGATTTCGATGAACTTATGGTGTTTATCTATAAAAAATATTAGGGTTATAGAATTTTCAATTACTTAATTTCATTATTTTTACTATTCTGTATTAACTGCTATTATTTTTTACATGAATATTGGAAATAAGTCATTAACCTTTTTATTAATTATTTAACATGTCTGAACCAATCGAAAAAGTAGGTGATTTACCACCACCACCTAAAACAATTAAGAAACTCAGAAAAGGAGACCTTATAAAAGTTGAACGTGAAAAATATTTAAATAGCTTAGAATCTAAGGCAAGTGATGCTAATTTACCTGAATACATTTTTCAAGGTCCAGGAGAAGTGCTATTAATAAAAGGTGACTATTGCCAAGTCAGGTGGAGGAGACCAGTCCCTGATGTTTGGATAAGTTCAGAACATATAGTTTCATTTAAGTAAATTTAGAATAGATTAATTTTACACAGTAAGCCATTCTTTCTTATTTGCCTGTAAAACTTTTCTTTTCTTCTTAGCTTCTGCAATCATTGATTTACCATCATGTAGATAATTGTCTACATAGCCCATTGTGTAGCGTTCTAATTCATTCAGGCCATCTTCTACTTGTGATAGGCAGTGATATAGATCTAAACTGAAATTTCTAATAAGAGAAGGGCTAGCAGTAGATGTATAAATTATCTTAACTTGTTTAATTTTATTTTTACTTTTTTCTAGATATGAGCAGAAAGAATCCATTAATAACTGGTCATAAGGATCTGCTGATAAATCTTTAATCTTTGCAGATAAAGGATTAACGATTTGGCCAAGTAATTTATCAATAGGGAGATATATATTCTGAAACCAATTTTTTATATCTACAGATTTAGAATGGTTAGTAGTTTGTTTCTTGTATTCATTTTCTTTATACACTTTAGAGCTATTGAGATTATTTAAATTCAGATTTTTATGTTTTTGCTTTAATATTTCCCAAGCTGTATTTATTTCAAGCATTACTTTTTCATCTCCTCCTTTATCTGGATGATGTATTTTGACAAGTTCTATATATGCTTTTTTAATAGCTTCTATTTTTGTGCAGGGATGAACTTTTAATATTTGATATGGGTCTTTGCTCATTGTTGATAGATCTTTCTTTTTATAAGTACTCATTCCCTTTTACTGGTTTTCCTGGAATAGAAGTAAACATAGTTGTTGAAAGATATCTTTCACCAAAGCTAGGCAAAATAACAACCAAGCGCTTTTGATCAAATTCTGATTTACTACCGATTCTTAGGGCTGCAGCTACTGCTGCACCACTGCTGACTCCACTTAGTAGCCCTTCTTCTTTAGCAAGCCTTCTTCCGATTCCCATTGCTTCATCATCATTGATTGTTATTACTTCATCAATTTGGCTCATTTCTAGTACATTCGGAATAAAACCAGCACCTATACCTTGTATGGAATGAGATCCAGGATTACCTCCTGACAGCACGGGACTAGATGAAGGTTCTACCGCAAAAATCTTTATTTTTGGATTTTTGCTTCTTAAAAATCTGGCACAACCTGTAATTGTTCCTCCTGTTCCTACTCCAGCAATTAATCCATCAATTTTGCCTTCGCAATCTTGCCAAATTTCTTCAGCGGTAGTTTTTTCGTGTATCTCAGGATTAGATAGATTATCGAATTGTTGAAGTAAATATGCATTTGGGATTGATGCTACCAATTCTTTCGCGAGCTGAATAGCGCCTTGGATTCCCTCTCTTCCAGGCGTCAGTTGAAGTTCTGCTCCAAATGCTCTAAGCATTGAGCGTCTTTCAGTACTCATGGTGTCAGGCATTGTAAGTATTAGCCGATATCCTTTTGCTGCAGCGACCATGGCTAATGCAATACCGGTATTACCGCTAGTTGGCTCAATAAGAACAGTTTGTCCAGGTTTGATAGTTCCCTCTGCTTCAGCTGATTTAACCATTGCACCAGCTATGCGGTCTTTTACTGATGCTGTGGGATTGAAACTTTCTAATTTGGCAACGATTTCCGCTTTGCAATTAAATTGATTGGGCAACCGATTTAATTTGACCAAAGGTGTTTGGCCAACTAGAGAAGTTATGTCATTAGCAATTGGCATGATCTTATTGAATAAACTGGAATCACTTGCAAGGAATAAAGTTATTTACTAAGTTAAATCTTATTCAATAATGCTTGCATATTTTTTATTCAAAAGCTTTATTGACCTTTTAGAGATATAAATAGATGGAATAATTTTTTGGTATTGACTGAGAGTATTTCTCAAAATCATAGACCTCCAATCCTTTGGATTTTTCTTTTTTGGGTCATAGCTTGTTTAATTGCATTGAGCTCTCTGGGGAATTTGCCCTTAAGAGATTTTGATGAAGCAACAGTAGCTCGAGTCGCATTGGAATTGAGCGAAAAAGTAGGTTTAGATCGATTGCTTCCTACTCTTTGGGATCAACCATATTTGAATAAACCTCCAGGTTTACATTGGATAATATCTTTGGCTATTGGAACTAGTAAAAATTTCCATACTAATTTTGAGTCATTACCTTCTGAATTTTGTATAAGATTTTTTCCAGCTCTTCTTTCTACTTTTGTTGTTCCATTGGGTGGTCTTATTCAATGGAACTTGCGTCCTAAAGATCGTTTATCAAGTATTGGAACATCAGCCATCCTATTGACTCTATTGCCAGTGGTTAGACATGGGCGTATGGCAATGTTGGATGGGACACAACTTAGCGCTATTGCACTTTTATGGTTTTGTTTAACCTCTATAAAAAATAATAAGTCAAATAAATTTAAGTTTTTAGGTGCAGGATTTGCATGCAGTTTCATGCTCTTACTTAAAGCACCTTTAATGATTCCTGCTTTACTAGCATGCTTAATACCTTTGATTTGGGAAACTAAATTTAAAAATATCTCAAATCGTTTTTCTTTGGAGTGGTTTTTGTATGGTCTAACTCCAGGATTGACTTGGCATTTATGGAATATATTGGCTTATGGGAAAGGTGCTTTGTGGTTGTGGTGGGGCGATGGTGCAGGAAGAGTTTTATTTGAAAAAGGTTCTGGAAGTCAGCTAGCTGTATTAATACCAATTATTGAAATTCTTGAAGGAGGTTGGCCTTGGATTCTTTTATGGCCGGTTGGGTTCTTATGGGCTTGCTTTAGTCTCAATACACGTTGGGGAGTCTGGGCTTTTAGTACACAATTAATTATTGCAGCCAGCATTTTTCCTTTAAAAATGCAACTTCCTTGGTATAGCCTTCCATTATGGCTACCTTTCGCTTTATTGTGTGCTCCTCCTTTGTCTTGGTTGATAGAAAGAAAAAATAATGATTCCTTGGGATTTGATAAAACTTTAAGGAAAATACCTTATTTATTATCATTGCTTGGATTAGGTTTATTCGTTTTTTCTTTTCTGGTTTTAGTTGACTTTTTCCCTTTCGCAAAGCCTTATCTGATTTTATTATTTACGATTGGACTTGGTTGGTTTATTGGCGGATTTTTATTATCAAACTCAAGAGAAAATATTCGAAAAGTTGGATTTTTTGCAATAGTTTTAAGTAATTTAATAGGTCTATTATTCCTTGTCTCATCTGATTTTTGGTTATGGGAAATAAATGAGAATTGGGACGTTAGACCAGTAGCTGAATTAATATCTGACTTCCATAATGATGAAATCTTTATCAAGAATAGCTTTGAACGACCAAGCTTGAATTGGTATGCACAAAAGAAAATAAGAAGATTTGAGGATCAAGATCACGAAAAATGTATTTTAATTAAGGCAAATACAGAGTGGGAACTGTATAGTTGCAATAACTGAATTAAGGAATTTGTGTATCTGATCTTTTGAAAAATACTATTTTTATAAAAATATTCGCTGATTCTTCTTTTCTTTGCAAGAATTAGTTAGTTCTTAGATTTTGAAAAGTGTATTGTATCGAGCTAGCTATTAAGTTAAATCCCATTCCTTTAGTTGTTCAGAGGAAAAGATCTGAAGATGCTCAAAAGCTTTATTCTGAAATAATTGATTCCATTCAACAAGGCAATAAAAAGTTTCTCGAGATAACTTGTGAGAAAGTCGAAGATAAAAAAATTACTGTTTTGCTGAGTGAAATAATAGCTGTTCAAATTTATGAAAAAACTAGCAGTAGTGGAAGTAGTAAACGTCCGGGATTTTCCTTTCAGAACTGAAATAAGGTAACTAAATTTTGCTATCAACTGATCATTGCAATTTAAAATTCGATCAAGTTTCCTTCTCTTGGCCAAATGGTTCCAAGGTTCTCGATCAATGCTCTTTTTCAATTAATAAGCCTGGGTTGTGGATGTTAGTTGGTAAAAATGGAAGTGGAAAAAGTACTTTGTTTCGACTTATTAGCGGTTTAATTCGTCCTGACAGGGGCAGAATTTTTTGCGCTTTAAAGCCATCATTAATGTTCCAAAATCCAGATCATCAGTTACTTATGCCTACTTGCAAAAGTGAGTTAATGCTTTGTCTACCTAAAACTAAACCCTTAAACAATGTCATTGAAGTTATTCAATGCGCCCTTGCTAAGGTTGATTTAGAAGAAATGTTAGATAGACCAATACACACTCTTAGTGGGGGACAAAAACAACGTTTAGCTCTTGCTGGAGCACTTGTAAGTAATTCGAATTTATTTTTACTTGATGAACCCACAGCTTTGTTAGATCCTGAAAGTCAAAAGTCAGTTTTAGAGGTAGTCAAGAACTTAACAAGCTCCCCTCTGAACCCTATTACTGCAATATGGGTGACTCATCGTCTTGAAGAATTATTTTCTTGTGATGGTGCGGCAATAATTGCAAACAAAAATATTAGTAATTGGAATTCTGGGTCAAAAGTGTTCCAAGAATTAAAATCACTTGCCGTTAGGTAGCTGGCAAGGTTAAGTTCTTAGTAGTGCATTCCTCGGTAGCTCAGCGGTAGAGCGATCGGCTGTTAACCGATTGGTCGCAGGTTCGAATCCCGCCCGGGGAGTTTGTAAGAGTAAAAAGAGTCTAATAAGGACTCTGAATTTCAGTGACTAGTTTTTCAGTGAAATATATTCTTCAGGATTATCATAAAAAGTTAATTTTCATTTACTCTATTAAATAATTCTTCAATTTTTGGTTTGCTTTTGTTGGATATTTCACTATTTTACCTTTAACTTAGGCAAGAAGTCTTTTCTGATTAAAAATTCAAAGTCTTGGAGATCATATGAAATCTAAAAATAAGCATGAAAATAAAGTAAAGACATTCACGATCCCATCTGATATGGGATTAAGCAGAAAAAATATTAATAATATCGATTTGAATACCTCTGATGAGCAAATAATTAATAAAGCAATAATGCTTCATTCTCAAGGTGATATTTTAGAAGCAATAAAATGTTATAAATATTGTATTAAAAAAGAGTTAGATGATTCAAGAGTCTTTTCTAATTATGGGATAATATTAAAAAGTATGGGTCAATTAAAAGAAGCAGAAAAATATATACGTAAAGCAATTCAAATTAATCCTAATAATCCAGAAGCGTATTCCAATTTAGGTAATATATTTAGAGATCTTGGTAGGCTTAAAGAGGCGGAGAAGTTTCATCGTAAAGCTATTGAGATTAGACCTGATCTTGCTGATGCTTATTTGAATTTGGGTAACATATTGAAAGATCTTGGGAAATATTCTGAGGCACTTAAATCTTATATGATAGTAATTAACATTGATGATTCAATTTCTAACATTTATACTTTAATAACTAATCTTTTAAAAGATTCTGATCCTTCTCAATTGGATCAATCTAAATTAAGACATGTATTAAGCCTTCTTATTGAAAGAGATGATATAGCTCATGATGAATTATTTAAATCATTTAGCTTCTTATATAAGAATGAAATAAAACAAAACAAGGAAATATTGGAATTTGAGTCTTATCAAATAGATTCATTTCTTAATGATAGATTAAAAATTAAATCACTTAAAAAGATTATATTTAGAGAAGTCATATGGGAGGAAATATTAGGAAGGATTCGGAAATATATTTGTCTCCAGGTCGTAAATGAGGAAACACTCAGATCTTATAAGCTATTAAGTTTTACTTGTGCGCTTGCTGAACAATGCTTTATGAATGAATATATTTATTCATTTACTTCAGAAGAAACAATAGCAATCAATAAAATACTAGATAGATGTTCAAATTGTGTAATAAATGATATCGATATTTCAATTTTAGCTTGTTATTTCCCACTGTATACATTGATTGATCGAATTCCTTCATTAAAATCTATAAAGTCAACCTTTCATGGCTTTGAAGCATTAATAAAATTACAAATATTAGAACCGATTAAGGAAAAAAAACTGTCAGAAAGTATTTTAAAATTAGGTTCAATTAAGAATGATATTTCTAAAAAAGTTAAATCTCAGTACGAAGAGAATCCATATCCAAGATGGAGGTATGGAAGATATGTAAAACAAAAAAAGTTTTCTTCTATTTCTATAATTAATCATGAAATAAAACCTAATGTTATAAGTTCTTACAATGTTTCTAAAAAACTTGATATTTTAGTTGCTGGTTGTGGAACAGGTAATCAGCTTTTACAAGCACAAATATTTAAAAATGCCGAAATAATTGGAATAGATTTGAGTTTATCAAGTCTTTCTTATGCTAAAAGGAAACTGGATGAGTTGGATATTAAAAATGTAAAGTTGGTTCAAATGGATATCTTAGAAATAAATTTATTACACAGAAAATTTGACATAATTTTATGCTCTGGTGTGTTGCATCATATGCAAAACCCTTTAATAGGGTTTAATGCTTTATTAGGAGCTTTAAAGAGTAATGGATTTATGAAGCTAGGTTTGTATAGTGAATTAGCAAGGCAGGATGTAGTCGCAGCAAAGAAGTATATAGAAACTAATGGTATGAAGTCGACTGAAAAGGATATTCGTTTGTTTAGACAAAGAGTGATTGAAGGGATCTCTGATGAGATTGATTCATTGAAATTGACCACTGATTTTTTTTCAATGTCAATGTGTAGAGACCTTTGCTTTCATGCTGAAGAACACCGATTTACGATTGATCAGATAGAGGAAATAATGAGCCTTAATAAATTAAACTTCTTAGGTTTCATGCTGCCAAAGTCAGTTAAGTCCATTTATAACAACTACTTCCCAGAAGATAAAAGACAAACAAATTTGTATAACTGGCAAAGTTTTGAAGAAAAGCATCCACATACATTTAGAGGGATGTATCAGTTTTGGGTACAAAGGGCAAAGAGGAAAATTGTCGAGATTGATAGAAATATTTTTTAGATTTTTATCATGAATTTAAGGAATGATATTTAGCTTTTGGTAATCGGAAAAAAATTAATTAGTAGCTTTTTACGAACTTTTTGCTACGAGTTTTCAGAGATCCTTAACAGTAGGAGGGTCGAATTGGAAGACTTTCTAAAGACAGTGGATACTTTTCGAGCCAGTTTTGTCCTCAAATATCAGTGATAGCAATCAATCTTGGTGATTCGGTTTGTAACAGCTGCTTTTATTCGATTCTGCAATAAAAACAAAATTTTGAGAGAATCATACAAATATTTAGTAATCGCGGTAGCGGGTACTTTTAAAACTTGGGCAATTACTAATGAAGCCTTGCATTTTACTTATTGAAGATGATCAGGATATGAGAGATCTGGTTGCAGGGCATCTTGAACATACTGGATTTGATGTTCAAAAAGCTGAGGACGGTATTAAAGGTCAAGCCTTAGCTTTGCAATATGCTCCAGACTTAATTCTGCTTGACTTGATGCTTCCAAAAGTGGATGGTTTAACACTTTGTCAGCGCTTAAGAAGAGATGAAAGAACAGCAGCGATTCCAATTCTTATGATTACAGCATTAGGAGGAATAAAAGATAAAGTCACAGGCTTTAATTCTGGCGCAGATGATTACATAACAAAACCATTCGATTTAGAAGAATTACAAGTTAGGATCAAAGCATTATTGAGAAGAACAAATCGCGCACCACTAGGAAGCAATAACCAGCAAGAGATACTCAATTATGGCCCACTTACTCTTGTTCCAGAAAGATTTGAAGCAATATGGTTTGAATCACCAGTTCGTTTAACTCATTTGGAATTTGAATTGCTTCATTGTTTAATGCAAAGGCATGGTCAAACAGTTGCACCTTCACTGATTCTTAAAGAGGTATGGGGGTATGAGCCTGATGACGATATTGAAACCATTCGCGTACACATAAGACATTTGCGGACAAAGCTTGAGCCGGATCCTAGAAAGCCAAGGTTTATAAAAACTGTTTATGGTGCCGGCTACTGCTTGGAACTTCCAACTGGAGATAAAATGAATGAAATTCAGCCTTTAATTATTCAGTCTAGAAAAAGTGATTCATTGAATACAAATACCGATGAACCAGTAACTGTTTAACTAATAAGACTTATCTCTAATAAAGTTATTTCCCATGCAAGTCTTGGTTGAACAAAAGATAATATGTTTCTCCTCAATTCTTCAAGTTTATTAACAATGTAAGCATTACGTTCTTTTGCCCAAATTATATTTTCCTGGAAATTAATAAGCCACAACTGTTGCTCTAAATTTAGTTCATCTGTGATTTCTTTAGCCAATAATAATGCTTCGATTTTGCTGGTTAATTTAATACTTAACTTATGCTTTAAAAAATTAGGAATCTCTAACCAGAATTGTAGGTTAGTTTGATATAGCCCAGGAGATCCATTTGAAAAAACGATTAGTTCTTTAATTTTCTCCTCTGAGATATCATGTTCCTCTAATTGATGATTTTTTTTGTGAATAATTTTGCTTATTTGCTGATTTTGCAAGCGTTTAAATGGAACTATTTGACATCTTGATCTAATAGTATTTAATAACTTTTCAGGCCTTTGCGTAATTAAAATAAATAGCCCATCATTAGGCTCTTCAAGAGTTTTCAGCAAGGCGTTTGCTGCAGATTCGTTCATTTTCTCAATATCTTCAATAATGACAAAACTTTTTTCAGCTTCAAGTGGCTTTTTTCCAAGGAATTCTATTATTTCTTTGACTTGACTCAGTCTAATTTGAGGTAGGGCTTTTGTACTTATATTCTCTAACCTTGCTTTTCTCTGAGAATAACTCTTACCTTGAACTATATAGGTTGGTTCTATCCATAATAAATCAGGATGATTATTATTTTCAATTTTTCTTTCTGTGTTTTTTATATCTATGCCTTTGTCCATAATAGACCTTATAAAGATCTTTGCTGTCGTTTTTCGGCCTACTCCTTCTGGTCCAGAAAATAAATAGGCAGGAGCTATATGTTTTTTATCAATGGCAGATTTTAAAATTTCAATTGCTAAATCTTGACCAAAAATCTTTTGAAAATCTTTCATCTTATATGTTTTTTTCTTCTTTAAATAAATTATTTATCTCAGTGATGACTTTCGAAGTAATATCATCTTCAGATTGAATAGCAGATATTGTTTTCCATTTAGCATCTTGAGATAATGCTTTGAATCCTAAAGATACATTTGATAGAAAATCACTACCCTCACTTTCTATCCGGTCATCTTTTCTTGTTCTTCTTCTTTTAATACTTTCTTCAACAGATATATCTAATAGAAAAGTAATATCCGGATAAACCCCTTGAGTTGCGATAGTTTCTAACTCTTTTATTAGTTCTATATCTAATTTTCTTCCATACCCTTGATATGCAAAAGTTGAACCACAAAACCTATCACTGATGATCCAGTCACCTTTGTTTAAAGATGGAAGAATAATTTCATTTATATGTTGTGCTCTATCAGCGGCATAAAGTAAAAGTTCAGTACTCGGGTCTGGACATTTTTTTTTAGATGCATGTAATAGTAGCGATCTGATTGATTTCCCTAATTCTGTTCCTCCTGGCTCTCTTGTTATGACTAATTGATTATTTTTAGGGATGAGACCTGTTCTAGTAAGCCATTTAGCTACTTTATTGATTTGAGTGGTTTTTCCACAGCCATCAATTCCCTCAAAAACAATAAATTTCCCTTTCATTTTGATTTTAAAGATAAGGCATTAATAACAACACTGATTGAGCTCAAAGCCATAAGCAAAGCTGCTATTGGCGGGGAGAGTAGTAATCCAGTGGAAGGGAGTAGCAATCCTGCTGCAATTGGCAAAGCAATTAAGTTGTATCCAAAAGCCCATGCAAGGTTTTGTTTGATTTTCAGCATTGCTTGCCTTGATAGTTGTAATGAATTTGGAAGTGCCTCTAGGTTTTCGCCAAGCAAGACAAGATCAGCAGAATCTTGAGCTATTTGCGTACCTGTACCAATTGCGATACCTAAATCTGCAGATGCTAGTGCAGGAGCATCATTTATCCCATCACCGACCATGGCAACAAATCCATTGTTTTTTAGTAGATTTAACTTTTGTAATTTGTCTTCAGGTAACATTTTCCATCCAATTTGTTGATGACTAAAACCTAATTTTTTCCCTAATGATAAAACTGCAGAATCTCTATCACCACTAAAAAGACTTAATGAAAAGCCTTTGGATCGTAATTTTTCAATAGAAAGAAAAGCATCTTGCCTAATTTGATCATCAATTAAGAAAAAACCTAATAATTTATTGTCTAAAGCTACTGCAACTATTGATTGAGCTTTATTTTTTGAAATTTTGAAATTTTGTTCAATTTTGGCATTCCATTCGACTCCTTCATTTTGAATCCATTCAGGAGTTCCAACTCTTATCAATCCCTCTAAACCATATATTTTCCCTGATAAGCCTTTCCCAGGAAATGTAATTGCTGATTGTGTTTTTGCTAATTTAAGTTTTTGTTTATAGGCCTCTTGAATAATTGCTTTAGCAAGTGGGTGTCTACTATTCTCTTCAATGCTTGCAGCAATTCTCAGTAGCTCAGATTTGGTTGTATGTTGATTTTCCCAAGAGCCCACTACGATAGGTTGTCCAATTGTGAGAGTGCCAGTTTTATCAAAAATGATTTGATTGATTTTTGATGCCGTTTCTATTACGTCACCTCCTTTAAATAACCAACCCTTTTTTGCTGCTTCGCCTGCAGCCACAGTTATAACTGTAGGGGTGGCAAGTCCTAGTGCGCAGGGACAAGCAACAACTAATACAGCAATAGCTAATTGAAAGGAGAGACCTATGGGTGTTTGACCAGTATTGATGAAATGATTATGCAAATGATGGCTTTGCATGAACCCCTTACTTGATATCTTTAGTACCTCTGGCCATATTTTTGTACCTATTTGCCACCAAAAAAGAAAAGTAATTATTGAAAGAGTTGTTACTCCATAACAGAAACGACCAGCTACTTTGTCGGCTAAACCTTGAATGGGTGCTTTTCTTGCTTGAGCTTCTTCAACTAAACTTATAATTTTTGCTAAGGCTGTTTCAGAACCTATTTTTTTTACTTCTAAATCAATTGTTGCTTCTAAATTTAGACTTCCAGAAGGAAGTTCAACTCCTGGTGATGCATCTAATGGTAAAGACTCGCCTGTCAAACTTGATATGTCTACAGCCGAATTACCTTTTATAACTACACCGTCAACAGGTATTCGGTCTCCAGCTAATAATTGAATCTTTTCTCCTGGTTTTAGTGCACCTATTCTTACTTTACGAATTTCATTATTTTCTAATATCAAGCTAGCTATCTCTGGTTGTAATTTTGCTAATTCTTTTAGAGCAGTGCCGGTGTTTAGACGAGCTCTCTCTTCTAAAAAACGCCCTAGCAAAACAAATCCCAGAAGCATTACTGGCTCATTAAAAAAACAAGGCCAGCCAACTTGTGGCCAAATTAAAGCAACGACGCTTGCTAAATAAGCACTACTAACACCAAGACTAACCAATGTATCCATCGTAGGTGTGAGTAGGAGTGCGGACTTAAGCCCTTTTTTTAAAATTGATCTTCCTGGGCCAAATAATGCAAATGTTGCGAGTGCCGCATGAAAGGGTAAGGATCCAATAACTGGAATTGATAGTTGTTGTCCCTCTACTAAATGACCCAAACCAGAGAGAATTAATAAGGATGTGGCAATTATTAGTTGACGCCATTTATTCCATAAATTTTGATTGTCACTTTCATTTAATTCGATGACGCTTGAATTACCTTTATAAAATCTTTTTTGTGCAGAGAATCCTTTGGATTCAAGTGTCTTTATTAATTCATTTAAGGGTTCATTCGGCTTAAGGAGTTCAATGATAGCTGTCTTCGTAACTAAATTGACACTTGCATTATCTACATTTGGGTAGCTATTGAGTATGTCTTCAACTGCCTGGACACAACTTCCGCACTTCATTCCATCAATTTCAAGTAGAATTGAATTTTTGCTATCGGCAATAATTTTTTTGCTCAAGGCGATATGAATTCTGGATACATAATGTAAATGTAATTACTAAAAAGTAAGTTGCATTTATTTAATGATTAATTAATAAAAGAAATTAGTTTCAACAAATCTAACTAACCAATTTCAACGTCAAGGCAAGATAGAATTAATTTTATTGAAATTAGTTCAATCGTGCCTCGTAGTCAAAACAAAGACAATTTTCTAGATAAGGCCTTTACCAAGATGGCCGAAGGGATAGTGAAGGTGATGCCTATCGCTTCAAAAGAAAAAGAAGCTTATCTCTATTATAGAAAGGGTCTAGCTGCACAAAATGATGGAGATTACTCTGAAGCGCTTGAATATTATGAAGAGAGTTTAAAACTTGAAGATAACCAAGTTGATAGAGGCGAAACATTGAAAAATATGGCAATAATTTATATGAGTAATGGAGATGAAGAAAGAGCCTTGACCACATATAAGAAGGCATTAGAGCAAAACCCAAAACAACCTTCTTGTTTGAAAAATATGGGCCTAATTTATGAAAAAAGGGGGAGAATGGCTCAAAGGAATGGGAATCAAGATGAAGGTGATATCTGGTTTGACCAAGCAGCTGATGTCTGGAGCAAAGCTGTGCGTCTGTATCCTGGGGGCTACCTGGACATTGAGAACTGGCTCAAAACTACTGGTAGAGGAAATGTTGATGTTTATTTGTAAAACAATTAACTTCTTATTTATTACTTAAAGCGTAAACGATAGCTTGATTTATATTTGAAGCTTTTAATATTTCTAATTTATTATTTTTTTCGAATTCGGATATATCAATACCGTCTGGAATAATCAATTTTCTATATCCTAATCTGATAACTTCATTAATTCTTTGCTTCATTTGTCTAACTAATCTTAATTGACCAGCAAGTCCTATTTCACCAATAAAGATAATACCTTCTTCAAGCTCAATATCCCTAAAACTAGAAACTATTGCAGCCGCAATACCAAGGTCTGCTCCAGGTTCTTCTACTTCTAATCCACCAGCTACTGCTAAATAACAATCATATCTAGAAAGATTAAGCTTCATATTTTTTTCTAATACTGCCAAGATTTGATGCAGCCTATTTATTTCGACACCTGTGGTAGTTCTTCTTGGACTTGCATAACTAGTTGGATTCAAGAGGGCTTGCAAATCTATTGCTAATGGTCTAGTCCCTTCACAAGTAACAATTGTTGCAATTCCTGGAGCAGAAGTTTTGCTTAAAAATAATTCGCTTGGGTTTGAAACCTCAGATAAGCCATCAGCTTGCATTTCAAATACACCAAGCTCGCTAGTCGCTCCAAATCTATTTTTCACACCCCTTAATAATCTGTGAGAAGCGAATCTATCTCCTTCAAAAGTTAGAACGACATCGACAAGATGCTCTAGGACTTTAGGTCCGGCTAAAGTTCCATCTTTGGTTACATGACCAATGATCAAAAGAGATATATTTTCTTTCTTTGCAATTCTCTGTAAAGCTGTGGAGCATTCCCTTACTTGGGCAACTGATCCAGGAGAACTAGATAAATTTTCATCATACAAAGCTTGAATGCTATCAATAACTGCAACTGCAGGTTTTAAGTAAGCAAGCTCTTTAATAATCTGCGCAAGATCTGTTTCTGCGAGTAAATGCAGTTTGGATTCTGAGTCTTCAATTCGATTCCATCTAAGTTTTACCTGTTCAGACGATTCTTCAGCGGCAACATAAAGCACTGATCTAAAGTGAGCCATTGCCGTAGCACTTTGCAAAGTCAAAGTGCTTTTCCCAATACCAGGATCGCCTCCAACTAAAACAAGCGATCCTGGGACTAATCCTCCACCCAAGACTCGGTCTAGTTCCTCATATCCGCTTGGAATGCGATCAATTTGTTTATTTTTGGTAAGGCTTATTAGTTCTGATCGGTATGGTGATTGCTCTGAGGGGGAATTAATCTTTGTGTAAATAGATTTATCTGATTTTCGATTAATTTTTTCCTCGATTATTGAATTCCATTCACCACAACTGCTGCAGCGGCCAAAGAATTGACTTGTTTGAGCACCACAAGTTTGACAAACATAAATAGAGACAGAACGAGACACTTAGTTGTAAAAAGGAAGTTGGCTGTAGTTGAATAAAGAAAGGTGATCTTTAAATGTTGGAGCTTCTTCATTTAAGATCTTGTTGCAGCCGCCAAAGCTAAAGAACAAATGACGGCCACTAGTCCCTCAAAGGAAACCATCCTCGTGGCTGATGATGAGGCCAGCATTCGGAGGATTCTGGAAACTCGCCTATCAATGATTGGCTATCAGGTAGTTACAGCTTGTGATGGGAATGAGGCTCTTGACCTGTTCAGGAATTGTGAACCTGACTTGGTAGTGCTTGATGTAATGATGCCTAAACTCGATGGTTATGGTGTTTGCCAAGAATTAAGAAAGGAATCAGATGTTCCTATAGTAATGCTGACTGCCTTGGGCGACGTTGCAGACAGAATTACTGGTTTAGAGCTTGGAGCAGATGATTATGTTGTAAAGCCATTTAGCCCAAAAGAATTGGAGGCTCGAATTAGATGTGTTTTGAGGAGAGTTGAAAAGGAGCAAATAGCTGGGTTGCCTAACTCTGGTGTGATTGCTGTTATGAATTTAAAAATTGATACTAATAAACGCCAAGTTTATAGAAATGACGAACGCATAAGACTAACAGGCATGGAATTTAGTCTTCTTGAATTGCTTGTAAGTCGCTCAGGTGAACCTTTTAGCCGAGGAGAGATACTTAAAGAGGTATGGGGATATACCCCGGAAAGACATGTTGATACAAGAGTAGTGGATGTGCATATTTCTAGACTCAGATCCAAGCTTGAAGACGATCCAGCAAATCCAGAGTTAATTCTGACAGCAAGAGGTACAGGTTATCTTTTCCAGAGAATTGTTGATTCCATGATTCCTGAAGGATCATAAGTAAGTGGAAAAAAATTCCTTAAATAATAAACCAAATCGTTCTAAGGCAATTAGACGATTAGTTATTTGGTATCGCCGGAATTCTGCTGTTACAAGTCTTGTTGACACTGCAACAAATTCAGCAACAGCAGCAGGAAATGTTGCGGGAACGGTTGTTTCTAATGCTGGCACTGTCGTAACTAATGCAGGTTCCATTGCTAGGAGTACTTTAGAACCATTTGTATTTGATCCTCTCAGACGATTGCAAGGAGGTGAAAATAGTGAAGAGAAAACTTTAATTAAAGATTCTGAGAGGATTTGGGTTTCTGTAGATGGAATGGGAGGAGATTATGCACCTGCAGCAATTCTTGATGGGTGTTTAAAATCTCTCTCTTTACTACCCTTGAAAATTAAGTTTGTAGGTGAAATTGAAAAAGTAAGAAAGGCAGCGTTGGAATTTGGACTAGAAGAATCTCTTGATAAAGCTATCAGTAATGGAAATTTTGAATTAATTCCTAGTGGCCTTTCAGTAGGTATGGATGAAGAAGCTACAGCTGTTCGTAAAAAAAAGGATGCAAGTATCAATATTGCAATGAAATTAGTTAAAGAAGGTAAAGCCATGGGTGTTTATTCAGCTGGTAATTCAGGCGCATTAATGGCATCTGCAATTTTTAAGTTAGGTCGTTTAAAAGGTATTGATCGTCCTGCAATAGGAGCATTATTCCCAACTAAAGACCCTGGCCAGCCTGTTTTAGTATTAGATGTAGGAGCGAATATGGACTGTAAACCAACTTATTTGCATCAATTTGCTCTTCTTGGAAATATTTATTCTCGTGATGTTCTGCAAGTAGAAAAACCAAGAATTGGATTATTGAATATTGGCGAAGAATCCTGTAAAGGGAACGATCTTTCTTTAGCAACATATGGGCTTTTAAATGAGGAAAAACGATTCAATTTCGCTGGTAATTGTGAAGGAAGAGATGTTTTATCTGGAGAATTTGATGTTGTCGTTTGTGATGGGTTTACAGGGAATGTTTTGTTGAAGTTTTTAGAGTCAGTTGGAAGTGTTCTTTTAGGGGTTTTGAAAGCCGAGCTGCCTAGAGGAAGAAGAGGTAAAGTTGGGTCTGCATTTTTGAGAAATAATTTAAAACGAATAAAAAAACGTCTAGATCATGCGGAACATGGTGGAGCTTTATTGTTAGGGATAAATGGAATTTGCGTTATAGGTCATGGAGGTAGTAAAGCTCTTTCTGTCTTGAGTGCTTTAAGGGTTGTTCATTCAGCTGCAAGTCATGGAGTTATGGACGATTTGGCTGATTTAAATAAACCAGAGGTATTAAAAGTCTGATTTTGGACTGTCCTAGCATGTGATTGACTTATTCAATGAGGTCTTTTTTTGATTTGAATAGCAATTCTGAATTTCATTTACCAATATCTTTTGTGGGGTGTGGAAGTGCTACGCCACAGACGATTATAAGCAATGCGGAGCTTGGTGAAAGAGTTGATACTAGTGATGAATGGATCAAAAGTAGAACAGGTATACGTCAAAGACGTGTGATCGGAGCAAATGAATCTTTAATTGACTTAGCTACTCATGCTGCTCGTAATGCTTTAAAAATGGCCAAATGGGATGAAAAAACAATTGATTTAATAATTCTTGCAACATCAACACCTGAAGATCTATTTGGTTCGGCTCCTAAAATTCAATCTAATTTAGGAGCTAGTAATGCTGCTGCTTTTGATCTGACTGCTGCGTGCAGTGGCTTTTTGTTTGCCTTAGTTACTGCATCACAATATTTAATCTCTGGCTCGATGAAAAGAATAATTGTGATAGGTGCTGACCAACTATCAAAATGGGTTGATTGGGATGATAGATCGACTTGTGTTTTGTTCGGGGATGGTGCTGGTGCATTAGCAATAGAAGCTTCTCATGAAAATAAAGGACTCATTGGTTATAGTTTGAAATCAGATGGGAATAGGGGCGGATGTTTAAATCTTGCTCATTCCAATATTTTTGAAGACCTTGTAAATGAGGCTTCCCATCAAAGAGGAGATTATTTACCAATAAGAATGGAAGGGAAAGAAGTATATAAATTTGCGGTCAAAGAGGTACCTATAATTTTGGGAGAACTATTAGAAAAATACAATATTCATTCAGGCAGCATAGATTGGCTCTTATTGCATCAAGCTAATCAAAGAATCCTTGATGCTGTAGCTGCAAGGTTTTCAATACCATCAGAGAAAGTACTTTCTAATTTGGAAAATTATGGCAATACATCCGCAGCGACAATTCCATTGATGCTTGATGAGGCAGTCCGAGATAAACGAATTAAATCTGGAGATTTAATCGCATGTAGTGGATTTGGTGCTGGTTTAAGTTGGGGGGCAGCTTTGTTTTATTGGCATGGTTCCTATTAGGCTGCAAATAATTCATCAAAGAAACTATGACTATTGCCTGGGTCTTTCCTGGACAAGGTTCTCAAAAGTTAGGTATGGCAAATTCATTAATGGAGTTGCCTGGCTCAAGAGATAGATTTGAACTTGCATCAGAACTTCTTGGAAGAGATCTTTTGAAGATTTGTTGTGGAGATGAAGCTACAAATGAAAAGATATTGGATTTAAACGATACAAGAAATACTCAGCCTGCAATGTTTGTTGTCGAATCTATTTTAGTGGATGAATTAAAAAGACAAGGTAGAAAGCCAAAAATGGTTGCAGGACATAGTCTTGGAGAAATAGTTGCGCTTTATTCCGCTGGGGTTTTCAGTTCTGATATAGCTTTATCGTTATTAAAGAAAAGATCTGAATTAATGGCATCTGCAGCAGGAGGCTCAATGATTGCAGTTATGGGATTTGATCGTAATGAACTGGATGATTTAATTCAATCAACTGAAGGTGCTTCTATTGCAAATGATAATAGTGACTCTCAAGTGGTTTTATCAGGTGCTCCTGAAGCAGTTCGAACTGTTGCAGATAAACTAAAGTGTAAAAGAGCAATACCTTTAAACGTTTCAGGAGCTTTTCATTCTAATTTTATGAGTGAAGCTTCTCAAGGTTTTGCGGAAGAACTTGATCAAGTCACTTTTGAAGATGCTCAGTTTCCTGTTCTGAGTAATGTAGATCCAACTCCCAGTGTGAACGGAAAAATATTGAAGGAGCGTTTAAAGAAACAAATGATTACTGGAGTTCGATGGAGAGAGATTATGAATTGCATGCAAAATGACGGAATAACTTCAATAATTGAGATTGGGCCAGGAAACGTACTCAGTGGACTTGCTAAAAGAGCAATGAAAGGTGTGCTGACCAATCAAATATCAAATGCATCTGATTTGGGTCATTGACTTTGGAAAAATTAAAATTTCTAAATCGACTAAGTAACAAAAGTAGAAATTGGCCAAAACAAAGCTTTGTTTATGGATGTGTGAGCTATTTTTTCGTTTTCCCGATTTTCCGTCTTTTGTTCAGAGGAAAAACATCAGGAATTTCAAAATTGCCAAAGACTGGTGGAGTTGTGGTTGTATCTAATCATGGTTCTCATTTGGATCCACCCATTTTGGGACATGCATTAGGGCGCCCTGTAGCTTTCATGGCTAAAGCTGAACTTTTTAAAATCCCAATTTTGTCATCTATAATTTCTGCCTGTGGTGCATATCCCGTTAGGAGGGGAGCTGGAGATCGAGAGGCTTTAAGAACAGCCTCTAGACGATTAGTAGAAGGTTGGGCTACGGGGGTGTTTTTGGATGGCACCAGACAGGAAAATGGAAGAGTTAATGAACCTAAGGCTGGAGCAGCTCTTTTGGCTGCTCGAACTGGGTGCCCAATCCTCCCGGTGGCAATAGTTAATAGCCATAAAGCCTTTCCCAAAGGTAGCTTCTTGCCGAGATTTGTAAGTATTCATTTAAAAGTTGGTGACTTGATCAACCCTCCTTCAACACGGAAAAAAGATGCTTTGGAAAAAACTACTCAAGAGATTAAATTGGCTATAAATTTAATGATAGATAAAGGTTTAATTAAAGATATTGCATAATACTGCTCTATCTAAATAGGTAATAAATATTAGAAATTAGAGGTTTTTTTATTGTCTAGTGGTGAAGTTGGATAGAGGGGTAACAACTTATCCCAATTAGAATTAACTTTTGAATTATGACAGAATTGAGAAAACTGTAAAAGAGAAATAATATCTTTTTCTATATCAGTTAAGGCATTAATAGATGGGGTTAAATATTCTTTTTTGTTTATTAATTGTGGGGATATGATTTCATTAAATTCAAAATATTTAGGGTTTTTATGAATCTTTATTAGTTGATATTTTCCAGCTACAACACCCCTGCGAGGCAAGATATCTTTAATCCAAAATGGCTCCAAGACTTTGCTAAGATTAAGTTCTTTGTGAAGTCTTGGAGCCATTAAGTGAAACGAACTCATTCCGTCTAATGAGCAATTGATTTGTTGAGAAATTGTTCTAGCCATCGAGATGCTTAATCTCGTGCTAGTAAAACTTCCAGGGCCTGTTGCAACTGAGATTCGAACAATTTGCTTCCAAAACTTTCGTGGAAGAATTATTTCTAAACAGCTAAAAAACCGATTAGATAATGAACGACCAAGGTGAAATACTTGGCTTTTAATTATGTTGTTTTGATTTTCCGAATCCTTAACCGCAACCCCAAAGGACTCTGAGCAGCTATGTAAGGCTAATAAATATTTTGATTTTGCAGTATAGAAATTTTCCAATGAATTTATTATGATTATTATTTTGGGATTTCTTCTCCTGGACGTAGTCTGCTCCACTTCCCATTATCTAGTTGAAAACTATCACAGCCTCTTACGTCCCATTCAATTCCAATTTCTCTATCAGGCATGTCGAGGATATTTATGTGAATACGTGGATTATTTCCTTGAAAGTCTGGCTTTTGAGATATGTGCTTCACTCCATGATGCTCTTCAACTGCGTAGTAGGTCTTACATCTATCAACAAAAGCACAATCAACACAGATGCACATAATTATTCAGAAATAATCTGGGAGTCATTTTGAAAAGTAATAACAGACTACTATCAAAAGATCTTTTTGGAAGTTTAAATCCAAAAGATTGGCCTGTGAGCATAGATGATTTTCCAATTGGAACAGCTCTTGTGGGTGGTTCTGTTAGAGATGGATTATTGAAGAGATTGAGGCAAAAACCTGATTTAGATTTTGTAATACCCACAAAGGCTATTGAATTTACAGAAAATTTATCTAAAAGAATTAATGGCACCGTAATCAAACTTGATACAAATAGAGATATTGCTCGATTAGTAGTTGATGGTTGGACACTTGATTTTGCAGGTCAAGTTGGAAACAATCTTAAAGATGATTTATTGAGACGTGATTTTAGAATTAATGCAATTGCCTTAAAACTTGAAAACGATCCTGTGATATTTGATCCCACTGGAGGTATAAATGATTTAGAAAATAAAGAAATTGTTGCAATTAGTGAGAAGAATTTAATTGATGATCCATTGCGAATACTTAGAGGTTTTCGCTTAATGTGTGAGTTGAATTTTAGATTGGAGCCAAAAACGAAAGTATTATTAAACAATAATGTGAAGTTTTTGGGTAATGTTGCTCCAGAGAGGATTAAAGCCGAAATTATAAAAATAGTGAATTCAAAATGGAATTACTCTATTTGGCAAACTTATTCAGAACTTCAATTATTGAGAGATTGGAGTGATAAGTATATCACTTCTACGAGGCTAAAAAGTAATGATTTTATTTCAGAAGTACTATTAGCTGGCATACCTTTAGCAAGATTAATATGCTTACTTAGTGATGTGGGTATGACAAGATTGAAGTTTAGTAAAAATCAAATTAAACGAGCAAAAACTCTCAGATTTTGGGCGAAAAAAATTGATAACTATGGTCTAGAAAAACTTTCAGAAGATGAAAGGTTTCAACTTCATGTTGATTTGGAAGAGGATTTACCATCTTTAATTCTTTTTTTGGAAGACAAATATGTTCACGAATGGTTGGAACGATGGAGAGACCCTTCTGACGCTCTGTTCCACCCCTCTTCCCCTTTGAACGGGGATTCACTGCAAAAAGCCTTGCAGCTGCCCCCTGGCCCCTTTATCGGGGAGCTGATGAGACATCTTTCCAAGGAAAAAGCTTATGGACGTTTTTTTACAAATCAGGAGGCTTTGGAGGTCGCTCGTAAATGGACGCTAGAGAATTCACCCTTTTTGTGATTAACTACACACAAATCAAATAAATTTCGGCCGTATGCCGTTGTCTCCTTATCCCCTTTCATTTACATGAGCGTTCGCCTTTACATCGGCAACTTGCCGCAAAATTTCAACGTCAAAGAACTTGAAGCTCTCCTTGCATCTATTGGAGATGGCATCAAATTTAAAGCCGTTTTTGATAGAGATACCAAGGCTTGCAGGGGATTTGGCTTTGCAAATATTAAAGATGAAAATGTTGCGAATGAACTTATTGAAAAATTAAATGGCCATGAATTTAGTGGAAATAAATTGAGGGTTGAGCGCTCAGAACGCAAAGATTCAAATTCAGGCGGATCCAGAAGAGGAGCCGGATCTAACAATGGGAATAAGGGTTCTAATCGTAAAGATGTTAAGAAAGTTGTACATAGTGATGCTCCAATGAAAGAAGCTCCGGATCCACGATGGGCTGGAGAATTATCAAAATTAAAGGAACTTTTAGCTAATCAGAAAACGCCTGTATAGATTTTAGTTAAATATCTGTTTTAGTTTATATTTTTCATCGTTAATAGTCATTAAATATGAGATGGGCAGTTCAATAGCTTTAACCCATCCTTTTACATAAGCACGATTATTGAACACATCATAATCTAACTTTTCTATTGAGTTTAATATTCCGCTATACAGTCTTAAAGATGTCCAAATTGGCCATCTTGCATCTATTGAAAGCCATTTAATGCCTTCTTCAGATCTTTTGAACCAATCTCTTGCTCGAGCTAATTGAAATGTCATTAATGCCTTCCAGTTTTCATTGATCTTTCCACTCATTAGATCTTCTTCAGAATAATTGAATTTATTTAGGTCTTCCAGAGGCAGATAGATTCGACCCCTACCTCTGTCTTCTCCAACATCTCTAAGAATATTGGTTAATTGATTTGCAATTCCAAGGGCAATAGCAGCTTTTGAAGTATCAGGATATGGCTTACTTGGGTTGGCCGTATAGGCAGAATCAATTCCTATTACACCCTGAGTCATTAATCCAACTGTTCCCGCGACTCGATAACAGTAGAGTTCCAGTTCTTCAAAAGTTTTGTATCTGGTTTTATCTAAATCCATTCTCTGACCTTCAATCATATCGATATATGGTTGAATTGATTGAGGAAATTTTTGAAGCGTATCAGCTAAGACTGCATCAAGATCATCTTCAGTATGACCAGCAAAAACCTTTTTTGTTTTGTCTTCCCATTTATTTAGTCGGTCTGATAATTCATTTCTAGATTTGTTTTGAGCTTCGCTGCTATCCATTAGCTCATCTGTTCTTCTACACCAAACATAGATAGCCCAGATAGCTTTCCGTTTAGCAGGGGGCAATAACATTGTGCCAAGGTAGAAGGTCTTAGCCCACAATGCAGTTTCCTGCCTGCAAGCCTCGTAGGCATCCTCTAGATTCAAAGAAGGCAGCGCCAAAATTAAAAGTTTGTAGGTTTTTTAGTTTGCAATTTTCCGTTTAGGTAGAATTTTGAAAAAGATTGTTGTTGATACATTAAGACTTGGAAGAACTTATGTCAGTCGAGGTTCTAATCTTTTCTGCGCATAGCTTTCCACTTAAAACCGCACCTTCCATAGACGCTAGATACCGCTGCATTGTGTAATCACCGGTTAAGAAAAAATTTCTTATTGGAGTCTTTTGATCAGGTCTTAAATCTTGGCATCCAGGAACAGCTTTATAAACTGATTGTGGGGTTTTTATTACTTTGAATTTGCGTAATTTTGCTTGATTGTCCCCTGAAAAATGCATAGGAAAGAGTTTTATCAATTCTTTCATAGTTGCATCAATTATCTCTTCATCTTTACGACTGATCCAGTCTTTCGCAGGAGCAAAAACTAACTCGAGCATTGAACGATTTGGATCTTCGTATTCTTTACAAGTTATGCTCATGTCTGCATAAACACTTAAGAGTGGAGATCTACTGAATAAGAGGTGGTCAATATTCGTCAGTTTACGGTCAAACCAAAGGTGAATGTTAATTACTGGAACGCCTTTGAGACCTTCAAGTTTCCTGAAAATCTCTTTAGAGGCCCATTCTTTAGGCAAAATTGTTTTAAAAATATCTACAGGCATTGCACTGACATATGCGTCGGCTTCAATTTCTCTTCCATTGGATTCTTTAGCACTGCCTATTAAGAAATTTTCAACACATCCATCTTCTTTTAAATTAATTTTTCTAAGCGGGCTGTTCAAAAATACGTCACCTCCTGAAGCCCTTATATGATCAACAATTGGTTGACAAAGTCTTTCTGGTGGAGCTCCATCAAGAAATGCCATTTTAGATCCATTTTTTTCTTGTAAGAAGCGGTTTAATGCAGTTAAAAGTACTGTTGAAGATATTTCATCAGGACCTATAAAATTTAGCGCCTTACTCATGGCGATAAAAACTTCATCATTAACTCTTTCGGGAATATTTTGTCTTTTTAGCCATTCTGTCCAAGAGTACTTATCACAATCTTCTACATAATTTTGCCCGCGTAACATAGCTGGTATCAGACCTAGTCCAAAAGAAACTTTTTCTGGCCAACTAAGCATGTCGTTGTTGCTTAAAATTGCAGCCACTCCATTGAGTGGAGCTGGAAGATCAGGAAAATCGAATCGGCTATATGTGCCAGGATCGTCGGGTTGGTTGAAAATCATTGAATGACTTTTCCATTGAAGTCGATCTTCAATATCTAACTCTTTAAAAAGCTGAAGCATGTTTGGATATGCTCCAAAAAAGATATGTAATCCGGTTTCGTACCAATCTCCATCTTCATCTTTCCAAGCAGCAACTTTCCCTCCAAGTACGTTTCTTGCCTCATAAACGAATGGTGTATGACCTGCATCGGCTAAGTATTTTGCACATGAGAGTCCAGCAAGTCCAGCTCCAGCGATTGCTACGCGCATACTAAATAAAAGATTATTTAACAACTTTAGTGATTAATGCCACCCAACTAGGGTTAAGGTCGTTAAATTTGCAGTATAAATTTCGGTTTGTTGTTTTAAATTCATGAGCGATACTATTCTTAAATGCACAACTCGCCACGTAAGAATATTTACTGCTGTTGTTGAAAATAATGATTTAGTTTTAGATAATGGACATTTAACATTAGATATTGACCCTGATAATGAATTTATTTGGAATGATCAGACTTTAAAAAAGGTGCAAGATTATTTTCGCCAATTAGTTGATTCTCAAGCCAACAATGAATTGACTGATTACAGCTTGAGAAAAATAGGTTCATTGCTTGAAGACTTTATTCGAAGGTTGCTTAATGACGGAGAACTTAGTTATAACCCAAATAGTAGGGTGATGAATTATTCGATGGGATTACCTAGGACACAAGAGTTGTTATGAATAAAGATCCTTATAATCGTCGTCCATCATCTCGTAGAAGATCGGATTTGGCGAGAAGACAAGAAGGAAATAAATTCAACTCAAGAAGAGATTCAAATGTAAGAGGTCAATATTCACAAAGGGGAAGTCGATTTGATTCATCACAGCCACCTATTGGAGAAGGAGGTATTAAAATTAACTCTAATTCCATTGCGATTTTGGCTGGAGTATTGGTTGTTGGTGTTGGTATTGGCAGTCTTATTACAAGTACTACATCAGGAGGTCAGGGGAACATTGCAAGTCAGCAACAGCTAGATATGGCAGTTCCAGATCCAGACTTTTGTAGGCAATATGGGGCAAGTGCTTTTGTTATTGATGTTGAAATGTATACCACCCTCAATCCCTCTACCAGCTTTGTAACACAACCTGCTTTACAACCAGGTTGTGTGATTAGAAGAGAGAATTGGACTGTTTTACAGAAACAAGGTGCAATTAATAATGAAGATGTTAGAGAGTGCAAACAGAGAATGAATACATTTGCCTATATAGGTTCAATTCGCGATCAGCCAATTGTTCGTTGTGTTTATCAAGCAGATGTTAATGAAAATAAATTTATAATTAAAGGTGCTGAGGAAGATGCTGTTGGCATCAATAAAGAAGCGATACAATTCTAATTTTTACCATTAAATAGAGGTGAAACTGAACTTGCGAATAAAGGTAGGATATCTTGAGTGAAAGCTTCTGTTGCTCTTGATGAGTACCTGCCTGGATTTGTGATAACTTTGAGTTCTCTTTTTACTTCTAGATCTGCAACAATTGGTCTATAAACACTTCCACCTGAAAGTTCTCTTTCAATTGAAACTACAGGCAGGAAAGCAGCTCCAAGATTAGATTGAACTGCATTTTTTATAGCTTCAAGAGAATTCAACTCCATTTCAATATGCAATCTCTGCACATCTAAACCTGAAGAAGAAAGTAGCTGATCTACAACTTTCCTCGTTGTTGATTGATTATCTAATGTTATAAATCCTAGTGTGTATAAATCTTCTTTTTTAAGTTCCTTGGATTTAGCTAATGGATGATTAGTGGGTAAAACAAGAGCTAACTCATCAGTTGCAAAAGGAATTATCTGTAATGATTCATTTAATTCCAAAGGTAGTTGACCGCCGATAATAGCTATATCAATCTGGCCATTAGCAACACTCCATCCTGTTCTTCTAGTGCTGTGAATTTGAAGTTGCACTGAAACTTCTGGATATTTTTGTCTAAAAAGACCAATCATTCTTGGCATCAAGTATGTGCCTGTTGTTTGGCTAGCCCCGATAATTAGAGAACCACCTTTTAAATTATTTAAATCTTCTATGGCTTTGCAAGTTTCTTGGCACTCTCCCAAAATCTTTTCACAATAATTTAGAAGCAGTTTTCCTGCCTCAGTTAATTGAGCTTTTCTGCCGCCCCTATCAAATATGGCAATTTCTAATTGTTTCTCAAGATTTTGCACTTGCAAGCTTACAGCTGGCTGAGTTACAAAAAGGCTGTCAGCAGCTTTTTTAAAACTTCCCTCATCAACAATTGCTTTGAGGATTCTTAGCTGATCAAGAGTGAATGGAATCTCGGCCATGGTGGCAGGCCTTCATGGCAGTTAATAAAATAAAATGTAGGGAAAAACAAGTCCAACTGTTGATCCGGTATGGATCTAATCATTTTTCAAGAGGCTTTTTTTAGGACTAATGGCATTTTCAGATACTCATAGCTCAAGTTTAATAATGATATTGCTTTTGTTCTGTTTCGCCGTTATTCATAGTGGTGGAGCTGCTTTAAGAGTAAAGGCGGAGAGTTTAATTGGTGCAAGAGCATGGAGACTGATTTTTGCTTTTGTAAGTATTCCCTCAGCTTTGATTTTGATTGGTTATTTTATCTCTCATCGTTACGATGGAATTAGATTTTGGAATATTCAAGGGGTTAGCGAACTAATTCCAGTTATTTGGATTTTGAGTGCAATTAGTTTTCTTTTTTTATACCCAGCTACTTATAACCTTCTAGAAATTCCAGCTGTCCTTAAGCCCAAAGTAAGACTCTACGCCTCGGGGATTATTAGAGTCACACGCCATCCTCAGGCAATTGGTCAAATTATTTGGTGTTTTGCACATTTACTTTGGATAGGAACAAGTTTTACTCTTGTTACTTGCATAGGATTAATCGCCCATCATTTATTTGCTATTTGGCATGGGGATAGAAGACTTAGAATAAAATTTGGAAAAGAATTTGATGAAGTGAAGAAAAAAACATCAGTCTTTCCATTCTTAGCTGTGTTGGATGGACGACAAAAATTACAAATAAAAGAATTTCTTAGACCCTCGCAAATGGGCATTCTCATTGCAGTGTTTTTTTTCTGGTGGTCTCATAAATTTATTTCTGTTGGGACTCAGAGATTTCTCTCTTTTGATTTAACTGAATTACTAGCAAGAATTGCCTAAACTCTTTTCAATATGATTTAGCTGGATGTATTCGGCTGCAGACTTTGCTTGGTTAATTCCTCTTCTGCCCCTTTGTGGGGCGGTATTGATTGGTTTGGGATTAATTAGTTTTAACGATCTTTTTAATCGTTCAAGAAAACCCGTTGCAATAACTCTTTTAACTTCTGTTGGGGCTTCGGCATTTATTAGCTATGCAGTTTTGGCTGAGCAACTTTCAGGTAAACCTCCTGTTGAACACTTGTTCATATGGGCAAGTGCAGGTTCTTTTGAGTTGCCAATGGGATATGTGATTGATCCTTTAGCAGCAGTAATGCTTGCTCTGGTGACGTCAATTGCTTTTTTGGTAATGATTTATTCCCATGGCTATATGGCACATGATCCTGGGTATGTTCGCTTTTTTACTTATTTAGCATTATTCAGTAGTTCAATGCTTGGCCTAATAGTTAGTCCAAACTTGCTTGAAATATATGTTTTTTGGGAATTGGTTGGAATGTGTTCATATTTACTCGTTGGTTTTTGGTATGACAGAGATGGTGCTGCACATGCAGCTCAAAAGGCTTTTGTTGTAAACAGAGTAGGTGACTTTGGATTACTACTTGGAATTTTGGGTCTTTTTTGGGCAACTGGCAGTTTTGATTTTCATGGAATCGCTGAGGGCTTATCAGAGGCAGTCAGTTCTGGGACAGTTCCAATATGGGCAGCTTTGACTCTTTGCATCCTGGTCTTCATGGGACCAATGGCAAAGTCTGCACAATTTCCGCTTCATGTCTGGCTACCTGATGCGATGGAAGGACCAACCCCCATATCTGCGCTAATTCATGCAGCAACAATGGTTGCAGCGGGTGTTTTTTTAGTAGCAAGGCTTGATCCTTTGTTTAGCCAGTTCCCTTTTGTTGGATTATTTATTGCAATTATTGGAACTGTTACTTGTTTTTTAGGTGCGTCGATAGCTTTGACACAAATGGATTTAAAAAAAGGATTGGCTTACAGCACAGTCTCGCAACTTGGATACATGATGCTTGCAATGGGATGTGGAGCGCCGGTTGCGGGCATGTTTCATCTTGTTACTCATGCCTGTTTTAAGGCCATGTTGTTCCTTGGTTCAGGATCAGTTATTCATGCAATGGAGGAGGTGGTTGGTCATGAACCAATTCTTGCTCAAGACATGAGATTAATGGGAGGCCTCCGTGAAAAAATGCCTATTACAGCAATAACTTTCTTCATTGGTTGTATTGCCATTAGTGGCATTCCACCTCTAGCAGGCTTTTGGAGTAAAGATGAAATTCTAGGTCAAGCTTTTAATAGTTTTCCCATACTTTGGTTTATTGGTTTTTTAACTGCAGGGATGACAGCTTTTTATATGTTCCGTCTATATTTTCTTACTTTTGAAGGTGAATTTCGAGGAGAAGATCAAGAAATGCAGCTTTCCTTGCTTGCTTTAGCTGGTAAAGAAAAAGATGAAGATCATGAAGATCATGAAATTGGGAAGATACATGAATCTGCATGGCCTATGACATTTCCCTTGGCAGTCTTGGCAATTCCTTCTGTCTTAATTGGATTTATCGGAGTCCCTTGGAACAGCATCTTTGCGAATTTATTAGATCCTCAGGAGGCTATTGAAGCGGCAGAAAAGTTTAGTTGGGGAGAATTTTTGCCTCTTGCAATTGCTTCGGTAGCTATTTCCTCTGGAGGAATCTTATTGGCAGTCTTAACTTACTACTTAAAAAGGCTTGATCTTGGTGTTTCACTTTCCAAAAATTACCCTGAAATCAATTCATTTCTGCAGAACAAATGGTATCTAGACGATATAAACGACAGGATTTTTGTTAAGGGTAGTAGAAAACTTGCAAGAGAAGTACTTGAGGTAGATGCCAAAGTTGTTGATGGTGTTGTAAATCTGACTGGTTTATTGACTCTTGGGAGTGGGGAGGGACTCAAATATTTTGAGACTGGAAGAGCTCAGTTTTATGCATTGATTGTTTTTGGAGGGGTAATTGCTCTGGTTGCTCTCTTTGGAGTTGTAGGAGCATAACTTTTACATAATTTTTTCAACTGTGTGTTTCATCCCCTATCTAGAGGATGCCAATAATCGCATAATTTCTAAACTCAAAAAGTGGCGATTAATTTCGAGTCTTGGAATTCGCTCTAAATACAAGTTTGAACCTAGGAACAATGCTAATTTCTGAGCCAATTCCATCAGATTTCCCTTGGCTAAGTTTGTCAATATTGTTTCCCATCGTTGGGTCATTAATTGTTCCTTTTATTCCAGACAAAGGCGAGGGGAAAGAAGTTAGATGGTATGCACTAATAATTGCTTTAATTACTTTTTTAATTACTGTTGCGGCTTACTTTAAAGGTTTTGATCCAAATCTAGAAGGGTTGCAATTATACGAAAAAGTTAGTTGGCTCCCTGATCTTGGATTGACTTGGTCTGTTGGTTCAGATGGTTTGTCTATGCCATTGATCTTGCTGACAAGTTTCATAACTTCTCTAGCCGTTTTAGCGGCATGGCCAGTTAGCTATAAACCAAAATTATTTTTCTTTTTAATCCTCGCAATGGATGGTGGCCAGATAGCTGTTTTTGCCGTTCAAGATATGATGCTTTTCTTTCTTGCTTGGGAATTGGAGTTATTCCCAGTCTATTTGTTCCTTGCAATCTGGGGCGGAAAAAAGAGGCAATATGCAGCTACGAAATTTATTATCTATACAGCTGGAAGTTCGTTATTCATTCTTCTTGTTGCACTTGCAATGGGTTTCTTTCAAGGAGGAGGTATACCAGATTTTGGTTATACCCATTTAGCTCAGCAAAACTTTGGTAGAGGGTTTCAGTTGCTTTGTTATTCAGGATTGCTAATAGCATTTGGCGTCAAACTTCCTATTGTTCCTCTTCATACCTGGTTGCCAGATGCGCATGGAGAGGCCACTGCTCCAGTACATATGCTTTTAGCAGGAATATTATTGAAGATGGGTGGATATGCTCTTTTGAGATTTAACGCTCAATTGCTACCTGATGCACATGCTCAATTCGCACCATTGTTAATTGTTCTTGGGGTGGTCAATATTATCTACGCCGCTCTTACTTCTTTTGCTCAAAGAAATTTAAAAAGGAAAATTGCTTATAGCTCCATAAGTCATATGGGTTTTGTATTGATCGGTATAGGAAGTTTTAGTTCGCTAGGAACTAGCGGAGCAATGTTACAAATGGTTAGCCATGGTCTAATCGGTGCAAGTTTGTTTTTCCTTGTAGGAGCAACTTATGACCGCACACATACGCTTCAATTAGATGAAATGGGCGGTATTGGCCAAAATATGAGAATTATGTTTGCTTTGTGGACAGCATGTGCTTTTGCATCTCTTGCTTTACCTGGTATGAGTGGATTTATCTCTGAATTAATGGTATTTGTTGGCTTTGTAACCGATGAAGTTTATACCCTTCCTTTTAGGATTGTAATTGCATCATTAGCAGCAATTGGAGTGATTCTGACACCTATATATCTATTGTCGATGCTTAGAGAAATTTTCTTCGGTAAAGAAAATGCAAAGTTAATATCTAAAGCTAAGTTAGTAGATGCAGAACCTAGAGAGATTTATATCATCGCCTGTTTATTAGTTCCAATAATTGGTATCGGTCTTTATCCAAAAATCATGACTGATACATATATCTCGTCAATTGATGGATTGGTTAAAAGAGATTTGTTAGCTGTTGAGAGAATCAGAAGTGATCAATCAACACTTATTAGCGCACCTCATTTATCCATTGGGACTATGGAAGCACCTCTTTTAGATTGAAAATATTTTTTTACCTGGCATTTATTTGATTAAAGAGATAACTTGCTTTTAGATTCTTAGTTCTCTTTGCCAGTTGATCTTTTAACTCAAACTGCAGATTCTGGAGCTAGATTTGCAATTCGTCTATTACAAGATGCTGCTGAAAGAGGGGATATAGACCCATGGGATGTTGATGTTATCCCAGTAGTAGATGGTTTCCTTGATCAACTTAAACAACGCATTGAAGTGCCAAAGAGGATGTCAAATCATCTCAGGCAAAATGGTGGAAGTTATGAAATTGATCTTGCTCAAAGTAGTGAGGCTTTTTTAGCTGCTTCTGTATTGGTTGGATTAAAAGCTGAGGTACTTGAGTCAGAAATGTTTCCTATTGAAACAGAAGTTGAGGAAGAACCTGACTTTGGCTTTGGAGAGCAAGGTTGGTTAGATGAAAGTTTTCAATTGCCTTTACGCCCAGAAAAACATCTTTATAGAAGGCCTGTTGCACCACCGCCATTTAGAAGACCAGTTACTCTTGGAGAATTAATAAACCAGCTTGAGAATATTGCTGAAACTTTGAAAAATGATGAGTTGAATAATCGTAGAAGGCTGCGTCAAAAAAGATTAAGTGATAGAGAAGTGATTGCTCAAGTGTCATCTCTTGCCCATAGAGAAAAACTACCTGAGACGACAGCTGCTTTGGCAATTTTTATAAATGGTTGGGAACAGGCTTTGCATTGGGTTGATTTTGAGTTATTAGTTGAGAAATGGAGAGAAGCTTCAGCATCTAAAGACTTGGATACAGATAGAGTTGGTGTGTTTTGGGCATTATTGTTTTTATGTTCGCAGGGCAAGGTGGAGATTGATCAAAAAGGATCTTTATTTTCTCCCATAGCCTTAAAGAGGCTTTTGTCACCTGGAATGGTCGCTCAACTTCCTCTTGAATCATTAGACGTGACAGATGGCTCGCCGGCTGCTGCTTAGCTCTTTGAGGAGTCTGGAGTCTATGTTGGCTTTACTTAGCTTCGGTTAATGCGCCTATGAAGGCGATGATCCTGGCGGCTGGGAAGGGAACCCGAGTTCAGCCAATCACTCATGTGATTCCAAAGCCAATGATTCCTATCCTTCAGAAACCTGTTATGGAGTTTCTGTTGGAACTACTTAAGGAGCATGGTTTTACTGAGGTAATGGTCAATGTTTCTCATTTGGCTGAAGAAATCGAGAATTATTTTCGAGATGGTCAAAGGTTTGGAGTGGAAATTGCTTATAGCTTTGAAGGTCGTATTGAAGATGGAGAATTAATTGGAGATGCACTTGGTTCAGCGGGTGGACTAAAAAAAATACAAGATTTTCAAAAATTTTTTGATGATACGTTTGTAGTTTTATGCGGAGATGCATTAATAGATTTGGACTTAACTGAGGCTGTTAAACGACATAAAGCAAAAGGTGCCCTGGCTAGTTTAATTACTAAACGAGTTTCCAAAGACCAAGTTAGCAGTTATGGAGTTGTTGTAACTGACGAAGAAGATCGTGTTAAAGCTTTTCAAGAAAAACCCAGTATAGACAACGCATTAGGGGATACAATTAATACAGGAATCTATTTATTTGAGCCAGAAATTTTTGATTATATTCCCTCTGGAAAACCCTTTGATATCGGTTCAGATTTATTTCCGAAACTTGTAGACGAAGGAGCTCCTTTTTTTGCTTTGCCCATGGATTTTGAATGGGTTGATATTGGTAAAGTACCTGATTATTGGAGAGCAATTAGAAATGTTCTTAAAGGACATGTTCGTCAGGTTGAAATACCTGGAAAGCAAGTTAGGCCTGGGATTTATACAGGTTTAAATGTTGCCGCAAATTGGGATAAAATTAACGTGCAAGGCCCAATATATGTAGGAGGAATGACAAGGATAGAAGATGGAGTTACTATTATCGGCCCTTCTATGATTGGTCCAAGTTGTTGCATTTGTGAAGGAGCAACAATTGATAATTCAATAATTTTTGATTATTCACTAATTGGATCAGGAGTACAACTTGTTGAGAAGTTGGTTTTTGGTAGATATTGCGTTGGCAAAGAAGGTGATCATTTCGATTTACAAGAGGCTGCTTTGGATTGGTTAATAACAGATGCTCGTCGACAAGATTTAGGAGAGCCATCACCTCAGCAAAAAGCAATGGCTGAGTTATTAGGCACGGATCTTATTGGAACTACTAATTGATCTCTGCTCTATCTAAAATCATCGGTATTTGTTGTTCTGCTTTAACTGCCATAATGTGAACACCTTGAGCTATTTTAAGGAAACTTTTCACTTGTTCTGCAGCAATTGATATACCTTCATCAATTGGGTTTTTGGAATTCTCAAGTCTTGAAATAATTTTTTGAGGGATACATGCTCCAGGAACTACTCGATTAATAAATTCAGCATTTTTAGCTGATTTCAGTAGAAAAACACCAGCCAAAACAGGAAGTTTGATTGGCTCAGTAATATTCTTACAAAAACGTTCAAGTATTTCTGAATCCATCACCATTTGAGTTTGAAGGAAATTTGTTCCTGCCTCTTTTTTCAGTTCTATTCTTCTTTTTAAGCCGTTAAAGCCTCTGCAACTTGGATCTGCAGCAGCTCCAGCGAATAAATCAATTCGCCCATCGGGTAAAAAACCTGATACTGGATCTAATCCTTTGTTAAGTGATGTAACTTGCTTAATAAGTTCTATTGAGTTTAAGTCTTGGACTGATTTGGCTTCAAATTGGTCTCCAACGCGCACTGGATCGCCTGTTAAACAAAGGACATTTTTGATGCCTAAAGCATGTGCTCCAAGTAATTCAGCTTGTAATGCGATTCGATTTCTATCCCTACAAGATAATTGAAGGATGGGTTCAAGATTCGCTTCTAAAAGCAGCTTGCATAAGGCTAGGCTGCTCATTCTCATGATTGCTCGGCTACCGTCTGTAACGTTAAAGCCATGGACAAGTTCACTCAAAGCCAGGGCTTTTGATAGCGCCAAGGCCGAATCTCCTCCCCTAGGAGGCATGATCTCAGCTGTAATGACTGGCAAGCCTGATTCGAGTCGATTTTGAAGTTTAGATTTCACATGTCTTTTTTACTAGATAATTACTATCGGTGATTAAAGGCCCTAATCTAAGTAGTATTAATTAATGAGTTGAGAGTGAGGGGAATGTTTACAGGAGAGATCGCCAATTCTTCCAATATGGGACTCTCGGCGAGGGAAATGGAGATTATTGGATTAGTAGCAGATGGCCTCACTAATCAGGAAATTGCTGAAAAACTTACAATTAGCAAAAGAACAGTTGATAATCATGTGAGCAATATGTTCACCAAAACAGGTTCAAAAAATAGAGTTGCTTTGTTGAATTGGGCAATGGATCATGGAAAAATATGTCGGGATGGTTTTAATTGTTGTTCACTACCAGATGAGAATCCATCATAAAAAATCTAATTAGTATCTTCTTCATTAGTTTCTGACAAGGGCATAAGGGAAAATTCAATTGATGACAAATCAAATAACTTTGCATATGCCATGCAAGCTTCCTTGTCAGTACAAGTGAAGCGAAGGATTCCTTCTGTATCATAAAGACCATACAAGTCATACCTCCTGCAAAGATTGCATAGCTACTGGCCATTCCCAGCGAGGATTATAAAGACAATCTAAAGGACGGATTGCCATTTTGTTTGCGATCTTTATCTTTGAGTCGATCTTTTATTGACAACTTTGAGATAGGTATTTTTGCAAGGGATGCATTACTTAGTGACTTTATCCCAGTTATCTCTTGACCGCACCATGATGGGACTATAAATTCCTCTAAATCAGATTTTAATTCTATTTCAGCTATGGTTAACGATTTGTTTAAACCTTCAAAAGAATCGACGACCCAGTTTTTTCCATGGATTGTTAGTTGATATCGAGTTTTAATGATTTTATATTTTGATAAGTTTAATAACTCAATAGCATCTGTAATAGGTATTTGATATTCAAATTCATGATTTATAAACCCATCAAAAGAAGCTTTTAATGTTAGAAAAGCTTTATTAACTCCTATAAGCCTTACTCTTACAACCCATTCGTCTTGATTTGTATTTAAATAGCCCTGTTTGAATTTTTCACTAAGTATTGCTTGCGTTCTCCACTCTTCATGCTCTACTAAGAATCTTCTTTCGATTTCGATCCCCATAATTTATGATTTAATCACCTCATTTAAGCTACTTGCCCAATGAAGTTTCTGAGTAATTGTTTTATAATAAGAAAGATTTTCATCTAATATAATTATTGAAGTTGAATGATTAGATTTCTTGATTAAGCATGTATCATTGGGCTCAATTAGACATCCACTAGAACCATCTAACCATAATTTGATTTTTTGCTTCTTTTCTTTTATTGGTTTTATAACTAATTGAGATTCAGAAGGGACTACAATTGGTCTACTTGCCAAGCTCATAGGACAAATAGCGCTTACTATAATTGCATCCAACGAAGGATGAAGTATTGGGCCTCCTGCTGCCATTGCGTAAGCAGTAGAACCTGTTGGTGTTGAGAAGATAAGTCCATCTCCTTTGTATTTGCCAACGGCTTCATTATCTATTTCAAGTTCGAGGCAACAAATAGGAGCTATTTCATCTGTGAAAGATCTAAAATAAAAATCATTTAGTGCAAAAAATGATTTCTTTATTGTCTTTTCATTATTATTATTTGTAGTAAATACTGTGGCCTCAAGCATCATTCTTTTTTGAATATTGAAGCTATTAGTTGAAACTCTTTCCCAGAAGTTCTCTTGCTTTAAGATATGACGATCATGTGTCAAAAATCCTAGATTTCCGCCAACATTAAAACTTAAAATTGGTATTTTTAAGGGAGATAAATATCGTGCTGCCCTTAGAACCGTTCCATCACCTCCTAAGACAATAGCTATTTCTGGTAAGATCTCAGATATTGAAATTAGTTTACTGAGATTATTTGTTTCTAAACTTATCTCTAAAATTAAAACCTTTTTACCATAATCCTCGATTATTCTCTTACATTTTAAGGTTTCTTGATATGCAGAATTGCTATCTGATCTATATAAGATCAAGATCAGATTTGATGTCATTAATTACATCTACCATTTAAGTAGATTGAAGCTTTCCATATCGATTGTAACTCTATTTCTATATAATGAAAGTAGTATTGCTAAGCCAACAGCTGCCTCAGCTGCTGCCACGGTAATAACAAAAATAGAGAATACTTGACCTCTGATAATTGAGCCGTCTATATAAGATGAAAAACTCATTAGATTGATATTTACTGCATTTAACATCAATTCTATACTCATTAACACACGAACAGCATTCCGACTATTTATTAATCCCCATACACCTGTACAAAAAAGAAATGCAGCAACTATTAGATACGCTTGAAGTGGAACTGGGCCAATAGAATTAAATAACATATCAATAGTTTATGTTTAAACAATTAGTTGATTTCACTTTAAACTATTTTCAGATAGGAGAGGTATTTTCTTATCAATTAAAGACTTTTCATTCTTTAAATTATCAATCTTATTTGTTGGCATTGAAATATCTCTTCTTGCTAAAACAATTGCACCAATCATTGCCATTAATAATAAAATTGAGGCTAGTTCAAAAGGTAATAAATAATCAGTAAATAAATGTTCGCCTATTCTTTCGGTGGCTTCTTCACCAATAGAAGATGGTCCAGGTAAGTTCCATTTTGTAGTTATGCTTACGCGTAATAATAAAACTAATAGTCCTCCACAAATCGCACCTGATATTAATTTACGTGTTTTAAGGCCTTCAATTGGTTTTAACTTTTCTTTTTTATTAACCAACATTATTGCAAACAATATCAACACATTTACAGCTCCTACATAAACAAGTATTTGTGCTGCGGCAACAAAACTGGCATTTAGTAATAGATACAAACCTGATACCGCCATAAATACTCCGCCCAATAAAAATGCTGAGTAAACAATATTTTCTAATAAGACAACTGCCAGACTTCCAGAAATTATGACAGCACTAAGAATTAAAAAGCAAATTAATTCAGTAGAGTAAGCGATGTTCATTAATTATTAGAATTTATTTTAGTGGGAGCAATATCTTTAGAACTATTATTTTCTTCTTCCAGTTTTACTTTTTTGAGTTCTTCCAGAACTTGAGTTGGAAGAAGGCCAGCTCTTTTTTGGTTATCTGGTAGTTCGTGAGGATCCATTATGCCTTCGGGTAAGTAAGCTAATTCTCTCAGAGGTCGCACTGATGGATCGGAAGTTACGCTTGTTGGAAGTCTTCCAAGCGCAACATTATCGTAGTTAAGACTATGTCTATCAAATGAAGCGAGTTCATATTCTTCAGTCATGGATAAGCAATTGGTAGGACAGTACTCAACACAATTTCCACAAAAAATACAAGCACCAAAATCAATGGAATAATTTCTTAATTCTTTTTTCTTGGTTTCTTTATTCATTACCCAATCAACTACTGGAAGATTAATTGGGCATACCCTTACGCAGACTTCGCAAGCAATACACTTATCAAATTCATAATGAATTCTTCCTCTATAACGTTCAGAAGGGATTAGTTTTTCATATGGATACTGAACAGTTACTGGCCTACGTCGCATATGGTCGAACGTAACCCCTAATCCTTGAACTAAATATTTAGCTGCACTAACTGCGTCTTGAGTGTAGTCTGCAACTTTTTGAAGGAAACCAAGCATGTTGAATTTATTGCCGGCGGCCTATAAGTACATTAATCATTCTACAATTTTTTTCAAGTAAATGTAGGTAGTTTTACCCAGTAAAGAGATTGATTGTGTTGCTTTTCTTTTATCCACCGAATGTCATGGGAAATGCCAATTTAAGTGAAGCAGTTACAAGTAAATTGACTAAAGAAATAGGTAAAAGAAACTTCCAGCCTAAATCAAGTAATTGATCAATTCGAACTCTAGGAGTAGTCCATCTCAATAAGATTGCTAAAAAAACCAACAAATATGCCTTGAGAACTGTCATAACAATTCCTAATGATGCAGCAGTAATTTGAACTAATGGATTATCAATTGATATTCCAATTAAAGACGAAAACCAATCGATGGATATAGGAAAGCCCCAGCCTCCTAAATAAAGAACGGAAACAAGTAAAGCTGATAGTACAAGGTTTATATATCCAGCCAAGTAAAACAGAGCGAATTTCATGCCTGCATATTCAGTTTGATAACCAGCGACAAGCTCTTCTTCGGCTTCAGGTAAATCAAAAGGGAGTCTCTCGCATTCGGCTAATGCACAGATCCAAAAAATAATAAAACCTACTGGTTGTCGCCATATATTCCAGCTAAGAAAACCAGCAGTGTTTTGTTGCTCAACTATGTCAACAGTACTCAATGAATTACTCATCATTACTACTGCCAAAACCGCTAGAGCTAGTGGAATCTCATAACTAATTGATTGAGCTGCAGCTCTAAGTCCACCTAGTAAAGAATATTTATTATTTGATGAATACCCACTCATCAGTAGACCAATAGGTTGAATGCTGCTAAGAGCAATCCATAAAAAGATACCTATACCAACATTACTAATTAAAAGATTTTGACCAAATGGAACAATTAACCACGAGAGAATTACAGGAACTAAAACTAGTATTGGTCCAACTGTGAAAAGTAAACTGTCTGCCCTTGCTGGAATAATATCTTCTTTTACTAAAAGTTTTAAACCATCTGCCATGGGCTGAAGAATACCCAATGCCCCAGCATATTCTGGACCAATTCTTTGTTGAGCTGCAGCAGAAATTTTTCTTTCAAGCCAAACTGTTACTAATACTCCTATAACAGCTGCTATCAATACTAAAAGCATTGGGAGAGGTATCCATAGTAGATGGGCTAACTCTTGTGATAACCCAAGGTTTTGGACACCTTGAGTAAAACTCATTTCAAGATCTATACCTGAGTTCACTTCTTATATGTGATCTGATATTAGATTAGTGGAATTTTTTAGTAATTTAAAATTAGAAAAAATAAATTTCAAATTATCTGCTTTCAAGAGGTTTCCAATTTCTTACTTTTGCGCCTTCATAAATTTGTGATGGTCTGAAAATTCTATTAGCTCCTAGTTGTTCTCTCCAGTGAGCCAACCAACCAGCAACTCTTGAAATGGCAAACACTGGAGTAAAAAGATCGCGAGGAATTCCAAGCTTTCGATAAACTAGTCCTGAATAAAAGTCAACATTTGGGAATATACCTTTTGCCCCTAGCCTGGTAATAGCTTCTTCTTCAAGTGTTTTGGCTACTTCATACATTTCATCTTTGCCAAATTCTGAAAAAAGTTCTTCTGCGAAGTTTTGCAAAATTGTTGCTCTTGGGTCTTTGACACGATATTCCCTATGACCAAAGCCCATTATTTTCCTTTTTTTTGTAATTGCATCATTAAGAAATGATGAGGCTTTGTCTGGGGCTCCAATTTCTTCCAACATTGCTATCACATCCTCATTGGCGCCTCCATGAAGAGGTCCTGCCAATGTCCCTACAGCAGAAGCAACCACAGCATATGGATCTGTCAATGTGCTTGCAGTTACTCTTGCACTGAAAGTACTTGCATTTAGACTATGCTCAGCATGAAGTATTAAGCACCGGTCGAAAACTCTTGCTGCAAGAGGATTGGGTTCCCTCTCAGTGAGCATATAGAGGAAATTTGATGAATAAGGCAAATCATCTTGGGGTTGAATAGGATCATCTCCTTTTCTTATTTGCTCAAAAGCAGCAACCATAGTTGGAATTTTTGCAATCAATCTCACAACTGCGTCGTAAATATATTTCGGATCATCAATTGCTCTTCTAGAGTAAAAGAGGCCTAATGATGCTGCACTGGCTTGAAGAGCATCCATTGGATGCCCCGATTCAGGGAAACATTTAAGCATATCTCTAATTCGAAAACTTACTCGTCTATGCATTTGAACTTCTTCTTCAAATCTTTGAAGCTCATTTGCAGTAGGAAGTTCTCCCCAAATCAATAGAAAGGCAGTTTCTAGAAAACTACTTTTCTTTGCAAGCTCAGATATTGGATAACCTCTGTAGTTAAGCGTTCCTTCTGTCCCATTGATTTCACATATTCCTGATTTGGTTACAGGAACTCCCTCCAGTCCTGGCTTTAGAATCAAATTAGTTGTTTTTTGTTCGTTATCTATGGCTTTAGCTCCAGTGAAATAATTTTAAATTGAATTTCATTTTATTGAATTAACCTAGCTGGAAAATATAGTACTTTCAACTTGTTTGTAAGTTGACTTTGAATTTAATGAAGTCTGGATAATTAATTGTAGGAACCGAAACAGATATATCAATAGCTTTTGGTGATTCGAATTCATTTCCAAGCATCGTCCTAAGTAAGATATAGGGATAAAAATTATTTAGAAGTACTTCTGTTTTCTCCTTTCCCAAGTGTATTCTTATAGAATCATCAAAATGGTTAATACCGTCTTTTTCCTGTTCTATAACTATATTATCTTGTAAGTATTTGTTGTTGAAAAAAGTTGGAATAGATACCAGTCTTTTACTCCATATATATTCATTTTCATTTTCTTGAACAATGGCCTCAATATTATCTTTTATCTCATATTCTTCATTATTATTTGTAGTTATTTTTGACCAAATCTCAAGTTTTTTGTTTTTAAAATCAAGAGAAGAATTTAAAAAGTTATCTTTTTTTAGAATATCATTTATCTTTTTTTTGTTTATATCATTTTTGTTAGTTAAGACTAACCAATCTTTATTCTTAATCCAAATTAGATTTCCTTGGGTGTTTTCGAGAATTATCTTGAAAAGTTTAGAATAATCAGTTGTTGTTGAATTTTTAATAAGAGAAGCTATTAATTTTTTATATGGATGAATAGCTTTATTTGCATAATATTGTTTAGGGTTGTCAATTAATATAAAGTTATCAAATGATTTAAACTCTTTTTCGATATCAATTAAATCATAATTAAGCTCATTAATTGCACTTTGACTTCTATTCTCATAAGAGAGAACTCCTTCTATAATCAGATTATTCTGATTTAAATTTATTGACGAAATCAATTTTTTTGATTTATTTAATTCAAATAGATCTTTCTTTTGACCTATTATATCGAAAATTTTCTTTGGAGAGATTTCCAATAAAAAAATACCATCATTAAGATTATCTTTTAATTGCATCTCTTTATAATTTTCTTTCGTATCTATTGCATTAACTTTTGATTGCTTTATTGATGATTCTATTATTTTTTGATTTGATGCTATTAAAATATAATTTTTTTCAGTCGAAAAATATATTGATTTATTTGAATTAATTTTTTTTTCAATTATTTTTGATTTTGAGATATTTAATTTATAACTAGATTTCATCTCCTCATCTATTTGTTTTGGGTAAGAAATTGATTCTAAAACTTCTTCAATATTTTCATCTTTATTTATTTCTAAAACCATTAGCCAATCATTAAGAGACTGATTATTTGTATCAAAAACTGCAAAGCTGCCATAATCGCCTGCCCATTTTGATAGATCTTTTGCGAAATCAAGGCTGATTAATTGGAAGGAAGAATCTCTGATGAAAGCAATTTTTTTAGTTGTAATATTTTTATTTATTTTGCCTTGAGAATTTTCTAAATAATTTGGAAGTTTGGTTGGATTGATTTTCCAATGTAAAATTAGATTAGCATTTGTCGGTATATATTTTGATGAAATTGGAGTATTAAATCCTTTCTCATTGATTTTAGGAATCACCTGAAGGTTATTATTACGCCAAATTAATATCCCTACAAAAATGGATAAAAGTATTATTCCAGATATTAAAAAATACGATAAACGCGATTTCATTGTTTATAATTTCTGCATTTGTGTACTTTCTGAGCTTAGATATGGGAAAGTTTAATTTATGGCTTGTCTTTTATTTATGAATCAGCATATTCCTTTAGATATATCCCCAACAGAATTAAAGAAATTGTTAGAAGATAATTCTTCTGAAAAACCATTCATTATAGACGTTAGGGAGGATAATGAAATTGCTATTGCATCATTTACTTTCTCAGTATTACATCTACCTTTAAGTAAGGCTTCAAACTGGTCAGAAAAAATCGAAGAATTGTTACCTAAGGATCAAACCATTGTTGTTCTATGTCATGCAGGTGTGAGAAGCCTGCATTTTGGCAGCTGGCTATTAGAAAAAGGTATAAGTAAAAGTGTTTTGAATCTTGTGGGTGGAATAGACGCTTGGAGTAGAGATGTGGATCAATCTGTTCCAAGGTATTAATAGGATTTTAAATTTATATTGTTGAGCCTAATTTTTCTGCAACTGTATTTACATCTTTATCTCCTCTGCCAGAGCAGTTAATTACAACTTCTGAATCATGATCAAGCGTTGGGCAAAGTTTTTCTAGATAGGCAAATGCATGGGCAGTTTCAAGTGCAGGGATTATACCTTCTAATTGACTAACTAATTGCAAAGCTTCTATTGCTTCAGTATCAGTCACCGCAGCATATTCAGCACGCCCAATTTCTTTTAAGTAACTATGTTCTGGCCCAACACCTGGGTAATCAAGACCTGCGCTAATAGAATGTGCCTCTTCCACTTGTCCATCTTTGTCCTGTAGCAATAGACTCATTGCACCATGAAGAACTCCTATTGTTCCTTCAGTAATTGTTGCTGCATGACGACCAGTTTCTACTCCATCTCCAGCAGCTTCAATTCCAATCATTCGAACACTTTTATCTTCTACAAAAGGATGAAAAAGACCCATTGCATTTGAGCCGCCTCCAACGCAAGCTAAAAGTACATCCGGAGATCTCCCAAAGGCTTCTTTACATTGTTGCTTTGCTTCTTCTCCAATAACTGCATGGAAATCTCTCACCAACATTGGATATGGATGTGGCCCTGCAACTGATCCAAGTATGTAGTGGGTTGTTTCAACATTAGTAACCCAATCACGAATGGCTTCGCTTGTCGCATCTTTAAGGGTGGCAGTACCATTCGTGACTGGTTTAACAGTAGCCCCAAGCAATTGCATCCTGAATACGTTTAAAGCTTGTCTGCGCATATCCTCTTTACCCATGTAGATAACGCATTGCAACCCAAATCGGGCGCAGACTGTCGCAGTCGCAACTCCATGTTGCCCAGCTCCGGTTTCCGCAATAATTCTTTTTTTCCCCATTCTTATCGCTAGAAGTACTTGTCCAAGTGCATTATTTATTTTATGAGCACCAGTATGGTTTAAGTCTTCTCTTTTAAGCCAAATACGTGGACCTTTTAATGCTGTTTTTCTATAATGCTCAGTTAATCTTTTAGCTTCATATAGAGGCGTGGATCTTCCTACATAAGTTTTTAGTAAATGATTGAGTTCTGAATTGAATAAAGAATCCTGCCATGCTTCCTTCGCCGCTTTTTCTAATTCAATAAGGGCAGGTATTAAAGTTTCAGGAACATATTGCCCACCGTATCGCCCAAAACGTCCAAGAGCATTTGGCCTTGTTATTGGAGATAGCTCCGAATCTGTAAATTGAGTGTGGAGTGTACCTGTCACCTTAGATTGAGAAAATAGTTATCAGCCAAAAATCAAGAAGATGTCTAAAGGAGGCTGGAGTGAATTTAATGATCCTATTAAGACAATAGAGAATGATACTCAGAATAGTGTTGCACCTAAAGGAAAGCGACAAGTTCGTTTAGAAAGAACTCGCTCTGGAAAAAAAGGAAAACTTGTTACTGTCATAAAAGGATTGCAATTAAGTCAAGTAGAGGCGAAAAAACTTCTAAAGAATCTGAAAATGGCTTGTGGAACAGGGGGAACAGTGAAGGGAGATTCTTTGGAGTTGCAAGGAGATCAAATATTTAAAGCTCATGATTTTCTTGTTAAAGAGGGTTTTAGGCCAAAACAGAGTGGGGGGTAAAACACATTGTGTCTATCAAGATGGAGAATAGAACCAATTAATCTGATTTCATGGAACAGAATTCTAAAAGTCCTCTAGCAAAATCCACCAATATAGTTTGGCATCAATCCTCAGTTGATAGAGCTGCTCGATCTCAGCAAAGAGGACATGGGAGTTCAATACTTTGGTTTACAGGTTTATCTGGGTCAGGGAAAAGTACATTAGCCAACTCGGTTAATGTAGCTCTTCATAAAAATGGTTATTCAACTTATTTGTTAGATGGTGACAACATCAGGCATGGATTATGTAAAGACTTGGGATTCTCTGACCTTGATAGAGAAGAAAACATTAGAAGAATAGGAGAAGTCTCTAAACTTTTTCTTGACGCTGGAATAATAGTTTTAACTGCATTTGTATCACCATTTAGAATTGATCGCGATAATGCAAGAGCATTGGTTGGGGAAAATGATTTTATAGAAATATTTTGTGCGGCTGATTTAGATATTTGTGAAACAAGAGATACAAAAGGACTATATGCAAAGGCAAGAAAAGGAGAGATCAAAGACTTTACAGGTATCTCAAGTCCCTATGAAGAGCCTCAGTCTCCTGAATTGAAAATTGATACTGGAAAAATGGCGATTGATGAATGTGTAGATATAGTTACTAATTTTCTTGTTAATCAAGAAATTATTTCAAAAATGTCTTAGTTAACAAATAATTAGTGTTATATTATTACATTTTATCTAGATACTTTTTAGAACCCATTTCTTTAATTGACTTATCTTTTTCTGTGACATGATCATGTAAATGAGATCGGTAGATTTTTAATTTATTTTTTAATTCAATATTATTAATTGCTAAAATTTGAGTAGCTAAAAGGCCAGCATTTAGTCCCCCGTCAATTGCAACTGTTGCGACAGGTATACCTGAGGGCATTTGCAAAATTGAATACATAGAATCTATTCCTGAAAGTGCCTTACTTTTAACTGGAACGCCGATTACTGGAAGAGTCGTAAAAGATGCGACCATTCCAGGTAGATGAGCAGCTCCTCCAGCCCCAGCAATTATTACTCCATAACCATTCGATTCTGCCATTTGGGCAAAATCCATCATTTCTTTTGGAGTCCTATGGGCAGATAAGATCCTTACTTCATTTCTTATTCCAAATTGATCTAGGATTTCTACTGCAGGTTGAAGAGTTTTAAGATCTGAATCACTACCCATCACTACTGCTACTTGCTTTAATGTATTAGCTTCGGTTAAAGACAATTTTCAATTTCTACAAATTTCACTATTCATAATGCCAATTATTCATGAATTGTGCAGTAATTATTTTTAGTTTTTAAGAAATGAGGAAACTTATTAACATAAAATTACCTCAGGTAGATGACGATGAAAATCAAAATAATTTATATTCATTAGTCTTAGACGAAGATGGAATCATTAGTTCCATTTATAAAAGTTCCAACAAGGAATCAAATTATGATGAAGACTGGTGTGGTGATTGGCTAAGTCCAAGAGCTATAGATCTTCAAATTAATGGAGGTTTAGGGATTTCATTTACAGATTTAACTTTTAATGAAATACCTAAATTAGTGAAGTTTTTAGATCGACTTTGGCTTGATGGAGTAGAAGGGATTTGCCCTACTTTTGTTAGTTGCTCCATAGATCAATTTCAATTGGGAATGAAAGTCTTAAAGGAAACTCGTAAATACAAATCAATAAATCGATGTCGACTTCTGGGTGCTCATATGGAAGGACCTTTCTTATCTGAATTATATTCTGGTGCTCATGAACTTAAAAGTATTTGTAAGCCAAGTCTTTCTGCCTTAAATGAGATGATTAACGAATTTGAGAACGACATAGCATTAATGACACTGGCTCCAGAATTAAAGGGTTCTTTTGAGTTGATCTCTCGTTTAAGAGAATTAAACATTGTAGTTTCTTTGGGGCATTCGTCCGCTGATTTTGATTTAGCGATGAAAGCTTTTAATAATGGTGTGAGCATGATTACACATACCTTTAACGCAATGAAAGGTTTGCATCATCGAGCTATTGGTCCTATTGGAGCAGCTATTAGACGAGATGATGTCTTTCTTGGGCTAATCGCAGATGGTATTCATGTTCATTCAGATATGATTAGGCTTTTAAAAATTATTGCTCCAAAACAAATAGTCTTAGTAAGTGATGCAATATCTGCTTACGGCTTAGGAGATGGATTATTTAATTGGGATAATCGCTTGATAACAGTAGAACAAGGCTTATGCAGGCTTTCAAATCAAACAATTGCAGGTTCCACTTTGCCTTTACTGGAAGCATGTAAAAGAATAGCAAGGTGGGTTGATGATCCCTCCGCAGCTATTTGGATGGCCACAATCTCTCCACGAATGGTTTTAAGTCAAAAGAAAATGACCGCACAATCAGTTCTTATTGGAAAAAATATAAAGTGTTTACTTCGTTGGAAAATGAATTCTTGTAATCATGAGTTGTCTTGGCAGTTTGCTGCGTAAGATTGGGGAATGGTAATTACTTGATTTAATGACTACGAAAATTGAAAACAATGAAAAGGTCGAAGTAACTGAATATTTTAATGGTACTGGTTTTGATAGATGGAATCGAATATATAGTGAAAGTGATGATGTAAATAAAGTTCAGAAAAACATAAGAATAGGTCATCAAAAGACAGTTGATGATGTTCTTGTTTGGCTACAGGATTACGACAATATTAAGGATAAAAGTTTCTGTGATGCTGGATGCGGCGTTGGTAGCTTAAGTATCCCACTCGCGAAATTAGGTGCTAAGTCAATTCATTTAAGTGATATTTCTGAAGCCATGATTCATGAGACAGAAACTAGAGCAAAGGAAGCTGGTTTGGATTTAAGTAAACTAAATTTTCGAGTATCTGATTTAGAGAATTTAAAAGGTTCGTTCAATACAGTTATTTGTTTAGATGTTTTTATTCATTACCCTCAACATGATGCTGAAGCAATGGTAAAGCATCTTTGTCAGTTATCTGAAGAGAGATTAATTGTTAGCTTTGCTCCTTATACTCCCTTGCTTGCACTGTTGAAGGCTATAGGACAATTATTTCCTGGACCAAGCAAAACCACTAGGGCATATACACTAAAAGAGGAAGGGATTATTGAAGCAGCAAAACAATCTGGCTTTAAAGTGGTAAAAAGTAAGTTAAATCAAGCTCCTTTCTATTTTTCTAAATTAATAGAGTTTGTGAAATCTTAAAGAATTAAATTATTAATTTCTAAAACATATTTATGTAACTAAATGATTTTCAAGAGCATATCTAACTAATTCTGTTCTACTAGAAGTACCAGTTTTAATAAATAAACGACTTACATATTTCTCTACATTTCGGATAGAGGTTTCTAATTGTCTTGCAATTTCTTTATTCATTAAACCTTCTGCAACTAATTGCAAAACACTGGCCTCTCTTGGGGTGAAATTAGGAATAGAATCGTCTTTCCTGGAATTACTCTTATCCCCATGGCTAAGCATGGATTTGATTTCTGTGATCTGCTTGGCCATTTGTCCAACATCAGCATCAGCAAATCTGGCAGCTTCAGTTAGTAATCTCTCTTGCCTTTTAACTACATTTTTAACTCTTGCTACTAGCTCATCCGGATCAAATGGTTTGGGTATGTAGTCGTCTACGCCTGCTTGATATCCTTGAGTTCTATCAACAGTCATGCCTTTTGCAGTGAGAAATATTACTGGAGTACCTCCAAGGCGCTCATCTTCTCTAATTCTTTTTAAAAGCCCATAACCATCACATCTAGGCATCATAACGTCACTGATTATGACATCAGGTACCATCTTTTGAGCTTTTTCCCATCCCTCTTCGCCATCTACAGCTGTTGTAACTTCAAACCCTTCATCTTGTAGATAAGCTTGAACTGCTGTTCTTAAGCCAGGTTCATCATCGACAAGTAACAGTCTGGGTGTTTGCAAAACTTCCTGGGGTGATGGATTTTGGTCACTCATAAATAGTAAAAATTAGTCTTTTAGAGTTTTAAAAAGATATTAACCTTTATTCCTCTCTATTATTGAACTTAACGGATGAATTAATGGATAAAAACCATTTGATTTTTGATTTTCAATCGACAACACCATGCTCTGCAAGGGTTGTTGAGGAGATGGCGCCATATTGGAATGAGTTTTGGGGTAATCCATCTAACACTAATAATCGATCCGGTCTTTTTGCTTCAGCTGCCGTAGAGGTATCACGAGAAAAAATTGCTTCGTGGTTAAATATCAATCCAAAAAGATTAATTTTCACGAGTGGGGCAACAGAGGCGAATAATTTAGGCTTAGTTGGACATGCAAAAGCGAAAGCAAAACTATATGGAAAACCTGGTCATATCATTACCATCACAACTGAACATCATGCAGTTTTGGATCCGCTCAGGCAACTGAAGAACGCAGGGTTCCGTTTGACCGAATTACAACCGAATAAAGATGGCTTAATCAATATTGATCAAGTCTCAGAAGCCTTTGAAAAAGATACTTTTTTGGTCAGTGTTATGGCCGCAAATAATGAGATAGGAGTTTTGCAACCTATTTCAGAAATCGGGTCTTTTTGTAGGAGAAAAGGAATAGTTTTTCATACTGATGCAGCTCAAGCTCTTGGATACTTAGATTTAGATCCCGATAGACTTCAGATAGATATGATGAGCTTGAGTGCTCATAAAATCTATGGTCCTAAAGGTATTGGGGCTTTGGTGATTAGGGAAGGTGTTCCTCTTGAACCATCTCAATATGGAGGAGGCCAGGAACGCGGAATAAGATCTGGCACGCTTGCTGTCCCTTTAATTGTTGGTTTTGCAAAGGCAGTAGAAATAACAAGGAATGATCAGCAGGAAAGAAACAAGAGACTTTTATTCTTCAGGAACTTATTGCTTAAGGGATTAAAAAAAAATATTTCTGGATTGGTAGTTAATGGATCTATCGATCAAAGATTGCCTCATAATCTAAATATTTCTTTTCCTGGTGTTAATGGCAGTAGATTGCATAGTCAATTGAGGAGATTTATTTTTTGTACTAGTGGTTCAGCTTGTAGTAATGGTGAGCCTTCTTATGTTCTTCAGGAAATAGGTCTCTGTAAAAGAGACGCAGAAGCATCAATAAGAATGAGTATTGGAAGAAATACAACTGAACAAGATATCAATAAGGCGGTTGGAATTATTACTAACATAGTCAATAATCTGAGGAAATAAGATAATTTGATTTAATTATCTTTTTGAAGAAATTCTTAATTTTGCACTTTTACTTCTTGGATTTAGTTCTATTTCTTTAGAGCTTGCTCTCATGGGTTTTTTAGTTAGTGCTTTTAATCTTTTATCACATTTAAAAGTTGTTTTTACTCTTCTATCTTCTAGTGAATGAAAACTAATTACCATAAATAAACCATTTTTCAGCAACCAGTTTGGAGCATTTAAAAGTAAAGTATCGAGCGATTCTAATTCATTATTTACAGCTATTCTTAAAGCCTGAAAAGTTCTTGTCGAGGGATGAATTCGACCATACCTTTGCTTGGGTGGGAAGCATCCAGCAATTGCATAAGAAAGAGCCTGAGTCCCAGTGTATGGACCATTGTCTGCTAGATCATTTTTTATTTTTCTTGCAATACGCCTAGAACGTTTTTCTTCTCCTAATTTATATATTAAATCTGCTAGATCCTCTTCAGATAGAGTTTCAATGAGTTCGGCTGCGCTTAAACCCTTCTCTGGATTCATGCGCATATCTATCGGGCCATTTAAACGAAAACTAAAACCTCTTGAAGGCTCATCAAGTTGATGACTGCTAACTCCTAGATCCACTAAGACGCAAATAGCTTGTTCATCAAGTGAAAAATCTGCAAAGTTTTTAGAGATTATTTCTATTCTTGAACCGAATTTTATTAACTTCTGTGATGCTGCTTCTCTTGCTATTGGGTCTTGGTCAAGTCCAATAATCTTAATTCCTGGGAAATTTTCTAGTATTTGAGATGAATGCCCCCCTCCCCCAAGTGTGGCATCAATAATTAATCCTTGTTTTGTAAACTCACTTGGTAATGCTTTCAGTGATTGAATTATTTCTTTCCCCATTACAGGGACATGATTAAAGTTAGAACTCGAACTAAATAGCCCTTCTTTCATTAGTTTTCACTAGTATTTAGACATTGATTTAGTTTGGCGCAATGACGCAGCTCGAAACGCGTACTGAGCCAATGGTGGTCAACTTTGGACCTCATCATCCATCAATGCATGGTGTATTGCGATTAGTCGTAACCCTTGATGGAGAGGATGTGGTTGATTGTGAACCAGTTATTGGTTACTTGCATAGAGGAATGGAGAAAATTGCTGAGAATAGAACAAACGTTATGTTTGTTCCTTACGTGAGTCGCATGGACTATGCGGCTGGTATGTTTTATGAAGCCATTGTTGTCAATGCTCCTGAGCGTTTAGCAAATATAAAGGTACCTAAGAGAGCTAGTTATATTAGAGCAATCATGCTTGAGTTGAATAGAATTGCTAACCATTTGCTCTGGTTAGGACCATTTTTGGCTGATGTAGGGGCACAAACTCCTTTTTTCTATATTTTTAGAGAACGAGAGATGATTTACGATTTATGGGAGGCTGCAACAGGTCAAAGATTAATTAATAATAACTATTTCCGCATTGGTGGAGTTGCATGTGATTTACCTTGGGGCTGGCTAGAAAAATGTAAAGATTTTTGTGACTGGTTTGATCCCAAAATTGATGAGTATGAGAAACTGATCACTAATAATCCTATCTTCCGTAGACGTATAGAGGGTCTAGGAGTTATCGGAAAAGAACAAGCAATTAACTGGAGTCTATCTGGACCAATGCTTCGGGCGGCAGGTGTCAAGTGGGATTTGAGAAAGGTAGATCACTATGAATGTTATGACGATTTTGAATGGGATATTGCATGTGAGAAGGAGGGTGATTGTTATGCAAGATATAGAGTTCGTATTGAAGAAATGCGACAGTCATTAAAAATACTTCGGCAAGCTTGTGAGATGATTCCTGGCGGAGCAACAGAAAATCTTGAGGCACAAAGGATAGTTGAGGGTAAGAAAGGTGATATGTCTGGTTTTGACTATCAATATGTAGCAAAGAAAGTTGCACCAACTTTTAAGATTCCTAATGGCGAATTATATACACGCCTTGAGTCTGGGAAAGGAGAGATAGGAGTATTTATTCAAGGTAACAATGATGTAACTCCTTGGCGGTTTAAAATCAGAGCAGCTGATTCTAATAATTTGCAGATACTTCCTCATATCCTTAAGGGAGCTAAGGTCGCTGACATAATGGCTATCCTGGGTTCGATCGATGTGATTATGGGCTCTGTTGATAGATAGGTTCTTTGGAGAAGCGTAATCCAAGAGAATGGTTGAGTTTGAAGCGAACAGTTCGTTTTGGAGACACAGATGCTGCTGGTGTAGTTCACTTTCTTCAATTATTCAGATGGTGTCATGAAGCTTGGGAGGAAAGTTTAGAAAAATATGGAATAGTTTTGAAAGATATTTTTCCTACAACTCAAAGAAATATAAGCCAACTTGATGTCGCTTTACCTGTCGTACATTGTGAAGCAAAATATTTTCAACCACTTTATGTGGGAGATTCTATCAACATCAAATTATATCCAGAAAAAATAAATGATTCTTCATTTATTATTCTCTTTAAATTTGAGAAGAAAAGTGAGCAAATTGGTTTGTCGCAGATAAAACATGTATCTATAAATCCCATTACCAGAGAAAAATGTTCATTACCCGAACAAATAAATTTGTGGCTTGAGGAGTCTGTTATGAGTTTTTAGTTAATAGGCGTATTTAAGCCTACCCAATTTTGCCATTTACTTACTTCCCATTTCTCATTTATATTTCTTGCAAGTTTTGGACAATCGTACCAATGCAGTGGTTTTTTAGATGGTTGCCATTCCTTAATTAATTCAATAAGAAGTGAGACGATTTGATATCTATTAATTTTTATATTTTTAAACCTTATCAAAGCAACTAAACGTTGTCCCCATTTTTGGTCACTCACTCCAAGTATAAAAAGGTGTTTTATTGGGATTTGCTCTCTTGATATTAATGTCATTAATTGCATTTCGATATCCTCTGGGAAGATCGTTTCACCACCTGAATTGATAGCAGAATCTCTTCTGCCTAGGATTTGAAGTGCTTTTTTATTATTAAGAGTGACGTATGTAGCCAAATCACCCGCTTCCCACCATCCATTTGAGTTTGTAATTGACTCGAATTTACTTCCTTGCCATTTTGCAATAGCAATTCTACTAGTCTTAATTCTTAGCAAATTTCTATTATTTATTTCTATGTCAATATCTTCTAGTGGATAACCCACACTATTACTTCCTTTTAGAAAATCTTTGGGACTTAGGCAAGTTACCATCGCGACTGTCTCCGTTGTCCCGTAACAAGGAGCTAAATTAATAGACTTTCTTCTTGCTTGATCAGCTAGACCTATTGGGATTGCGGCTCCACCAACCCAAATAATGGCAAGAGATTGAAGCCATTTTAAACCATAATCATTATCAATCAAAGATAATAATTGAGTTGGTACTAGCGATGTAATTAATGGACGTCTATACTTATGAGTTAATACTTCGCTAAATTCATGAAGTTTAATTGGTGAATGCATCATAGCATGAGAAATCCAGTGATGCTGTGCCCCCCAAATGTGATGTCTCCACCAAGGCATGAAGCCACTAACGTGGTGTAAAGGTAGTGAATTTAGAATTACGCATTCTTTTGGATTAAGGCCATGACTCTCGAGCCATTTCCCTGTCGCTAAAGCTGAATTAGTTAGATTATCAACTGATTGGAAACAAAGATTAGCCCCCCCCATGCTCCCTCCGCTTGAAATGATTATTCCTGCTCCAGGAGGTAAAGTTGACGATATAGAAAATTGTGTTTGATCTTTTGGAGGCTCTAGATACACCCAGTTATGTTTTTCAAAATTCTTTAAAATTTTCTTTGAACATTCGAGTTTTTTTTGAGGAAGACATTTGACAAAGGCAAGTTTGTTCATACTGCCTCCCATACTGATTTTGGGTCGTTACTAAAGAGTGAACCTTTTGGGCACCATCCTGGTGCAAGTCCAGGAGCACAAGAATATTTCCCTTTGACTTGTTTTGCAGCGAGGTGATTAATCCACCTACTTCCAATACCAGTCTCAAATGCTGTACTGATAATTGTTTTATTACATCCTTTGTCTATTTCTTTTAATAGTAATCGAGGATCACCATCTAACGCAGGGCGACGTATTTGCCAACCTTTCCAGGCTTTTCGTAAATATGGGAATGTAACTAAAGATTCATCGAGTGCGATTGGGATTTGAGTTGCCAATGAAAATAAACCTTCAATATCCTTCGATTCAAGTGGCTGTTCAATCCATTCTAGACGAGGTTCGTTTTTGAGTTCGTTGCTCCATTCTTCTGCCTTTTGTCGGCTCCATCCACCATTTGGATCAATTCTAAGTTTAAAATTGACAGGAAGAATATTCAGAATTTTTTGTAATATCTTCTCTTCATTAAAATTATTTTCCTGATTTGATACTTTCCATTTTATTGTACATGAACTTTTTTCTTTATTTGATATATTTATGTATTTAATTATTGATTCTAAGGGATCAATATCGGTAGGTAAAAGATAAGATGAATTAAGGATATCAAATCTTTCAAAGTTTATCTTATTTTCATATAGATTATCTAAATCCGCTAAGGAGCTTCCTAATCCAAATGCAAGTGATCCTGGTAAGTCAAATAAATAATTTTCTATTGCATCTTTTGTAGTTGTTCTACCAATTAAATCAAGACTTTCGATACACTTTGTTAATTCGCTTCCATTTACCGGCGAGACCTCACCCCATCCGGAATTGCCATCTGAGTCTATTACTTGTAATAGTAAGCCTATCTTTTTAGAAATAACACCCTGCGATGTTGTCAATTTCTTTGTTAATTGAAATGAGTAAGGTTTAGTATTAATTATTAATTTCATGATTTAAGAAAATTAATAATTATTTATAAGAAAAAATAGGATGTAGCAAACCCCAAGCTCAAGAGTAAACCATTAATTGTTTGAAATCGTAGAGCTAAAAACTTACTATTTTTGATAAGATCTGGTTTATTGTGATGTCTTTTAATTAATTTGATTAGATCGACTCCTGAAGGCAGGCTAATCAAACATATAAGACTTGTTATGGGCCATATTCCATGAATTACTGGTAAAAGTTCTAGAAGAAATATAAGGCCGACCAACCATGGTAAAAATGCTGACGCTCGATGAGTGCCTAAAACAACTAGCGGTGATTTTTTGCCGGCAGCAGCATCTTGATTTATTTGATGAAAATGTGAGCAGAAAAGAACCAAAGTAGTTGCCATTGCAGGACCGGATCCAACCATTAGTGCAGTTCCCCAAGGAATTGAATGGAAACTTGATTTTGGAGAAACAACAATTAGCGCTGCAGCCGTTGCAAGTGGACCAAACGCTATCCAGCAGAGTGGCTCTCCCAAGCCCTTATACCCCAGTCTAAAAGGAGGACCTTGATATAAATATCCAAGAAAACAACAAATTAAGACTAAAAAAAGCACTGTAATGTTACTTTTTAGAGCCAGGATAAATATGATAAATAAACCTAATAAAAGAGAAAAATATGCAACACGACTTACAGTGGTTTTATTACCAGTTAATGCTACTACCGAGTGGAATTTGTATTTGTCAATCCCAGTTTCATCGTCAAAAAGATCATTGGTGAGGTTTTCCCAGATCAGAATTAAGATAGAGGCAATTAAAAAACCGATGAATTGTCCTAAACGAATATTTCCGTTGATTCCTAATTCCCATCCTGCAGATAAGATTACAGGCATTATTGCGACTGAATACAGTGGCCACTTGATAGCAGCTTGCCAAAGATTTTTCCTTTCCGCTGTAGAAGACTGCACTGATAAGATAGCCCGCTTTGTTGGTGTCTTGATTGTTGCCTTCAGCCTAGACAGCAGTTCGAGTATTGGTTTATTTATTTCTAAAGGATCTAATTGGTTATGAATTTAGAACCTGTTTTTAGTGAGCTTTTAGTTAGTTCTCTGCGAAAATGGAGCGAAAGGAAAGTGGATGAGTGTATTTTGAGCATCCCTGTTCCTGTCAGTCAAATTGATCCTTTTACGACGTTACCTTTAATCGCGGAAAAACATCAATTTAGATTTCTTTGGGATCTCTCTCCAGGATTATGTATTTCTGCTGGAGGACTTTGTCAATCTTTAGATTTATCTGGACCAAAGAGATTTGAAAATGCACAAATGTTTAGTGATGAGATTTTTACGCGGTTAATTGATACTTCTCCAAGCCCAGAATTCTCGGCTTCAAGGATTCTATTCTCTTTCTCGTTTTTCGATCAAATTAAGAATAATGAAAAATCATTAGATGATAAATTTTCTCTGCAGGCTGTTTTACCTAGGTGGCAATTAACTTCAAAAGATGGATTGACATGGCTACGTTTAAATTCAGTTGCTCAAAACCCAACAGATGTACGTGAAGCGATAGAAAGATTATGGTCAATTAGAGAAAAGATAAATAAATCACCAACAAATTTTGATCCTGATTCAAAAGAAAATTTTTTAGTCGATGATTCTTCCAATGATTGGGAATCTCAATATCGAGATGCTTTAGCTAAAGGCATTGAATTAATAAATACAGGTAGCTTGGATAAACTTGTATTAGCCACAAGACAACTTCTTTTTCTAAGAAAGCCATTAGATCCACTTAAGTTACTTGCTCGCTTAAGAATTCAGCAAACTAATAGTTGTCGATTCCTTTGGCAAAAAAATACTTATGAGTCATTTTTTGGGGCATCACCTGAGAGGTTGATAAGTCTCAATCAAAATAATTTGTTAATAGATGCTTTGGCTGGGACTGCAAAGAAAGATGATGATGGTAAAGAATTGCTTGCTTCTCCTAAAGATTTAAGAGAACACCATTTTGTAGTTAACTCTATTGTCCAACAACTGTTAAGAAATGGTATTAAAGCAAGTCACCAATCTCAACCAAAATTGATGACTCAAGGCCACTTAATTCATTTACATACTCTAATTCGAGCCTATGTTAAAGATAAATTACCTCTTGTTTTAGTTGAAGCACTTCATCCAACCCCTGCTGTCGCAGGATTGCCTCTTGCTAAATCTTTGAGTTGGTTAAGAGCTTTGGAACCATTTGATCGTCAAACATATGCTTCACCAATTGGCTGGATAGATAAAAATCAAAATTCAGAATTTAGAGTAGCTATACGTTATGGACATGTAAGAGGCAAGGAACTAAAATTGTTCGCAGGCGCCGGTTTGGTACAAGGTTCAACTGTTGAGGAAGAAATGCAAGAAGTAGCTTTGAAATTTGAAGTTTTAAGAAATCAATTAAACTTAGATAAGATTAATTATTCAAATGATCAATAAGGTAATCAATCACTTGATCTGCCAATGGAATATTCATAAGGTTTTCTACTTCTCTAATACCAGTTGGGCTCGTTACATTGATCTCACTAAGCATTCCTCCAATAACATCTATTCCAACAAAGAAGAGCCCTTCTTTTTGTAAAGCAGGCTTTATTTGATCACATATCTCTATTTCTTTAGGAGTCAATTTAGTTATCTCTGCTTGTCCTCCTAAAGCAAGATTGCTTCTGAAGTCTCCTTTCTTTGGACGTCGATTAATTGCACCTAATGGCTCTCCATTAACCAAAAGAATCCTTTTATCTCCTTTTATTACATCTGGTAGAAATTGTTGCATCATCACCGGTAGATGTTCTTGAGAAGTAACTAATTCCAGTAATGCTTCTAAGCCTGGAGCATCTTTGGCAATACGTATGACTCCTTGTCCACCTTTTCCCCCAAGTGGCTTCAGAACAACCTCACCATATTCTTTTGCAAATGCTATTAGTTGTTCTACCCTACTCGCAACCAAAGTGGGAGCCATTAGATCACTAAATCTTAAAGCCCCTAATTTTTCGTTCCAAGCTCTAAGTGATGCAGGCTTGTTAATGACATTTACTCCATCTCGCTCTGCAACTTCTAATAAATGAGTTGCATACAGAAAGGCTTCATCAACAGGAGGATCTTTGCGCATCCATATGCAGGAGAAATCTTTTAAAGGAAGGCTTTGAGATGATTGGACTTTGATCCATGGTTCACAATTAACTTTGTTGGAAACGACCCATGCATCGTCACCTCTAGCTTGTAGGTCAGAAGGAGTACAGATCCAAACATCTATATTGACCCTAGATGCGGCTTGCATTAATGCCGCTGATGAATCCTTATTTGGATTAATATTTTCTATTGGATCTAGCACAAATAGTTGCTTCATGAATCAATTACTTATTCCAATGAGTTCGTTCAAATCGTTATTTCTTTCAAGTTCGTAGAGCTCGTCGCAACCACCAATGCTTTTCCCGTCGATGAAAATTTGTGGGACAGTTCTAAGACCTCCCGCTCTCTCAGACATTTTTGCTCTTGCCTCATTGTCGCCATCAATCGAATATTCAATGAATTCAACTCCTTTTTGCTTAAGAAGTGCTTTTGCACGGATGCAAAATGGGCAAAACTTCCAAGTGTATATTTCCACTGTATTAATGCTTGAATCGTGAATTGATCTATTCATTTATAGTTTTTGGGTTGATATGCTGATAGCTTTTAATGTATTAATTCTATTACCTCGTTTGCAAGACCTGACTGATTTTAAAAGAGATCTTTCTTTGTTGACTGCTCGCCTGGGTAAAGCTCAGGATTGTCTTTGACGAACCCGCATTACAAGCTAGAAAAAGAGATTTAGAGCAATTAGCATCGCAACCTGAGTTTTGGGGCGATCCTAAGAATGCTCAAAAACAGATGCGCCAACTTGATGAAGTAAAAGCAGAGTTAGAAAAGTTAATGACATGGAGGGGTGCTATTGAGGACGCAAACCTTTCGCTAGAGCTTTATGAGATAGATTCTGATGAAGAAATGCTTTTAGAAGCTCATCAAGGCTTGGAGAAATTAAAACAAGAGCTCGAACGTTGGGAGATGGAACGTCTTTTAAGTGGCACTTACGATAAAGAGGGCGCAGTTCTTTCAATTAATGCTGGTGCAGGTGGAACTGATGCCCAAGATTGGGCTCAAATGCTTTTAAGGATGTACACGCGTTGGGCTGAAAATAATGGTATGAAAGTCATTATTAATGAACTTTCTGAGGGAGAGGAAGCGGGAATTAAAAGTGTCACTATTGAAATAGATGGATTATATGCATATGGTTTTTTACAAAATGAAAAAGGGACTCATCGTTTAGTAAGAATTTCTCCTTTTAATGCAAATGGAAAGCGGCAAACCAGTTTTGCTGGAGTTGAAGTCATGCCTAAGCTTGATGATGAGGTTGAACTTGATATTCCTGAAAAAGATTTAGAAATTACGACAAGTCGTTCAGGTGGGGCAGGTGGACAAAATGTAAATAAAGTTGAGACTGCGGTTCGGATTCTTCATGTGCCTACGGGTATTGCAGTTAGGTGTACTCAAGAAAGATCACAGCTTCAAAATAAAGACAAAGCAATGGCTCTACTAAAATCAAAGTTGATGGTGATAGCAGTAGAGCAAAGAGCTGCAGAGATTGCTGATATTCGTGGAGATATTGTTGAAGCTGCTTGGGGAAATCAAATCAGGAATTATGTTTTTCATCCATACCAAATGGTTAAAGATCTACGCACTGATCAAGAAACAACAGATGTAGATTCAGTCATGAATGGGGAATTAGATATTTTTATTCAGTCTCTTTTAAGGCAAAATATTGAAGAATCATAAATTTTGAATGGATATGAATAATAAAATTATTTCTGATGAGGCCGCTAAGAAATCAACACCGCCACCAAGTTTTGTAAAACTTGCAATGAAAAATATGGTTCGTAAAGGTAGTCAAAGTCTTTATCATTTTGGTTTAACCGCTTTAGGCTTTCTTGGATTTATTCTTTTAGTTGCTGTCCTTGGAAAACCCCATATACCTCAGTAATTTTATGGAGAAATATTTATCAAGTTCTTATAAACTGGATGTAGATCTTTCTTTTACCCCTTTTTCAGCTCAAGGTTTGGAGACCATTGTTAATGGTGATATTTTAGATCAGATGAACATTTCAGGTCAATGGATTCATGATATAACTAGTTGGATTAGATTTATACAAGTCAAGGAAGAACTTCAGTGTCCTGAAATAGTCCGACATGCATCTCAACTTAGCTTGGGGTTGGAACTAACAAATGATCAGAAGATCCTTGATTTGAATCATACCTGGCTCGGGCAATCAAAGACCACTGATGTGCTCTCATTTCCGATAATTGATGAGACATCTTTTGGTGTATGTAATGAATGTATTGAATTGGGTGACATCGTTATCTCAGTCCCTACTGCAATCAGACAAGCTAAAGAAAATAATGTCGCTTTATTTAGAGAACTGAGATGGCTTGCCTCTCATGGCCTTTTACACCTTTTGGGTTGGGATCATAGTGACGAAGAAAGCCTTAATCAAATGCTTTTAATTCAAGAGCAACTTCTTGACTTAAGAGCTATTCTTTAAAATGAAGAATGAAGAATGAAGATTAACAAATATGGCTCCTGAGATATCTAATGATTCTGAGAGAGAAGCTTGGGATATACCTAAAACTCTTCAAAGACCAAATAAAAGGTCATCATGGAAGATAGCTAAAGATCTTCCAACAAGCTTTTTATATGCAGCTAAAGGTCTAGGATATGCTTTCTCAACTCAAAGAAATTTTCGGATTCATGTTGGCTTTGCCTTGGGAGCTTTTGTTTTAGGCTTTTTATTAGGTCTTAATAAAAGTGATTTGGCAATAATGGCTCTTACCGCTACTAGTGTGCTAGTAGTTGAATTGCTTAATACAGCAATTGAATCAGTTGTTGATTTGGCCATTGGAAAACGATTTCATCCTCTTGCACAAATCGCTAAAGATTGTTCGGCTGGGGCTGTTTTAGTAGCTTCAATTAGTTCAGTACTGATTGCTGTCCTATTATTATTTCCTCCATTTCTTAAAAAGTTAGGAATTTAATGTTTTAAAATCATGTTTTTGGTTATCGACAATTATGACAGTTTCACTTATAACCTCGTTCAATATTTGGGCGAATTAGCACCTCAACATCCTATTGCCTCAGAAGTAAGAGTTGAACGTAATGATTCTCTTACGATCAGTGAGATTAAAGCTTTAAACCCTGATGCGATTTTGTTGTCTCCTGGTCCAGGAGATCCTGATCAGTCAGGGATTTGTCTAAATATTTTATCTGAGTTATCGGTTGAGATACCAACCCTTGGTGTTTGTCTTGGTCATCAAGCTATAACTCAAGCTTTCGGTGGAAAAATAATCAGAGCTAAAGAACTAATGCATGGAAAAACATCTAATGTTCTGCATCGAGGTACTGGAATATTTAAAGATTTACCCAATCCCTTAGTCGCGACCAGATACCATAGTTTGATTGCGCAGAGAGAAAGTTTTCCAGAATGTTTAGAGATTATCGCCTGGCTCGAGGATCAAACAATTATGGGAATAACTCATAAAGATTATCCACACATATATGGTGTACAATTTCATCCTGAGAGTGTATTGACCGAAGCTGGTCATAAATTACTTTCTAATTTTTTGCATTTAGCCGAATCAAGTTAAATTGTCTCTGTGTTTTAGACATAATAAATTATTCACACTTCATCGATAACTTGAAAAATTGACCAGAATCTTTTCATTTGCTCAATTGTTCCGATACTTACTCTGATAGAGCCTTTTAAATTTTTTTTCTTATCCATATTTCTAATTAAAATCCCAGATGACTTTAACTTTTCCTCAATATATTCAGGGTTTGATTTTGGCCATAGTAGAAAATAGTTTCCTCCGTCAATATGATGTTTGACGTAAAACTTTTCAAGTGTATTTCTTAACCATTTACGAGCCTCAAGTACTTTATTTACATAAGAATCAATATAGGATTGATCTTTCAGTGCAGCAAAAGCTGCCACCACAGCAAAGCTATTAACATCATATGGACCAGTGACCCTATTAACTATATTAATTACTGTAGAATTACTAATAGCAAAACCAATTCTTAAACCTGCTAAACCAGCAGTTTTAGAAAGAGATCTGAGTACAACGAGATTGGGTACTTTTTGGAAAGTTACAAGTGGCAAAACGCTATCACCTGTAAAAGCCTCATAAAGTTCATCGACAACAACGAGTGTTTTAGATGAAATTTTGCAGATTTCTATAATTCTTTCTGGACTTAATCTTGTGCCAGTTGGATTATTTGGATTACAGATTAGTAAAATTTTGGGATTCTTTTGCTCGATTAATTCGCAAATTTGACTAAAAGGGTATTGATAATTTTTACCTTCATAGGGAATTGAGATAATTCTCATTCCACGCATTTGTGCACAAGGAGTGTAATATCCAAAAGTAGGCGATGTGGTAAGCATTAAATCATTAGAGTTGCCATAGGCATGAAAAATAGCATTTATTGCGGCATCAACTCCATTGAAAATTCCTACTTCAGATGAGTTTATATTTACGCTTGAATTTTGTTTGATTAGAGTTTCTACTACTTTTTCTCTTAAACCTGAATACTCTGGATAAATAGAGATTTCATCTCTGCTTATTTTGCTAAGGGCTTCAATTACGCATGGGCTTGGTCCAATAGTATTTTCATTAAAGTCAAGTCTTAGTAAATTTCGTCGTCCTTCTAGTGGCGCTGAATAAGGATTTAAGGCATCGACCTCTTCTCTAGGATTCGGTATATCTAGAAAAGATTTTTCTGTAGTTTCCATTACATTCTATCTAAAGTGGGGATGCCTAACAAACTCATCCCGAGTTTAAGTGTGTCTGCAGTGATTGCACATAAGGCAAGTCTACTGGTTCTTGACGGCTCACTTGCTTTTAAAATTGGAATTTGATCGTAAAATCTATTAAAGGTCTGACTTAATTCAAATAAATATCCACATAGACGATTAGGAAGAAGCTCTTTTTCGACTTCTTCAATTACACAATCAAGTTGTAATAGCTTGCGAATTAAGGCCCATTCCTGTGGTTCATTGAACTGAATATTCTTACTTGACACGTTTAAGTTCCCTCCTTTTCGTGATATACCTGCTATTCGAACCAATGCATAAAGTAAATATGGAGCTGTATTCCCTTGCAATGAGAGCATCTTGTCAAAACTAAATTGGTAATTAGAGACTCTATTTTGACTTAGATCTGCATACTTGATGGCTGAAATCCCAACAGTAGTAGAAACTTTATCTATAAAACTTTCATTTTCGAACCTGCTTTCAGTTTTGAGACGATCTTTCAGATCTTTTTTTGCTCGTTGAATTGCTTCATCCAGAAGGTCTACTAATCTAATTGTTTCTCCTGAACGAGTTTTTAATTTTTTACCATCTTCTCCTTGAACAAGTCCGAAAGGTACGTGCTCGACTTGACAATTTCTAGGAATCCATTTTGCAAGCTTTGCGATCTGAAAAACCCCAAAAAAGTGTGATGCTTGTCCGGCATCTGTGACATAAATCAATCGGAATGCTCCATCTCCATCTGGAGATTTCGTCAATCTATATTTAATTGCTGCAAGATCAGTTGTTGCATAATTAAAACCTCCATCACTTTTTTGAATAATTATTGGTTGTGGCTTGCCGTCTTTTCCTAATAAGCCATCAAGGAAAATACATTTCGCTCCTTGATCATTTATTAGTAAATTTTTGTTTTTTAAGTCATCAACAATATCTACTAAAAATTTGTTATAAAAAGACTCACCTCTTTCGTTTAACTTAATATCAAGTCGATCATAGATCTTTTGAAACTCTTTTCTAGATTGATTACATAGTAATTGCCATGCAGTTAGACTTCCTTCTTCACCTGCTTGTAAATTAACAACCTCACTTCTAGATTTTTTTTGAAAATCTTCATCCTCGTCAAATCTTTTCTTTGCTTGACGATAAAAATTCACGAGATCACTGATTTCCACTACATCTTTTTTATGAAGTGCTTCTGGTACAACCTCTTTCAAATGAGTTATGAGCATCCCAAATTGAGTACCCCAATCTCCCACATGATTGATTCTTAAGACTTCATAACCGCAGAATTCAAGAACTCGTGCGAGAGAATCTCCAATAATCGTTGATCTTAAATGCCCAACATGCATTTCTTTAGCAATATTTGGACTAGAAAAATCGATAATGACCCGATTGTTTTGTTCTACTTTCTCCTGTGCTGCACTGAATTTTTTTAGAGGAACGCCTAATCTTTTATCCTTTAGACGAATATAAATTTCAGATATAAGTGTTTGTGAATTAATGGATAGGTTTATAAAACCTGGACCTGCAATATTAGGTGCATTGCATATTTGCAAGAAATCATTATCTTTTTGTAGTTGGTCAGCTATTTGTTGTGCAATATGACGAGGAGGTTGTTTTATCTCTTTTGCTAGTGATAAAGCACAATTTATTTGGAAATCTCCAAATTCTGGCTTTGATGCAGGAACTAAATTGTCACGTGTAAGTATTGAAGAGGTTTCCGGACTTCGATCCTCTTTTGGAAATACCTTCGTTAAGGCTCTATTAAGCACTTCTTCTAATTGGGTCGATATTTTGAGCATAATATTTGTAGTTTAGAGAGAGACTTTCAAGGTTTTTGGGTCTTTTTGATGAGATAAGAAAGCGGATTATTCATGGCTTTGACTAAAGCGCATACTGAAATCAATCCATTTGCTTTTAGTTATTGATGCACTAGTCGAGATTAAATCAATACCTGTAAAAATATAGTCTGACAAATTATCTGGATTAATTCCAGAAACCTCAATAACAACATTTTTTGAGATGTATTTAGAATTATTACTCTTCGAAAGTTGACGTAATTCTGGCACTAACTTCTGGATAGTTTCAATCGACATCTCATCAAGTAAAATCCCATCAGCTCCTGCTTCTACTGCTTCTTTCGCTTGACTGGGAGTTTCTGCCTCGACAATTATTTTAGTTGTCCATGGAATATTGTTTTTTAAGACCTTGATACTCTTATTAATGCCTTTAGACCATTCAATATGATTCTCTTTCAACATGGCTGCATCATCTAATCCAAGTCTATGATTGATACCACCACCACAACGAAAAGCATATTTTTCAAATACTCTCAGTCCTGGTGTCGTTTTGCGGGTATCTACTAACTTCACATTAGAGCCAGTGAGTTTATTGACAAGTAAAGCTGTTGAGGTGGCAATACCAGATAGATGCATCGCGACATTAAGAGTTACTCGCTCTCCTGCAACTAAGGATGATGATGAGCCTTGAAGTTCTAAGAGTTTTTGATTCTTCTTGAACTTCTGACCATCTTTTATTAGTAGTTGAACATCAACTTTGGGATCAATTCTTTGGAATATAAGTTTTATGAGATCTCCACCACAAAAAGTTCCATTTTCTTTAGCAATCCAATGAGCGGATACGCTTCTACTGTTGAGTACAAACCTAGTTAGGTCTCCATCACCAAGGTCTTCCTCAATCCAGGCATCTATTATTTTGCGTAGTTTTGGTGAGCGAAGATCCACAATACAACAATTATATTAATTACTATACCAACGTTAAAACCATTTGAAGAAAACATCTTTTCCTATATTTGTATTTCATCTATTAATCTATACTTGAACTATTTTATGGTAACGTCAGATTTTAATTTTCCCCCTTTATTATATGTTAATTATATGCTTTAATTGGTTTAATTCTAAATTATTTTGATCTTGTGGAAGTTGTTCACAGTGTGAATATTATGGTTGCTCTATTAGTTGGTGGAGTTTGCTATTACCTCTACTATATTTTTACAATTGAAAATAATCAGTAGATTAAAAAATAACTGATTATTTTCCAATACAGAATTTTGAAAATATTCGATCAAGTAAACTTTCTGTTAGATCATCTCCTGTTAGTTCACTTAAATAATTAATAGCTTGTCTTAAGTCGATCGTCCAGAAATCCCATGGCAGGTTTGCATCAAAAACCTTATCAATATTTTCTAGTGATTCCATTGTTGAATTTGCAAGATCTAGTTGTCTTTCATTTAGAGCAATATCTAATCCATGAATTTGACAAGAACCACATAATTTAAGTAGATGAATAATTAGATTCTCCTCTCCTTGTCCAGTTCTTGCACTTATTAATACTACATTTTCTTTTTCTAATATTTTTTTGGGATCTTTGTTAGAAGGATAATTACACTTTAAGTCAGATTTATTCCCAACAATTAAGAGTGGAATATTGGTTGGCATTTGTTTTAGAATTGATTCATCTTCGCTAGTCCATCCATTTGAATAATCAAAGATTAATATAATAAGATCAGCCTGATTCAAGGCCTCTTGGGTTCTAGAAATACCAATTTGTTCGATGATATTCTCAGTTTCTCTCATACCTGCAGTATCAATAAAAGTGACTGGTATACCCTCTAAAACAATCTCACTTTCCAGTAGATCTCTCGTCGTTCCAGGTAGATCAGTAACTATGGCTTTTTCTTTTTTGGAAAGTCTATTCATTAAGGAACTTTTGCCAACGTTAGGCTGACCTATCAAAGTAACTTTTAGGCCAGAACGAACCCATGAGCCTCTTTTAGCATTATTTATTATCTCGTTTAGATCTTTTTTAATTGCGCTAATTTCATTCTGCACATTTTTTTCATCTAAAGCTGGAAGATCTTCCTCGAAATCGATTCTTGCTTCAATTTCAGTTAGCTGCTCTAGCAAGCGTTTCTTTATTGAGTCAATCGTAGTCTGAATATTCCCTTCAATTCCATTGATAGCAAGTTCTGCAGCTTTTCGACTCCTTGCAGAAATTAGTTCACTAATTGATTCTGCTTGCGTCAGGCTTAAACGACCATTAAGAACTGCTCTTTGACTAAATTCTCCTGGTTCTGCTCTTCGAACTCTTGGACTATCTAGTATTCTTTCAAGGATTTTTTGTACTGCAATAATCCCACCGTGACAATGAATCTCAACTATGTCCTCGCCTGTAAAGCTTCTAGGCCCTTCCATGATTAAAATTAAAACTTCATCTATGTATATGTTTTTATTTGCTTCAGTTACATGACCATAAAGCACTTTGTGAGAGCTCCAATTGTGCATTCCTGGTACATGAACAATATTTTTAGCTATGTCAATTGCTGAGGAGCCAGAGATCCTAATGGCAGCGATACTTCCTTGACCGGGAGAAACGGCAGTAGCAATCGCAGCAATAGTATCTTCAGTAGGGGAAAACAAATTCATCAACCAATAATCACGCAATCTTCACTAAGATCAAATGTAGTTTTACTTGATATAAACAAGATTTGTTAAAATATGAGAAAAATCTTCTTCAATTTAATAAAAAGAATTCGTAAATTTATCTCTTGGCTCTGGAATCAGGAAGGGTCTCCCTTTCAGCGAGCATTAGGATTTGGAGTGGGAATCTTTAGTGGTTGCTTCCCATTCTTTGGTATACAAACCCTTATGGGTGTGTTCCTAGCAAAAATGCTTAAAGGGAATACTATCTTGGCTGCTGTCGGAACCTGGATTAGTAATCCATTTACTTATGTACCTCTTTATTACTTTAATTATAGAGTAGGCTCATTAGTACTTAATACAGATAAGAGTATAGTTGATTTTAGTCATATACCTACTAATCAGTTGTGGTCTCAAGGTTGGCATCTAAGTTCTCGAATTATAACAGGATCGATGTATGTTGGTATCGTGACTGGTCTTGTCGGTGGATTTTGTTTGTATCTACCTCTGAAGAAACTTTCTAACAGAATCGATAAAAAGTAACCTGATTACTTTTGTAATTTGAATTACTGTTCGAATTATTAGAAGATCTTAATTTATTCCTGTTCTAGCGATATCTAAGACATCAACCATTGAACGTATTTGATTGATAGTAATTTCTAATTGATTAACACTTTCCAATTCAACCCTGAGGTCTATACATGCCGGTTTGCCATAGGCAGTCTTGACTCTTGCATCAATTACGTTAATGCCTCTATCTGAGAGCCTCATTAATATGTCTTTAAGTACTCCGACTCGGTCAATTACCTCAATTCTTAATTGGATAGGGAATTTTTCTTCTTTGATATGAGCATTACTATTCCAATGAACTGATAGTCTTCTGTTTTCAGGTATTGATTGTATATTGACACAATTCATTCGGTGTATAGTGATACCGTGATTTCCAAGTGCAACTGTTCCAAGTATTGGTTCTCCTGGCAAGGGACTACAACAACCCCCTAGTCGGTAGTCAAGGCCTTCTAAACCGATAATAGGAGAATATTTTGTTTGAGAAGCTTTAGACTTAGTAGAAGCCACATTGGATTGTGTTCCAATTTGGGTTGCCAACTCGATATCGCTTAATTCAGGCTCCGTTAACTGATTTTGTATTTTGATCTCTTCTCTAAATCTATTAATTACTTGATGTAAGGTTAAGGCTCCAAATCCAAGTGCAGCTAGTAAATCTTCAGTAGACTTCAGATTGCATCTTTCAGCAACTTTTGTTATTGCTTCACCTTTGAGTAAATTATCAATTCCTTTACGACCAAACTCTTGTTCTAGTAGCTCTTTCCCTCTTGATATTGTTTCTTGACGATGACTTTTTTTATACCATTGTCTGATACGGTTTTTAGCTGTTGGTGTGGCAACATAATTCAACCAATCCAAGCTAGGGTGGGAGTTCTTATGAGTGAGAATTTCAACGAAGTCTCCATTCTCAAGAGGTGTTGATAGAACACATAGTCGGTCGTTAATCCTAGCCCCATTGCAGTGGTTGCCTATTTCAGAATGAATACGATAAGCAAAATCTATCGCAGTTGATCCATTCCTTAAGCCTAAAACATCTCCTTTTGGAGTGAAAACAAATACCTCTTCATCAAACAAATCCTCTTTAATTGATGCAAGATAGTCATTATGATCATTCACTCCATCTTCTTGTTGCCATTCAACTAATTGACGTAACCAATTAAATTTTTCTGAATCTGGGCTTGCAGGAGATCCTCCTTCTTTATATTTCCAGTGGGCTGCAATTCCAAACTCTGAAACTCGATGCATTTCTGGAGTTCTAATTTGCACTTCAATGGGTCTGTGTCTGCCAATTACAGCTGTATGGAGTGATTGATAGCCATTTGGTTTAGGAAGCCCTATATAATCTTTAAAACGTCCAGGTATAGGTCTAAATGTGTCATGGACAACAGCAAGAGCTCGATAACATGTCTCGACATCTGAGGCAAGAATTCTCAGGGCAGCAACATCAAAGATCTCATGAAATTCTTTTTGTTGTCTTTGCATTTTGCTCCAAATTCCGTATAAATGCTTTGGTCTACCACTAACTTCACATTGATTAAGACCTGCCGCATTTAAACGATCTCTAAGTAATTCAACTGTTATATTTAATCTCTCTTCTCTTTCACTACGTTTACTAGCTATTTGTTGTTGAATTTCTCGATAAGGGTCTGGCTCTAAGAGTTTAAAAGCTAAGTCTTCCAATTCCCATTTAAAACGTCCTATTCCTAAGCGGTTTGCAAGTGGAGCATAGATTTCTCTTGTTTCTTTCGCTATTCGGTTTTGTTTTTCTTGAGTTAAGTAACTAATAGTACGCATATTATGAAGTCTGTCTGCAAGCTTGACTAGCACAACTCGAATATCGCTAGCCATGGCTAAAAACATTTTACGTAGGTTCTCTGCTTGAGCTTCTGTTCGATTATTAAAATGGATTCCGCCTAATTTAGTAACACCTTCAACTAAATATCTAACTTCACTGCCAAAATACCCCTCGAGTTGTTCAGGCGTTATTTCTGTATCTTCGACGACGTCATGTAGGAAACCTGCTGCAATTACGCTTGCACTTGCTCCTATCTCTCTTAGTAAGTCCGCTACTGCAACTGGGTGAGTTATATAAGGTTGCCCACTTTTTCTGTATTGTCCTTTATGCAATTGAAATGCAAGATCAAATGCAGAAACTAATAATGCTTCGGAATCTCTTGGGCAACTTTCTCCTATCCCTGGTGGAATATTTTCAATGCAATTTTTCAACCATTCTGGCAAAATAATTTCATAATCATCAAGATCTTTGATCTGATGAGCTCTGAGTCGCGGTTGGCCATCAAAAAATTCATCACAGACAATATTGGTCTGGTTTGAATTGCGTGCAGAGGTGACTTTAGGCATCAGCGCCGGCGCTTAATTTATTTTATTCAAATCCAACATTTCTTGCTACCCTTTTATGAATAATTCATCAAAAGAAGTTTTAAAGATAAATAACCTTAATGCTATTTATCCAAATAGTTCTACTTGCGTATTAAATAGATTAGATCTGAATATTAAGTGTGGAGATAGGCTTGCATTAGTTGGCAGTTCAGGATGTGGCAAAAGTACAGTTGCTAAAGCTGTAATGCAGCTTCTTCCTAACGGAAGTATTTGCCAAGGTGAGATATTTTTAAATGGAAAAAATATATTGGATTTAAACAAGACTTCTCTCCAAACTCTTCGAGGGAAAGAGGTTGGGTTGATATTTCAGGATCCAATGTCACGTTTAAATCCATTAATGACTATTGGTGATCATTTAATTGATACTTATAGGGCTCATGACAATTCTGTATCAGGTAATGATTTGGTAAAAAGAGCTAAAAGCTTATTAGAAAAAGTTGGAATTGATCCTTTAAGATTTAATTCTTTTCCGCATGAATTTAGTGGTGGGATGCGACAACGTGTAGCAATTGCCTTGGCAATTGCTCTAAGCCCACCATTGATAATTGCTGATGAGCCTACAACTAGCTTGGATACAATAATTGCTAATCAAATAATGAGTGAATTAAGTTCACTTTGTGATGAGTTGGGGACTGCCTTACTATTAATCACTCATGATTTACCTATGGCATATAAATGGTGTAATAAAATTGCAATACTTGATTGTGGTCAAATAATAGAATCTGGAGATATTAAAGAGATAGTTTGTAATCCAAAAACTGATATTGCACAAAGATTAGTGAATTCAGCAAGAATTCTAGAGGGTTCTGAAAGAGAAAGAATCCATATGAGAAGGGAAATATTAAAAGTAAACAGATTGCGATGCTGGCACAATATTGGTTTTTGGCCTTTCAATTCTTTTTGGTTGAAAGCGGTAAATGAAGTTACCTTTTCTCTTTATCAAGGTGAAACTCTTGGTATTGTAGGTCCTTCTGGATGTGGAAAAAGTACTCTATGCAGAGCGTTGATAGGTTTATTGCCTACAAGAGGAGGAAGTATCATTTTTATGGGAAGGAATATTGCAACTATCAATAGAAAATCAATACAACAATTACGTAAATATATTCAGATTATTTTCCAAGATCCGTGTGCTTGTCTTAATCCGAAGATGTCAGTGATGGAAGCAATTATAGATCCAATTCTTATCCATAACTTGTTAAATCGATCTCACGCTAAAGAAAAAGTTCGCCATCTTTTATCACTTGTTGGTTTAACCCCCACAGAGAAATTTGAAAAACGTTTACCTTCTCAACTCTCAGGAGGCCAACAGCAAAGAGTAGTCATTGCTAGAGCACTGGCGCTTGATCCTGAAATACTTATATGTGATGAAAGTGTAAGTATGTTAGATGCAGAAACTCAAGCGGAGATTTTAGAATTACTACGCTCCTTGCAAGATAAATTACAATTATCTATGTTATTCATAACTCATGATTTGTCAGTTGCAGTAGGCTTTTGCCATAGAGTATTAGTCTTTGATAAGGGAAAAATTATTGAAGAGAATTCAGGTAGAAATATGTTAAATAATCCTCAAAGGCAATTAACACGAAGGATGGTTGATGCAAGTCCTAGACTACCGAAATAACATTATTCTTTGGTAGTAATACTTTTAAAAGTCGTTCAAAATCTTTAGGCAATGGAGCTGTAAACTTCATTTTCTCTAATGTTATTGGATGTATTAAACCTAATTCAATTGCATGTAATGCTTGACCATTTAAATTAATAGGCAGTTTTTTGCATCTACTATAAGTTTGGTCTCCAATAATAGGATGACCTATGTGTGCGCTATGAACACGAATTTGATGAGTTCGACCTGTATCAAGTTTGAATTTAAGTAGAGAAAAGTTTCCTAAATTCTTAATTAATTTCCAATGAGTGCAAGCATATCTACCAGAATCATCATCGACTACAGCGTACTTTTTTCTATCTTTCGGATGTCGACCAATACATCCGATAATCATTCCTTCATTGTCTTTAATAGCTCCATGTACGACAGCAATATAGTTTCTTGAGGCTACTCTTTGTTGTATTTGAATTTGTAGTTTAACTAAGGCTTCTTGAGTTTTTGCTACGACGATGCAACCAGTAGTATCTTTATCTAATCGATGAACTATTCCGGGTCTTAATTTACCTCCAATGCCAGGTAAGTCTGGACAATGACTGATTAATCCATTTACTAAAGTTCCTGATTTATTCCCTGGTGCAGGATGAACTGCTATTCCTGCTGCTTTATTAATGACTATCAAATGATCATCTTCATATAAAATGTCTAAGTCAATTTCTTCAGGTTTTAAGTAAGGAAGTGGCTCAGGTGGAGGAACCCATAGTTGAATTATGTCACCCGGCCTAACTGGCGTTTTTGCTTTTCCAGTTTTGCCGTTGATTTTTGCAAATCCTGCTTCTATGAATTTTTGAATATGGGCTCTACTTTGTTCTGTTCGTTGACTGACTAGCCATCTGTCAAGCCGCATAGGTAAGGGTTTTTGGTATTCACACTCAAATAATTCACCTTGACCTTGACCAAACTCTTGTTTTATTTCTTTATGCATTAGGGGATTTCAAGAGAGATATTGCCCAATAAATTTTTACGAAAGTCATCTAGTAATCTTTGGGACATTCTCATAGTATCTCCAGAAGTGTGGCGTGCTGCTGCTGATAGTAGCCATGCCGATTTGTCTGTAATACTTTCACTTGGAGATATTCCATATCTATTTTGTAGGCACATTGATTTGATTCCAGCTTCTTTTAAGTTTTCCAATTGATCAAGAAGACTCATGAATTTAATGGCTACTTGTTCAGTATCGTATGCAGCTTGACCAATATCATCACAGATAGCTAGCTTTAAGGCAGCATTTTGATCTTCCAATCTTGGTGGTAGAACTCCAGGTGCGTCCAAGAGATCTAGATCTTGACCTAATCTTACCCATCTCAAACTTCTCGTTACTCCTGCTTTCCTTGAACTTGAGACAACCTTTTTTTTAACTAGCCTATTAATGAGAGCAGATTTACCTACATTTGGGAAACCAAGAGTTAGGACTCTTATTGCGCGATTTTTCATCCCTCGTTCAAGACGCCTTTGATTTAACTCTTGCCCGGCACGAATAGCTGCTTGTTTCAGTTGAAAAACCCCCGTACCAGCTTTTGCATCACACCACCATGGGATTTTCCCTTCAGACCTTAATTTTTTATCCCATGCTTGATGGGCATGGATATTGATCATGTCCTTTCTGTTAATAACCAATAGTTGTTTTTTTCCTCTTAACCATTTTTGGAGATATGGATGAGATGTCGCTAGAGGGATGCGTGCATCTCTCACTTCGAAAACAAGATCTACTTTATTGAGATGCTCTTTTAATTGTTTTTCTGCTTTAGCAATATGCCCTGGATACCACTGTATTAGTTGCTTGTTCACGGAATTTTAAAAAGAATCAGTTTGAAATAGAGTAATTGTAGAATTTAGACAGTTAATTACGGATGTATTTTGCAAGTTCTGTTTTGACAAGTCTAAGTTAAACTTATCATCTTAAGTGATAAAAAAAATTGATATTATTAATTGAATTATTAAAAATTTTCTTATGAGAATTATAACTTTTAGACCAATCTAGATTAATGTGATTACAATATTTAATAATTTTCGATAAAAAAAATATTTCTTTGATTATAAGTTGAGGAATATTTTCAATATATAAAGTCATTTGTAATTTTTTTTGCCAGTTATTGCAGTCGCTTGAGAGGAATTTAATTATTTTCAATGTAGATGAATAATATACAAAAAGGCCTTTTTAGGGTTTCAAAGGGTTGGGTAGATTTTTTCTATGTCTTAGTAATTTCCCAATTGGTACCTTTCAAGAGCTATGGTCACTCAGTTTCCCTTCTGAACCCCATCGTTATGTCTAAGCGTTCCCTGTCAAGTCTCGGCGCTGAAGACTTATGCGGCAAACGTGTTTTGGTGAGAGTTGACTTTAATGTCCCGTTAGGAGATGACGGTCAAATAACTGATGACACAAGAATTCGTGCTGCTTTACCGACTATTAATGATCTCTTAGAGAAGAGTGCCAGAGTTATCCTTTCTGCACATTTTGGGAGACCCAAAGGAACGGTTAATGAAACAATGCGTTTGACTGCCGTTGCTCAAAGGTTAAGCGAATTGCTTGGTAAAACAGTTGTAAAAACAGACAGTTGTATAGGAGCTGAAGCAAAATCAAAAGTAGATTCAATGTCCAATGGCGATGTTGTTCTATTAGAAAATGTTCGATTTATTGCTGGTGAAGAAAAGAACGATACTGAATTTTCAAAGGCATTAGCTTCTTTGGCTGAAGTCTATGTCAATGATGCTTTTGGAGCTGCGCATCGTGCCCATGCTTCAACAGAGGGAGTTACAAAGTACTTGAGTCCTTGTGTGGCAGGATATTTGATGGAAAAAGAATTGAAGTACCTTCAAGGAGCTATAGATCAGCCTAAAAAACCCTTAGCTGCAATAGTTGGTGGTTCAAAAGTAAGTAGTAAAATAGGTGTTTTAGAATCTTTGATTGATAAATGCGATAAAATAATTGTTGGAGGAGGTATGATTTTCACTTTTTACAAAGCTAGAGGATTATCAGTTGGTAATAGTCTTGTGGAGGAAGATAAGCTCGAATTAGCTAGGGCTTTGGAAGAGAAAGCTAAAATGAAAGGAGTTGAGTTTCTTTTGCCAAGCGATGTTGTATTGGCTGATAAATTTTCTCCTGATGCAAATAGTAAAGTTTCAAAAGTAGATTCTATTACCGATGGTTGGATGGGATTGGATATTGGTTCAGAATCAGTTGAGCTATTTCAGAATGCCTTGAAAGTATGCAAAACGGTTATTTGGAATGGACCGATGGGTGTTTTTGAATTTGAGAAATTTGCAACAGGAACCAACTCAATAGCAAATACTTTAGCTGAACTGAGTGCAGAAGGGTGCTGCACAATTATTGGGGGAGGAGATTCAGTTGCAGCAGTTGAAAAGGCAGGTTTAGCGAAAAAGATGTCTCATATCTCTACCGGTGGTGGAGCTAGCCTTGAGCTTTTGGAAGGTAAGGTTCTTCCTGGTGTTTCTGCTCTAGATGATGCTTAATTATTAATAATTAACAATTAATTTTTTTATTAATAAAAGTAGGTTTTCATAAACCTACTTTTATTTTTTTGGTAATTAAATAAATCCCTTCTGGATGTGTAATTATTGCTGAAATAGTTTGGAATCCAGGTTCTAAAGGTGCTTTAATATACTTAAATAAACCACCTGATTGGTTTGGTATAAGATCATATGTGTGATTGGTTATATTAGTTTTATCGTTATTTTCTAGTATTATTAGTCCACTTGCAATTAATGAGTTATCTAATGGTCTTTCAATAATTAAATCTATTTCGTATCGTTCCCCAGTAAGGACTCTATCGGGAGCAATTATTTTTACTATTAGTGGTGAGTCCTGACTATGAAGAATTGATTCTTCATGGGTTACCTCATAACTTTTGATTTTATCCCTATAAGTTTCGATTCTAACAGTTTGATTGGAGGTAAGATTATATATTTGGGCACCAATTTTTTTTGTAGAGGTAATTTTTATATCTAGAAATGTTTTATTTAGATGATTGTTTGTTGTCTTAATTGACCATTTTTTATTTTTATAGTTTTTTTTAAAATCTAGATACTGTTTATTAAATTGCTTGAAAGATTGTTGTAAAAATAAGTCTTTAAGTGAATCATGCTTTTCTTGATTTAGCATTGCCTCCAATTGAGTGCCTAATGACTTGTTGTCTATATTTTTACTTAAAGCAGAATTAATTATTAGGGGATATAGCAAAAAACAACTTAATAACTTGGCTATCAATGAGTTTCTCACGCCTACCTTTTTTGCCTAATATAACTTACCCTCCAAGGATAAGGATAATTTACTTATGCCTCGCCTTTTAATTGCTGCAAGCGGAACTGGTGGGCATATCTATCCTGCATTATCTTTGGCTGATTCACTTTCAAACTCTTGGGAAATTGAGTGGTTAGGGGTGCCTAATAGGCTAGAGATTGAATTGGTTCCCAAAAAATACAAGTTAATAATGTTGAAAGTTGGAGGCTTACAAGGAAGCATTTATAGGAAATTGTTTGAGTTGTTTAAATTACTTTTTGCTTCGGTTCAGGTCTCTATTCTATTACGTCAAAAAAAAATTGACGTTATTTTTACTACAGGTGGGTATATATCTGCACCTAGTATTCTGGGCGCAAAATTGACTGGAATCCCAATCTTGTTACATGAATCTAATGCTATTCCTGGCAAAGTGACTAGGTTATTAGGTAAGTTTTGTGATCATGTAGCTTTAGGAATCCCAACAACATATGAGTATTTACCAGGGTGTAAAGCAAGTTTTACCGGAACACCTGTAAGATCAGAATTCTTTGTAGAGCAATCTCTTCCGAGTTGGGTGCCTTCAGGAGACGGAGTGTTGATTGTGGTTATGGGAGGTAGTCAAGGAGCAAAGAAATTAAATGATATGGTACGGAAAGTCTTGCCTTGGTTGCTCAAAAAGGGTTGTAGAGTTGTTCACCTTACAGGTAAAAATGATTGTTTTTATAGCAATTTTGGTATAGCTAAAACTCATCCTAATTTAGTCGTTAGACACTTCAGTAATGAAATACCTGCCTTGCTTCAAAATGCTGATCTTGCAATAAGTAGAGCAGGCGCGGGGGCTATTAGTGAGTTAATGGTCACTAGGACTCCTTCTGTTTTAATACCTTTTCCACAAGCTGCTGATCAACACCAAGACTTGAATGCTGCTTATATGGCAGCATTTGGAGGGGCTGTAATTGTTAATCAACATAATCCAGAAGATCATATATTACAGGAGATACTCTCTAAAATATTAGATTACAATTCTCTCAGAGTTATGAAGTTCAATATGAATAATCATACTTTTGTAAGTCCTGAAAAAAAGATCTTTGATATAATTGAATCTATTACTTAATATAATCTTTTAACGCATTAATTATGCGAATGTTTTGCTCTCTTTTTTGAAGACTTATTCTAAACCAATTTTCATCTAAGTTTATAAATGATCTACAATCTCTTAATAAAATCCCTCTTTTTTTTAAATTTTTAATAAGATTTAATATAGAAGTTTCACCTTTAACTAGTTGAAAGTTCGTAGTTGATGGTAGAGGCTTAATAGTAGAGAAATCTGATAAATTTTTGTATAACCAAGTCCCTTCTTTCTTAATCCATCTATGGATCTTATTTAGCCGTTTCATATGCATATTAGAATCATTCATTATCAAATTAGTTGCTTTTATTGCTAGCGTATTTATAGGCCATGGATCTCTTAACTCTTTCCATTCTAATAATCTATCTGAGTTAGTTATGGCGTAACCGATTCTTAATCCAGCAATACCAAAAAACTTAGTTAAGCTCCTTATCACTATTAGGTTATTATGCTTTTTAGTTAAATCAATTATAGATTCATTTTCACCTCCAGGCACAAGAGAAATAAATGCTTCATCGCAAATAACAAGTTTATAATTAGTTAATAAACTTTTTAATGAGGAACGACTCCATAATTGTCCTGTTGGATTGTGCGGATTGGTAATCCATAAGACATTCGTTTTTGGTTTAATTGGAAATTCTTGAGTTTTTTTATCACTCCAAGATAAAGGTAATGGATTGTGAGTGAAAGGAGCATTCCAACATTTTAAAGCTCTTTCATAATCTCCAAAACCAGGAGAGGGTAAAGAACTTATGCCATTTAATCCTGCATCTCTAGCTGCCCAAGTAAATAATTCAGAAGCCCCATTGCCAGGTAAAATCATTGAAGGGTCAATATTATGCCATTTTGAAATAGCATTTTTCATTTCATAATGACTTCTATCCGGATAAAATTTAATAGATCCGTTGTGTATACTATTAGCTAGATAGTTAGTTAATTTTCTAGGTAATTTAAAAGGGACGATTGATGCACTAGCATCGATTATAGTTTCTGTACCTAGGTTTAATATTCTTGCTTCTGTTTCAATATTACCTCCATGACTATCAATCTCTAGTTTCATTATATCCGACACAATATGATATTCAGTTTAAAACAGAATAATAGCCATTCATCAGATTTTTTTATTTTTATTTCCATGGTTCTTTGGAACCGACTGCCTCTTTAATATTTTTGAATCCATGTTTTTCCATTTGTAAGGTTAAGCCATCTAAAATATCAGGAACTAGATTCGGCCCCTCAAATATCCAACCTGTATAGATTTGAATTAGTGAAGCTCCAGCTACAATTCTCTCCCATGCTGATTTTGCGGAACTAATTCCACCTACGCCAATTAGAGGTAAATCATTATTAGTACAACTTCTAAGTCTAGTAATAACTTCTATCCCTCTTTCTTGAAGAGGGAGTCCACTTAAGCCTCCATTCTCTTGCTCTAAAGTATTTCCTGTTTTTATCTTTAGATTTTTAAGATTGAATCGATTTAAGCTTGTATTGATTGCAATGATTCCATCGATTCCTTCCTCTAAAGAAACTGTAGCAATTTCATCTATCGCGTCGTTGTCAAGATCTGGTGAAATTTTTACAAGCAATGGAGGACAATTAGATAAATCCTTGAGTGTTCTTATTAACTTTTTGATCTGCTTTGTCTCCTGTAATGAACGAAGGCCAGGAGTATTGGGTGAACTCACATTTATTACTGCGTAGTCTGACAGAGGAGCTAATAGTTTTAGTGACAATGCATAGTCTTTATGAGCTTCATCGAGTGTTGTGATTTTTGATTTTCCTAAATTTATTCCTAGAACACAAGGTCTATTTCCTGGTGAGGCAATTTTTTGTTTTTTTATAGTTTTGAAAAATTTCTCTGCTCCTTCATTATTAAATCCCATTCGATTTAAGGCTGCCTTTTCTTTAGCAATTCTAAAAAGTCTGGGTTTCGGATTGCCCTCTTGGGCATGCCAAGTAACAGTCCCTAATTCGGCGAAACCAAATCCAAAATAGCTCCAAAGAGCTGCACCTACTCCATTTTTGTCAAACCCAGCAGCTAGTCCTAAAGGGTTTTTAAAGTGATTACCAAAAATAATTTGATTTAGGCTCGCGTTATTTCTTTGAAAATCACTTGAAGCTTTTAAGAGGATATTAGAAATAATTGGAAAATTTCTATTTAATGATGCAAATTTAATTGCATTAAGAGCTGAATTAGAAAGTATCTCCGCATCAATACCCTCATCTTGAGATAGAAGCTGGCCTAAGAGAATCTTGTAAAAATCGTTTTTTTTATTTGTTGACAAAATCTTTTAATTCTATTTTTCTACCTTTAGAAAAAGCCACAGCAATAGCATCAACTCTATCATTATCCCTTTCTCCACTATGACCCTTGACATATTGAAGTTTAATTTTCGGTAGCTCAGGATGATCTAGAGCTTTCCATAAATCTTGATTAAGAACTGGTTTGCCAGATGAAGTTTTCCAGCCTTTTTTCTTCCAATTAGGCATCCATTTCTCCATTCCATCAATTAAATATTTGCTATCAGTTTTAATAGTTAATGAGGGATGGAATTTTATATCTTTTAATTTTTCCAGAACAAATAAAGCAGCTTTTAATTCCATGCGATTATTGGTTGTTTCGGGGTTGAAACCACCAAATTCAATTTCACTTCCATCTTGGAATCTAATTAATGCTCCCCATCCTCCAGGCCCTGGATTTCCACTGCATGCACCATCAGTTGCTGCAGCAATTGCAAATTTTTGTTCAGTAGGCATAAAAAACCGGTCTATTTAGACCGGTTTTATATAAGCAGATAACAGGTGCTTTTCCAGTAACTAAGAATTATTTATTTCAAAGTTACTTTTCCGCCAACAGCCTCAATTGCTTTCTTTAGAGCCTCAGCATCTTCTTTTGTTGCTCCTTCTTTTATTGTTTTTGGAGCAGCTTCAACTAAGGCTTTTGCTTCGCCAAGGCCTAAACCTGTAGCATTGCGAACTTCTTTGAGAACTTTGATTTTAGATGAAGCTTCAAAGCTTTCTAAAACAATTTCAAATTCAGTCTTTTCTTCTGCAGCATCAGCACTATCGCCGCCAGCAGCAGCTCCTGGAGCTGCCATGACAACGCCGGCAGATGCGGCAGCAGAAACACCAAAAGCTTCTTCTATTTGCTTAACAAGCTCTGAAGCTTCAAGCAATGAAAGACTTTTCAGTGAATCTAAGATTTCATCGGTTTTTGCAGACATGGTTTAAATCAGCAACTTAATTAGGAAAAAAACAAATAGTTAAATTAAAGTGATCAGCTCTCGCCACTCTCTGAATGTTGTTTAAGAGACCTTGCTATTCCTGATGGAACCTCATTGATACCAATAGCGATTTTGGTTGTTATGGAATTGATTGCTCCAGCAATTTGAGCCATAAGTGCTTCCTTGCTAGGAAGTTTTCCGATCGCTGTGATTTCTTCTTGAGATAAAAGTTTGCCTTCGAAAAGACCTCCTTTAGTCTCAGACTTTTGAGTTTCCTTTTGAAATGCTTGTACCGCTTTAACAGCACTACCAACATCTCCTTTGATTAAAACAAAGGCGTTAGTACCTGTAAGCAATGAATCCAAACCAGTCCAGGAATCTTTCCCTTTTATGGCTTGTCTCATCAAGGTGTTTTTAGTGACCTTGCATATGCCATTGCTTTCTTGCAATCTTGAGCGCAAGTCAGATATCTCCTTTACGGACAAGCCCTTATAATCAAGAACTAGAGCCATTTCAGAGTTATCTAGTAGATCCTCTAATTTTTTGACGATCTGTTTTTTGCTTTCCAGCGTGCGGCCCATAATAATTGGATCGAATCGGGGGAAGAACTGGACATGCGGCCATAGTTTCCTCTCGGAATCGAGGCCGCTATTGATTCAATCCAAATAGAAAAAAACCTTGCGATGCCTCGGCGGGTTTTATAGATGCCAAAAACAATTAAAGTTTATGGCCTCAGACCTGCTGTCTTTAGCTGGGCGCATGCCCTGTGGTAATACCACGTTTCTAATTTACAACAAAAGGGGTCATTTTTCTTTCTGCAAGTCTTGTAATTCATTTATATCGATTTCTACTGATGGCCCCATGGTGGAAGTGATGTAGAAGCTTCTCCAAAATTTTCCTTTTGCTCCACTTGGTTTATTTTTTTCTATGGTCACTTGTAGTGTTTTTAGATTTTCTAGAAGTGCTTCTTCGGTAAAACTTGCTTTGCCAAATCGAACATGAACAATGCCAGCTTTGTCGGCTCTGAATTCAAGTTTACCAGCTTTAAATTCGTTAATTGCTCCTACAAGATCAGTGGTAACTGTTCCTGCTTTTGGATTAGGCATAAGACCTCTTGGACCAAGTACTCTTCCAAGTTTGGCAACTTTAGGCATCATGTCAGGAGTTGAAATTAGAAGATCAAAATTCATTTCTCCTTTATTAATCGCATCAACAAGTTCTTCTTCACCAGCCAGATCAGCGCCTGCTTTCTGTGCCTCAGAGACCTTCTCACCACGTGTAATAACAGCTATTCTCACCTTTTGCCCAGTACCTTTTGGTAGCGCAACAGTAGTCCTAAGTTGCTGATCTGTATATTTTGGGTCAATTCCCAGCCTTATGTGAGCCTCAATAGTTTCATCAAATTTAGCATTAGCATTTTCTTTAACAAGTTTTATCGCTTCGATGGGTGAATATGTACGTTCCTCCACTTTTGATAGAAGAGTCGTCATTCTTTTAGAAAAATTTTTCATAATAAAAAGGGGTACATTCGACTTGTTTGTCTCCCCCAAGTAAAGAGAAAGTCTATTTGGTAATAATTTTACAATTAATTAGTTTGTTATGGATACGCCCATATTTTTGGCGGTTCCTTCAATAACTTTCATCGCAGATTCGATGCTATTGCAATTGAGATCAGGGAGTTTTGTTTTTGCAATTTCTTCAAGTTGACTTTTGCTAATAGAACCTGCAGTACCTTTAGCTGATTCTCCAGAACCTTTAGTAATACCTGCTGCTTTTGTTATTAAAACTGAGGCAGGAGGTGTTTTTGTTATGAAAGTAAAACTTCTATCTTCAAAAACTGAAATTTCGACAGGTATTACAAACCCAGCTTTGTCTTGTGTACGCGAATTGTACTCTTTACAAAACGCCATTATGTTTACTCCATGTTGACCTAAAGCAGGTCCAACTGGAGGAGCAGGATTCGCTTTGCCAGCCTGTAAGGCTAACTTGATCAGGGCTACTACTTTCTTTGCCATCGGCTAAAAATTGAACTAATGCGGGAAATCTGAAAATTAATCAGATTGGAATCTCTAGTAAACTTAACTCCTAGCCTAACCAGACAGCAAAGGGAAATTCAAAATTAATTTTGTTTGGTTATTTGAGAAAATTCAAGTTCAACTGGAGTTTCTCTTCCAAATATTGAGAGAAGAGCCTTAAGTTTGTTTCTTTCTCCAGAAACTTCTATTACTTCTCCTTGGAAATCTTTAAAAGGTCCAGATGTGACAACAATCTGATCTCCTTCTTCGACATCCAATTTGACGACAGTTTTCTTTTCAGCAGCCCGCTTAAATATTCTATTAACTTCTTGCCTGCTTAAAGGGCGAGGTTTGATATGACCACGAGATTTTCCAGTAGCTCTTCTGTCTTCTGCTCCTACAAAGTTAATAACATTTGGGGTACTTCTAACAGCCATCATTGTGTCCTCATCAAGAACCATACGAACTAGTACATAACCTGGAAAGACTTTTTCTTCTGTTGTTTGCCTAGTACCGTCTTTTTTTAACTTTACTGCTGGCGTTTGAGGAATTTCTATCTCAATAATTCTGTCACTAACTCCCAGAGTTATTGCTCTTTGTTCAAGGGTGGCTTTAACTTTCTTTTCACAACTTGACGCAACTTGAATTGCATACCAACGTGCAATATTTGTTTTAACACCTTGCCCTGAGGATTGTCGTTGATCATCAGGTTGAATCTGTGATAGATCAACTATTTTAGAATCTACACTGGGTGTGGTTTCAGTCTCTGTCACTGGGAAAAATTGTTAGTGGTTTAATAAAAATTTGATCTCTAACTCAGCGGAATATCTGAGTAGATGCCCATCCATAAAAACGACTTACAGCAGCAATAGATACAGCTGATAAAGTAACCATGAGAATTACTGCAACAGATTCGCTAAAAAGTTGCTGACGAGATGGCCATACAACTAGTTTAAGCTCATCGATTGTAGAGGATACAAAACTTTTTTTTAAGGCTTTTGGCTCCTTTTTTATAGGAATAACCTTTTCTTGATCCTCTTTAGAGGTTGGACTTGTCACTTTGGTAATGCTAATTGTAAGTAATTTGAAAAGAATGTTTATGAACCCAGACTAACTTATGTTTGAGCGATTAGTTATCAATTAAAAAAAGAAGTTTTTCAGAGTCATCATCTTGGGTTGTTACCCTTATGGAGCTAGCTCCATCAAAGGTCTCTTCTAATATTTGAGTTGCCAATGGGTTCTCTAATCTTCTTCTAATTACTCTTCTTAAGGGTCTTGCTCCATATTCAGGTTCATGTCCTTCATTAGCAAGACTTCTAATCGTCTTATCATCAACATGGAGATCTAAATTTTGTTGAGATAGAAGCTTTCTTAATTCATTAAGTTGAAGCCGGACTATTTGTTCTAAGTCTTCAGGTTTTAGTGGCCTAAATCTGATTACTTCGTCAATGCGGTTTAAGAACTCTGGCCGAAAATATTTTGTAAGTGATTCATTAATTTGTTGACTTAATTCTTCTTCAAGAACCGTGATGTTCGAAGCTTCTTTTTGGATTTTAAGTGCATTATTTAAAATTGCCTTGCTTGCAAGGTTGCTGGTCATGACAATAACTGTGTTTCTGAAATCAACTGTTCGACCTTGAGAATCAGTAAGCCGCCCATCATCTAATACCTGAAGAAGAATGTTGAAAACTTCTGGATGAGCTTTTTCTATTTCATCAAGCAACAAAACTGCATAAGGCCTTTTTCTTATTGCTTCGGTTAATTGACCACCCTCTTCATATCCTACGTACCCAGGAGGGGCACCCAAAAGTCGTGAAACAGCGTTCCTTTCCATATATTCACTCATATCAAGTCTCAATAACGCATCATCTTCATCAAACAATGAAGATGCAAGTGCTTTAGCAAGTTCTGTTTTACCTACACCTGTTGGACCAAGAAATAGAAAAGATCCAATAGGCCTTCTTATATCTTGCATTCCAGCTCTTGCTCTACGAATTGCTGCTGAAACTGCTTGAACAGCATTAAATTGACCAATAACTTTTTTCTCTAAGTCTTTTTCTAAATTTAAAAGTTTTTGTCTTTCACCTGATAAAACTTTGTTTACTGGTATACCAGTCCATCTGGAGACTACATCTGCAATGTCCTCAGATTGTACTTGATCTCTGATTATCGCAGTGCCATCTAGATTGTCTTTTTCTATAGAGTCTTCTATTGCTTTTATTTTTTCTTTTATTTTAGGAAGATGCTCATACTCAATTCTCGCCGCTTCATCAAGATCATTAGAAATTTCAGCCTCATTTATCAAATTTGTTAACTCCTCATAGCTAATATTCAATTCTTCTAACTCACTTAACCTATCCAGCTCTTCTTGCCATTGTTGTTTTATTTCTTTTAGCTCAAAGAGTGCTATCTCTTTTTCCTCTTCAAGCTTACGGATGGTGTCTTTGGAGGATTTTGTATCAGAGTATTGAAGTAACTTTTCTAAATTATTAATTTTAGCTTCTTGTTCTTCAAGTGCTTTGGGCTTTGCTGAAGATTCAATTTTGAGTTGAGCTGATGCCTCGTCAATAATGTCAATGGCTTTATCAGGTAGACATCTATCACTTATATATCTATGAGCTAAGCGATTTGCTGTGATCAGTGCTTGATCAGTAATAGTGACCCCATGATGAAATTCATACTTTTCTTTAAGCCCTTGCAAAATTTCAAGGCTTAATTCTAAACTTGGTTCTTTTATTAAAACTTGCTGAAATCGTCTATTTAATGCTTGCTCTTTCTCAATAGTTCGACGATAGTTCTCAGGAGTGGTCGCACCAATGCAACGTAAGTCACCACTGGCTAATAAAGGCTTTAATAGGCTACTCGTATCAGTGTTGGATCTTTCTTTGCTTACGATTGAGTGTAATTCGTCTATGAATAAGATGACTCCTGGATCACTTTGACTAACTTCGAATAGTAATGATCTGAATCTTTCTTCAAATTGACCACGGAATTTTGCTCCAGCTATTAATGCTCCAAGATCAAGTGAAATTAGTTTTACACCTTTAAGAGAGTCAGGAACTTCGTTAAGTACAATTTTTTGAGCTAATAATTCAGCAATTGCTGTTTTTCCTACACCAGGTGCTCCAATTAATACAGGGTTGTTTTTGCCTCTTCTAGATAAAACTTTAATAATGGTTCTTATTTCAGGTTCTCTTCCAATTACAGGATCTAATTTTCCATTTGCAGCTTCGGCTGTGAGGTCTTTACCGTAGGCATCTAAAGCTTTTGGCGCTTCATTAAGAGTTAAAGAATCTTGTTGGTTTAGGTTGCTTTCTTCATTGCTTTTAGAAGTGCGTGATTCTTTATTTATATTTTTTGAAATAGTTTCGGTTTCTCTTGGGCTGGAAAATTTTAATTCTTTATCTACTATCTCTTCCTTTTGAGTGGATGGTGTTCTCTTTGATTGTTGGAATGATTTAGGGGCTGGTAGGCGTCTTAGTTCTCCTTCAAGAATTTCACTTGGTAATCCTGCTTGATAAAATAGATTCTCACCTAAACGATTATCTCTTCCTATTGCAATCAATATATGAACAATTTCTATTAGGTTTGAACCCCATCTTGAGCGAAAATCATCAGCAGTTTCAAGAAGATTTTCTAAATCTTCCCCAATAAATAAATCTTGTTGATTGTTTATTGGCAACTCAGCTAGAAAGTTGTCTAAGTTCTCATTGATTTCAAAATGGTTTACTGGTAGTGGGTTTGTATATTTTTGGAATCTTTTATTTCTAAAAAGGACTTGAATAAGATGCTCAACATCTAAATTTTCGTGTCTCCATCTCCTTGCTGTTTGTTCAGCCGTCAATAAAAGGTTCCAGGCTTCATTACTAAAAGAATCTGGTTCTGAGGTCAGGCTTCCATTGATACTCGATGAATTTTGATTCAAAGTGGTCATTTGCCTATTGAATTCATTTGGAGACTTTTAATACATATGAGTATTGTTTTTCACAAGACAAATTTGATTAATTAGGTCTTGGAAAGCAAGTTAGATGAACAATTAAGGAACATATAGGAATAATGTAGATCATAAGATCTAAAAATCATCCTTAAATTCGTGGCTGACTCTCTAGAACTAGTAATTGATACGATCATGGCTCGAGAAGTCTTGGACTCTCGGGGCAATCCAACAGTAGAAGCTGAGGTGCTTTTAGAAGGAGGTGCTATTGGTCGTTCTATAGTCCCAAGTGGAGCGAGTACTGGAGCGCACGAGGCGCATGAATTAAGAGATGGTGGGAAACGTTATATGGGTAAAGGAGTGATCAAGGCGGTTGGTCACATAGAAGAAAACATTGCCCCCGCATTATGTGGATTGTCATCTTTAGATCAATCCACTGTGGACTCGGTAATGAGACAGCTTGATGATACAGAAAATAAATCTAATCTAGGTGCGAATTCAATTCTTGCTGTCAGTATGGCTACGGCGCGAGCAGCAGCCAATGGTTTGGGATTGCCCTTATATAGATACTTAGGCGGACCAATGTCATCTTTATTACCAGTCCCATTGATGAACGTTATAAATGGTGGAGCACATGCGGCAAATAATTTAGATTTTCAGGAATTTATGTTGGTACCTCATGGTGCTGCAAGCTTTAGAGAAGCATTGAGAATGGGAGCAGAAGTTTTTCATACCTTAAAAGATCTTTTAAATAACAAAGGTTTATCTACTTCTGTTGGCGATGAAGGGGGATTTGCTCCCAATCTTGAAAGTAATAAAGCAGCAGGTGACCTTTTAATGCAAGCAATTGAGCAAGCAGGTTTTAGGCCAGGAGAGCAGATATCTCTTGCTTTAGATGTTGCGAGTACTGAGTTTTATGAGGCAGGAAAGTACGCTTGTGGCGGCCAAGTCTATTCAAGTGAGCAAATGGTTGAGGAATTAGCTGGATTGGTTAACTCATATCCAATCATTTCAATTGAAGATGGTTTGGCTGAAGATGATTGGGAAGGGTGGAGCTTGCTAACCAAGAGGTTGGGAAAAAATGTGCAATTAGTTGGTGATGATTTGTTTGTTACCAATACACTTCGTTTGCAGAAAGGTATTGATGAGAATATTGCAAATTCAATATTAATTAAGGTTAATCAGATAGGTTCTCTTACTGAAACACTTGAAGCTATTGAACTTGCATCAAGATCGAACTATACAACTGTTATTAGTCATCGAAGTGGAGAGACTGAGGATACAACAATAGCCGATTTATCTGTTGCGACTAAATCTGGACAAATAAAAACAGGTTCGTTAAGTCGAAGTGAAAGAGTGGCAAAATATAATCAATTGCTCCGTATTGAAGATGAATTGGGTAGTCAAGCAACCTATGCAGGCCTTGTAGGTTTAGGGCCAAGAGGAACCTTAAAGGTATAACTTAAAAAATACTAGTTTGAACTTCTTCTTTTTTGAAGATTATCAAGGCGACTTTCGTTTCTCATCTTAAATTGCAATTTGATCCAACTTATCGCTATTGGAAATCCTAAAAATATTGGTACAGTAAATAAAAGGGGTCTGTTTGTTGAAGCTAGTAAAGCTGACGATATTGCAAGAGAGCCAAGTAAAACAGAATTCCCTAAAGTTTGTTGAGCATTAATCATTCTTCTAAGTTGCCTGTCTGATTCGCCCATTCTTACTTGAAGTTGTAAGTCTCCTTGTTCTAACCTTTCCAGGTTTTCATCGATTCTTTTTGGTAATCCAACAGCTTTGTTGCCAATTTCAGTTACTTGTCGTCCAAGTTCATTAAATAGATCATTTTTATCTTGGTTTTTTGAGGTCATTAGTGGCAGAAGAAATGGTTTAGCAATAGCTATTAAATTGAATTCTGGATCAAGATATCTTCCAACTCCTTCAAAAGTTGATAATGCTCTGAAAACAAATATTAACTCTATTGGTATTCTAAAGGGTTTCCCATAAGCCAGTTCAGATAGGTCTCCAGAGAGTTTTTCTATTATTTGAGAGTTAAAAGGTGGCGTCAGAGCTTCGTTTAACATTATTCTTATTAATCTTCTAACTGGGCCAATTTCAATATCTGCTTCTAATAATCCAGCTATCTGAAGTTCTTTAACTAGACCACTAACATCTCTTAGTGCTGCAGCTTTTATCATTGAGTTTAGTCTGCCTCTGATTCTCTCAGAGACAAAACCCATCATTCCAAAATCATAGTAAATAAGAGAACCTTTTTCTGAAACGGCTAGATTTCCTGGATGAGGGTCAGCATGAAAAAAACCATAATTCACTAGCTGTTTTAGGTAACTTGTTGCACCTATTTTTGCAATTGATGCAGTATCAATATTTTTATCTTTGAGAGACTTTATATCATTAATTTTTATTCCTGGCATGTATTCAAGACAAAGAACTTTGCTTGTGCTTAAATCCCAGAAAACGCTTGGTATCAATATTTTTTTATCTTCTAAAAATTGCTGTTTGAATCTTGCAGCATATTGAGCTTCAATCCGGAAATCTAATTCTCTAAGTAATACTCTTTTGCACTCTTTTGCAATACCTACCCAATCTTTCCCTTGGCTAAGACTTTTATTGTTTTGGACAACTCTGGCTACTTGTTGCATTACTTCTAAATCGAGCCTGAAAAATTCTTCTAAACCTGGTCTTTGGACTTTGAAAATAACATTCTCACCACTAATTAGGTTTGCTTTGTGAACTTGAGCAAGAGATGCTGAACCTATTGGATTGGAATCAATATTTTTAATTCTTTGATAAGACTTGCCAAGTTCTTTAAATAATATCTCTTGAATATTTTGGAAATCAAAAGGAGGAACTCTGTCTTGAAGAGAGGAGAGCTCGTTGACCCAGGATGATGGAATAACATCTGCTCTTGCAGAGAGAAGCTGTCCTAATTTTATAAAAGCTGATCCTAAATTAACTAATTCTCTAGTAAGCCATTTTGCTCTTAATACTTGCCTTTTCTCTCTTCTTTTAGAACTAAACCCTTTTATATAAGTCCAATTTCTTGCATCAAGCCATAGAAAGAATAGAAGGGATAATAATATTGACCAAATCCTAAAGGCTCTTACTAGCTTTTGTAATTGATTAGCTAAGAAAATCAATTTTTCTCCTCAATACTTTTATTTATTTCAATAACCTTTGCTCTAAGTTCGTCAATTTGAAATTGAATTAAATCTTCTTTGGATGATTTTTTCTTAGTATCTTTTTCTTTTGTAGTATTTGTCTTTTGCATTTCTTGCTCTAGACGCTCAGACTCTTCAATGACCTCATTTTTAAAGCTAGACCATTCTTCTTGTAACTTATTTGGGATTTCTGCAGCCAGTTCAGTTAATTCTTCAGAAGAGTGGACAAGTTTTTTTGTCATGCGAGCGGCTAACCGATTTATAGCTGCTTTAAATAGTATTTCAGAGTCTTTCAATAATCTAAATTGATCAGTTTCTATTTTAGAAGATTTAGTTTTTTTTGGGTTCTTAGACTTTTCATTCGAGTCCAAAGGTATTTTGAATGGAGGAAGTTATCTCAATTTTTCACAATGAATTGAGCCTTAGCACTTTGCATCTGAAAAAAATTGATTTTGAGTTTTCAAAGGGATTAGTTCAGGTCGAAACATGAATTAGCCTGTCTATTTTTTTCATTTGTTTACTTGAGGTTTGTATGAGTTGAATACCTAGGGAAATCTTTGTTATGAAGATGAGTTTGGTGAAGGTTTAATCAAAATCAAAAAACAATACTAGCTTTTTGAAGGATTTGTATTGAAATCTGGCATAGGCAGATTTACTCTTTATCAAGTAAATCTATTTAGAAGCTTGTTTGATATGTCTAAATTTAGATAATCTTCACTACAGTTGAACTTAACAAGCGTTTGATTTCATTTGGGTTAAAAGTCTAATCTATTAATCTAAGTGATTTCAAAGCACTCTTTCTCAAAAGAGAGCAAAACCTACTAAGAGAATTTTCCATTGGAAACCATAGAAACTGACGTTGTAATAGTTGGTGGTGGGCCTGCTGGGTGCAGTTGTGCGCTTTACACCTCCAGAGCAGATTTGAAAACAGTTATTCTTGACAAGAATCCAGATGTAGGTGCACTTGCAATAACGCATCAGATAGCAAATTATCCAGGCGTTTCAAGTGAAATGAGTGGTGAGGCCTTGTTAAAATTGATGAGAGATCAGGCCATTCAATATGGTGCTGATTATCGGAGAGCCCAAGTTTTTGGCATAGATGCCAGTGGAGATTTTAAAACTATTTATACCCCAGATGGAACTTTCAAGGCAAAAGCTCTTGTTGTTGCAAGTGGGGCAATGGGGCGCCCTGCGTCATTTAAGGGTGAGGCGGAATTTCTTGGAAAAGGAGTAAGTTATTGCGCAACATGTGATGGAGCTTTTTACAGAGATAAGGAAGTTGCAGTTGTTGGTATCAATAAAGAGGCAATTGAAGAGGCAAATGTTCTTACAAAATTTGCTTCCAAGGTTCATTGGATTACTTCCAATGATCCAAAAGCAGACGATCATTATGCTCAGGATCTTTTATTAAAACCAAATGTGAACCATTGGAGTAAGACAAGATTAATGCAAATAGAAGGTAATGATTCTGGTGTTACAGGTATTAAGGTAAAGAATCGTTCAATGGATGCTCTGCAAGATATATCTCTTGGAGGGGTATTTGTATATATGAGTGGCTCAAAGCCCATTACAGATTTTCTTGGAGACCAAGTTGCATTTAAAGAGGATGGAGGAGTCCTAGTGGATGATTTTATGTCTACAACAGTTGAAGGGGTTTGGGCTATAGGAGATATTAGAAATACACCTTTCAAACAAGCAGTAGTTGCTGCATCAGATGGATGCATAGCTGCCATGGCAATAGATAGGTTTTTAAATAGCCGTAAATCAATTCGAGTTGATTGGGTTCACGCTTAATTCAATCAATCAGAAATATTTTTTTAAAGAGGGGTTGCTTCTGAGACATAAGCAACGCCTCCATAGTAACTGAGGACGGTTTTTATATTTTCTCGTATTTTATCAATTACTTCTTGTTCGCAAAAAATAATTACATGTGCATTTGATCCAAATCCAGTAAATTCCATGTCTTCTGTTACAACTCTTTCGGGACCTCTGCCTGTTGCATGTTTCATAACGGTATAGCCTGGAACTTCAGCTTTTTCTAATGCTGAGAGGACATCATCTAGTTCTCTTTCACTAAAAATTAAATCGAGTCTTTTCATGGTAATGAGTTATCCAATCTGAGGAATCATTGTGTTGACTAAGCCCATATATACTGGTATTCCAAAAATTATATTAAAAGGAAATGTTAATCCAAGAGTAGTTGAAATGTAATAACTAGGCTTAGCTTCTGGAACAGTCATTCTCATTGCAGTTGGCACAGCTAAATAAGAAGCACTTGCGCATAGAACTACAAATAGGAGAGCATTTCCTGGATCTAAGTTTAAGAATTTAGCTACTGTTGATCCTAATACGGCATTACCTATGGGCATTAATATAGAAAACATAATTAGGAAGGCACCAGTTTTATTTAGTCGAGCCAATCTTTGAGCTGCAACAATCCCCATATCAAGAAGGAAAAAACATTCTGCTCCATAGAACAAATCTCCTGTAAATGGCTCCATTTTTTTAATATCTGATGGATCAATAGCTGATGTAAGAAATCCTATTAACAGGCTTCCAAGTAATAAATAAACTGAACCATTGAGCATCGACTCATGAATAATTGAACCCCATTTCATTTTTCGTTTAATAGGCCTATCTTTGGGGGCTCCATATTTGACTAGCAAAAGACCAATAATTATGGCTGGAGACTCCATAAGTGCCAAAGCTGCGACCATAAAACCATCAAAGGGGATATTCTGACTTTCGAGAAAGCTTTCAGCAGTTATAAATGTCACGGCGCTTATTGATCCATATGCTGCAGATATTGCTGCGGCATTAAAAACATCAAATTTAAATCTCAGTACTACAAAGCAAATAAGTGGGATTAATAGAGACATTAATATTGCAGCTATCACAGTTGGAAGGACTGGATAACCAAAGCCACTTTTTTGAAGCTCGATGCCTCCTTTGAAGCCTATTGCAAGTAGTAGATATAAAGAAAATAATTTTGGAAGTGGAGCTGGAATCTCAAAATCAGACTTTAGAGCGTATGCAATTGCACCCAAAAAGAAAAAAAGTATTGGTGGACTTAAAGCATTTTGGATGAAAAGGTTATGTCCCATTTCTAGTTAGTTGGAAAAGCAATTAATTCAAATTATTTGTTATCAACCATTCAGGCTATCAATTGCGGCTGTAAGGGCTTCTTTTCTTGTACCGATGACATCAACTCCAAATTTAGCAAGCCTGTCTTTCACTCTTCCAGTTGCACCAGCAACATATGCTTTTCTTGAGTTATTGAGCGCTTCTTGAACCATGTCTTCTATGGCAAGAGTTGCAGTAACTCCAAGTCTTGGGACATCGGTAATATCAAGGATTAAAACTTTATAGTTTCTTACTAGCATCATTCTTTCAGTTATTCCTTTGGCTGCTCCAAAACTAAGTGGACCTTTTAATCTGAATAGCATTACTTCTCCTGAACAACGATCTAAAAGAGCTTTCTCATCTGAGGGAAGTTGTGCATTTGCCGCATTTTTATTTGCTTCTGAATGCATTGGATTATCTGCTTCCATGCCCTCCAATTGAGTCTCAGTAATAGAATCGATAGTTAGCATATTTGCAATGAATACTCCAACCAGAACAGCCCATATTAAGTCCCAGAAAACTGTCATCAGAAGGACTCCATACATCACACTTGCTGTCTTAAGCGAAAGTCGATGAGCTCTTAATAGGAACCCCCAGTCAATAATATCTAAACCAACTTTGATTAAAATTCCAGCAAGAAGAGCTGTAGGTATCTGAGCTGCAAGTGGTCCTGCACCAACTAGCACTAAAAGCAACACAACTGAATGAACCATTCCAGAGATTGGAGTGGAACCCCCAGATTTAACATTTATCACTGTTCTCATTGTTGCCCCAGCTCCAGGCAAGCCTGTAAAAATACCAGCTACTGCATTTCCTATTCCTTGTCCAATAAGTTCTCTGTCAGAGTTGTGTCTTGTTTGAGAAATATTATCTGCGACAAGAGAGGTAAGAAGTGAATCAATCGCACCAAGAACAGCAAGAACTAATCCGGCTTTAAGAATTATTGGGAAGAAGTTATCAAAGCTTGGATCAGGCAGACTTAGTGAAAGCCCACCTTCTGGTATTGCACCTATTCGATCAATAGAGCTATCGCCAAAAAGGAGTATTGATAAAGGAGTTACTATTAATAATGCTAATAGAGGTGAAGGTACCCACTGACTTATGTTGCGCGGGGTAAGAAAAACTATTGCAAGTGTCATAACTGCAACGGCTATTGCAGCCCCATTTGGCTCGAAATTATTAACTAAAGTTGAGAGAGACTCCAAGACTCCTCCTCGAGTTGATATCCCGAGTAACGGCCCTATTTGAAGGGTAATTATGATCACTCCAATTCCAGACATAAAGCCTGAAACGACTGAGTATGGAACCAGTGTTATGTATTTACCAAGTCTGAGTAAGCCAAATAAAATCTGAAATAATCCACCAATAACTACAGCAGCCATTACCAAAGGGAGAATTTCTCCAGCAGATAAATCTCTAGGGACTCCTACAGCTGCCAAGCTTGCTACCACTCCAGCGACGGTAACACTCATAGGTCCAGTGGGTCCACTCACTTGAGCGGGTGTTCCTCCGAACAAAGCTGCAAGGAAACCAACGACTACTGCTCCGTAAAGGCCATAAATAGCGCCTCCTGGGCCAAGAGCAGCATTACCAAACGCTAAAGCTAGTGGTAGAGCTACCACTGCTGCTGTTAAGCCGCCTAATACATCACCTCTGATATTTTTCAGGTGAAAGCCATTAATTAACGCCAATCGACTCTCCTTACTTGATTTAACTTGAATAAGCCTATCTCTTCACGGTTCCATTACGTTCTGCAATCTCTACTTTTAAATACTTATATTGAAGGAAATTTAGAAAAAGATTGTTTTTTCTATCGAAAAAGCTTTATTTCTATGGGATTAAATGGTTTTAAGGATTATTTCAAAATTCTTGGTATCAGCAGAAATGCTACCGATCAGCAAATCAAAAGTGCCTTCAGAAAACTTGCTAGAAAATTTCATCCTGATTTACATCCAGATGATACGAAGGCTGAGTCAGAATTCAAGGAAATCAACGAAGCTTATGAAATTCTCTCTGACCCAGAGAAAAAAAACTCTTATGAGCAATATCTAAATTATTGGTCGACTAGTAAAAATGAAGGGTCTAGAGATAGAGACTTTTATACTGAAAATAACTATAAGGATTTTGAAAAATATTTCAACTTTGATGATTTTTTGAGTGATTTAATAGGAAGATTTAGTGAAGCTGGTAAGGAATTCTATTCAAATATATCTTCAGACATGAATTCTCAATCAGTAAATCTTGATGCTGAATTTATTTTGCAGATTAGTTTTTTTGAGGCTTTGAATGGAACAAAAAAGAATCTCTTAGTAAATGATGAACGCATCGAGGTGGAAATCCCAAAAGGGATTCAAACCGGATCAAAAATATGTATTAAAAATAAGGGTAATATTCAGTCTGGGAAAGGGAAAAGAGGTGATTTATTGATTGAAGTCAGTGTAAGATCACATCCGATTTGGAAAGTACAAGGTTTAGATATTTATGCTGATTTACCTGTTTCTTTAGATGAACTAGTTTTGGGAGCAAATATTTTGGTTGCTTCACCTCAAGGAGATACATATTTATCAATTCCTTCGGGAAGCTTACCTGGCAAAAAGTTTAGATTAATAGGCCAAGGAATACATTACTTAGATACCCAAGGAGATTTATTCTTTAATCTAAAATTAAAATTTCCTGAAAATTGGTCAGAGGAGGAGTTGAAACTTTTTGAAAAGCTTAGATCTGTTCGAATAGATGAACCTCGATCAAGTTGGTTCGATAAGGCTTGCTCATAAAAGAAGTAAAATATATTTATCTCTTTTGGTCCATATGGATCTTACTTATCGACCCCGCCGTCTTCGTAGAACAAACTCATTAAGAGAGATGGTTAGAGAACATAGTGTCTCTCCATCTGACTTTATTTACCCTCTTTTTGTTCATGAAGGATCAGATATTCAAGAAATAGCAGCTATGCCAGGTTCATTTCGCTGGTCAATAGATGGATTGGTAGATGAAGTTAAGCGTGCTTGGAATCTGGGTATTCGATGTGTTGTTCTTTTCCCAAAAGTTCCAGACGGGCAAAAAACAGAAGATGGAGCTGAATGTTTTAACGCAAATGGTTTAATACCTAGGGCTATTGAAAGATTGAAAATAGAGATACCTGAAATGTGTGTTATGACTGATGTCGCTTTAGATCCATACTCTTGTGATGGTCATGATGGAATAGTTAGTGATGACGGAATAATTTTAAATGATGAAACAGTTGATTATTTGTGCAAACAAGCAATTGTTCAAGCACAATCTGGAGCAGATTTAATAGGCCCCAGTGACATGATGGATGGAAGGGTTGGAGCGATAAGAGAAGCCTTAGATGATGAAGGTTTTGAACATGTAGGAATAATTAGTTACACAGCAAAATATTCATCAGCATATTATGGACCTTTTAGAGAAGCTTTAGATTCAGCTCCTAGATCATTATCTAAAAAACCTATTCCGAAAAATAAAAATACATATCAGATGGATCCAGCCAATGCCAGAGAAGCTATAACAGAAGCTCAACTTGACGAACAAGAAGGATCAGACATTTTAATGGTTAAACCAGGCTTGGCTTATTTAGATATTATTTATCGTTTAAGAGAAGAATCAGAATTACCTATCGCTGCATATAACGTAAGCGGAGAGTATTCAATGGTCAAAGCTGCTGCTCAAAAAGGATGGATAGATGAAAAGGCAATTGTTTTGGAAACTTTATTGAGTTTTAAACGAGCTGGAGCAAATTTGATCCTTACATATCATGCATGTGATGCCGCAGGATGGTTAAAAGGATAATAAAGTTGATTAACATACTTTTTAAAAATTTGAACTATTAAAAGGAATGATAGAAAAACAATCAGATTCAAATATTAAAAATGTTCATCGTCTAGGCCATGTAGCTATAAGAGTCGATGATGTTAATAGGGCTAAAAGCTTTTATATGAATTTAGGTATGAAACTTATTTGGGATGATACTGATTGGTGTTACTTGGAGACAGGTGAAAGCAAGGATGGATTGGCATTGCTTGGCCCTGGCTACAAAGCTGCTGGCCCACATTTTGCATTTCATTTCACCAATAAGTATGAGATAGAGAAAATTCATGATTCTCTAAGAGAGCAAGGTATGAAAGTAGGTGCTTTGCATGATCATCGTGATGGGACTTCTTCTTTTTACTTGAAAGATACAGAGGGGAATTGGTTGGAAATGCTTTATCACCCATCGACAGGAATACCAACAAACCAATAGCGATTTTTATAGACGAATGGAATTGAGAATTAATCATGATGATTCTGACAATAAAATAGCTATAGAATCTTTACATTTATTGGAATGGCCAACTTTATGTAGTCATTTAGCTACATTCGCTGTTACCCAACAAGGGCGTCAAAGATGTGAAAGTTTTAACCTGCCAATAGATTTATTCTCAACTCAGGATCTATTATGCCAAACATTAGAAATAGGATCATTAGATCTTACTCTTGATGGAGGAATTTCTTTCCAAGGTGTTCATGACTTGGAAAATATTGTTTTAAGATGCTCAAAAGGTGGTGTGTCTTCTGGTGAAGATTTATTGAAAGTAGCTGAAACTTTAAGATCTGCAAGGAAATTACGGAAACTAATATTTGATCAATTGATACGTCCCCGACTCTCTCAATTACTTTTAGACATTTCAACTTTGCCAGATTTACAAAAACTTCTCGAATTTGGACTAGATGAAGGTGGACGTATCGCTGATCGTGCTAGTACAAAGCTTTCTGAATTACGTCGACATGCTAACGCTGTACGTCTTCAGAGAAAAGATATTCTTCAGGATGTTATTAGAAAATTTAGCAGCTTACTTCAAGATAATATTATCTCAGAGAGGTATGGTCGTCCTGTTTTGGCATTTAAGGCTGGTACTTCTGATCAGATTAAAGGAATGGTTCATGATAGTTCAGCTTCGGGAAATACGATCTATGTTGAACCACAAGCTGTTATATCAATAGGAAATCGTTTAGCGAAGATAGATTCTGAAATCTCAGAAGAAGAGAGAAGACTTTTAGCTAGTTGGAGTAAAGAAGTTGGTATTAACTCTGATGTGATAGCTCATTTAGGAGAGATTCTTTTGCAAATAGAGTTTTCACTTGCAAGAGCACGTTACTCAAAATGGCTTAATGGAGTACCACCACTCTTAGATGATGAAGAAAATACACCATTTGAGATTAAAGATTTCCGTCACCCTTTATTAGTATGGAATGACTTCCATAAGAAAAAGAGTACGGTCGTTCCAACTAGTTTTGATGTTTCCTCTGATCTGAGAGTCGTAGCGATTACAGGTCCTAATACTGGTGGTAAAACAGTTGCCTTAAAAAGTATTGGTCTAGCAGTTTTAATGGCAAGATCAGGTTTGCTTTTGCCATGTACAGGTTCGCCAAGATTACCGTGGTGTAAGAATGTTTTAGCTGATATTGGTGATGAACAATCATTGCAACAAAATTTATCTACATTTAGTGGACATATTCTTCGTATAAGTCGAATACTAGATGCTATAGCTTCTTCCCCTGGCGCTACACTTGTCCTTTTAGATGAAGTGGGTGCAGGCACTGATCCATCTGAAGGTACAGCTTTAGCAATGGCTCTATTAAAGATAATGGCTGATAGAGCAAGATTAACTATTGCTACTACTCATTTCGGAGAATTAAAATCACTTAAATATAGTGATAAAAGATTTGAAAATGCCTCTGTTTCTTTTGATAGCGAAACAATAAAGCCAACTTTTCATTTGCAATGGGGTATTCCTGGTAGGAGTAATGCAATAGAAATCTCAAAACGACTTGGACTCGATATTCAAGTAATTGAAAGTGCACAAAAATTTATCAATCCTCAAAACGACGATGATGTTAATCAAGTTATTGAGGGCTTAGAGAAACAACGAGAGCGCCAACAATCGGCAGCAGAAGATGCTGCTGCCTTATTAGCCAAGACAGAAGTATTGCATGAAGAATTACTTGATAGATGGCATAAACAACGTAAGCAATCTGATGAGGCAAATGAGAAAGGAAGGCTCAAATTGGAATCATCAATTCGTGAAGGGCAAAAGGAAGTCAGACATTTGATTAAACGATTACGTGATCAAAATGCTAGCGGCGAGACAGCAAGAATTGCTGGTCAACGCTTACGGCAAATGGAAAAGGGCTACCGAAGTAATAGGCAAATTCAACATATGCAAAGTTGGACTCCAAAGATTGGGGACAAAGTTAGATTGTCTTCTATTGGCAAAGCAGGTGAAATAATTTCTTTTTCAGATGATGGAATGCAATTAACAGTAATATGCGGTGTATTTCGTAGCACAGTCAGTTTAACTGAAGTAGAAAGTCTAGAGGGTCAAAAGGCAGAAATAAATACACTTGTGAAGGTAAAAGCTTCTCAAGTAAGAAAGAACTTTTCCTTAGTACGTACTAAAAAGAATACTTTGGATGTAAGAGGTTTACGAGTGCATGAAGCAGAGGGGGTAATTGAAGAAAAGCTCAGAAATTGTTCAGGGGCTTTGTGGGTTATACATGGAATTGGTTCTGGAAAGCTTAAAAAAGGTTTGAGGAAATGGTTGGATTCACTTTCTTATATTGAGAAAGTAGCCGATGCTGAACCTCATGATGGGGGACCAGGATGTAGTGTTATATGGATGGTTGATTAACCTTGGAATTAAAAATTATAAGAATTGTTTTCAAATTCTTTTATTTAGTAAGCATGAGCTTAAGAATTATCATCTAACTAGTGGTCATTAATATTTCTAAATGCAATTTATTGATCAGGCCATTATTGATGTGAAAGCAGGTTCAGGTGGTGATGGCATATCTGCTTTTAGAAGAGAAAAGTATGTTCCAGCGGGTGGACCTGCAGGTGGAGATGGAGGACAAGGAGGAAATGTTGTTTTAGAGGCTGACGATAATCTACAAACTCTATTGGATTTTAAATTTCAGAAATTAATTTCTGCTGAGAATGGTTATAGAGGTGGCCCCAATAAATGCACTGGAGCATCTGGGAAAGATACCGTACTTAAAGTTCCATGCGGAACGGAGGTGAGACATCTTTCTACAAATATCATTCTTGGTGACTTAACTCACAAAGGTCAGCAACTTATTGTCGCTTTTGGTGGAAAAGGAGGTTTCGGTAACGCTCGCTATTTATCAAATAGTAATAGAGCTCCAGAAAAATTCACTGAGGGGAAGGAGGGTGAGGAATGGTCGTTGCAATTGGAATTAAAACTTTTAGCAGAAGTTGGAATTATTGGGTTGCCAAATGCAGGTAAAAGTACGCTGATTTCTGTACTTTCCTCTGCAAGACCAAAAATTGCTGATTATCCATTCACTACTTTAATTCCTAATCTAGGAGTAGTAAGAAGGCCTTCAGGAGATGGAACAGTTTTTGCAGATATTCCTGGTTTAATTTCTGGAGCATCAAAAGGTATTGGACTTGGACATGACTTTCTTCGACATATTGAAAGAACAAAGGTTTTGCTTCATTTAATCGATTCAGCATCAAACGATCCGATAAATGATTTAAAAACTATTAATGAGGAATTAACTTCTTATGGACATGGTTTGATTTCTAGGCCTAGAATTTTAGTGCTTAATAAAAAAGAGCTTTTGAATGAGAACGAAATAAAAAAACTCCTTCATGAAATCGAGCAATTAACTGGAAATAAGGTACATGTGATTTCTGCTGTAACTAAATTTGGTCTGGATCAGTTGTTGAGTTTGATTTGGAACGAACTTGGATATTAATTAATTGTTATAAGTGAATAATGCATACTTGTCTTGAGGCTAATTGTTGGCCATAACTAGAGAGAATCATTAAAATTATGAATTTCTACAGTTGTTTTGACGAAAAAGGAGAAATTATTGCCCGGTGTCAGACTAACCAAGATATTAATGTGCTCAAAGAAATGGGTAGACCTATAGTCAAGGTGCTTCAAATGAAAAATGAGGAAGCAATCGTATGTTCTTTAACAGGAAGTCCTTCAGATTTCAATATGGATTATTAACTTAAAATTGAGAATGCGATATTTGGGGGAAATTTTTTCAAAGCTATTCCCCCTTTTTGGTTTTGATTAATCGTCGTATACCAAACATTCTGGCTCGTCAGGATTTGCATCGCAAAAAAGTTCAAGTGCATTTGGATCATGCTTATCTTCTGGATGATGCTCTTTGTATTCCTCTAGAGAATGTAGCTCGTCTGTTAAATGACGAACCTTAGGATCATTGCCTGAAGCTTTTGCTGATTGGATCTCTGACTGATCCTTCTTAATATGCTCGTCGATTGAATTCATGGCGTCTTAAAGGAGCAAAATCTTTAACTAATATAAGATAATTATGTCGGGCAAATATTGCACGTGCTTTGTAAATTTGGTTGGATATCCTCACCATTTGCTGACATAGCACTGTTGAAAGATTTGTTTTTTTTAAATGTTTATAGTTGATTTCTTCTTTGACTAACTTGTCTCTATGCTTGATGTTTTTAGCTTTCTTTGATTCTCTAAAAAATCAAACACACTTTTATCCCCGATATCAGCTTCTGCTGGAAGGTCAAATTTTCTTATTGCCAATACCAATAAAAGTAGGGAAGAAAGAACCAATAATGCAAAAGTAAATTTCTCATTACTAAGTTCAGTCAAATGTCCAAGAAAAGCAAAGGGAATTAGTATTGTTATGCCTATTGCCTCTGTTCTTCTAAAACAAAAAAACTCTTTAAAACCTATTCCCGTTAAGGATACAAAAAGCGGACCAGCGAGCAATAACCATTTTGGGCTCTCTTTAAGACCAAGGATAATGTTTGGTAATCCAAAGTGATATGCAACTATTCCAAAGCCAATGCAACCAATTGCCCAAAAAAATACAAGTGCCTGATGTAATGGTCTTAAATATATATGGATCCACTTAAGACTTAAGCCTAGACTGATTGCTAAACCAGCTATAAAAATCCATATTTGACTAGTTCCATTGGTAAACCATTGGATTAGACCTATCGAAAAAAATAGGGCAGAAGAAAGAATCGAAATCCGATAGCAGAGGACTTCTTTTTTATCTTTTGAGGTTACTATGAAATCTCCATAAACTCCTTTTATGGGATTGGAAGATTTAAAATAAGAATTTTCCTCTTTCATAGTTGATAATTAATGGTTAACTATTGTTGTTATACTTTCGCCCTTTGGAATAATACCACTTGGATTTAAAGGGAATAAAGCTCCGAAATAATCCTTTCTCCAAGAATTAATATCACATGTTCTTTTGATATTGTGCAGGTTAAACATCTTCTTTCTCCAATTAATTAAATTAGGGAAGGATATTAGTGGTTTTTTACTACATTTAAATAGTGGTTCATAAATTGTTTCCCAACGTATAAGAGTAGGGAAAAGCCTTATATCGGCAATTGTTAAATCTTTTCCACAAAGCCAAGGCCCACATGAATGAAGACTTTCTTCAATTGTATTTAATGCTGAGAACAAATCCTTAGAAGCTTTGTCATAGGCATTTTGATTCCTAGCAAAACCACATTTATATACTCCATTATTGATACTTTCCTGAATTAGACTTTGCCAATTAATTATTTTTTTCTTGTATTTAATTGGATTAAGTTCGATATCATTATTATTTAAAGGCCAGTTATTTAATATCTCTACAAGCTCAGCACTTTCATTATTTATTAGCCTTGATTTTGATTTTGGCTCCTTTCCTGGATCAAATAGCATTGGCACGGTTGCTCTCCTTGATTGATAATTACCACATTTTCTATAAAGCTCTTGAAGAGATCTACATCCCTTTATATTCGGCTCTAGTATCCATCTTCCTCCGGCTGTGTCCACTTCTGCAATATGAAGATTGATTGATTTATTTAACCCTTTTATTTCGTACATCATCCAAGCTCTATGCGCCCAAGGGCAGCTTTTACCAACGATTAGGCATGGCATTTGATCTGAATCTCTTTTCTTTAAATCTTCCTTAGTTGGAATTTGAATTGGTTTTTGAAGATTTATCGGTCTCCTGTAATTTCCTTTTGAATCTGATGGTGCAAGGCCATTCATCAAAATTTTCCACTCGGAATTCCAAATTTGTCTTGCAGCTTTGACAAATATTGTGGGTATGGCCATGAATCTCTTTTAAGCTTATTTGTATCTAATACGTTTAGTTATAAATCATGCAGCTACAAGTACTTCTAGTTGCTGGTACACATGGTAATGAAATAAATGGAATTTGGCTTTTCGAAGAATGGGAAAAATCATCCTTTGTATTAAATACTCATGGGGTTAAGACATGCAAGGTAGTTGGAAATCCTGAGGCTAAAAAAGCTGGTAAAAGATATGTTCATCATGATTTGAATCGTAGTTTCAAAGAAGATTCATTTTTATCATTTAATTCTTCAAGCATTGAAGAATTAAGAGCGAATGAATTAGTCAAACTTTATGGATATTCAGGAAAAAATCCTTGCCAAATAGCTTTAGATTTTCATACAACAACTTCCTCAATGGGAAGTTGTTTGGTCGTTTACGGAAGAAGAGAGGCAGATTTAGCATTGGCAGCTTTAATTCAAAATAAATTGGGTTTGCCAATCTATCTTCACGAGTCTGATGAAAAACAAACGGGTTTTTTAGTTGAAGCTTGGCCTTGTGGACTAGTTATAGAAATTGGTCCTATAGGCCAGGGAATATTAAATTCGAAAATTATTTTTCAGACAAAATTGATTCTGGAAAAATTATTGGAACAAATTCATCAAGTCAAGAATTTAAATTTTTTTTTCCCAGATAAGTTGATAATTCACAGACATATAAAAAGTATAGATTTCCCTAGAGATCAAGAAGGTCACATTGATGGATATGTTCATTCTCTAAGGCAATCTAAGGATTGGCATCTACTGAAGAAAAACGATGCATTGTTTTATAAATTGAATGGAGAAACTATTAAGTTCGAGGAAGATGAACCTTATATTCCTGTTTTTATTAATGAAGCAGCATATATGGAAAAAAATATTGCTATGAGCTTTACCAAAAGAGAATTATGGGATTTTAAAAAAGAATGGAAACAATCACTGATTGATTTGATTCATTAACCAAAAGTTCTTTCACTCCAATAAACAACTGCTCCTTGCGATTCTAATTCGTCCTTACGGTGTCGTGCGTCAGCCAAAGGCACTCTCTCTTCAAGCTTATGCCCATTAACCAGCCACTTTATAAGAACCAATTTACAACCTCAAAAGCAAGATCTTAAGAAAACCTTAAGGCTATGAGGTTCTATTTACCTATTATCTTCATAAATTGTCCTACACAATGGCCACGGAACGGATCATTGTCCTTTAATATCACGTCTGGCAGTCTAATTAG
>QCJC01000007.1 GCA_003216275.1 Prochlorococcus sp. AG-402-P18 | reverse complement strand
AGAGAATATTCAATTACAAGTAAGAGATGATAAAGGAAAAACATATGAAATTGAATTAGAAAAAGATCACGATGATGAACTGGGTCTTTCTTTTACTGAAGCTTTGTTTGACGGACTTAAACAATGCAACAACCGATGTCCTTTTTGCTTTATTGACCAACAGCCACCTGGTAAAAGAAAAAGTTTATATCTAAAAGACGACGATTATAGACTAAGTTTTTTATATGGTTCCTATCTAACACTGACAAATCTTTCCGAAAAAGACTGGAGAAGAATTGAAGAGCAAAGACTCACTCCTTTATTTGTATCCGTTCACGCAACTGACCCCTCTTTAAGGGCGCAATTACTAAAAAATCCAAATGCAACTAATCTTTTAAAGCAACTTAGTTGGTTCTCCCAAAAAAAAATACAAATCCATGCGCAAATTGTAGTTTGTCCTGAAATAAATGATGGCAATGCTTTAGAGACAACTCTTACTGATTTGTTTCGTTTTGCTCAAGGAGCTAATCCTGTAGTTTTATCAGCTGCCGTTGTTCCTGTCGGATTAACAAGATTTCGTCCTAGTAATGATGGCTTAAAACCTGTTGATAGTCTTTGCGCTACGAAAATAATCAATCAAGTCGAGCAAATGCAACAAATTTTTCATAAATCAATTGGGTCTCGGTTTGCCTGGTTATCAGACGAATGGTATTTATTAGCAAAAAAGCCATTACCAAATCTTAATTCCTATGAAGACCTGCCTCAGAAAGAAAATGGTGTGGGAAGTATTCGAAGTTTTCTGAAGGCCATGGATGAAGCAACAATAAATCTGCCAAATCAAATATACCCAAAAAGAACATGCAGCTGGGTAGTGGGAAAACTGGTTGAGAACGAATTATTAAAGCCTTACAATCGATTAAATACAATAAATAATCTCACACTTAATCTTTATGGGCTTGCAAGTCCTTATTGGGGACAAGAACAAATAGTGACTGGCTTGCTAACAGGTCAAGACCTTATAGATGGACTTAAAGGAAAGGCGTTAGGCGATGAATTACTTCTACCGTCTGTCATGTTAAGACAAGGAGAAAAAATTTTTCTTGATGACATGACTCTTCAGGAACTCTGTTCTTCACTTAATGTATCCATAAAGATTGTTCACGATGCACAAGACATTGTGAATACCGTACTTGGTCAAGCATAATTGCTTTACTAAATTCAACTCAATTTTTCTTACAACTATGAGGGGGAGAGTGAAAAAAAAATTCCTAATTATTGCTGGATTATTTGTATCTGGAATAAATCCTTTATGGGCAACAAATTTACCAAAAATCGATTCCTCGAAAAGACCAACAAAGCCTTTCAATAAAAAACTTACTCAAAACTACCAAGAAATGAAATATGAATTAAATTCTCCTAAGGATCTTGCAAGACCATCTAGATCAAGAGAAGTGTTAGTAAAAAGTTTTGAAATGGTAAAGCTAGATGAATTAGAGAATATTCTTATTAATAACAATCGCAGAATCAAAGTCCAGTTAGAAAAAATTGAGCAATCTAAATCATTATTAAAAAGTTCATTATCCTCCTGGTATCCAAAGTTAAACCTCACAGCGAATGGTATTCCTCAATATTTCAAATCTGAGAATTACAATCAATCAAAGTCCTTACCAGATACATCAAGTAAGCAATGGAGCACTTCTATCAGTGCTCAAATACAATGGGATTTGATTAACCCTGCCAGAATTCCAGAAATAGCTTCAGCTAGAGATAGTTATGAAAAGGCAAAACACACATACACTATTGTTTTAAGAGACTTGAAATTAGAAGCAAAAAAAAGATATTTTAATTTGCAAAAAGCAAATGAAGACATTGAAGTAGCCAACAAATCTATTGAATCATCAGCTCTTGCTCTAAAAGATGCAGAAATTAGATTTGAATCAGGTGTTGGTACAAAGTTAGAGGTACTAGAAGCAAAAACGCAGCTAGCGCGAGATCAACAGTTATTAAATATTAAATTGGGAGATCAAAAAATTGGTCAGAGATACCTTGCTCAAATACTCAATTTTCCAGAAGATGTTACACCTAAAATTGGTTCGAAGACCAAAGTCATAGGGATCTGGGATGCATCCTTAGAAGAAAGTATTATCGCTGCTTATAATAAGCGCGAAGAACTAGACAATATACTTCTGGATATCTCCATCAATAATAGTAATGCAAATGCTGCTATTGCTGCAGGGCAACCAAGAGTCAGCATTGTCAATACATCTACAACAACATTTTCTAGAGGAGAACTAAACAAAATCTCTCCAGATATTGATAATGAAGCATCTAGCTTTTCTAATACTATTGGCCTAAATGCATCTTGGTATATTTTTGATGGAGGTCAATCCAGAGCGCTTTACAAATATAATAAAAGTAAAGCTGAAGAAGCTAAGTTGAGTTTTGCTTTAAAAAGAGCCGAAATCAGACAAGGAGTTGAAGAAGTATTTTTCAAACTAGAATCAGCTAAACTGAATATCTCATCATCTTATTCAGAAGTTTTATCAGCTAGGGAGTCTCTCAGACTTGCCAAATTAAGATATAAATCCGGAATTACTACCCAACGAGAAGTTGTAAATAATCAAAGAGATTTAACTGATTCAGAGGTTCGTTATATTATTGCAGTAACTAGCTATAACACTTTAATAGCTGATTTAAGTAGACAAACTGGTTTAGATAACATCAGGCCATGCGACATTAAAACACCTACACAGAGCCAAAACTTTTCCGAAACCTCATCAAACGTTTATGAATCGAATTTAATTCCTCTATGTCAGCCATAAGCTTTAACTATACCAAACATGAATCAAAACAAAATATCCAACCCTCTTAGCAACGATCAACTCAAATCAATTCATGATTTAGTTGATAATGTTGGGAAAAGACAACTGCAAGATTTCGGTCAAATCAATTCTGATCTTAAGCCAGATGGAACACTAATTACCGAATGTGATCGCTGGAGTGATCAAACTATAGTTAATGGTTTAAGTTCAATTGCTCAAGGAGAAGGTGTTTTAAGTGAAGAGGGTAATAAGTGCATACCTAGCTCTTCTGAATATTGGGTAGTTGACCCATTAGATGGAACAACTAATTTTGCAGCAGGTATCCCCTACTGGGCAATATCCATCGCTCGATTTGCAAATGGGCAACCACAAACTGCGTTTCTTGATATACCAGCTCTTAAAAAACGTATTCTTGCAATTAAAGGAAAAGGAGTTTGGCTCAATCACAAACCACTTAAACCTGAATCCAGATTCAAAAAGAATAGTGATTGCATTTCGCTTTGTAGCCGATCAATTAAAGTTTTACAAATGAAGCCAGAGCAACCTTTTCCTGGGAAAATCAGATTACTTGGGGTTTCAAGTTTAAATATGACTAGTGTTGCCATAGGCCAGACTGTTGCAGCGCTGGAAGCAACACCAAAGATCTGGGATATTGCAGCAGCTTGGCTAATACTTGAAGAACTTAATTGCCTTATCAAATGGCTAGATACAAATCCAACAAATATTCACCCAGGTAATGATCTAACTTATGTAAATTTCCCGTTATTGACAGCATCTTCGAAAGATCAATTGAATAAAATGATTCCCTGGTCTAATGCATTAATCAAGAAAAATTAATTTGATTATTTTTCGTGATATTGAATAAATCAATTCGATAGTAACAAAAAATCTACGAATCTAAATCAACTAACTAAACTTCGAGAAATTCTCTCCTTAGGAGTTAGCGTAATAGTAAATACTTGAAAACCAACGTGGGTTTGAACTGGAGTCACAAAGCAAGATGGTTTTTTAGCAGCCTCTGGAGAGCTTATGAAAGGTGGTCTAAATGTGATTGTGTTGACTTAAGTGCTGCATTCGCTTATTACACGCTTCAATCATTCTTTCCAATATTATTAATATCTCTATCTGTAGCATCGTGGTTTCTAGGAAAACAGCAAGGCTTAGATCAACAAATCATCGCTTTGGCTGCTCAAGTCTTACCACCATCCGTTGTTGGCTTGGTTGACACCACTTTAGTCAAATTAGTAAATCAAGGTTTTGGAGCAGGAATACTTGGTGCAATGTTTTTGATGATCACTGCTGGGAATGCTTATCTAACTCTTCAAAGAGGAGCGGATAGATTATGGGAGGACGTTTTACCTATTAAGTCCAAACCTGATCCACTAAGAATTCAAGCATTTAGATTTATAAGAAATAGAATAGAAGCCTTTTTCGTAGTTCTTTTAGTGGGTTTCTTAATGGTAATCGATCAAATTAGTGCAAATATACGAATGATTCCAGGTGCCGTCTTAGAGGAATTAGCCAATACTACGCCTTGGATCGAAACAATGATGTCAAGAATTCCAGTACTTCAAGTAGGTCAATTTGTTCTTCCTTTACTTGGCTTCTCAACCATGGCATTGCTTTTACAAGGCTTACTTCCAAGTCGAAGAGTACCTTTGAAACCATTAATTCCTGGAGCTTTAATGATTGGTGTTTTATTAACTATTCTGAATTTGGCAGTTAGTCGAAGCATTCTATCTTTGGGGTCAAGATTTCAAGCATATGGATTTATTGGAGGAGTCCTAGTTTTAACTCTTTGGGTCTGGATGGTAGGAGTTATTATTTATTTTGGGCAATGCTGGAGTGTGGTGATTGCAAGTATGCGACGTAATCGATATGTGTAAACATCTATAAAATAATCAGGAATCTTAAATTAGAATAAATAAGTCAAATTTGTGAAATTGCTATGAATAAGCCATCTTCATTAATTTGGATACTTTTTATTTTTCTATTCATTTTACCAACACCAGCTGGTAAATTAGTGATTGATTTAGCTGGTGGGTTATTCCTTTTCATTACATTAATACCTCTTATTTTAGGAGGTATAGGGTGGATCACCTGGAAGAGAATACAATCAAAAATCCAAATATGTTCAGCATGTGGCTCAAGTTTTCTAAATACTCAAACTTTTTGCCCTGTATGTGGGATAACTATAAGAAATAAAGAAGATAGTCTTGAAGATATTCCTGCAAGTTCAGCAACTATAGATATAAAGCCAAAAAATATAGATTAGGATAATCAATCTATATTTAATTTTTCTGGATTAATTTCATTAATCTCTTGTTCGACAAACTGAAGTAACTCCTCACAATGTTTTAAAAGAATATGACCTCTAATATAATTACTTTGTATTTGATCTAGCGAAATATTTTCATCTTGAACATTAGCTATAACGGACTCTAAGGCATCTATGGATTCTTCATAATTTAGTTTTTTAATTTCTTTTTTAAATACTTCTATAAGATTCAAATCAGTCTGTTTTCTAGATTTCTTTAAATCTTTACCATTGATATCTTTCTTAACTGACATGGATTATAAAAGAAGCTTACTAAAACTATATTTTATCATAATTAACATTATCTACCTCTGCTGAAATCTTACCATCAAAAAGTTGAACTAAGAATTTATCACTTTTTCTCAAATTCTTAACGCTGTTAATAGATTTACCTTTTAAATCAGTAACTAATGCAAAACCTCTTTTAAGATAAGTATGTGGTGAAAGAGCATTTAAAAGCTGATATATATGGTTCAGATTTGTTTTTTTAGATTTTATTATTTGCATAGGTGAGTGTGATTCAAAAATAGCCTTTTTTGCAATTAAGAAGTTTTTCTTACTTGCAAAAAATAAGTTAAAGTAATCTTTTATCATCTTCTTAGTTTGCAAAAAATTATTAATTTCATTCATTTTTGAAGGTAATAAATCAACTATCGCAGCAGTGGGAGTAGCAGATCTATGATCTGCTACTAAATCAGCAATTGTCAGATCATCTTCATGGCCTATACCTGTAATAACAGGGATAGGAAATCCTGCAATCTCTCTTGCAATGATTTCACTATCAAACAATATTAAATCCTCTCTACTTCCTCCTCCTCTTCCAATAACAATTGCAGATAATTTCAATCGATTTATTTTTAATTCTCTTAATATATTTCCTACTTTTTCTTCATTATTACCTTGAACTGGAATGGGAATTACATATAATTTTGTTAAAGGCCATCTTTCCTTGGCTGTTCTAAGCATGTCCGCAAGGGCAGAGCTTGGAACACTTGTGAGAATAGCAATTGAATCAGGGTATTTTGGTAATTTTTTTCTTAAAGATTCATTTATCAAACCTTCTTGAAGAAGATTCGATTTAACTAATTCAAACTTCTTAAGAACAGTAGAAAGACTTGCTCTAATGTCTAAAACTTGTACAGATATTCTTGCTTGAGACTCCCAAAAATTTAATTTACCAACTATTAAAACTCCATCATCTTGCTTCGGTAAGAATTTTAGAGAATTTAATGTGGATGCCCATGCAACTCCATCAACACTTGCTTTACCATCAGTTAAAGTTAACCATAAATGACCTTTTCTAATTTGAGCTTTAGAAACAGTTGCCTTAAGTATAAATTTGGGAGCAAACCCTCTAGAAAGTAATAAGCCAATAGATTGATTTAATTCATTAACACTAAATGTAGGTAAAGAATCTTTTGTAGTTTTAATATTATTCAAACCTAATAAATAAAAACTAAATAATTAGTTTTCTAACCTATTCCCATTTGAGTTAAGATTCCTTGTCCAGTTAGAAGCTCTGTAGTTAAACCAATTAAAATTCCCATCATGGCTAATCGACCATTCCATATTTCAGCAAAGTTGACAAATCCAAAACGAGGTTCAAAGTTATCTTTCATTGAAAAACCGCAAACATATTAATAATACTAAAGAAAGGCTCAAAATGAGAACTGATATAACTGCACTAATGAAATTAATTTAAATTTTCAAATTAAAATCCTATCTTACATGTCTAGCGCCATCAACAGGGTGGTAGTCCTCACCAGTTAATTCCTCGTAAATAATTGCAGGCAAGCCAGTTTCAAACATTGTTTGTAGGGCTTCTTTTAAATATGGATTCCATCCACCAGTACTGACATCGCCATGTCGAACTGTCCAATCCCATGTTCCTTGTAGATCTCGAGGAATTCTTCCTTCTCTGTCACGTCTTGCTACCAGATCAAGAGATTCAACTAACCCAACTTGAATAGGTTCCTTTCCATATGCGGGCGTAAGGCTCAGTTCAAGTCTTACTGGATCTTCTTTTAATAACCTCAAACGAAACCTAGGAGGTAACTTTAAGTTTTTCAAAACTGCAGCGACTATGCGTGTTCTTTGTTCCAAAATTAAAACCTCTTTGAGAACTATTTAATTAATGTCAAATCAAAAAAATCTAATGAAAATTATTCAGAAGGCTTTTCCGTTGATTTTGGAGGATCATTGTCCTTGGAAAAACGAACTGTAAGCAAATCTTCATCAGTAATGCAACCATCTTTATTTAATAATTCTGGATGAATAGTAACCAAACCAGTCCTATCATCAGATATTTCATCTGAGAATGAATTTTGATTATTTAATGATTGACCTGAAAAAAAACCATTCATCATTACTCTAGCAGCGACAATCAACAGAACAAAAACTGACAGGCCATAAAGAAAAGGTAAGAAATTGCTCAACATTGGCAAAATAAGAAAATCAAAAAAGCTTAAGGCCTTAATCAAATCAAGTTTTTAAGTTGCCTTAATTTAATCCTCACTAATAAAAGGAATTATAATTAAATTCTAAGGTAAATAAAGTTTAATTTGAAAGTTCTTTGTAAAAATCTACTGTAATCAAAGCGGCGGCTTTTAGATCCTTAAATTAGCTAATATAAATTATTAAAGACTATAGAACTAATCCCTTATAAAGCAAATGAATGGATTAGAAAGAACTAGATTTTTAATTGGGTCATTGAAAATAGACCATCAAAATTATTTGAAAATCTTTTTTCTAATAATCCTTTTTGCCTCCGACCTCATATTTTCTCAACCAATATATTCTAGTGAACCTTTACTCACCCCCAAACAGAATTTAAATAAACAATCATTTGTATCAAAAGCTTTAGGTGTTAGCGGAAATGCTGTAGTCACAATTGAAACAGAGCGAAAGGTTTTGTCATCAGCAGACAGAATGTTCCCCCCAGGTGTATTGAATGATCCATATTTTGAACGCCTATTTGGTCTACGAGGATTACAAGTACCACGATCTCGCATTGAAAAAGGACAAGGAAGTGGGGTGATCTTTTCTAAGGAAGGTCTTGTTTTAACTAATGCACATGTAATAGCCAAAACTGATCAACTCATTGTGGGTTTATCAGATGGTCGCAGAGTAGTGGGAAGTGTAGTTGGTCAAGACTCCCTGACGGATCTAGCAGTGATTAAGCTTGCTGATAAAGGACCCTGGCCTACTGCTCCTTTAGGTAATTCGGATGATCTAAAAGTTGGCGATTGGGCAATTGCCGTTGGAAATCCTTTTGGGCTTGAAAATACAGTTACTATGGGGATAATTAGCAATCTAAATAGAGATGTTGCCCAGTTAGGTATATCTGACAAAAGAATCGATCTCATTCAAACCGATGCTGCAATCAATCCAGGGAATTCTGGAGGACCATTGCTGAATTCTTATGGGGAGGTAATCGGAATCAATACTCTTGTTCGCTCAGGTCCAGGAGCAGGATTAGGTTTTGCAATACCAATTAACAGAGCGAGAAAAATCGCTCAAGACTTAATAAGTACTGGAAAAGCTGCACATCCAATGATCGGTGTAACACTTTCCAGTAATATCAAGCAAAAAAGTAATTTTCTTTCCCAACGAGAGAACGGAGCAATTATTAAATACATAACTCCTAATGGTCCAGCAGAAAAAGGTGGATTAAAGGTTGATGACCTTATAATTTCAATAGATGGTGAGACAATCTTCACACCTGCAGATGTAGTTCAAAAAATTAACCAAAATAATTTAAAAGATTTCATAAAAATCAAAATAGTTAGAAATAATAGAGCGCATATGAAAATTATTAAGCCAATTGATATTTATCAATTGCAATTATAATACTAATTCTTATTAGATCTTTTCTTTCTTTTTTGTCGCTCTCGGTTTATAAGTCTTCTTTTTTCTCGTTCTGCTAATTTTAACTCTTCTTCTTTTTGTAATTTTTCTTCTTCTTTCTTCTCTTTATAATATTTATAATCTCCTTGATACTTAATTAATTGACCATCTCTAATTTCAACAATTTTATTTGCAACTTTTGAAATAAAATATCTATCATGCGAAACTATCAAAGCAGCTCCATTGTAATTAGATAATGCCTTTTCTAACCTTTGCTTAGAGGGTATATCTAAATGGTTTGTAGGTTCGTCAAGAATAAGTAAATTTGACGGTTTAATAATCATCAAAGCCAAAGCAAGCCTCGCTTTCTCTCCTCCACTTATATTTCCTACTTCCTTGAAAACCGAATCATTTCTCAAGCCAAAACCTCCGAGTAAAGACCTTATTTCTGTTTGAGTCCAACTTGGGACGGCTTGACACATTGTATCAATTATTGTTTTATCTAATTTCAAAGCTTCTGCCTGATTTTGTTCAAAATAGCTAGGAATAATATTATATTTACCTAATTTTAGAGATCCTTCATCTGGTTTTTCTAAGTCCATAATTAGTCTAAGTAAAGTAGACTTTCCAGAACCATTCTCTCCTAAGAATGCTATTCTTTCTCCTGGCTCTACCTCTAAATTTGCTCCTAAAAATAAAATTTTTTCTCCATAACAATGAGATAAGTCATTAATACTCAACACATGACTACCAGAACGAGGTGCTTCCATAAAACTAAAAACCGGGCCTTTTAAATGACTCTCTGGTGCTTCTATTTGCTCAACTTTATCTAATAGCTTCTCTCGACTTTTTGCTTGGGTGCTTCTTGTTGCACTAGCTCGAAATCTTTCTATATAGGCTTTTTGAAATGAAATATCTTTTTGCTGCTTTTCGTAAGCAGCTTTTTGAGATTCCAATTCAAATTCTCTTTGTTGAATATAGGATGTATAATTTCCTAAATAAGTTCTAGATTGGCCTCTCTCTGTATTGACAATTTTTGTACAGATTTTATCTAAAAAAGATCTATCATGACTAACAATTACCATGGCAACTTTCTGATTAAGTAAATAGTTCTCCAACCACTCAATAGTCTCTAAATCAAGATGATTAGTCGGTTCATCTAGTAATAGCAAATCAGGAGTTTGCAAAATTATCTTGCCTAAAGCTATTCTCATTTGCCAACCACCTGAAAAATCGCCAACTAACTGATCTGCCTCTTCATAATTAAAACCAATAGTAGGCAGTAACTTTTCAACTTTGGACTCTAGATCGTAACCATTGATTGATTCAAATTTTGCTTGAATTACGCTTAATTCTTTAATTAATGAATTCAAATAATCTAAATCTTTTACTGCTAATTCAGACTCCATTTTTTCCTGAAGTAGCTTTTGATTATTCAACAAAGAAGATGCTTCTTGAAACGCTTCAAATAACTCTTCTCTAACTGTTCTATGAACATCAACATCAAATTCTTGCTTTAAATATGCAATTGAAGGATCTCCTTCAAGAATTAAAGATCCATCAGTGGCCTCTTCCAAACCAGCAATTATTTTTAATTGTGTCGATTTTCCTGCTCCGTTAACTCCAACAAGCCCAATCCTTTCTCCGTTTTTAATTTCCCAACTAACTTCCCTCAAGACTTCGCCAGTAGGATAGATCTTACTAATCTTTTCAAGACGCAACACTAAAAGAAAACCTCATGTGAATTACCTTCAATCATCTAGGTTTAACAGATACAACTAATTTAAATTACATTACAAATATAAGCTCATGTTAAGACTAGAACAAATTACCGCGTTATTTCTGGCAGCTGCTCTGGCAATCCCAAGTTATTGGTTTTTTTGGACGATGGCAGGTGGAGGAGGCTACGATCGCAGAGGGATTAAAGAAAATGTTAGAGGAACATTAGAAAAGCCATCTAAATTCAAAAATTAATTACAACCCTCCTCTAGCTTTTATTAGCCATTGTTTTGTATCTACATCATCAATGGTAGATAAATATTCCTTCACCTCTTCTGACGTAACAGGTAGATTCATTTCGATTCCAAGTGCACAAATAGATTTCATAGCACCTTTAGGGTTCTGAAGAGCTTGACGGAACAAATTCTGTTTTTTTTCAGGATCAGCATTAATTAGCTTATAAAGCTCTGCAGCATTGCTGGTCATAAGAAAAAAAAGTAACTATTAGAAGATTATTCAATTAAGCGGCTTTTGTCTGAAAGCTAGACGATTGATTGCCCTTTTCTAAATCAGTTTCCTTTAAGCCTAGTGCCGAAGCATCTTTCATACTTCTTGCATCCATACATAGCACTTTACGAAGTTGTGCAAAATTTGCTGCATGTGATGATCTACCTTCTTTACTAGCCCCATATTCAGCCCGTTGCAAAACATGATGCAAATGAGTCAATAAGTATGAGCTCACCACAGCAGAAATTAATACATCACCATTCTTACTATTACGACGACTCTTCCTTCTGGGTCGTTTTACGACTGCTTGATCACTAGAAACAACACCAGAAGATAGGGAGCTATGAGATGTTTCAGGAAGAGAAGGCTTAGACATGAAATTACTCCTTGTTAATCAGAAATCAAGTAGAGGGCAATGAGGCAAAACAGGACAGAGCTTCAAGTATCATACACAAGGATACTATCCTTAGGTATAAGTGTACACTATTAACTACCGGTTAGTTTCCTAGAGGCATGGCTACTCGTCAAAACTCATCAAACGGGAATCAAAAATCGCCTCGGATTCAAGTTGTATTACCAGAAGATTTATGTAAAAAGTTATCTGACTTAGCTCAACAAGAGTCTAGGACTGTCAGCAATATGGCAAAAGTTTTAATCCAGGAAGGAATTAAGCGTTATGAATCCAGCGAAATATCATCATCTAAAGAATTAGAAAGTAAGAAAACTAGAACACAAGATTTTATAAATTCATTAGAAACGCAAAAAACACAACGATTAAAAGGTGTTCCAAAAAGACTAAGGTTTAAAAAAAACTGATGATTCAATCAAGCTAATCTAAGGATCAACTCTGACTCCATAGAGGATTGATTGATCTGCTCCTGTAACAAACTTAGGATCAACTTTTTTACCTAGAACATGCCACCAAGATAAAGTTGCAAATGCCAAAGCTTCTCTAAATTGCGAAGGTAAACCAATTTCATTAATATTTCTTATGTGAACACCAAAACATTCTTTTTTCAATTGTCTCATTAAAAATAAATTGTTAACTCCTCCTCCTGCAACTAAAAGCTCAATTAGACTTATTTTCCTTTTCTTAAAAAGATTGTCTAAATCCTGAGCAACTATAGATGCAGTAAATTTAGTGAGTGTTGATAATAAATCTTGATTTGAAATATTACCTAATTCTTTTTTTCTTTTTTGTAAGTCTTGGAAACCAAATTGTTCCCTTCCTGTAGATCGAGGAGGTTCTTGATGAAAAAAAGGTTCTTTTAACCAGTTTTGAATAATATTTAATTTAGGCTTTCCAAGAGATGCTAAAGATCCATTATCATCAAATTTCGATTCTGATTTGCTACATTCTTCAACAGCTAGATCAATGAGAGAGTTAGCCGGACCACAATCCCATCCTATACATTGAGAATTTTTATCAAATCCAGTTTTGGGTGGAATAATTGTGAGATTTGCTATTCCTCCAAGATTCAAAATTCCTCTCCATCCATACACTCTTCCAACTAAACTTTCATCCACTAAAGGTACCAAAGGTGCACCATGTCCTCGGGAAGCAATATCTTTTGATCTGAAATCATAAATAACAGTTTGATTTAACATATTTGCCAATAATGGTCCTAGAAGGATTTGAATACTTCCACCACGTTCAGAATTTGTTGCACTTCTATGAAATAAAGTTTGGCCGTGACATCCCACAACCTCTGCAGACGAATAAGGGTCACAAGCATTTGCAGCAAAAGCATTTAATTCCGTAATTTCCTCTGCTAATTCCATCCAATTTTTGCTATCAATTTTTAATCCTTGAGAAACTTTTAGAATTTTTTCTCTAATTGAATATGGATATTCAAATGAATAAGTATTCAAAATTTTCCAATTTGGTTTAGAAGGATTACCTTTGAATTCAACTAAAACTGCATCTATTCCATCAGCACTTGTCCCACTCATCAAACCTAGAACCCGCATAAATTAAGTTTGGGGTAATTTTTGGAGATCTTCCATCGAGCCCATCACTACGAGAACATGATCTTTTTCCAAAATATATTTAGCTGGGGGATTGACAGTGAGTAACTGAGCAGGACCTGCAGCTAAAACATTAACAAAGTAATTCTTTCTGAGATTCAAATCTCGTAAAGAACGACCAATAAAAACTTCAGGTACTTTTATTTCATCAATACCAGTTTTGTCATCTAACTCTAATCTTTCAATCAAATTAGGTCTTACTAACTCCAAACCCAATCTTTCTCCTTGCATTCTAGAAGGGAAAACCACTCGATCAGCTCCTACTCTTTTTAGCATTTTTTCATGCAAATCACTTGTTGCCCTTGCAATCACTTGTTTGACTAAACTTCCATCTGTATCTTTCGCAATAAGAGTTGTTGTGATACTTGCCTCAATTGGTTCACTTATACCTACTACAACGGTGCCCATCTCAAGGACTCCAGCTTCTTTCATTGATTCCTCATCAGTTGAATCAACGACCCTCGCTTCAATTGTTGGCTCAAGCTGACGCAATTCTTCTATTGCCTTTGCAGAGGCATCAATTGCTAATACATCAGCTCCATTCCTTATTAACTCTCTACAAACTGCACTGCCAAAACGACCTATGCCAACTACGGCGAAACCAAGTTCCTGGTTTGCTCGTTTTGGAGACCACTGCCACCAATCACTCATGATTCGTCCTCCTTAAACATAGAGATCTTCCTTTGGGTAACCAATTCGATTGCGATGTTGAAGCCTGGTTTTATTAAGAGCTTGCCATATTGCGCTCAAGAATAAAAGGATACCCAGTCTGCCAACAAACATCCCAATAACAAGTACCAATTGACCAAAATGTCCAAGCTCAGAGGTAACCCCAAGATCAAAACCAACTGTCGCAAAAGCTGAAATACATGTGAAAAGCATCTCTAAAAATGAAAAATTATCCTCACCATTTAATCCATTACTCAAACTTAATAATAAAGCCATAATCAAAACAAATAGTAATGAACCTACAGTTATACCAACAGCTTTAAGAACTACCTTGTCCGAAATCTGACGATTACGAATAATAATTTCATTTTGACCTCTTAAAGTCGATCTTGTCGCTGCCATCAATGCAGCAATAGTTGTCGTTTTAATCCCTCCACCAGTTCCACCAGGACTGGCTCCAATAAACATTAGAAACATAATCAATAAAAGACCGGAATCAGAGACGGTTTCTATTGAAATTGGTAAATTCGAAAAACCTGCAGTTCGTGCACTTACAGAGGTAAATAAAGTGGTCAAAATACGATCATAAAAGTTAATTGAATATAAAAAACTTCCCTTTGCTAAAGATTCGGTCAAAATTAATCCTAAAAAACCCAAAGAAATTAATATTAGAGATGTTCTTATTACCAAACGGGTATGAAGACTGAGATTTTTTAATTTCAAAGACCTACGATTTATCCAAATGTCATTTGTGACTCTCCATCCAAATCCACCTAAGATAATTAATATAATCAACACAGAATTAACAACTCTATTACTTCTATAATCTTGTAAACTATCAGACCATAAGCTAAATCCAGCATTATTATAAGCAGATATACTATGAAATACTGATGCCCAAAGCCTTTCACTTGAGCTAGATATATCGTTGAAACCAAAAAAGTATAAAGAAATAGCACCCAGAAAAATAAGGATAGCTGCTGTTATAGCAATACCTCTAAATGTTTTTCCCACACCCCCAACTCCAAATTCGTCAAGAGTTTTTCCTCTATCAAGACGTGTTTTCAACTCTGTTCCACTAACAATAAAACCTTGTAAAAATGTAGTAATTGCCATCAATCCAAGTCCACCAGTCAGCAACATAAATGCCAAAACTAATTGGCCAAAAAATGTTAAGTCTATTCCTACATCGATAATTGATAGTCCAGTAACGGTTACAGCAGATGTAGCAGTAAATAATGCCTCCCATAAACCGACATTTGTATTAGAACATAATGGAGTCGCCAGTAAAAAGGTTCCAAAAGTTATGACCAATAAACCAGTTGCAACAGTGAACTGTGGAACTGTTAGCCTTCTGTAAGTGTCTGTCCTAATGCTCACTTCCTCTAATAAAGACAGGTTATAATCTCATTTACTTTAGACAAGCAAAATAAAATGAGGAATTGAAATTTTCTTATAAAATTAACAATCATATTGCAAAATTATTGAACACCATACTTCAGTAAAATCAATCCCGGTACAAGAAAAGTCATCAAAATTGTTAAACCAGCTCCATATCTAGTTACATCTAAAAACTGATAACGTCCAGGAGCAAATACCATGAGATTAGTTTGATATCCCATAGGCGTAAGAAATGACTGGCTAGCCCCAAAAAGAACTGTTATTAAAAGTGCCAACGGAGGAAGATGCAGGCTTTCAGCTAATTGAACTGCTATTGGAGCCAAAAGAGCTACTGAAGCTGCGTTACTAACAAATTGAGTAAATATTGTGGTTGAGAGAAAAATCACAAGCAACGAATTATAGGTAGGCAAGTCTTGCAAAACTAAAATCAAACTTTTTGCAAAAGCGTCAGCCAGACCAGTTGTTTGCATCGCGACACTAAAGCTAGAAAGTGATCCAAGCAAGAGAATGACATCCAGTCGAATTGATCTTTGAACCTCTGCAGGCCTTAAGCATCCACCCCATACCATTCCAATTACAGCTATTAAGACAGAAGCTACCAAAGGCAAATCAGTTATCGAGGGGATAATCAACATTGCTACAGCAATTCCAATTGCTATTGGCTTTCTAGTAAGAGTTGGTAGATCATTCTCAAATTGATCCAAAACAAGAAGGTCATTATTATCTTGCAATCCTCGAATTGAATCTCTAGGTGCTTGAAGAAGTAAAACATCCCCCTCTCTTAAAATTGCTTGACCTAAGCGTTCTTGAACAGTTTGTTGGCCTCTTCTTAAAGCTAAAACAGTTGCATTGTGCCTTTGTCTAAATCTAAGTTCTCGCAAACTAGCACCAGCCAAGGTCGATCCAGCAGGTAAAAGAACTTCTACAGTTTGTTGGCCTTTATCAATATTTGAAAGGAAGAAATTTTTTTCAGTATTTAAATTTTTGTTTAACTGAACAGTATGTTCTTGTTTTAATCGCAAAAGATCTGATCGTGTAATTCTTATTAACAAACGATCACCAGGTTGAATTATGCGATCAGCTAAAGGTGGTAAAAACCTTTCATTTTCTCGTTGTATCTCCAGGACATCTACATCAAATCTTCTTTGAAGACGACTATTTCTCAAGGAATGTCCAACGAGTTCTGAGTCAGCAGGAATTGTAACTTCTGTAAAATAGCCAGTCTGATCCGAACTCCCACCATATTCTGAACTAATCCTACCTCTGTCTGGCAAAAGGGATTGAGGAGCTAACAACATATACGCTGTACCAAAAAGCCATATAGGTACCCCAATGGCAGTAAAGGTAAATAAATCAAAAGAGCCGTAACCAAGTTGATCACTAATATCGCTTACCAGTAAATTCACTGAACTTCCAAGAAGAGTTAGTGTTCCTCCTAGAACTGTGGCGAAAGACAGTGGAAGTAATACACGCGATGGAGATAATTTTCGTTTAATGCACCAAGACTCAATTACTGGCAAAAGGGATGCAACTACAGGAGTATTAGGAACTACCCCTGAGATTGGAGCGACAACCAATCCAAGCAAAGCTATTAATCTACGGGGTGTCCTAATGCTTTCAGAGGCAATTAACTCTCTCAAGCGATCAAGAGCACCGCTCTTAAAAAGTGCAGCAGATACAGCGAACAAACCCATCAAGGTAATTAGAGCAGGACTGCCAAAACCAGCCAATGCTTTTTGTGGAGAAAGTACTCCCGTACCCATTAGTAATGCGACACTCAAAAGGCCAGTCAATTCAGGCGCTAGAGCGCTACTTACAAATAAAAAAACTGCAATGACTAAAACTGCCAGTGTTATGACAGCTTTAGGATTTTCTAAAACAGTTAATATCTCACTCATAATTCTTTAATTAATAACCTCTCAAACTAATTCTGTAGAAGTATTAATTTCAGACTACTGCGAAAAGGAACTATCGATATTGAAAAAATAAACTATTAATTAATTTTTGACTAAATAACCATGAACCTGTTGATTTCAAAGATTGAGCCAGGCCAGGCATTCGCATGAGATACACCAAACGCCTAATTTCAAAAGCAAAAGATCCTGCCAAAGTAATTCCATATCCTGTTATTGAAGCATGACCAATACCAAGACTCAACATTTCGCCTAGACTCTCAAATTCGAATGGCCTAAGTTTATCTCCGTTCCTAAGAGAAATAATATTTTGGGCTGTTACAACACCTTGTTGCATTGCCGCTTGAGCCGATGGAGGCACTCGATTTAATTTATCAAAAGCAATGTCTCCAACAAAAAATATATTTTTAAATTCATTTATTTGCAAAAATTCATTAACTTCGATCTTCTTATTTCCTTTCAAAAAAGGTTGTAATAGGTTTAACGAACTAGGCTGTAAACCTGCTGTCCATATCAAAGAAAAATAATCAATCATTTCTATATTCTTACTTTGATCATAAGCACTTGAAAGTTCTAAATAATTAAGATTTACAGATTTCACAACATGTTCTAAGTAAATTTTTATATTTCTTTTTCCCAATGCCTCAATTGATTTCTCACGATTAAAGGATTTACAGTTTTGTAAAACTTTTTTCCCTTTTTCAACCAAATATATTTGTATACGATTATTAACTAGATCAGAAATCTTGCATGCCAGCTCAACACCAGTTGGGCCAGCTCCTGATATTACTAAAGGTTTTTTACATTCAGAAGAACAATTTATTCTAGCTATTAATTCTTTAATTCTGCCAAGGTCATACAAATTTGAAAAACCATATGCATAGTCTTTTAATCCTTCAACTCCAGAATAATCGGTAATCATTCCTGTGCTTATTACAAGCTGAGAATATTTTATTTCTAGCTTCGATAAAGTACTTATCTTCCCTTTTAGTTTATCTATCTCAACAACAGTATCTTGTACAAAAATAAATCCTAACTCTGAAGCCAAAGCAGAATATTTTGGCGCTGCCTCCCATAACGAAAGTTCATCAGCTAACAATTCATAAAGAAATGGCTTAAATAGAAATCTTTCATTTTGGTCAATCAAAATGATTGGAATTTCTCCTAAATTAGCTAATAAAGCTATGACAGTAGAAAGTCCTCCAAAGCCACCACCTAATACAACTATTGATTCAGATTTCAAATTGTTCAAGTCCATGGGGACTGGATCTAAGATAATTAAGAAGACCATAAACAAACTTTTCAAGATTCGGCATTCAATTCTCAAATATGAAGCAAGAATCCCAAACCAATTTCAACAGTGAGTGTGATGAAGCAACCAAACTTCCTCAAACTTTTTTAGTGAAATCGCTTGATGAAACAAGCAAAGATCTTGAAAGAATTTCAGCTCAAGATCAACTGCAATGGGGTCATCATCAATTTAATGAGCAATTTGTTGTAACTACTAGTTTTGGGATCCAATCTGCTGTCTTACTCCATATGACAGTGCTATTAAAATCTATAAAACAGCTAAAAGTAATTTGGATCGATACTGGCTATCTCCCAAAAGAAACTTATAACTACGCAGAAGAATTAACAAAATTATTCGAATTAGATTTGGTTGTTGCCCAAAGTCCGATATCCCCAGCAAGGATGGAGGCATTATATGGTCGACTTTGGGAAACAGGAAAAGAAAAAGATCTTGAGAAATATCATCAGATCCGTAAGGTTGAACCTCTTGAAAAAACTTTATCTAATCTAAATGTCCGTTGCTGGGCTAGCGGAGTAAGAAAAGGTCAAACTAAAAATAGACAAGCCATGACTCATATTGATTACATTAGAGACCGTTTAACACTCAGACCCCTTTTAAACTGGACTAAAAAAGATATTTACTACTACATGGAAAAAAATAATTTACCTCAACACCCATTATTTCAAAAAGGTTATTCGACTGTTGGAGATTGGCATTCAAGTGAAGCAGAGAATAATAATTCAAAAGGAAGATCCACTAGATTTGGCGGTCTCAGTGAAGAGTGTGGAATCCATTTAAATACGAAATAATCAGGATTAAAATCGTGTATTCAGAAGACAGTTGCTTAATGATTGGAAACACAAGATGGCATTGGGCACATAAGATCAAAGAAAACTGGAAATATTTTCATACTGCTCCAAATCCAAAAGAATTTAAATATAAAGATTATTCTCAATTATCTTGGGCCTCAGTTGGACTAGTTCCTGAAAATATTCAATTATGCCCTTCAAAAAAAATCAGTTTATGTGATATTCCCCTCAGCAATCTTCCTTCTAACTTCGGTATTGATAGAGCTCTAGCTTCATGGAGTGCTTTAAAAAAGCAATCATATTTAAAAAATAAAGAACAAGACTTAATTATCATAGATGCTGGAACAGTTTTGAGCATGACAAGAATAACAAAAAAAGGGGAATTCGCAGGGGGACAATTAATTTCAGGATTAAGGCTTCAATTATCATCGATGGCAAATGGTGCTGTAAATTTAGAAAATCCTATCATCAAGACAATTCCAAAAGAGTCATTTCAATATGAGACTAATAATGCAATGTTAAGGGGGGCAATGAATGGTTTGTTAGGATTAATATTACCAATTTTTGAGGAGACAAAATTACCAATATGGATGTGTGGAGGAGATGCTCCATTAATATTAAATGAACTTAAAAATAAAAATATTAATATAAATCATTATCCAAATCTTGTACTTGAAGGAATGATTGATATAACCCAAAAACTTAATTCAAATTAAGATCACCTAGGATTTGATTAGCCATATTTTCAGATTTTACTTTTAAGTATATTAATTCAATTTTCCCTTCTTCATCTATGACAAAAGTATGTCTCATCATTCCATAATACTCTCTACCCATAAATTTCTTCAAACCATAACTCTCATATAAGGTCGCAACTGGACAAGGCTCTCCATCAGTTAAAAGTGTAAAAGGTAATTTATGTTTTTCAATAAATCTTACATGTGATTTTGAGGCATCCTTACTAATACCCAAAACTTGAATATTATTGATTTTAAAAAGATCCCAACGATCTCTAAAGCTACAAGCTTCCTTAGTGCACCCAGGAGTATCATCTTTTGGATAAAAATAAATTACGACTCTAGACCCTTTGAAAGATGCGAGACTGGTATCATTACCATCTTGATTAGGGAGAGTGAAGTCTGGTGCAGAATCACCTATACGAAGAGGCATGATTACAACTCAAATAAACAATAAAAGCGTACTAGGTCTTTGGCTGTTTTTTATGCCATCAGAACTTTTACCAATAAGCAAAGAGGAAAAAAAATGGGTTAGAAAGTTAACATCAAAAAGAGGGAGGATTTATCACTTCTCAAGAGGCTGCATTAGGAATGTCATATCCAACATGACAGGATTAGATCCTCTTGAAATTCCTCTAAAAGCAGATCCAGGAAAGCCTCCATTACTTGCAGAAGGATGGGGCCATATCAGTATGAGTCACTGTGCTGATGCTTTACTTATAGGGTGGTCTTTAGAAAAAATTGGAGTTGATATAGAAAGAAAAGATAGAAAGTTTCAAGCACATAAACTATCAAGACGTTTTTTCACTAAAAATGAAAATTGCGAAATAGAAAATTTAACGCCAAGCCAAACTAAGGAATTAGTACTAAAAAGATGGGTAGTGAAAGAGGCAGCGATTAAATGGCAACACGACAAATTAGCTAGTAATCTAAATCAATGGATTTGGGAAAATAATTCATCTTTTGCATATCATAAAAAGCTTGGATATCACGTAAAAGTATACGAACAAACCTACAGTAAATGGACCTTTGCAATTGTATTAGATTTAGATTCTACAATAGAAAAACCAATAATCTGCGTTAATTAATTCTTAAGTTTAGCAGCAAATTTAGTGTGCAGAAGTTTCTGTCTTATGGTTTTACCATCTAATTTTTTAAATAATTTTTTCAAGTAAATTAATGATTCTTCATTAAAATCTTTAAGAATAATTTCTCGATAATCACTTTCTTCTTTAAGCCATCTTTTAATTATAGAATTATCAACTTTTAGAGATACAAACTCAGTCCAGTGCTCTGTAGAAATATTCCAACCTAATTCTTTCAGTTGTAAAGCAAATATCTTTTTTTGATCTTGCTTATTTAACCACTTTTCTTCTTTACTAATTAAATTATCCAAGAATGAAAAATCAATATTTTCATTCTTGCTATGAACCTCTAGAGTTTCTTTCAAAGAAAGAGCAGGTCCCGTACATGGATTACTTATAATTAAACTTAATTCAGCATTAGCCGTACATTTTTGAGTAAGAATTGGCCATAGCTCAAAAAAGTTTTGTCCAGAAAAAACTTTCCAAGGTAACCTGCCTCCAATCACTTCAAATTCTAGATTGTCTTCTAATGTTTTAATTGAATCAAGTTTTGAATCAATTAAAATAGGTCTCTCCATAGGAGCCAAGACTTCTATTTCAGATAACAATCTAGAATAATTATCCTCTAATACAGCCAAAACAATGCCCCCTTCAAATGCCTCTCTTAAAGGCTTTAAAGCCCAAAGTAAAGAGCTAGGTGTTAGGACTAAAACTCTATGATTTTTTTTCCAACAAATACCCGACCATAATTTATTCATCAAATTTTTTACCCTTTCTCCTTCTTTCACAACCTGGCGAAATAACCATTTTTCAAAATCCTTATCAATACTACCGGAAGTAATAGTTAAGGGATTTTGTTGCTCAACCTCGACAATTGCAGCTAACTGTTCAGATCTTCGCTCATGCAAAAGAGAGCGTCTTTCTCCCTCCCATCCATTTTCAGAAGGTTCCCAAAAAATCTCATTTTGCAAACCATCTGGCAAATATTGCTGTGGAATCCAGTTTTTCGAAAATGAATGAGGATATCGGTAGCCAATACCATCTCCAAAAGCTTCTTTGTCCCGATTTGCATCTTTAAGGTGACTTGGAACATTTTTCTTTTGAGAATCTCTAACTTGCTGAACTGCCTTAAAAATGCCCTTGACACTATTGCTTTTCTCAGTTGAGGCCAAGTACAAGGTCGCTTGAGCGAGAGGATAAATCCCCTCTGGTAAACCTATTCGATCAAAAGCCGCCGCGCATGACTCAACCATGACAATTGCGTTGGGATCTGCGAGACCAATGTCTTCCCCCGCAGCGATGAGCATACGTCTAAAAATAAATCTTGGGTTTTCACCAGCTTCCAACATTTGAGCAAGCCAAAACAATGCCGCATCTGGATCCGAACCTCGCAATGACTTAATAAAGGCGCTGATCGTATCAAAATGGGCATCACCATGTTTGTCGTATAAAACCGCACGTTCTTGAATCGAATCCTCAGCAATCTTAAGATCAATATTGATTAAACCATCTTTATTTTCAATAGTACTTTCAACAGCCAGTTCAAGTGAATTAAGCAAAATGCGCGCATCTCCATTCGATACATCAACCAAATGATTAGAAGCTTCAGTAGCTATATTGATTGACTTCAATCCATAACCCCTTTCTTTATTCCTTAATGCTCTTTGCAGTAATTGATGCAACGCATTTGAATTCAAACTATGTAGACGAAATACTCTAGATCTACTAACCAAAGCTTTATTTACTTCAAAATATGGATTCTCGGTAGTTGCACCAATCAGGGTCAAAGTCCCATTCTCAACCCAAGGCAATAATGCATCTTGTTGAGCAGTATTAAATCTATGAACCTCATCAATAAATAAAATAGTACGTTTGCTGTATTTATTTAATCTTTCTCTTGCAGAATCAATCTCAGATCTTAAATCCTTGATACCAGCCAAGGCAGCATTTATAACACTAAAATGAGAAAGAGTATTAGAGGCGATGATTCTAGCCAAAGTAGTCTTTCCTATTCCAGGCGGTCCATAAAGCAATAAATTACCTACTTTATCAGCAACAATAGAACGTCTCAATAAACGTCCTTCAGCCAGGATATGATCTTGACCTACAAATTCTTCAAGTGTTTGCGGCCGTAAGCGATCAGCTAAAGGAGAGTTTTTAAGAGTTAGCTGTTCACCATTAAAAGTAAACAGATCTTTGGACAAAATAAAAAAACAGCATATTTGTTACTTTAAAAGCAAAAAACAACTAAATAAAGTTGTTTTGATGATTTCGAATTGGAAGATTATAAATCTATGTAATAACTGAAGGAGTTGACATTCTTGTTCGTTTGGAAATTTCAGCCAAATAATCAATATCTTTAATCAAAGGCTTCAACGCCAACTGAGGATCTTGGGTTATATCACCATTACTTTTAACGAATTTTTCAAAGTAGACTCTCAAAGTGGCGCCTTTAGTGCCTGTTCCAGACAGTCTAACCAATGCTCGACTACCATCATCTAACAAAATCCTTAAACCCTGTTTAAGCGTAATAGAACCATCAATAGGATCGGTGTAGCTAAAGTCATCAGCATTTTGGATGGATCTTCCTCCAAAGGTTTGACCTTTCAAACTTGGAAGCATATTGAATAATCTAGAATAAAGAGAATTTGCAACTTCAGCAGGAATCGATTCATAGTCATGTCGAGAATAATAATGACGACCAAAAACTAGCCAATGATTTCTCAATATCTCGGAAACAGATTTTTTCTTTGTAGCAAGTATCTGCAACCAAAAGAGAACAGCCCACAATCCATCTTTCTCTCTTACATGATCACTACCAGTACCAAAGCTCTCCTCACCACAAAGGGTAATTTTATTGGCATCAAGAAGATTGCCAAAAAATTTCCATCCAGTAGGGGTTTCAAAGCAATTTATCCCTAAATGTTTAGCTACAACATCTACGGCTGAACTGGTTGGCATAGAACGAGCAACACCAGATAAACCCTTCGAATAACCTGGTACACAATCATAATTAGCAGCTAAAATTGCAAGACTATCACTTGGATTAACAAAACAACCACGTCCTAAAATCATATTTCTATCACCATCGCCATCACATGCTGCACCAAACGAATATAAATTCCCTTTTAGAAGTAAATCAGCAAGATCTTTTGCATAAGTCAAATTTGGATCAGGGTGAAGACCACCAAAATCTTCCAAAGGTATTGCATTCCTAACCGTTTCTGAAGTGGATCCTAAATGGTCAACAAAGAGACGTTTTGCATAAGGCCCTGTCACTGCATTTAACGCATCAAAAACAATCGGAAAATCATTTTTGATATAGGAGCTAATGAGATCGAAATCAAATATTGTTTGCATTAAATCTAAGTAATCCTCAATTCCATCAACAATATCAACGATCATTGAAGCCAATTTATATTGACCAGCTGAATAAATATTGTTTGATTGACATTTTATTATCTTGTATTCCTTGAGATTCTTGGAGTAGCTATAAATTTCATCAGTTAACGACTCAGACGCAGGTCCCCCATTTGAACCATTTAACTTGACACCAAAATCGCCCTCAAGTCCACCTGGATTATGACTTGCAGATAAAATAATCCCACCTATTGCTTTATTCTTTCGAATCAAATTAGAAGCAGCCGGAGTAGACAAAATTCCATCTACAGTTGTAATTACTTTTTGTATTCCATGCGCAGCTGCCATTCTAATAATGATATCAATAGCTCTTTTATTGCCATATCTTCCATCACCTCCCACTATCAAAACACCTCCTTGAACCCCAGGCAGTGCTCTAAATATTGATTCAATAAAACTTTCAAGATAGTTAGGCTCTTCAAACTTCAAGGTACTTTTTCTTAGACCAGACGTTCCAGGTTTCTGATCGGTAAAAGGTTGGTTTAACTTAACTACAAGTTGACTAAATTCTGTTGAAAACACTTTGTTAAAAAATTAGTGAATGATATAAAAAGAAATAGATCCTCAAATTGGTCTCATTAATCATTTTAATGAGGCATTTCAGAAGTTCGAAGCATAGCAACAAACCAAAGAATACTTAAAACCAAAGCAGTTAAAACTCCAGCACCCAATCCAATATGCTCAATCGTAGTAGGAATTAACAATGGCAAAATAATCACACCTACTAGAGGAGTAAAAGCAACAATTAAACGAATCATCTTAATAAGCTAAGAATAGATTCAAAACCATTCTGATTCAGCTTTCTCATTTGGATTAGTATTGTCTACTGGAGTAACTCTCTCAAATTTCATTGTTATGTTTCTGGAATCTATTCCATCTTGATCAACTGCTTTGATTGAATAATTCTGCATGCCATCTCTAAATGGGACTTGCAATCTAAAAGTACCATCATTTGCCAGAGGGACCTCTTCATCCTCGATAAATAATTTAGCGGAGGGATCGGTCGCACCATAAACAATTAATTCAGCATCAGCCACTAGCCAAAAAGAACGAGCTGGGGATACTACTCCAACCCCAGATTCATTCAATCCACTAGTCCATAGACCAACGCCAGATTCATTATTCAAATTACCTGGAGAACTCTCTTGAAATTCTTCTGAACCTATTCGTCTAGTTCTAAATTTTGTTGTAGCTGATTGATATAAACGTTCATGCAAACCACTATCTGGTTTTTCTTCTGAAATACTTTGCTGCTTTGGCTCAGATGAAGAAACGGGAGCTTCCAAGCTAAATGGAACAAATTGATCAAGAATTTGATCACTTGGGTGTAGTGAGGGAACTTTGGCTGAGGATGAATGAGCCAGAGACATCCATTTGTGACCGATTCGATAACCCAATTCAACTTTGTAGTCTCTTCCACCCAAAGGGATAGGTAAGTACCACTCAGTACTATGGCTATCTACTACGACCTCTTGAAGCGTTCCAGGGTTAGTTTCTCCATTATTCCTGTCGGTAACATCAGCTAAACGCAAACAAAGTCTGTTAGCACCTTGACTTTGAGCATTCGAACGATCTTGATCTGAGATTTCCCAAAATACATATGCCCATTCAGGATCACGGGGTAGAAAAACGACTTTAGTTTGTGAAACATTAGTAAAAGAGGTTTCATCAGATGATTCATCTTTGGAGTTAATCATCTGCTTTTCTAATTCTTGTTTTTCTTCGTATAGAAAAACTCCTGAAACCAGATCAGCCTTTGACTTTCTACTGTACAGAGGAATACCTAATTTACTCGCTTTATGACGTAGCTGACGAAGTGTTAAACGTGACAGGGATTCTCGATCAGTAGTCACGCCAATAAACCTCCTTTTTTGTTTGGGATCAGTGGGACACAGTATGTGATGAAATGTGCGCTTCTCGTTGCTGTGGTCAGCATCTACTGACTCCAAGAAGAGGACAGGAAGTTGCATCTAAAGCTAAAAACCATTGCATCAACTGGGAAATAGGAGTTGAGGTAAGTTCAGAAAATTTCCAAAAAAAAGAAATTAATTCAAAGCCAACAAAAAATAAATCCAAAATATTTAGATTTATCAGACGGATTTTCTTTGGGATCATTTACACAAAAATTATCCCTCTAGCTGATTACTAACCTTCCACAGTCTCGTAAACTGCTATTAAATCCCTCAACTGCAAATGCAATGGAGCAACTTTAAGAGCACAAGACAATTTTTCCAATTGGATAGCGGCTCCTGACAATTGATCAAATAAAACCTGAACAAATTCGTCATCCTTAACCATTATTGGATTAGTTAAGCACCATTCCATCCAAATTTCCTTTGAAGGAATCAAGCCATCATGATCAACTTTGTTCATAGATTTAAAACATTCCAAACAGTGCGCAAGCATTCTCAAATGATGTTTTTCCTTGACTGATAAGTTTGTAGATGCGATCAAGCTTATTTCCTCTCTAGTTAAAGGACTTTTTTTAAAATTATTAGCGAAAGCAGATTCCATAATCTTGTTGGGAGAGTATCTCTTACAAGCAAAGTTTAAAAGAATATTTATCTTTTTATAGATTTCATTGGGGTTTCTTTCACTTATAAACAGAATAAGAATATTAATTCATGACGTTTATCAGTATCAAAATTGGATGAATAAATTGAATCATGAGTATTCGCAGTATTTAAATCGGTATTTAATTATTTTTTTAGTCATAAGGCAATTCAAAAAGAATTAAGAATTTTATTCAAGCAAAATTACAACCTCAAACGTTTCTATCTATTGTGGTTTAAGGTAATAAAAGATTAAAACCACTTTCCGGACACTGAGTTTTACTCCTTGATTTGACTTAGAATGACTTTTGAGATCCAACTATCAAAACACTCTGATCCTATTATGAGCTTCCGATGTCATAGTTGACTACTACTTGGATCTTACAGCCAAACTTTTCATAAATAAAAATCACTACTACGACTTGATTTAATCCAATAAAATGACCAAAACTAATACTGTCGAAGAAATTGTTTCTCAACCCTACAAATATGGTTTTATTACTGATATAGAAACTGAAAAAATCCCAAAAGGATTAAACGAAGACGTTATTAGATTAATTTCTGATAAAAAGAAAGAACCAAAGTTTTTATTGAAATTTCGTTTAAGAGCTTATGAACAATGGTTAAAAATGAAGGAACCAGATTGGTCTGGGTTAACTTATTCCAAAGTTGATTATGAAGAATTAGTTTATTATGCAGCTCCTAAACAAAATATAAAAAAGCAAAGTTTAGATGAAGTTGATCCTAAATTACTTGAAACTTTTGACAAGCTTGGTATACCACTTGGCGAACAAAAAAGATTAACTAATGTTGCTGTAGATGCTGTATTTGACAGTGTTTCCATAGCAACTACATATAAGGAAAAGCTAGCTGAACATGGAGTAATATTCTGTTCCATTAGTGAAGCAATTAGTGAACATCCAGATTTAATTGAAAAATATCTGGGTACTGTTGTCCCAATCAATGATAATTTTTTCGCGGCACTAAATTCAGCTGTTTTCAGTGATGGTTCATTTGTTTATATACCTAAAGGTGTGGAATGTCCAATGGAATTATCATCTTATTTCCGAATAAACTCTGGTGATACTGGTCAATTCGAACGAACTTTAATTATTGCAGAAGAGTATTCTTCTGTTAGTTATCTAGAAGGTTGTACAGCGCCTATGTTTGATACCAATACTTTACATGCTGCTGTTGTTGAACTTGTCGCACTAGATAATGCATCTATTAAATATTCAACAGTTCAAAATTGGTATGCAGGTAATGAAGAAGGTATTGGAGGAATATATAATTTCGTGACTAAAAGAGGAGAATGTAGAGGGAAAAAAAGCAAAATCAGCTGGTCTCAAGTCGAAACAGGATCTGCTATTACATGGAAGTACCCAAGTTGCGTTTTGCTAGGAGATAATTCAATTGGTGAGTTTTATTCAATTGCACTGACTAATAATTTTCAAAAAGCAGATACTGGGACAAAAATGATTCATATAGGCAAAAATACAAAATCAAAAATAGTAAGCAAAGGAATTAGTGCTGGGCAATCTAAAAATAGTTATAGAGGACTTGTCTCCATAAGCCCAAATGCTGAAGGATCTAGAAATTACAGTCAATGTGACTCCATGTTAATCGGAGACAAGGCCAGCGCGAATACATATCCATATATTCAATCTAAACAACCTCAATCAAATATCGAGCATGAAGCTAGTACTTGTAGGATTTCAGAAGATCAACTTTTTTACTTACAAAGTAGGGGGATTGATTTTGAAGAATCTGTTTCAATGCTAATTAGTGGATTCTGTAGTGATGTTTTTAATGAATTACCTATGGAGTTTGCCTCTGAGGCAGATAAACTTCTCGCTTTAAAACTGGAGGGTTCCGTTGGATAAGAATAAACTAAAACCATACTTCTCTCCTCTACAACTTTCTCTCTAATTTAGTGATTTCATCAACTTCAAAAACAATATTATCTATTAAAGATCTTCATGCCAGTGTTGAAGATCAACATATACTTCATGGAGTAAATTTATTAGTAAATGAAGGAGAAATCCACGCAATCATGGGTCGCAATGGAAGCGGAAAAAGTACACTTTCGAAAGTTATTGCTGGGCATCCATCTTACAAAATTCTATCGGGTTCCATACATTTTAAAGGTACCAATATTCTGGAACTAGCTCCAGAGGAAAGAGCAAGAATTGGAATCTTTCTTGGTTTTCAATATCCAGTCGAAATTCCTGGAGTTAGTAATCTAGAATTCCTAAGGGTTGCCACAAATTCAAGAAGAAAAGAATTACTTAAAAGTGAATTGGATACTTTTGAATTCGAAGATCTAGTGAAAGAAAGATTAAAAATAGTAGAAATGGATCCAGCCTTTCTAGAAAGAAGTGTGAATGAGGGCTTTTCTGGTGGAGAAAAAAAACGCAACGAAATTCTGCAAATGGCTCTTCTTGAACCAACAATATCAATCCTAGATGAAACCGATTCAGGTCTTGATATTGATGCTCTAAGAATTGTTGCGTCCGGTATAAATAAACTCTCTAAACCAAGTTCGGCAACAATATTAATAACACATTATCAAAGACTTCTAAATGAAATTACTCCTGACTTTGTACACATCATGGCGGATGGAAAAATAATAAAAACTGGAGATAAAGATCTTGCAATTGATCTTGAAAAAACTGGATATGACTTCATTGATAAAAATTCCAAAGATAGGGAGATGGCAAAATGAAATCATCGGCTATTTGCCGAGAATGGATTAATTCTCTTCCTCCTCCTCAAGGTTATTTAAAAAAAGAGCAAACAATAGGGAGAGAATTACTCTTGAAAAAGGGTATGCCATCAAATAAGGATGAAGCTTGGCGATTATGCAACTTAAATAAACTAAATAGTTTTTTATCATTACCAGAATTCAATAAAAGAGATTTATCATCAAAAATAAAATCTATATTTCCCGAGAAGGATAATGATAGAGAGAGAATTATAATCAATCCTCATGAAAATCCAATTAAAGATATTAACTTACCTAATGGTATTGATAAACTCAGCGATATGGAAATCAAGGAAAATCTAGGGGAAATAGTTAAATTAACTAATATAAAGAATGATGTTTCAGTATGTCTTAATCAAGCAGCAAGCTCAGAGCTTTTAGCTTTAAAAATTAAAAGCAACTTTCACGAGTCATTAGAAATTGTATTACCATCTATAGCAGAAAATTCAGTCTTTACAAGAATATTTTTACTGATAGAAGAAGGAGCAAAATTAGATCTTTTGCAAGTTTTTATAGGTAAGAACAATTCAGCACAAAATCATTTAATTGAAATAAAACTAGAATCGAACGTAGAGTTAACTCATGGATTAATTTCGATGGGTGAGGGGCACCAATCCTCTTCCATTTGCACCTTAGCTGTAGAGCAATCAGAAAAAAGTAAGTATTCTCTTCATTCCATACATCATGGGTGGAATTACGCCCGCTTTGAACCACGGATAATCCAAAGCAAGGGAGAAGCTTCAACGATTATGAAAGGGCTCCAAGTAACAAAATCAAAAGAACAAATAGCCACACACTCTCTCATCAGATTTGAGGGTCCCAATGGCAAGCTTGATCAATTACAAAAAGCAGTTGCTTCGGAATATTCCCATTGCATATTTAATGGTTCTATTGCAGTACCTCAAAACGCTCAAAAAACTGAAGCTGCTCAACTGAGTAGAAATCTACTACTTTCTAAACGTGCAAGAATAGATACAAAACCAGAACTTGAAATAATTGCAGATGATGTTAGTTGCACTCATGGAGCAACTGTCAGCCAACTCCAAGAGGAAGAACTATTTTATTTACTGAGTAGAGGTATTGATAATGACCATGCTAATTCTTTATTATTACAAGGATATTATGAAGAAGTTGTTTCAAACTTTCCAACAAGTGCGAATAAGTGGAACTTTATTGAAAAACTCATAAGAGAGATAAAAAAGTGAAAGATTTAGTAGAAAAGATTGCTCAAAAAAGAAGAAATGATTTCCCAATAATTACTGGAAATAGTCATTTAATATATTTAGATCATGCAGCAACTAGTCAAAAGCCGCAAGAAGTTATAAATGCTTTAAAAACATATTATTGTTCTCAAAATGCTAATGTTCACAGAGGAGCTCACCAACTAAGTGCTATCGCGACAAAAGAATTTGAACATGCAAGAAAGTTAACATCAAACTTTATTAATAGTAATAATGAAAAGGAGATTATTTTTACTAGAAATGCTACAGAAGCTATCAATCTCGTAGCTTACACCTGGGGAAATTCTGAACTTCAAAAAGATGATGAAATATTATTAAGTTTAATGGAACATCACAGCAATATAGTTCCTTGGCAAATAATAGCCAAACAAAAAAAATGTAAAATCTCTTATATTAATATCGACCAGAATGGAAAATTAGATCTTGATGATTTCAGGAAAAAGCTGAGTCATAAAACCAAACTTGTAAGTCTAGTTCATGTAAGTAATACTCTTGGTTGTTGTAATCCTATTGAAGAAATTTCTCATCTTGCACATAAAAAAGGTAGCTTAGTTCTTCTAGATGCTTGCCAAAGTCTTGCCCATAAAATTGTAGATATTAAAAAACTTGGTGTTGACTTTCTTGCAGGTTCTTCCCATAAGCTTTGTGGTCCCACAGGAATAGGTTTTTTATGGGGGAAAGAAGAGATCTTAGAAAAAATACCTCCTTTCTTGGGTGGAGGAGAAATGATTGATGAAGTTTTTGAAGATAGAAGCACTTGGGCGAACTTACCTCATAAATTTGAAGCAGGAACGCCTGCGATAGGAGAAGCAATAGGAATGGGAGTAGCCCTTAATTATTTACAATCAATTGGATTAAATGAAATTCATAATTATGAGAAAGAATTAACAAAATATCTTTTTCATCAACTAGAACAAATTGATGGTTTGAATATTCTTGGCCCTAGTCCAAATATCCAGCCTGATAGAGGACCACTAGCAACATTTCATATCAAAGGAATTCACTCTAATGATATTGCGGAATTACTTGATAACAGCAATATTTGCATCAGAAGTGGGCATCATTGCTGCCAACCACTGCATCGCTTCTATGAAATAAAAAGCACAGCTCGAGCGAGCTTGAGCTTTACGTCTACTCCACACGAAATTGACTGTCTTACAGAAGAGTTAAAATCAATAATTGCTTTTTTAAAGAAAAACTCCTAGATATTTAGATATTTAGATATTTTCGAAAAAAAGATTCTGTTTTTTTAAGAACATCAACCTTGATCTCACCATCCTTAAAACCATGACCTTCGTTTTCAAATAAATTTAGTTCGACAGGAACTTTACGTTTTATCAATTCATCTTTGATGGCAATTGATTGATCAGATGAGATAATCTTATCTTTTAATCCATGAAATAAAATCAATGGAACATTGATTTTATTAACATTTTTACTTGGCGATCTTTTAATATATTTTTCATAATCATAGTCTATATTACCTATTAAATAATCCAAATAAAATTCTTCAAATCTATGAGTTGAATTAACCATTTCTATCAAATCAGAAACAGCGTACTTACAAGATGCAATTTTAAAAATATCAGTTGATAATAAGCAACATAAAGCTGTAAAAGCTGATGCACTACTACCAGTAATTGCTATAAACTTCTTATTCGCTTTGCCAGAATCAATCAAAGCCTGAGCAGCTTTAGTACAATCATCTACATCTATTACGCCCCAATTTTTTCTTAAACGATCTCTATATTCCCTTCCAAACCCAGAAGAACCTCCGTAATTAACATCAACTACAGCCCAACCTCTTGAAGTCCAAAATTGCACTTCAAGATCTAATCCTGAATGAGCCATACCAGTTGGACCGCTATGACTTTTTACTAATAAAGGGGGTGGCTTGATTTTGCTATTAAGTGGCGGATAATACCAAGAATGAACCTTATCTTCATTTGATCCAATAAACCAAAAAGATTCACCGACACTGATTTCCTTTTCATCCAAACTCCATTTTGAAGCAGGAGTATGATTCCAACTTTTATCAAATAAATCTATTTCAAAAATCCCTTCACTAATTACAGAATTACTAGCAATTGAAACAAGTCTATTTTGACAAGAACTAAGACCTGAGAAATCATTAAAAGGTTGATCAATAATTCGAATAGCACCATTTTCCTGAAATAAAGCCAAGTTCCAAATCCCTCCCTGAGCAAACGCTCCAACCAGATCATCTCCTACACATGCAAAGCTCGACATACCAAGAACCCATTGAGGGAAAGCAACTTCAGCTTGAATAGTCCATCTATTTTGAGAAATAGAAATAGAATTATTATTAGTGTCAGTTTGAATCTGAGTTATATTCCACCATCCACTACTATCTTCGGCTACATAAAGGTCTCCTTTATCAGACCAAATAGGATTAAAAAATGATATTTTTCCATTAAATTTAAGGTATTCATTATTAAAGGTTACTGTTTTTATAATTGTTCCCTGCTCATTTAATTTAGCTAATTTTAATTCATTCGAATCCCAAGGCATTGAAGTTTTTTCCCATTCAATCCACGCCAGTTTCCTATCTCTAGAGTTCAGAGCAAGGTAACCTAAAAAGCCATGAGATGAGTAAATAAAATTTGGGTGTTGATTGGTTTTTTCTAAAGAATAAGAAACTATATAATCACATCCTTTATATTCCATCAAACCAATCCAAGTATTTTCTTCTAGGTCAATTACACCTCCGGCAAGAACAGAATTATGCTTCTTTGACAGACAAAAAGGTTTTATTTTAGATAATAATTTAAAAGAAGAAGATTTCTTATTGTCATTCTCACAAAACCAAGATCCCATCCACAAGCAATTATCACAATTATCAATCCAAGTTAATATCAGATCTGATCCATTTAGTGTTGCTGTTAAGGGTGCACCACCATAACTATGAAACTTTGTCCTCAAATCTATAGGATAAGGTGTTAATTCCTGAGGTGACAAATTTTTTTCTCTCCAAGGTCTAATCAAAGCTGTAGTTCTTCCCTTTTCATTGGGTCTTTGTTCAAGCCACAAAACCCAGTCTCCTAATATTTTAGGCTCTTTAAATATGGGTGATTCACCATAAATTTTTTCAGCATCCAAGTTTGTAATTGTTTGATTCATCTTTGATGTTGAGAGTCAATGATTAATTCACTCATGGAACTTAAAACAAAGTAAAGTATAAATGTTGTTGTTTAGAGACTCCTTTGGCTGGCAGTTTTGCTCAACTTGCAAAAAATGCAGAAAAGAAGAAGCCTTTGATTTCAGTTTCGAAAGAAGCTGTCAAGAATCCTCCATTGAAGGTTTACCAGCTTGGCCATGAAGCCTTAAGAACTCCAGCTAATCGTATCGTCAAAGTTGATGACTCAATTCGAAAGTTAGTTAAAGATATGCTTATAACCATGTATTCAGCCAAAGGTATTGGTTTAGCAGCACCACAAGTAGGAATACACAAAAGGATTCTTGTTATTGATTTAAATTTTGAAGATCCAAATGAACCCCCAAATGTTTTTATAAATCCTGAGATAATTTCATCTAGTGCAAGTTTAGACACTTATGAAGAAGGTTGTCTAAGTATTCCTGGCGTTTACCTAAATGTGTTAAGGCCTTCATCTATCAAATTAAGTTATCGAGATGAAATGGGAAGACCAAAAAAAATGAATGCTGATGGTCTCATGGCAAGATGTATTCAACACGAAATAGATCACCTAAATGGTGTTTGTTTTGTGGATAAAGTAACTGATGAAGATGAACTCAAAAAACAATTAAATGAAAATAATTTCAATCAAAACGATGTAAGAAAAGCAGCGAGTTGAACAAAATTTTCAATTCCAACTGCAAAGAATTGCACTAGATTCAGATTTTTATCCATCCCTGAATTAAATGACAACAATTTTCGACAAAATTCTCAGTGGTGAAATTCCTTGTGATGAGGTTTTTAGCGATGAAAAATGTCTGGCTTTCAAGGACATAACTCCCCAAGCACCTATTCATATTTTAATAATTCCTAGGAAACCTATTCAAAGTCTTAAACAAATAAAAGACGAAGATCAAGAATTACTAGGTCACTTACTTCTAAAAGGAACTGAAATTGCTAGTTCTCTAGGTTTAGAAAGTTGGAGAACTGTTATCAATACAGGAGAGGAAGCTGGCCAAACAGTATTTCACTTACATATTCATATTATCGGTGGAAGGAAATTAAAATGGCCTCCAGGATAAATTTTCAATAGTCAGGACTATTCCTAATCAATCAGCACGATTGCTTTACTGGCTTAGTTAAAGACCCATCTCGACCTATTAATGCGCTATAAATATCGGGAAATTAATTATGTTCGATGGATTCAAAATCTGCAGCAGATAAAAACAGCATTGTTTACCAGGTAAACGCAAATATAGAAGAATTTTGGTCAAACCTCAGTGAGAGACAACAATCTATATTAAAAAAGATTTGGTTGATTTTAACTTATAAATGGCAATGGCAAATTATTTTAAATGCCCCTTTTTTAATTCTATGGATTTTAGATCAGACTATTCCTGCTGTTCATGCTTTTGATATGCAGCTAATTTCTTCACTTCCAATACCAATGTCAATCAAAACATTTTTAGGTTTCAGCTAAAATATTCAAATAAATCATTTGATTAATTTAGCTATTAAAATATAGACAGAATTTAACTTTAAAAATTCAGCTAGCTAAAGTACTAATCATTTATTTTTGAATTTGAAATAATCAAATTAATATGACCTCATCAATTTCTAAAGCACAAAAGGGACTTGTAAGCCAACTCATCAAATTAAGAAAGCTTACTCAGCCATATTTTCTTCCTTATACAAAGAATAATGGCTGGCTATTTGTCTATTTGTTAATAGCTCTATTGTTTTGTGTAGGTGGAACAGTTCTCTTTTCATTAACAGGTTTAATGAGCCTGCTCAGTAATGTAGCCCCAGGAATAACAAACCAATTTTTAGGAGGCGTTCAAAATTCCTTAAATTTAATTTGGAATGGGCCTTCAGGAATAATAATTTCAAGCTTATTTGCCTTAGGAGTTTTTTCATTTATCACAATTCGTGGTCAGTTAAGACAAAGAAGATGGATTCCATGGCTTTTATTAGGGTTAATTATATTGATGTTGTTGTCTGTAAATGGAATTAATGCCGGCATTACATTTCTTGTCAGAGATATTACTAACGCTTTAATACAGAAAAATGAAAATGAAAGTTATAAAAACTTATGGATTCTCGGAATTTGTTTTATTGCAGCTCTTCCAATTAGAAGTTTCCAATTTTATTTTTCAGCAAAACTTCAACTTCTATGGAGAGAATGGTTATCCAAAAGCCTCATAACAGACTATTTAGATGACAGAACATATTACATTTTAAATCCAAATGATGAATCTGAAACAAATATCGATAATCCAGATCAAAGAATTACAGAAGATGCAAGAGATTTTACCGCTCAAACAATTGATCTATCTCTTAATATTTTTGATTCTTTATTAGTATTTTCATTAAACATTTTTATTTTACTAAGTATAAGTAAGGAATTAACAATTGCACTTGTCGTTTATGCAACTTTAGTCTCATCTTTACTTCTTTTTGCAAGTAGAAAGCTTTTTAAATTAAATTATGATCAGCTCAGATTCGAAGCGGACTTTCGATATGGTTTAGTTCATGTAAGAAATAATGCAGAATCAATTGCTTTCTATTCAGGCGAAGATCAAGAAGAAAGAGAAGTCAGCAGAAGACTAAAGTCAGTTGTTGATAATTTTAATCTATTAATAATATGGGAAGCAATGTTGAGAGTCTTACAACGCTCTGGGATTTACGGAAGTGTTTTCATTCCTTTTATAATTCTTGCAGGTCCAATTCTGAGTGGTGCAATGGATTATGGTAGTTTTCAACAAGCTAATTTAAATTATAATTTACTAGAAGGATCATTATTTTTTATTATTTATAAAATAGAAGCTTTAGCTAGATTCTCTGCATCCATAGGAAGACTTGAAGGATTTCAATCAAATATGAATGAGATAAGAGATAATCAATATGAAGACTTTCAGGCAGAAATTAAAACTAATGATTCAATTATTTTAAAAAACGTGAGCATCAAAACTCCTGGCAAAGATAATTTTTTAATTAATAATCTAGACCTAAGTCTTAACATTGGACAAACCTTATTGGTGGTTGGTCCTTCTGGGTGCGGGAAAACATCTCTTTTGAGAGCAATCTCAGGTCTTTGGGCAATACAATCAGGACAAATAGAAACTCCCTCAACTGGAGATTTATTATTTATTCCACAAAGGCCATACATGACTCTTGGCTCTCTAAGAGAACAACTATGTTATCCTTTAGACAAGAATAGATTTAGTGATGATCATTTAAAAGCCGTCTTAGAAGAAGTACAATTACAACAAATTTTAAAAAGATACCCAGATCTAAATATTAAGCAAGATTGGCAAAGACTCTTGTCATTAGGGGAGCAACAAAGACTAGCTTTTGCAAGACTCTTGCTGAATTCACCTAAATTTGTTGTTTTAGATGAAGCAACAAGTGCGTTAGATGTAAATACAGAAAAACATCTTTATGAACTTCTTAACCAACGAGAGATGGCTTGCATTAGCGTTGGACATAGGCCAACTTTAAAGAACTATCATGAGAATGTTCTGGAAATCACAGAAAACAGAGGCTGGCGATTACTGCCAGCCGAAAGTTACACATTTAATGAGAACTAGAAATTAGCTCATGTCTATGAACTCTCAAACAGAAAACACACTGGAAAATGAATCAATAAAACAGGAAAAAACTGATTCAGCAACTACAAATGTTCTTCCAAGTGCAACCACAACTGATATTCCGGAATTCGGTTGGAGTAGCTACGCAGAAAGAATTAATGGAAGATTCGCAATGATTGGTTTTTTTGCAATAATACTAATAGAGGCTATTAGTAAAATATCTTTTTTAGAATGGGCTGGAATAATACTCAAATAAAATTAGAAGAATTAATCATCAAATCTTGAACTATTGTCTCGGGGTCTAGATCTTCTACTTGAAGCAGAATAAGAACTCTTTGAAGCAGACCTTTGATTAGAGGCATTTGAACGTGAATTCCTAGAAGCACGATTACTAGATTTTGATACTCTTTTATCAGCACTTGAAAAAGCTGCATCTTCAATATCCTTTTGAGTTTTAGAGATATTTTTAGAATCTGTAAAAGTTCTACTTTGATTATCTGCATTAGATCTAGTAGTTGGTTGACTAGAGTTAGGAGAACCAGCTCTTCTACGGCTAGATGAGGCAAAAGCTTCGCTAGATGAAGGTCGACTTCCTCTTCTTAATTCTTGTCGACTAGTTCTCCTATCTCCAAAATCTGATGAAGTGTCTGGCATAGATTCTCGATTTCTAAATCTTTCCATTCTTCTCTCTCTGTCTCCTCCACGATCTTTAATACCTGGTGAACTTGTATTCCTTGGTCTTCTACTAACAGCCTCTTCAGGAATAGCTGCTCTTGATGGACGCCTCATACTGTAGCTTTCATCATCTGAATAATCTTCTTTGTAATCTCTTCCTTTAAATCTTCTATTTATGGGTTGTGATTCCTCAAATCGATCATAAGACTGCGCCATTCCATTATCAGGGAATCCTCCCCTGGATGACATTGGTAATTCTGGCTCATCGTCAAAATATGAAGACCTTCGTGCCTGATCAGTTGCAACTCCTCTTAATCGAACACTTTCATAAGCGAAAAAAACTGTCGTTCCTGCAAGCAAAAACTGACCAAACTGCAAAATTGGATCTAAACGCCAACCTTGGAAAAAGAGAATTCCGCCGCAAAGCAAACCTATAGCTGCAAAGAAAACGTCATAATCTCTTGCCAAAGCTGGCTTAAAAGACCGTAGAAAATATAAGCCAGCTCCGCATACAGCAAGAACTATGCCAACAATGCTGGCCCAATTTAGACTGGCATTGACCAAATTTGCCCTCTTAAATAAAGGTTTATAGGTTGCAAAACAACCTGATTTTCACCAGTCTAGGGCATATCTAGGTAATTACTAGCGTCACCTGCTCAATGAGTCTTTTTGACTCACCCAAATCAAGGCAGCAGCAGCAGGTGCAACTACCAATGCTCCAGCAGCTAGAAAACTACCAATCATTCCAACAGCAGAACTTGTAGCAGCTTCACTAGAAACCCCAGCAGTTAGAAACAAATTTAATAAATGAAAAGCCATTTCAGCTAATTCTGATGCAACACCACAGTAATCTTACGAAATGAAAGATGATTTATACCATCTATTAAATAATGCTTTGAGCTTTGTGATGCCTCTGCTAATTAAAAGCCTGCCAACCCTTCATTTTTTGATGGGATTTGTAATGAGTGCTTTCACTCTTGCCTTTCTCATAAGAATTATTTTGACTTGGTATCCCAAAATTGATCTAAAAATAGGTTTTTGGAGAATTTTATATTTACCAACTGAACCCTTTTTAGTTGCTACTCGTAAGATTATTGCTCCAATTGGCGGGGTTGATGTAACTCCTATTATTTGGGTAGGTATAATGAGTCTTGTTAGAGAATTATTGTTTAGCCAACAAGGACTGTTGACACAATTAATATTTTAACTTCAAACATAACTTATCTATAGCATTTCTTGTTCTACAAATTTTGTATGAACATCTCCATTCAAAAATTCTTTTCTTTTTAATAATTTTAAATGAAAATCAATTGTAGTAGTTATACCTGTTACTGCACATTCGTTTAAAGCTCTTTCCATTCGTTTAAGTGCTGCTTCTCTGTTCATGCCCCAAACAATTAATTTTCCTATTAAAGAATCATAAAAAGGAGGTATATCATAGCCAGTATAGACATGACTATCGACTCTTACTCCTGGTCCGCCAGGAGGCAACCAGCCTGTAATTTTACCTGGAGAAGGTCTAAAATTATGACTAGGATCTTCTGCATTAATTCGACATTCAATTGCATGTCCCTGTAGCTTAATTTCTTGCTGACTAAATTGCAGTTTTTCTCCACCAGCAATTCGTAATTGTTCTGATATTAAGTCCATACCTGTTACTAATTCCGTAACAGGATGTTCAACTTGTATACGAGTATTCATCTCCATAAAATAAAAATTTCCTTGCCTATCAAGAAGAAACTCAACAGTACCAGCACCTTCATAATTAATACTTTTTGCAGCTGAAACTGCTGCTTCTCCCATCCTTAATCTTAGATTTTCATCTAAAGCTGGACTTGGAGATTCCTCTAATAATTTTTGATGCCTTCTTTGTATCGAACAATCTCTCTCTCCAAGATGAACAACATTGCCAAATCGGTCGGCAAGAATCTGAACCTCTACATGCCTAGGACGATCAATAAACTTTTCCATATATAAACCTGGATTACCAAAAGCAGCTTCAGCTTCTCCCTGAGCAGCTTTAAAAAGATTTTCTAATTCATCCGGAAGACAAACAAGGCGCATACCTCTTCCACCTCCACCCGCAGTTGCCTTAATCATTACTGGATAACCCATTTCAGCCGCCAGCCTGGATGCATCTGAGACACTATCCAATAATCCCTCACTTCCTGGAACAGTTGGAACACCAACCTTTTGCATAGTCGATTTAGCTGTTGATTTATCACCCATAGAACGTATTGCATGAGGAGATGGGCCAACAAAAATAATGCCATGATCTCCGCAAATCTCAGCAAAGCGATCATTCTCAGCTAAGAAGCCATACCCAGGATGAATGGCATCAACTCCCCTAGAAGTTGCAGCAGCTAGAATATTTGGAATGTTCAGATAGCTTTTACTACTTGGCGAATCGCCAACACAAACTGCCTCATCAGCTAATTGGACATGTAAAGCATTTCTATCAACAGTGCTATAAACAGCAACGGTTGCAATACCCATCTCTCGACAACTTCGGAGAATCCTTAGAGCAATTTCGCCACGGTTAGCTATCAGCAGTTTGCCTATTGGCATTCAAAATTATTCATTCCTCACGCGGATCGTATCAGTATTAGTGCCCAAGACTGAAACGCATGCAATAGAAGCTTAATAGGCTTAGCATTATAATTAAGGTTAACTTAGTGCTTAACTAAGTTAAATTGCGGGTGTGGCGGAATTGGTATACGCGCATGTCTAAGGAACATGTGGCTTCGGCCTTGCGAGTTCAAGTCTCGCCATCCGCATTCTTCAAAACTCATACTCATCAATAAATGAGTAAATATCCATTAGCAATAATTATGGTCTCAAATGGGCCAGGTGAGCTGACGACATGGGTCAAGCCACTAGCAGAAGAACTTCATACGCAAATTGCCTTAAAGCCAAAAGAAGCTAAATCTCAAATATCTTTAAATTTAGTGTTAGTTCCATGCCCTAATGCAAATGGTTATGAAGAACAAACTGCTAAAAAATGGCTTCAATTTGAAAAAATAATAAAGGCAAAATGTTTTTGGAGTCTTGTTTTCAACCCTAAAAAATTTGGGCCTTGGCCATCAAAAGGACTAGTGATTTTTCTTGGTGGAGATCAATTTTGGAGTGTTCTCCTTGCAGCAAGGTTGGGGTATTTGAATATGACATATGCAGAATGGATAGTCAGGTGGCCTTTTTGGAATGATCGAATCGTCGCTATGTCTGAACAAGTTATTCACAAACTACCAAGGCGACTGAAGTCTCGTTGTTCTGTAATTGGAGACCTAACAGCTGATTTATCAATATTGACTAAATCAGAAAACCCTCTCCCATCAGGAAAATGGATTGCTCTTTTGCCAGGTTCAAAAAGTTCAAAACTAAAAATTGGCGTTCCTTTCTTTCTTGATGTTGCTGATCAAATTGCAAAATCCTTACCAGATTGTAAATTTCTTATTCCTTTGGCTCCAACTACAAATCTAAAAGAACTTGAATACTTTGGAAGTCAAAAAAATGCAATAGCAAGAAAATATAAGTCTGGAATTCAATCAATTCATACATTCAGAAAAAAAGAATCAAGAGCAATATTGATAACCAAAAATTCTACAAAAATCTTAGTACAAGAAAATCATCCTGCTTATAATGATCTATTGCAATGTGACTTGGCATTGACAACAGTTGGAGCAAATACTGCTGAACTTGGTTCATTAAAAATACCCATGATCGTAGTTATACCAACCCAACATATTTTAGCAATGGATGCATGGGATGGTTTATTAGGTTTAATTGCTAGACTACCAATCTTGAAATGGTTTCTGGGAAGATTAATTGGCTTTTTAAAACTTAGAAGAAGAAGATTTATGGCCTGGCCAAATATATCAGCAAAAAGAATGATTGTTCCTGAAAGAATTGGGAATATAACTCCTAAACAAATAGCTCAAGAAGCAATTGACTGGATTAATTCACCATCAAGACTTTCGGGACAAAAAAAAGATTTAGAAGAATTAAGAGGAAAAAAAGGAGCAATAAATAAATTTTGTCATCAAATAATAACTCTTTTAAAAATTAAAAGATTCATGAGTTAATCACCATGGATCTTCTATATCTATTAATTCCTTTTTATCTAATAATATATCCTCAGATTTCTTTATAGTTGATTCTTCAAGAGGCTCAATATCCATTAATTCTTCTTGCCTAGATACCTTGGATCTATTTTTATTGTTACTTGAGGGGATTTTAGTTTGATTAATGTTAGATCTGTTAATAGATTTTGATGATTGATAGTATTCTTGTTCATCATCAATATCTGAATAAATTGTATCCTGATTAGGTTCATCAAGATACCTTAAGTCTTGATTATATTGTTGCTCTTCAGAATCCTGTAACTCAACATATTCCATCTCTTCTTCTCTAAATACCTCCTCTTGAGATTGTTCTAACAGTCTTTGATCTTCGTTAATATCTTCTCCCGATGTCAATTGATTCTCAACTGGAACAAGATTGACCCTGTATCTTTCCCTTTCACTTTCTTCCCAACCTGAATTACCTACGCCAAGTTTTTCAAGAAAACCACTATTTAATTGTTTCAATTTATCCTCAGCTCCCTCGTACACAATTATTCGATCAGGGCCACTACTGACTATTTCATCAACTGGCATCTCCCAAGTACTTAAAACGCCCTCGCCTAAAAGTGGAACTCCAAGTGCACCCATTACCAAAGTAAGCAATTCTCCAGTTTCTATATCGAAAGAAAATCCAAGTACTCTTCCTAGCTGCTGACCAGATTCAGTTATCACCTGACAATTAATAACTTTGTTATATCTTTCGGGAACAAAGTCTTCGCTCAAAGAATCCAATGTATCAACCAAAATGACATCTCCTACTTGACGTATCTGATCAAGAGGCATCCATCTGGGCAATCCAGGTAAAAAGCGAGTCAAGGGATTATCTCTAAGACCTAAAGCAACAACTTCTCTTCGATCAATATCAACAACAACTTCGCCCACAAGACCTAATCTGCGTCCAGTATCACGAGTAATAACCTGAGTCCCCATCAACTCAGAGCGCAGCCATAGTCTGTCACTAGGGACAGTAGAAGTAGGTTCTTGTGGGACTTGAGTGTTAGTCAACTCGAAACTTCCGAAAGGAGACTTTTAAAAACATATTTGAACATGTTAATAAATTAAATCATGCTGCGATTGGTAATCCAACAACTTGTGTGTGATTCCCTCTAGCTTGAGTAACTCCAATAGTCCTCATTGAAGCACCAATCATAGGTCTTCTATGGCTTACGACAAGGAATTGTGCATGTTCTGACTGTTTAGCAATTAGAGCCGCTAATCGCTCTACATTTACACCATCTAAAAAACTATCTACTTCATCAAGGGCATAAAAAGGAGAAGGACGAAAACGTTGTAATGCAAAAAGAAAGCTTAATGCAGTAAGAGATTTTTCACCACCTGACATTGCTGCAAGTCGTCTTACAGCTTTTCCTTTGGGGTGAGCTACCAAAGTTAAACCACCCTCCAAAGGGTCATCTGGCTTTTCGAGTTGCAAATGACCGTCGCCTTCAGAAAGACTTGCAAAAATTTCTCTAAAATGTACATCAACTGCTTTAAAAGCTTCCATAAAAGCCTCTTGACGCAAGGTTGACACAGTCTCTATACGAAGCAATAGCTCGGATCTCTCTTCAGTTAAAACTTCTAGTCTGCCTTCAAGTTCATTTAGCCTCTCCTCTAATTTAGATAGTTCTTCTAGCGCAAGCATATTTACCGGTTCCAATTGTTCCATTCTTTTCTCCAAAGTTTCTAACTCTGAAACTAAGAATTCAAGACCATTATTTCTTATTTCATCAGATATTGAAGGTAAAGGGTCAGGAAGCTTATTTTCTAAATCATTACAACGTACAGTTTCCATTCTTATCTCCTCCTGAATCGTTTTTTGATCTTCCCGTAACCGTTGAAGATTCCATTTAAGTTCCTGAAGATTTAATCGTTTCTTAGCAACATCTGCTTCGATAGAATCTCTTTCACGTCGTTCTTCTCCAAAACGAGTTTCTAACTCTTTTTGCTGATTAATCAGATCCTCCCGACTTGAATTAAGTTTTTTAGTTTGCTCACGCCAATTTAGATGTGCATTAGCAAGAGTATCGATTGAATCTTTAAGACGTTTTTCTTCAGTTAAAATAGAGTTTTCTTGATCATATAAACGATCAATGGCAAGTTTATTTTGAGATTGTTTATTCAATATTTCATCTCTTTTATTTCTACATTCAAGGAGGTTTTTATCAGCATTTTCTAATTCCTTTTGTAAATTTGTCCAAAGAGTTGAATCATTTGATCCCTCTATAATTTTTTCCTCCTGCTCTATTTTTAATAAATCAATCTCTAACGGATTAATATATAAATTTATTGATTCTAATTGTAGTAATTTTGCTTTTCTAGATTTAAGCAAATCATCTATTCTTTTTTTACGAAGCTGTTGCTTCTCCAATAAAGGTGAATTAGATCTCTTAGAAGTTATTCTTTCTGCATCTAGAGCTGCCTTTCTTTGCTCTAAATTACTTAGCTCATTTCTAAGATTATCCAATTTAATTATTAGTTGATTTTCTATCTTTTCACAATTAACAAGGGTTTCTCCAACCTCTAGCAATCTATTCTTTAATGGATCACAATCATCACTATCATTAATTCTACCAAAGCTTAAACCAAATAATCTGCTATTTAAACTTCCGCCTGTCATAGCTCCACTCTTTTCTAACAATTCACCTTCTAAAGTGACAGCCCTTTTAATACCAATTTGATTACGTGCTAAGGATAAATCAGTAAAAACAACTGTCTCACCAAAAACGTATTCAAAAACATATTTATAAACAGTATCAAATTCAATTAAATCAATTGCTTTACCAAGATAACCATTACTTTTTTTTATATCATTTGGAATAGATCTCTTGAAAACTTCAGACTTAGAATTTGCATTTTTTGAAATTTTATTAAGAGGTAAGAAAGTCAACCTGCCTGCTCTTTTACGTTTTAAAAGGTCAATTGATTTAGCAGCAATTTGATCATTATCAACAACTACCTGTCCAAGCCTTGAACCAGCTGCAACCTCAAGAGCGATCCTGAATTCATCTTGTACCTCTCCTAAATGTGCAACAGATCCATGTATACCCTCTAATCCAGATTCTAATAATAGGGTTAATGCACTTGTACCTCTACTCTCATGTATAACTTCCTTTCTACTTTCAAGTCTAGCAATATCTTTTTCAAGTTTTGATTGTTGTTTTTCTAATCTAAATCTAGTGCGCTCTTGCAGCCCTTTTTGAGAAACCAATTCTTGAAATTCATCTTTTTTTCTTGAAATAATATCCAACAAATTATCCCACTCTTTATTCAAATTATTGATTTCTAAATGTATTTTTTGATTAGCATCTTCATCGGTTATCCGATCGTTTTTTAATTCTTCTAAAATAACATTTAATTGTAATAAAGATTCTTCTATATTTTGTTTTTCTAATCTTTTTGGCTCTAACTGTAATTGAATTTCCTTTCTATTATTTCTAGCCTTCTGATGTTTTTCAATAGAAGCTCCTGAACGATCAGCCACATCTGAAAGTTTCCTGCGAGAAGCTTCAACCCAAGCCTCAGCTTCCTTACATTGAACTTCAGCTTGATTTAAATCATCTGGATTAATTTCATTCAATCTATTTTTTAATTCATTTTGATAATTTTTCTTTTTTTCAAAAAGATTATTTCTATATTCTTGTAATTTTTCTCCTTCATTTTTATGATTAATTGCCTGTCTATCTAACTCTCTATTTTGAGAATCAATACTAGCAATTTTACCCTGTATACCAAGTAATTGATCTTCACCTAGTTCTTTAACATTTTTTTGGAGAATCTCTAGTTTATCAATAGATTTTTTCAAATCTTCTTCGTTATTAGTTAAATTTTCACAATCAATTTTTTCTTTCTTGATCAATTCTTTATAATTAACATCTAATTTTGCAAGACCACTCTTTGCCTCTTCATAAGATAAAACTAATTCTTGCTGTTTAACAATAAATAATTTATCTTTAAGACTTTTATATAAACTTGCTTTCTCACAATCTTTTTGCAAACGTTGTTTTGAAAGATTCAACTCCTGTTCAACAATCCTGCAACGTTCTTGTCTTTCATAAACATCATTCAACTTGGAACGAGTTTGATCAATGCGAGTATCAAATAAAGCAACACCTGCAAGCTCATCTATTAGAACTCTTCGATCCTTATTACTCATAGAAACAATTCTCGTAACATCACCTTGCATAACGACATTGCTACCTTCGGGGTCAATCCTGAGACGTCTTAATTGCGTTTGCAATTGCTGCAAATTGCAAGTTTCGCCATCTGCGCTGTAGGTAGATGCATATGATCCACCAGGCATGACCTTTAATCTTCTTGAAACAGTCCACTCTTTTTGTCCTGGTTTAATCCAAGGTCCTTCTACTGAAGGATCGATTCCATCCTCAGCCTCATCGGGCTTCCAATCCGTTAAATCAAATTTTACAGTTACTTTTGTTTCAGACGATTTTCCGGCCTTTAGAACCCCGCTGTTAACCAGATCAGGTAATCTGTCTGCTCTCATACCACGACTATTTGCAAGCCCTAAACAAAACAACACGCCATCAAGGATATTACTTTTACCTGAACCGTTGGGACCTGTAACAACTGTAAATCCTTCGTCCAATGGAATCGACATCGACCCACCAAAGGATTTGAAATGAGACAAATCTACGTGGTTGATATGGACCAACAGAATTCATCCACAATATGAATGACGTTAGCGAAATATTAGAGAAACTCAAGTCTTTTGAAGTCTCAAGAAATAATTATTTTTTTTGCTTTGTAATTCTGCAACCATTTTCATCTATCAACATAGTGACTTCAATGTCATCCCAAATCATAGATAAATTTATCAAATTGCTTTGAATAGTTGGCAGAGAACTAAAGAAAATTCCTTTTTTAATTCTAGTTGCATATCCTCTATTACCAGAAACAGCCTTTTCTTTAATCTCAAGCCAGTCAAGTTTATGAGGATTGATACAAGCAGCCTCTACATATGATCCATCTACGCAAGGAACCTCACTTAAACGCCAAGATCTACACAAATCTTGGTCTTCTAAAAGTAAATCAAAATGAATACCTCTTAAATCATCGGGGGCATAGATATGTCTTAATAAAACCCACCTATAAATATTTTTTTTATTAGCAGTGATCAATTAAAAATCAATAAAAGATTTGACATGGAAATTTCCATGAAAATTTTTCAGGAGACTGAGCTCGAGAAGCTGGATTAGTTAACGTAATTTTTCAGCTTTTCGCTTCCGGAACAAATCTTAAGGCAATCAAGAGAAGGCTACCAGCACCAGCTATTGCAGCTAAAACAAGGCCAAAATCTGTAGGGATCGTATTTGAAGCAAAAACCATTGATGAAATTCCAACGCCCATGGGTTGTTATTGAGATACCAGTGACGTTTAGCACTAGAAGCATTCGAATAGCAATATTTGTAATCAAAGACGACGAAAAATCTTTAAAAATTTTGGACTTCAAACATTAAACCTTCTGAAAAATAAGTTTTCAATGTGCTGAATCCTAAAAATTGAATTATTTGCAGGGGTTTCGATTCAGGCAATATCTCTCTATTCTTTGTAAAACCTTTGAGGTTTTATGGAATCCATGAATTCCTCATCATCTACATCATCAAATTCAGTTCAAACTGAAGGAGAATTTACTGAAAAATTATCAGAGCAATGGTTTAGTGAACAATTTGATAATTTATTGCCAAAAATCCAAGAGCGATGGCCTGATATCGCTAAGCAAACTTTAGAAGCAACAAAAGGAAGTCTAGACGAGCTAATCAATGCTATTGCCTTACATTCAGGAAAAAACAATTTTGGCGTAAAAGAGCAATTAGAAGAACTTTTTCATTCAGCAAGTGATACAACTAAAGGACTAGCAGAATCTCTAGAGCCACTTGAAAAACAGCTCGAGGATCTGTTAGATGAATTAAATAACACTTTAAGACCACGGATTGAAAAGCCAGTCAGGAAAAGGCCATTACTAGCTATTGGAATTGCTGCTGGAATTGGAGTCCTATTTGGCCTTCTTCTTGGCGGAGGGAAAAGACACTAATGTCAAATTCAGAACGCAAAAAAGGCTTAGGTGCCGCAGCAAGAGTTACTGCACTTGCAAGTTCAGTAATGGATCTCCATGTGCGAATTGCACTTCAAGAAATGGACAGAGAGAAACGCCGCCTCATAAGTGGTGTCATTTTCTTGGCTACTGGTGGAGTATTGATGTTATTAGCTCTTCTAGGATCTGAATTAATTTTTGGATTTTGGATAAAAGATCTATTAGAGTTGAATATAAAAAATACCATTATTATTTTAGTGCTTATCAATCTAGTATTAGCTGGGATAAGTTTAAGAATAGGCGGTTATTTAGCAAAAGGACCTTATCTTCCTGAAACTTTAGAAGGAATTGGTAAAACAACAAAAGCAGTTCTAGGTAAAAATTAAATTATTTAATTTTATAATTTAACCATCTGCAATCTATAGAGCCATTATTTACTTGAAAACGCCTGCTTGCTTTCATGCCTAGATATTTACTTAATTCTGGATTTCCATTTAGCAACCAAAGATTCCATCCAGAAGCTTTTTCTTTGCAAAAGGAACCGAATTCTCTATATAAATTAAATAATTGTTTTTCATCCCCAATTCTTTTCCCATATGGAGGGTTACAAACTAAAAGGCCAGGTTCCTTAGGTAATTTCAATTCCTGAAAAGGACAATTGAAAATTTCTATATAATTTTCTAAGCCTGATTTCCTAATATTATCTATAGCTAAATTGGCAATTAATTTATCAGATTCTCCTCCAATAATCTTTGGTAATTTTCCATCAATATGTTTCACATTCTTAGCTTGTTGTAATTCTATATTCCAAAGATTTTTATCGAAATCTGGCCAATTTTGAAAAAGAAATTGCCTATCTATTCCTGAGGGGATTCCCAATAAAGAACTAATTGCTTCAATTAAAAATGTGCCAGAACCACAAAATGGATCTACCAATGAAATCGTTCCATCCCAACCAGTCATTCGCATTAACCCAGCAGCTAGAGTCTCTTTGATAGGAGCGATCCCAACAGCAGGTCTATTTCCTCGTTTGTGCAAACTTGAATTACTACCATCAACGCTTAAAACAGCTTCATGATTTGATAGGTGCAAATGAAAACAAATATCTGGATTTTTCAAATCAATACTTGAACGCGAACCCCATAACTCCCTCTGAAAATCAATAATTGAATTTTTTACTTGCAAAGCAGTGTAATGAGAATGTGTTAAGCCTTCTCCAAATCCAGTCACATCAACTCGAAAGCTTTTTGATGGATGCAGCCAACTTTTCCAATCAATTGCTCTTTGGATACCTCTATACAAATCATCTGGTCCATAACAGTGAAATCTACTAATCTCTCTTAAAAATCTGAAAGACAATCTTGCTTTTAAATGGATTCTATATAGAACAGCCATATCCCCTTCAAATAAAATGTGTCTCCTAGAGGCTTTGACTGCTAAAGCTCCAAGTTCTATCAACTCTTTAGCACCCTCATTTTCAAGTCCTTGTGCAATAGAAGCTACGATTTTCATGACTTTTAACTTAATCAAAAAGCTTTTGAAAGCTTCTTTTTAACCCTAATCGATAAATTTCAAAAGATCTGTCAGAATATATTTGTCTATTTTTTAATGGACTAGGTGATTCACACCAGTATCTCGGACAGCGGTTCGATTCCGCTCAGCTCCATCAAATGGGGCTGCAATGGCTTCGACGGGGTATCAGGAGAGTGACTGAAGCCTGCTCGGTCAGAGCAAAACCATAACTGCTAACAACATCGTTAGTTTCTCCCGTCAAACAGCCCCTGTTGCTGCTTGATCTCTAAGGGAGATGGGGTCAGATCAGCCTTATTACCCAATTGATCCATGGACGCTGGAAGGCGTCCTTTTTAATTGCAGCGCAATGGGTCTCAAGATCTCAAAAACAGTCAAAATAAGCTTTGGGGGCAAAATCCAATAATTCTCTTAAAAGTCTTTTTAAAGCAAAGTAATCAAATTATTAGTTTTACTGTCAGTTATGGATTGAATGTATTATTTTTAATAGCTTATTCATTAGATATGTCATATCACTTTGGATGTTGGCGTTACTACGCTCCAGGAAATTTAGAGAGCGACCAAGTCCAATTGGACGAAAAAGTAATATCAGAGATGCTTGAATTAATGGGTTTTAATTCAGTTGAAGAGTTTAATAAAACCCTTGCTACAGAACAAAGAAATAATCTGCCAACAGATTTGCAGAATAAAATCAAAAATATTTTTGAACCACCAGATGAACCAATTGACTTATGGTTGCCAGAAACAATCTCCGCTGAAACTGATCAGGCATCCATAAAGTTCAAAAATCCGATAAAAGCATTAAAGAATCCAGAGCCCTTGGAAATAAATATTTATGGAATGAATATTGAAACGAATCCGTCGTGTAATGATTACACAATCAATCTAAGAGCTGGTATTTCTAGTAATAAGTTATTTGAACCATTAACAAAAGATCATGAACCATTTGTTCGTCTAGCAACTGAAAAAACAGAATTTGAGAACATAAACATTGAGGAACGTCAAGAAATAATAAAATTTCTACAATTCAATAAATGCAATGATTCTTTAGCGAATGACAATGACCTTCTATATGAATTAGGTATACAAATAAAATTCCTAGCTGAGTCTATAGGCATATCGACATTATCTTTTGTTGATGCTGATGGAGGAGAAGGAGAGTTCTGGATTGATGGTGATGAAGAAATTGGATTTAACTAGGCAACAAGCTCTTATTACCCAATTGATCCATGGACGCTGGAAGGGGTTCTTTTTAATTGCACCGCAATGGGCTCAAGATAAGCTTTGGGGGCAAAATCCAATAATTCTCGATCTCAAATTCTCTAAAAGAATTACTTAATCTATGGTAATGAATGCTAAATTTACATAATCAATCTATGTTAGATCTATGAATCAATATGATTTTCAAAATGATATTTCATTCGTTGTAGAAGATATAGAAATCAAAGAAATAGATAACTTTCCAAAAATTTTAGACAATTTAATGATTAAATTTATAAATGATTCAATCGCAGCTCCATTTTGTTACGATTGGGAAATTGAAGAGAAGAACAAGGAACCAGAAAGTTGGTCATTAAAAATTGATGAATCTAAGAATCTCTTGCCTAACAAAATTCGAATTACAGTATTTAATGAATATTCAGCTAACAGACATTTTAATCCCTTATTAAAGAATGTAGAACTTATTGGAGAAAAAATCGGGAATCTAAACCTAGGTGGAGAAGACGAGACAATAGTTGCAATAACTAGAATTAAAGCGCCATTTGATATAAAAGCCAAAAAAGAACTCTACGAACTTGACACAACAACTAGTGGAGAAAGTCCAATCAAAATAGCTATCACACCAGGATGGGTTTTTGACTGCTGGGATGATGAAAAAGACGATGATGTATATCAAATGACATTTGATTGTCCAGGAAAATTTGACAAGGAAAAGAATTTTATAGTTGAAAATATTGACCCAATAATTGCATATTTAAAAGGATTAAAGATTGACGAAGATAGTTTTGCTAATTATTTAAGCAACAAAGACGACGACTAAGAGCATTACGGTGAAATTAACTTCCAATAGAATCCTAGGATTATTAGCTAATTAATCCACGTGATCTAAAAGGGATCCTTTGTAATTGCAGCGCAATGGGTCTCAAGATCTCAAAAAAAGTCAAAATAAGCTTTGGGGGCAAAATCCAATAATTCCCTTCAAAGGCATTCTCAATTATCTCAAAGTCATAAAAAAGACTGACTTAAGTCAGCCCTTCTGGTTCCAATCACAATCGGTAGTCAATTAGAAATAATTATCCTTCAACATTGGTGAGTGTAGGAACTCCCTCAGCGGCTGCAACAGTTACCCACATAACAGCTGGTACTTTTCCATTATTAGCCATGGTATGAGGAGGGGTATCAATTGCTAAGACAAAAGAGTCGCCCTCACGAAAAGTTGTACTCTTACCTTTCTTCGTCTTAAGGGTTAATTGTCCCTCTTCTATATAACTAGTTAATGGTGCCTCATGGAAATGCAGAGGAACCACCCCTCCAGGTTGAACATCAACTTTATATAAACGCATTTCTCCTTTGCCTTCGGGGTATGTGAATGACTCACCATAAATTGGCTGTGTACTTTTAAAAAGCTCTTGCACATCGACAGGAGGTTTATCATCAATTGCCATAGCCATAGGTACATGACTAATTAATGAGAAAGCTATACACACTATTAAGCTATAGATCCTTTGAAGCATAATTTTTAAAATATTTCCATAAAATTATATCCGATGCAAAAAAATTGGAAAGTCAAAATTATTACCCTCGAAGGAAAAAGAAAAGAAAATTCTTTTCATTCATTCAGTATAATCAGTTGATTTCTTTCCTTTATCACCTGCTAAAGCAAAAAATAAATACCTTCTTCATTGCCATTATTTTAGCAATAATCAACTTTATCCAGAGATGAATCAAAGCTGTCTCCAGAAACGACTGGAAGTTATTTTTCATCTCTAGTTTCACAATTTAATGTTCCTCTGATTACATAAACAATCCAGATTTTGGATGTTAATGGAAAGGTGTTTTCAAACCAGTGTGAGCAGAGTCTCTTTTAAGGCTCATTGCTAGTTGGCCTCTTAGATACTTAAACTGCTCTCCATGCCAAGATTCAGTCGCTCTAGCAAGAGTTTCCACCTAAGGTTCAATTGAGATAAATTTTTTTTGAACTACCAGAAAATATTTGGAACGAAATTCAAGCCCTGAGTGCAAGGAAGAAATAAAAAACGGCTAATAAAGCTCTAAAAATATCAGATTGGTTTTAGCTGATCGAGTTGTCTTAAACACAAATATTCGAGAACAGTTTTCAACCAATATGAACCTTCTTCACGAGAAAGCTACTTATTAGAAAAACTAAAATTAAATTCTCCCTACATCGAATCAATATCAGGATTGATAATTATTCTTATACGGTCTTAAAATTGTTTGTTTTCATTACAACTGAGGTCAATCCCAAAATGAACATTATGAAAAGTTAATTTTTCTGTTGGTATTGCTATTAATGAATTAATCGTTTTTCTATCAATGGTTGCTTTTGCAAGAGCCAAAGCAAAGTCAATTTTTTCAAAACTTAGCTTCACGGCAGTATCCAAAACAGCTATCAAAGATCATGACAAGAAGAAAAGCCACAATCGATTAATTCAGAAAGAACAAGGGTCTAATTACTTTTTAGAAGCCATAAAAAGCGGTGGTATTTGGCTTTCATAAATAGAGAATTAATTAGATATTACAAAAGTGACATAAATATCTAAAAATTATAATAATTTTTAATAAGCAAAAGAATGCATATTAAATAATCTGATAATATTTTTTTGTTCTAAATAGTAATTCAATGCAGTTATCTATTTTCGCTTTAGCTTCATCAGCATGGGGCGTTGCTAGATTTACAACAGACTCTTTTGCACTAATAGCATTAGGAATATTAGTTAGCCTCCCCATAATTTTACTTAAAGATAAAACAGGTTTGCGGAGGATATGGTCAAGCGGAAACGCACTATCAAATCGCTAAGAAATTAGATTAAAACAAAATTATTGTCCTTGATAGTTAATTACTTACATATAATCTAAGACATTTTTGCAAATAAATCTTTGTGATAGTCAACAACATTTTGGCAACTTATTACTGGGGTAATTTCCATATCAATACCAAATTGAGCTCTCCATGGGGCAAAGTGTAGGAAAAGCTCCTTATCACTGTTTGCATTGCAGAGAATTACCACTCGTCCCTCTCCAGGTGCATGAACACGAAAAAGCATTTCAAAACCATCAAATTTATCTTGCTTTGACATTTCTCCACTTTCCCACAATTCTACAAATTGCTTATAGGCAGCAGTTTGATTTTCAATATTTGGAAACTGGCAATCAACTAAATAGAGTTGCATTAGTGATACGTTAAAAACCAATTTTAGCTAGAAAAGCAAAAGAAATGATTCATATATAGATCAATGAACAATGATGTTGTAAAAAGCAGACATAAAAAGCATAGAATCATTAATAACAAAATCTCTTGACCTACAAATAAAGGTCAAGGATTAACAACAACAAATGAACTCGATATTTTCGATATCTAAGCTGCTTTTCAAGGCAAGTCGGCCAAGACATTGGACAAAAAATCTATTAGTTTTTGCTGCGCCTCTTTTTAGTTTTCAGCCAGAATTTGTAATCTGGCTGAAATCACTACAAACTCTTGTTTGCTTCTGTTTGTTATCGTCTGCAGTTTATATATTTAATGACATTATTGATGCAAAATTTGATCGACTACATCCAATTAAAAAATTCAGACCAATTGCAGCTAAATTATTATCAGAGCAAACCGCTTATTTATTTTCATTAATTCTGATAATAATTAGTTTATATCTAGCTTTTCTAGTATCAAATCCTCTGTTGCTGATTCTATCTATATATCTCACTATACAAATAATTTACTGTTTAAAGCTGAAAGAAGAGCCCTTGTTTGACTTAATGTGCATATCAAGTGGTTTCCTTTTAAGAGCAATAGCGGGAGGGATATCTTCAGGTCTAATAATTTCACCATGGTTTCTTTTATCAATAGGTCTATTAGCATTGTTTCTCGCATTAGAAAAAAGAAAAGCAGAAATAAGAAATATAAGTATCAATAAAGAGATCACAAGAAAAGTTCTCACAAGATATTCTCTGCCACTACTTTTGAGGATTGAAAGTCTTGTTGCAACAAGCTCATTTGTCACTTACTCCCTTTGGGCAGCAGGACCAGCATTACAAGGAGCCAAAACAAGCTGGATGTTATTAACAGTTCCATTCGTATTAATAGGCATTTTTCAATACCAATTGCTTAGTGATCCCGAGGAAGCTAATAGAAGGAGCAACGACAAAGTGAGAAGAACTGCAGAGAATCCAGAAGAGATTCTTCTCAGAGATAGGGGCATTCGCATTACAGTTGCAGGTTGGTTATTGACAACAATTTTTATTGGCCTAATCACTAATTAGTCTATTTATGAGTATTGCAGTATTTGATGTAGATAGAACATTACTTCGAGGAGATGCACTTCTTTTAGCCGCTAGAAAGTCAAATAGTCTAATAGAGTTAATATGGTTTAGTATAAATTTTATTCCTTTCTTAGTTGCATGGAAACTAAGATTGATTAATACCAAGAAAGTCAAAGAATCATTCATAGAAAGATTTAAAATATGCCAGAAATATAATTTAGAGATTAGTCAAAATAACCCAAATTGGTTAGTAAATGATTTGAAAAAAATAATTAGAAAAAAGGCTTTATCTAGACTTAATATGCATAAAGAAAAAGGTGACATAGTTATCTTATGTTCTGCTTCACCAGACATGATATTGGAAGGACTTGCAAAAGAATTAAATGTTCATCTAATTTGTACTAACATGTCCAAAGTTGGAGACAAATGGACTGCAAATATTAAGGGTAAAAATTGTCAAGGTCATGAGAAATTAAAAAGATTAAAAGAGAGATATGGATCTCTAAAAAATCTAAAGTTAGAAGTATATGGTGATAGCAAAGGAGATCAACAAATCCTTAATGCAGCTTCGATTCCACATTTTCGTAATTTTGTAGATTGTCCAAGTGAGTACCCTATTTATTCACTTAATTCAATCATTCCAATAATTGGGATTGCAATATTCACTTATCTAGCAATTAGTAATTTAGAGATTTTTTTTAATTATGAAAAACAGCCTAACAATATCTGGATAAATATTTTAATAGGAGAATTCTTAGTAATAATTAGTTATGTTATAAGATTTTTCAGATGGAATCTAATGTTAGAAAGTATTAAGCTGAAGCCACCTATTCTCAAAAATATTTATATATGGATGGGATCATTTGCTTTTACTGCGACGCCCGGAAAGGCAGGAGAAGGTATCAGAGTTTTACTACTTAACAAGCAGTGTAAAATTCCTATTATGCCAGTTTTATCTGCACTTTTTATAGAGAGGTTAACAGACGGTATGGCTGTCTTATTGATCTTTTTCCTCAATTTTAAACTTATTCCGATCAACAATAGTAAAAACAATTTAAATCTATTTTTATTTTCTATAATAATTGTAGGATTAGTACTTATACTATTGAATAATAGAAAGATAATACAAAATCTTTTGAAATTCATTGTTAAAAATATACTACCTAATAAGAAAATTCAGTTTGACAACAAGAATTTAGATCTTATAAAAGTTCTTATCAGTCCTATAAATATAACTATTTCGACAATGCTTGGATTAGTTGCGTGGATTATTGAAGGTACAAGCTTTTTTATTATATTAAAAGGTTTTAATACATCAATAAGCTGGCTTGCAGCTACTTTCACTCACACCACTTCTTCTCTACTAGGGGCATTAACATTTATGCCAGGTGGCCTAGGCCCTACTGAAGCAAGCACAATAGGACTTTTGTCTATGCAAGGCATTCCTGTATCTATAGCGACATCAGCAACATTTTTGATTCGCTTAATGACACTTTGGTTCGCAACGATACTAGGAGTGATATGTCTATTATTAAATAACTATAAGGCTCACAAAAAGTCGTTCAATCAAACACAAATTTCAGGTAAAAGCTAAATTGAATAAAAATCATTGTAGCCACATTAAAAGTACTTTTGTTTTAGGAAGTACAAGTATCGTTGCAAAAGCTATCTGTTTGGAACTAGCAAAGAATCACAACTGCAAACGCTTTCATTTGATTTCAAGAAGCCCGATTCATAACCAAGAATTAATTAACAAATTAGAAAATACATATAATGCTTATGTAACACAAGAAAAAGTTGATTTAATCGATAGTTCTAAGATTCAAAATTTGAACAAACCAAAAGTTGATAATTTTGATCTTTATTTGATAACTGCAGGCTCGCTAGGTAACCCAGAACTTGCAAGAGAAAGTCCACTAGAAGCATTAGAAATTACAGCATCTAACTACTCTGGAATAATTCCATGGATGACTTCTATTGCATCAGAGGAGCGTTTATCAGAGAAAGGAATGTTATGGGTTTTCAGTTCAGTTGCGGCAGACAAAGGAAGGCCAAGCAATTACCATTACGGAGCAGCCAAAGCTGCATTAACAATTTTCTGCGAAGGCTTATCACTAAGATGTGAGGGTAAGCCATTCTCAGTACGAATTATCAAAGCAGGCTATATAACATCTCCTATGACGAAGGGTAGAGCTCCTAAAATGCTATGCGTCAATGCAATGTCAGTTGCAAAGAACTTATTAAAAAAACCTCATCGTCGCGGCATCGAATATGTTCCTTGGTGGTGGGTATTAATTATGTCAGTTATAAAAGTTATTCCTAATTTCATAACATCTAAGCTATGAAATCATCCTTAAAAACGAAATTTAAAAAAATAAGTGGTTGGGGTAAGACTAATTTAGCCAGCGTAGAAATAATTAACCCTAAAACGATCAAAGAGATCGAAAATATTATTATTAATTCTCCACCTAAATCAATCATTGCAAGGGGTATGGGTAGATCATATGGAGACGCAGCACAAATTCAAGGAGGTACAATCTTAAAATTAAATAATTTCAAAGAAATTTTTGCAAATTACAATAGCAATGAAATTACTGCACAAGCTGGAGTTTCATTTGAAGAAATATTAGAAGTAATCATCCCAAAAGGCTATTTTCTTCCTGTTACGCCTGGGACAAAAAAAATCACATTAGGAGGTGCAATCGCAGCTGATATTCATGGTAAAAATCACCATCAAGACGGAAGTTTTGGAAATCATGTGAAAAGAATAAGACTAACTAATGGAATGGGTAAAACTATCACTTTAAGCCCGAATAACGAAAATAAAGAATTCTTTTGGGCGACAATCGGCGGTATGGGTCTTACTGGAATAATTATTGATGCTACTTTTTCTATCATTCCAATAGAAACATCATATATAGAGGAGGAAACAACGCGTTGTAAAAACATAGAAGTTTTAATAAAAGAAATGAGTGAAATTGATACTAAATATAAATACAGTGTCGCTTGGATAGATAGTATGCATAATGATTTTAGAGGGATTCTAAGCTGTGGCAATCATGCTAAAATTAGTAAATATAATAACTCTAAAAACATAAAAGATTTATCTTTCAAGCATAAAGCCAAAGCAAATATTCCAGATATATTACCAAACAATATAATGAATAAGTTTGTAATAAAGATTTTCAATCAATTGTGGTACCTAAAATCACCTAAAACAAGAAAGAAAAAAAAATTAAAATCAATTAATAATTTCTTTTATCCCTTAGATGCAATTAATAATTGGAATAATATTTATGGTAAGAAAGGATTCCTTCAATATCAAATTGTTGTGCCCCTAGAACATAGCGCTATGATTAAAAAGATATTAGTAAAATTAAAAGGAATTAATGCATTAAGTTTTTTACCTGTGTTAAAAAAATTAGGTAAACCAAATAAAAGTTATTTATCATTTCCAATATCAGGATGGACCCTATCTATAGATCTTCCAGCAAATAATAAAGAAGTTGAATCGTTATTGAATGAAATTGATAAAGAAGTAGCTCATATTGGAGGAAGAATTTACCTTGCTAAGGATTCAAGACAGTCAGAATATATATTTAAAAAGACTTATAAATTGTTAAATATTTGGCAAGAAAAAAAACGGATATTAGATCCTAAAAAGATATTTAAATCTGACATAGCAATCAGATTAAAAATTATTTAGTGACTGTAAATCTATTAAATATGAATTATCTTTCTCTTCACATCCCTTTCTATAAAACTGATCAGATATAGAAGTATTACATATTAATTTACTTAGTCTTTTTTTAAGTTTCTCATCCGAAAATTTATTATAGCTTTCTATAACATTCCAACTTCCAGATATGTATTTTGCTCCTCTACTTTTCCATTCTAAAATTGATTTCTCAGTAATTTCTACTGGTGAAACAAGCCAACCTTTCCTATTCGCAAGATACAACATTGTAGGATCACCACCCGTTATAGAAATTATTAGATCTGATTGGTTTGTATTATTTTTTATCAACTGAGACGTATCCCAAACAGGTTGTCGACTTTTATGTTCCATATCCCAATAATCAATCTTTAACATAATTAAACTACTTAGAAACATTAGGGTGGTAAAAATGAAAATTAAAATATTATTTTGATATGAGGTTCTTTTTAATCTCACAAATCCATATCCCATCAAAGGGCAGCTAAATATCATTAGAGGGAGCTGATAATACTCATGTATAGCAAAAGAACTAGGATTAATTAATCCTGTAAAGAGAACTGATAGGATTCCAATAAAAAACATATTATTGGTCCCTATTATTTTTATTGATAAAAAAATAGGGAAAAATCCTAGTAAAAGAAAATTTCTAAACAAAATCCTAATAAGAAGATCAAGATAAAATCTAAATTCTAATAAAGTTAACCAAGAATAGCGATCAGTATCTGAACCCCAAAGACCAAATGTTAAACCAGTAGATTGCCCCATTTCATACGAATAAGAATACCAAATAAAACAAGCTAATATAGTTAATATTGGAAAAATATATAATTTATATTTGAAAATCAAATCTCTCTGATATGCACTAATAAGTATAGGAATACCAATCCAAAATAAGGGCAAAACCTTTATTAGAACTGCTAAAGTAAAAGATAACCAAGACAACAGTAATGTCTTTATATTTTTTGTATTAATAAATGTAATCCATCTCTCCAATGAAAAAATACCAAGAAAAATCATTAAGGATTCTGGTTGAATAGTTCTACTATAAAAAACAGTAATTGGTAATATTGAATAAAAGAGAGTTCCCCACCAAGCCACTTCAAGATTAAAAATTTTTTTTGTTAATCTAAATAAAAATAATATTGATAGACATCCAAAGGTTATTGATAATCCTCTTGCGAAAACTTCATTAACTCCAAAGATCTTATATAAATTTGCTACTAGATATTGATATAATGGGAATTCACATTCAACAAATCCACTTGTAGAACCAGACCAATTAACTTGAGGCTGCCAAAAAATCAGATCATTCGATAAAAAGTTTCTTGCTATGGATGCTGTGTCAGCTTGACGCCAACTATGAACTCCTAATACAGGGGCATTGATATTCACTAATCTTAGAGTCAAGCCTAAAAAGAAAACTGGCCAGATAGAAAAATTTTTTAAATGATTATATAAAATAAAACGGATTTGCCTATAAATCATTCTCAACATTATTAATAAAGATAGTTTAGTTTATTCTTCCGTGAATTACTAAATTATCCAGGTGAACTAAAAAATCCATTTGAAAATAAAAATAAACACATAATAAGTAAAGGCCCAACGCCAAATACAAAAAGAACGATTTTTGCAGTTGTAGGAGTTGCTTTTTTTTCTAAATTAGGATCAATGATCTTAGAAGTTGATTTTTTCTTAGATTTTTTACTTGACATTCTTAGCAATAGTGTCGAATATATTATTTTAGCATTATTAGTTTATGAAGTAAGCAGTCTTAAAAGTGGATTTATTTAATCAAATACTATATTTAACGATTGTCTTGTAGGAAATTGAAATATCTAAAGTCATCAGTATTATGAACAAGTATTCAAATCCATTTAATTCATCAAGTATAAACAAATAGGGTAGAACTAGAGATTTATTTTTATTCCATTTCTTGAATAATTTTCTCTATTAACCTAGCAGTATCAACCCAATTAAAAGAGGCAGCCCGTCTCGGACCTTCATTAAGAGCCTTTTCAAAACATTTTTTATCATTAACAATTGCATTCATAGCAGAAGCTATTGAATGAATATCTAGTGGATTTATCAAATAACCATAATCTCCAATAACTTCAGGAAGTGCTCCTCTTTCCGAAGCTATTACAGGCGTTCCACAAGCCATTGCTTCAAGAGCAGGAAGGCCAAACCCTTCCCAAAGACTCGCTATAATCAGTGCCTGACATTGATTTAGTAGTAGTAATTTTTCCTCATCATTAATCCAACCTTTCCACTCACATAAATGTCTAATATTCAAGTCGTCAATTATTTCTAATAATTTTGGTGTATATCTTTTGTCATAGGAACCTACAAAAATAAGTTTATAATCATTAATCTTTGCAAATGAAAATGCTCTAATAACCCTTTCCAAATTCTTATGAGGATTATGTCTACCTATAATAAGAAAGAATTTTTTTCTATTTTTATTTAATGGATAATACTTTTTGTTATTAAAACCTAATTTAATTGGAAGTAATTTATTTCTAGGAACATTGTAAAAAGAGTGCAAGTCATTAGCAGTAGAGATAGAGTTGCATAAAATTAGCTTTGATTGTTTTAAAACTAAAGGTATATAAATTAGATGATATAAAGTTAAAAATGATATTGAGGGATACCTTAGTGGTATCAAATCATGAGCTAAAACAATAGATTTTACATTAGTAAATAGTGGGGCTTCCAATAATGGAGATAGAAAATATTGCGCATTTAAATTATTCATGATTTTTGGAACAACTTTTTGAAGCCAGTACAAACGCCTAAAATGACTTATAGAACCTTGACCAGGTGCAAGATTATTAGGAATGTAAATATCACCTTTCACTCCTATATCTTCTGGAATAAGTGTAGTGATATTCTGAGCATTTAAAGATTCAACTAGATCCCTAGAAACAACTCCTATCCCTGTGTTTTTTGAGGTGATATAGCTGCCATTAAAAACTATAGATGACATTGTTATAATATTCGCATAGCAAATCTATTTTAAATAATACTAAGTCAGATGTTGAGAGCAAACTTTTTTTATAGATTTTTTAAATACAAACAAAATAAAAATTATGGGATTATAAAATATAATTCAAATGAGAATTCTGACTTAGCAAGTCAAATCAATATTGAAATCATCGGTATAGACCAAAAAATATCAGAAAATAGTTCAGCACTGATTGAAGCACAAATTGTAAAATTGAGATCAACGTTTTCAAAATCCAATAATTTCATAGAGAGCTTAGGGAAAAATATCTACAGATCAAAAATAGATGAGTCAATAGATTGGCACAAAAATAAATTGAAAGAATTATATGATAGAAGAAGAGAACTACAAATAAATCTAGAAAAAATCAAAGGTATTTTCTGGATAAATCGTATCAAACGATTTCTACAAATTATATTAATAGGAATTATATTCTTATTGATTCTATTTGTATTTTTGTCTGGTTTTATGATCATTATTTACTTAATGCCAGTACTCATATTAATTTTTTTCGGATATTTGATAGCGACTAAAACATAATTAAATAATCTCAACAAAATACTTATTAGAGATTAAACTTCTCCACAATTATTTCTTATAAACAAAAAAACGCATAACCAAACACCCCAAGAACTGGCTGATTAAACGCAAATAATACCTCAAAAGTAAGTAATTTCATAAAATGATTCGCAACAGCAAGACATATCACCTATTGGTGCGTCTACTTAAGGCACTCCCAGTAAAAAGAAGAAGGTCGCTAGTAAAATTAATCCCCGTAGCTGCTTTAACAGGTTTAGTTGATGTAATTGTAGTAGGGATTGTATCAAGATTATTCACTGTATTTATTGGTCAACCAAATCAGCCTCCCTTACCATTTCAAGAATTAATACCTGAAGACCCAAAAACAAAAGTTCTCAGTTTAGTAATAATCTACATATCAATGAATTGGCTAGCCTCTTTTTCAAAATTATTCCTAAAAGCCGCACAAGAAAGGCTGAGAGTAGCAATATGGCGTGATTTATCAGAACTTGCACAGAAAAAGCTACTCTATCAACCATATGAATTCTTCCTAAACAAAAAACAATCTGATTTATCATCTAAGATACTAATTAATATTTCTAGAGTTTCAGAATTTTTAGTTAGACCAATACTTCAAATTGCCAGTGGATTATGTGTCATAACTTTTATATGTATTGCTGTTCTTCTTATAGCAAAATCAATAGCCCTATATTTAATTATCAGTCTTTTAATTTTTTATATATTCATATCATTATTTGTAACACCATTTATAAGGTATTCTTCACGTCAAAGAATAAGGTTAGAGAAAGAGACAAATAATATTCTTACCGAGTCAATGAGAACAATCATTGATGTACATCTCACTAGCTCGGAACAATATTTTGAAAAAAAATATAAATTAGCTGGTAAAAATTCCTTCCCCTTTATTTGGAAAGCAGAAGTCTTACCTGAATTTCCACGTTCACTTATAGAACCCTTTGGGATTACTTTAATTTTTTCAATTGGTCTTTTTCCATATCTAACCGGTCAGCAAGAGTCGACATTAATTGAAATTGTGCCATTTTTAGCAACAATTGCAGTCGCAGCACTTAAATTAACACCTCCATTGCAAGATTCATTTAAAGCTCTTACTTCAATGCGAGCGTCAATACCAGATTTAGAAGAAATTTTAAAAATAATCGAATTACCAACTCATAGACTAACAACAAGATCAAAAGGAGTACCTTCAAAAGAAGGTATCCTGCCTAGAAACAATATTCAATTAGAGAAACTTAGTTATAAGTATCCTAATAGTGAAGACTATACTCTAGAAAACATAAATCTTACAATTCCTGTTGGATCAAGAATTGCATTTGTTGGAGAAACTGGAAGTGGTAAAACCACTACTGCTAATCAATTATTATGTCTTCTTAGACCTACTAAGGGTAATCTCTTAATTGATGGAATTGAAGTTACCAATTCTGAGGTACCTGCATGGCAAGATTGTTGTTCTTATGTTCCACAATCAATTGCTTTGCTGAATAGCAACATTATTGAAAATATTGCATACGGATTAGATCAAAAAATCATTGATCATGAAAGAGTTTGGGATGCACTTAAAGCTGCACAACTTGCAGACTTAGTAATAGAAATGCCAATAGGTTTATATACACCAATAGGTGACAATGGAATTAGATTATCTGGCGGCCAAAGACAAAGATTAGCTCTAGCTAGAGCATTTTATAGAAAATCAAAATTATTAGTTTTAGATGAAGCAACTAGTGCTTTGGATAACAAAACAGAAGCAGATGTTATGGATGCAATTGAAATAATAGGTAGACGTTGCACGATTATAACCATCGCTCATCGATTATCAACTATTGAGAGATCAGATTGTATATATGAATTTAAGAACGGAAAAATCAATGCATATGGCAATTATCAACAATTACTAGAAAAATCGAACAGTTTTTCAGATATGGTAGATGTCGCAAAAAGAAGAAATGAATCTAAGATATAAATGAAATACTTGTATCCTAAGATAAAATAATTATTCAAGTTTAAAAGAGGAGTTTCAAATCAATAAATTCTTTTGCTGAAAGATAAAAAATAAGAGCTGTACCAACAATCGAGCCAGTTAATCCTCCGACAAAACCAAAGAGTAATGTACTTAAGTTTTTCCCATCAGTAGTAGGAGGAGTAGGACTCTTATACGCAATAGGTAGTTTATCAACTACTTTTAAGCGCTCATTGGTAGGTTTTCGACTGGCTTGTTGATGTCGAACAAGGGCTTCGAAATCAGGCATTGGATTTGTTGAGCAATGGAACAGTAGGCCGACCAACCAGACATTCGCCTGGGATCGGAGCGACCTTTATCGTCAACTGCATCAATGACGGAAGCTCCCTGATTTTCGGCTTTGTCAAACGCTGACAACAATGGAATATCGCCATCCAAAACATTTAACTCAAATTTCTCTAAAGCTTCTCTTGCTTCCATTGCAATTCGTTTCTGGCGAAAATCTACTTTGACAAGCAAAACAGCATGAGGAATATTTAACTGCTTTAGTAAAGAGGCTAATTCAACAGTTAATTCTACTGACCTTGCTTTGGGAGCTGTAGGTAAAAGGACAAGATCTGAGCCAGCAGCTAAATGTTTTAACTCTTCTTCATCAGTACTTGCTTGACCATCCGTAATCACAATTTCTGAGACTCTTGTTGCTTTCGCTGCTGCTTCTACAGGAACTATATTAAATTTAAGATTGCCTCTAGATCCATATGCTAAAGCGGATCGATTTCTATCTGCATCAACTACGCAAACATTTTTCCCTTGAGAGAACCAAACACTTGCTAAGTGGATAGAGGTACAAGTTTTAGCTACTCCACCCTTTTGGCCACATACAGTTATAAACAAAGGACTTAACTTTATATCTAAAAATAATTTGCTGGATCTGAATACAAAGTCAAGTACCCAAAGGAAGATTAATCAAGTAATACTAATAATTGATATATTAAAACATAAGAAAACCAAATTATTATAAGATTAATTTGTATATTTGATTACTTTTCCTCGCAATTATTGCTAAATTCATCATCAAAAGAAAATATTAAAACTTGCAAGATATTTTTTTTGCATCATATTTAAGGTAATGAATAATGTAAAGAAATGCTGATCGAAAAAATCTTATTAAAAACAAAAAAGAAAATTACAAACATTTTTAGAATTTTTAATAAGCAAGGAGAGAAGTTATCAGATAGGTGCGAAAATCTTACATCTATTCCAGGAATAGGAACAAAAAATTGCAATATCTTCTACGAAGCTGGGTATATGACTCCAGAATCAATTATCGCTGCATCTGATGAAGAACTTTTAACCATACCTGGTGTAGGTATTGGCTTTGTAAAAAAGCTTAGAAAGACCTTAGGAAGAATATAAATAAACTGTCAATTCTTTACTATGTAATCAACTACAATATTCCAAAAATATGAAATGAATAATGGGAATGGTTACCAAGGTAATATTTCTCCATTTGAATGCCAAAAAGTACCAGTATTTTGGAGCGTAAGTTCATCAATTCTTTGAATCAGACCTTTGACTGATTCTTCTGGTTGAATTCCATTTGAAGTAAAACCAGTCATTCGAGTACTTACTAATCCAGGATGTAAAATTGCTACTGCAATTTGATTTGCCTTCAAGTCTACTGATAAAGATTTACCAGCCATACATAAAGCTACTTTTGACATTCTGTATCCATATGAGCCCCCAGAAGTATTGTCCTCTATTGAACCCATACGGCTAGTTATTAAAGCTATCTTTGAAGGCTTATTAAGATGTCCAAGCATTTCTTGAACAAAACAAAGCGGACTTAAAGCATTAACTTCAAATTGATTAACAATACTTTGCGGATCCAAGTTCGTGAGAGAATTAAATTCTGCTATTCCTGCATTTTGAATTAAAACATCAATTGTAATACCTGTTAATTTTTTTCTAAGCTCTATAACTGAGTCTCCTGAAGTAATGTCAATACCTGTCTCAACTCGAACAGAGAGGGAGTCCAATTCGGCAGATGAGGATCTACAGGTAGCTATAACGTCTTCTTCCCTATCTTTTAATTGGCGAACTAGTTCCAAACCAATACCTCTATTGGCTCCAGTGATTAAATAAGTTGACAAGATAAAAAATATACTTTAGCTAAGAGTAAACCAAAAAATTTAATTTATCATAAGTTCATTTAATTGATACAAAAGAATTCTGTTACTAACAACATTCAGAAAAAACAAACATGAATGTGATTAATCGTCGTCATCATGAATTGAATATGATATATCAGCACAAGGACCAGACAGAATATTAGAACCGGCAAGAAATACATAACATCGCCTCTTAGTTAACTGACGTGACAACTTAATACAACAAAAACCCTTTTTAATTACTAATAATCTCCAGAATTCACTCCAATCAATACATTGATCTAGAATTTCTTTGACATGAGAAAATTCATCTAAAGAATCAATATTAAACCTTAAGTGATCTCTTAAAAAAAAATATTTAGCTAATCTTTCATTGCTAGACAAAATACTTCCTATATAACAAGTATTCTCAAGTTGATACTCTAGAGTTTCTAAATAATTTAAAATTTCCTCAATATCAATTTTGGTAAAATTTTCAAGTTCTAAAGTCCTGATAATTTCTAAATTCTTCTGCATATTTTTAAAAAGTCAATAAAAATAGTTTAATAGCAAGGGAAATAAGATATTCTATTCATGGAATAATTTTTCAGAAGACCCTATTCTAGTAGGAAGGGAGAGTTGATAAGCATCTTCATGAGGACTGTAGCTAATATTATTCTTACTATTTTTTGTCATAAACCAAGTATCCTTATCAAATCGATGAATAACTTTTTTTATCCTATAACCTAAGTTTAAATTCCTAGAAGCTAATCTTCTCCATTCACCATTAAGCTTCCGATAGCCAAACTCAAAGTAATACACACCTTTATTAATTGGAATAGGAAATGAAATAGATGATTGAAATTTGCTAACTTGAATTTCCTTCATAATGCAAGTTACATTATTAATATTTCTATTATTAGTTATGTCAAATAATCTAATAGCGTAAAAGCAACTTTTAGTCAATTTAATTTTAAATTGATCTAGACGACTAATATCCCATAAACACTTTATATATCCATTTTCTACGGTCTTCACACTTAAATTACTAAAGTTATTTGTGATTTTCCTTAAACCATACCATATAGATTCCTTAATGTTTAGCTGTAATCTCTCTTTCATAAGAACTTTTTTACATAACACCTAATATTATAATATAAATGATTATCAAGGTCTACTTAGTATAATTATGATGTGTAATGTAAAAAATCAAATATATAAAATTGAATTCAAGCTTAATTAGCTACTTTCAGTATTCAGATATACATTTTAATTAAATATAACAATTATGCAACTTTACTATCAAGCCTATCTGCAAGGAGCACCTCTACGAGATCAGCAGTAGATTTTCTAGATGCAATATTACTTGTCTTCCAATGCTTAATCAAAGTCCTTAACTCAATAATTCTTTGTTCGGCTACAGCAATTTTTTCATCATTAGACATAGAGATAAAAACTAAATTTTATAATATCAGATTACCATTTTTAATATTTATATCAAGAGGCTAATCTAAAAATGGTTAGGAGGTTAAAAGAAAGGTATTAAACAAAAATTCTAATTAAGACTGAGAATAGAAAGTCATAAAAAAACCAGCTACTTTGTAGCTGGTTAATGTAAATATAGATGCAATTACCTATATAAATCTATTAATAGTAAAACCTTTCAAGGCAGGAGTCACTGAGTAGCAAAGATTTCTTGTTTCCATTGACTCTTGACCGATTGGTAGATGCGACAATGGATCACCTCCGTAAGTAAACTATATATAAATAATAGCGATCAGATTAATCTCCGTCTGTGATTCTAAGCACATTTTCCAAAAGAAATAAGATTTGATGGTGTTTAAAATAGAAATCTTTAAGAAAAATTATACAATTTTCTAAAATGCATTTATTCCCTTAATGTCCTTATATGCATCTAAAAAGTACAAAAGAGTGTCGCTTAGCAATTGGTTCATATCCAAATTTTATATATAACGCAACTGGTGGAGGTGGAGAGGCACTATTAGTAAAGTCAATTCAAGTCGGCAAAGAGTATGTAAGATTCTCACCAAAAACATTTCAAATACCTTCTCTAAGCTGGAAAACAACAAAATTCATGCATCTTCCATTACCACCTGGAATCAAGATTAATATTTGTATGGACAAACTTGAAGGAACGATCAATAAAGTATCTGGTGAAATATCATTAAATTTCGAAGCGTCATTTACTTTGGAAATATTATCTATAATTAAATTTCCCAGTTTATTTGTCAAAACTATATTGAACACAGGCAAAGTTCAAACAAACAACATAGAAAGTCAAGGCTTAAAATTACAAAAGAATGGTAAAAGTAAGCTCGTAGGTACAGCTTATATCAGAAAAACTGACAATTATCTATTAAATAGATTACTTTTTCTACCGACAACAGCTTTAGCTGAACTCAATTGCATCATTGAGTAATCAATTGAAATTAATTATAGTTTATAGTGCAAGTAAATAATCAAATTTAAATTTAATAATTGATTATTTAGAAATTGTAAAAGCCTAAATTGGAAGTTAATTAATTTACAAAACTGCTTTATGAAGTCTTCAAGAGTAATGCTGTAGTCACAAAATCAAAATAATGCCAAAAAAGCAAAAAGCCATGAAATCTTTATGGTAATTGATTTAAATGAAATGCTCTTGCACAACTCAATCAGAAAGTCCTGAAGGAAGAAAAATCACAAAAATTTAGTACAATATCAATTAATTAGTTTGACATTGACAGAGAAAGACTTGCAGTAATGCAAAGAACACTTTGCATAATCAAAAGAAAAGAAAGAATTTCCATCAGAAGTTACTCATGTATGATACAAGTGTACTATACATATGCCATGGCGCAAGTCCTCTGAGGTTGTTAATAAAACTAAGGCATGAAGAAGATATAACTTCTCTTACGCTGATGCAAATGATTTGGTATATATTTGGCCTATTTCATACACATCTTGAATGAGGATTGACTTCAATGCATAATAAGGAAAATATTTCTATAGTTCTAATTTAGAAAAAGAAGAATTTAGCTTGATTCTCAAGACAATCAATATCTAATCTTAACTTTTTCGAAAGTAAAAAGAGAAGTTAGAATAAACATTAATAAAAACACTTATTATAAGCAAACTAATTTTTATATTTAATTCAATAAGGAAATACCTTTTGAAATTGTTTTCAAGATGAATTGACTTCTTATTGAAATTTCTTATTATTGACGTATTCAATTGAGACTAGGCAATGAGTATTTTATACACGTCCAAATTCAAAAACGAAAATAATACCATTATTAAGACTTTAGTGAATGGATTGAAATTTTTGCTTATAAATTTCATATTGGCATTTATTTTGTTATGTCTTGCTATAGAAGAAGCTGAGTGGGCTATCTATTCCTCTACAGATAAATTAAAAAGCGAAGTCATTGACAATTCCTCTTGGAATATAATTCATTTATTCTTAAGGTTTAGTAAAGATCTAAAGAATATCACTATGCAAGCTTGCTTTAATTGAAATAAATAGATATACCTAATTTGTATTCAAACACATTATGATTACAATTATTTTCCTCCTCATTCTAGGCTTGGCTGGTTGGACTGTTTCAACATTAATGAGCAAAAGTAAGCATCAAGGAGAAATTAAACAAGAAGTGGGAAATATTTTAGAAAGTTTAAAGTATTTATCTTCATCCATGACTTCTCTAGTGAAGCTTTTAATGAAAGACTCTATTTCATCTGCAAAAGATGATGACTTTGGATCTATAAAAGCTGATGTAATAGATCTCCTAAAAGTTGAGAAGGAAGAAAAGGCTGCTTAATCTTTAAAGTATATTCCCGAATGTCTATAATATTTATAAAAACTTTTTTATAGTATGAAATTTAACTTCTTCTAACCCATGAAGGAGCGCCAGAGAACCAATCGCCAAGATCCTCTCTATTCGGATCATATGTAGAATATGGATCTGATGAGCATAAATCCAACCCCTCAAGCAACTGATCTATTGGATTAGAACTAGTATTATTTTGTTGAAGGTGTAAGGCTTTTTGTAACCATGAAAAAACGTTTTGATCCCTTAAGGCATATTTCTTTAAATAAATTCTTTCTTGAAGACTCACTTCATTTCCTTTCGCTAACCTGGTTAATATTTCTTGTATTCGAAGACGTGATGAAGTTGTTAACATAGCCATTTATTATTTTATTATTTCTAGCTTGGATTAAATAAAATGCAAGGAAATTTAAGCCAAGATACTTATTATTAAATTAAAAAACTATTAACCACATTTGAATTATTGTCTTATTTATTTTGAGTACTTATTTTTGAGATTATCTCTGTTTTTCTTAAGATACTTGAGTTGGTAAAGTTTTATTGTTGATGATTTGAAGAAAAGTAACAAAAGCAGACAAAATTAGCAGTGAAGATAATTATTCATAACAACTATTTCTCTATTAATGTGTTAGTCGGCTACTAATATATTTTATATTATTTTTTATAGGTAAACTTTTTTAAAATACCAATTTCGATAATTTCCAAAGTACTCTCTTCTGTTGCTTCAAGATTAATTAAAGGAGCCATCCCATCTTCAAAAGCTTGCTTCCAGCGGGGAGCACATAAACACCAATGATCTCCTTTCTTTAATCCTGGGAATCCATTTTGAGGAGTAGATAAATCATTACCTTGAGCTTTACTATATGAAAGAAACTGTTCAGTCATTACAGCACACACTGTATGCATGCCTATATCTGTGACATCTGTTCTGCACGACCCATCTCGATACCATCCAGTCATTGGATTACAGCTACATGATTGAAGTTCAGTTCCTAAAACATTTTTGTCCTTCATTAGTTTGTTGTGTTATCTACTGGGTATAGTATGGCTTGAATCAATAATTTTTAAGAGCTGCAAGAGGAAAGATGACCGCGCCATTAATTCTAGGTGCCTCCGGGGCAGAGGGAGAAGCATTAACTTACGCTTCTATTAATGAAAATAATAAAGATATTTTCACTTTCACTGCAAATGAGGATGTCTCTTGGTCAATTAATGGCGGAGAAAAAAATCTTTTTACCATTGATCAAGACACTGGAAAATTAAGCTTCCTAGAAACTCCTGATTTTGAAACAGTTAAAAAATTAAACGGAACAACTTTCCAAGTTATTACCAATTATTCTACTCAAAATGTCAACGAAAGTTTTTTTCTTGAGATTTATGATAGTCAAAATGAAAGTAATCAAACAACTCCTATCACTGCTAATAATTTCACTCAATATGTAACAGATGGTTCATATGATAAAACTTTAATCCATCGATTAGCTACTGACTTTGTAATGCAGAGTGGTGGGTATACATGGCCAACACTTCCATCGAATCAAACAACTGGTCTACCATCAAAAATACAGTCAAAAGGGACAATAATAAATGAACCTGGTAATTCGAATTTGATGGGTACAATAGCAATGGCTAAAATTTCAGGCGATCCTAATAGTGCTGAATCTGAATGGTTTATAAATTTATCTGATAATAAAAATTTAGATTCTCAAAATGGAGGATTTACTGTTTTTGGACATATATTAGGAGATGGTATGAAGAATCCACTATTATTAAATAATCAAACAATATATAATGTAAATTATTCAGATATTGGCCTGAATCTTACTCAATTACCTTTAATAAATCTTCAAGGTAATGGAAGTGTTATTTATAACACTAATTATTTTGCAATTCATAACATTATTAGCATTAATGCAAGACCTGAACAAATACAAAATACGTTTAATGTAATTGTTACTGCGATTGATGCAGATGGGAATGAATCCAATCAATATGTAATCGTCAGTGTTAAAGATATTCAAGGAGAAAATCTTAACGGATCAGATGGTATAGATACGCTCCAAGGAGGAATAGGAAATGATGTTATCCAAGGAAATGGTGGGAACGATACGATTGATGGTGGAAGTGATTACGACATCGCTAAATATTCAGGTAATTTCTCCGACTATACATTTGTAATCTTTAATAAAATTGTTAGCGTGAGCGATGTTCGCGCTTCTAGTAAAGATGGTATAGATACTTTATCAAATATTGAGAAACTGACTTTTGCTGATAAAAATGCCTTGATCACCAGCAAAAAAATTAAAGCGATTAATGAATTAGGATTCCAATCAGAAAAAGTTTATTCTGGTAAAAGTGATAGTTATAAATTTTATGATCTTGGTAATGATAAATATGGAGTAGGAACAACTGAAGGCATCGATGAGCTAACTGGTGCATCTCTTCTTAAATTTGATGATAAAGATCTACATCTGATAGATGATGTAAAAGCTACATTTGATCAAGTCACAGGATTAAATGATGCCACTGGTCAAATGTTCCGACTTTACAATGCTGCTTTCGCTCGTTTCCCTGACTCAACTGGTCTCAAATATTGGATTGGTAATTTCAGCTCAGGTATAGATGACTCAAGAGCTGTGTCATCTTCTTTTCTTGCCTCCGCAGAATTTAAAGAGCGTTATGGTGAAAATATCTCTAATGAACAATATGTAAAAAACCTCTATTTGAATGTCTTAGATAGAGATCTTGATACAAGTGGATACTTATATTGGGTAGGTAACTTAAACAATAACATTGAGCAAAGGCATGAAGTACTTTTAGGTTTCTCTGAATCTGCAGAAAACAAAGGTCTTTTTTCTGAAATGACCGGTTTAGTTTAATTATTAGTATGCAAACAACTACTATTTTTATCTGGAAATATAAAAAGTTAATATAGGAAAATAAGAAAAATGAATCATCTATTATTTTCGACTGTATTTATTGATCTTCTACTACTCCCAATATGTCAAACGACTACTCAAGTATATGGTTTATTAAACTATGGCTAACCCCGCCTCTTATTACAAAACAATTAACTTCATGAAGAGCCTCTCTATAGTTAGACCTCAAGAGAGACAATCTTGAAAATTTTAAATTTCCCAATTATATGATTATAAAATAAAGAAATGAATCCACTAGAGCTATTCTCAACCCAATACCCCTCCGAATCTATAGCTTAGTAAATAACAGAGAATTCAATGATTGATTCGCTCTTTAACTAAATTGATACTTCAGCTTTCTAATAGCTTGTTATATAAAATGAAGAAATAAAATTAGCGATATGATTCAACCCAATAGCGACTGCAATCAAAACTCCGTCAATGAAGAAAAGGCATTGGCATTTATCAGGCAAGGTCAACTAGATAAAGCTGAGAGGATATATAGGAAGCTAATTGCTACAGGAACAACTAATCATCTTGTTTACGGAAATCTTGGGGTGCTTTGTGGCAAAAGAGGAAACAAAACTGAAATGATTGATCTTCTAAAAAATGCTCTACAAATTCAACCAGATTATCCAGAAGCTCATTACAATCTCGCTAACGCTCTTCAAGAGCAAGGTGATTTTAATGCTGCCATTGCCGCATATCAAAAAGCCATCAGATTAAGACCAACATTTTCAGTAGCGCATTACAACCTTGGTCTTAGCCTACAAAAAAAAGGCGATTTTAAGCAATCGATAATCTCCTATCAAAAAGCTATTAAATTACAGCCAAAATATCCAGAAGCATTTCTAAATTTAGGTATTTCCCAAAAGAAAAATAATGATCTCACTTCAGCCATAGCATCATATCAAGAAGCAATAAAGCTCAATCCACACTGTTTAGAAGCTTATTTCAATCTAGGCAATGCTTTGCAAGCAAAAGGAGAGTTCAATGCTGCTATTGTTTCTTATCATCAACTGATAAGACTTAAGTCAAATCACCACCAAGGGCTTGTCAATCTCGGAAATGCATTACATGAAACTGGTCGTCTTACCGATGCAATCGCCACATATCGAAATGCACTTAAAGTTAAACCAAATTTTTCAGAAACATATTTCAACCTGGGCAATTCACTTCATGAACAAGGTGATATCAAAGGTGCCATATCCTCTTTTCAACAAGCAATAAAGCTCAATCCAGACTATTTAGATGCTCATAACAACCTTGCGCATGTTTTTTTATTAGACGGCCAATATAAAAAAGGCTGGGAACAGTACGAATATCGTTCTCAAAAAACGATTGAACCTTCTATACCTCATGCGCAACCTATCATTAAGAAATGGCAAGGTAACGTACTCGAAAAAGGAGACAAATTGTTAGTTGTTAGCGAGCAAGGGTTAGGAGATACAATTCAATATATGAGGTATATACCGTATCTTCAAAAACAAAATATTGAAGTCTCATTTTGTGCTCAAACAAAATTACATGGTTTAATTAAATCCTCCAAGATTCATTCAAACCCTTTAACAATAGAGGAAGCAAATTCAATCTCTGAAGGGCAATGGATTCCACTATTATCTTTGCCTAAAAATCTAACAATAAGTCGTAATAATCCACTTGTTACAGATCAATATATAAATTCAAAAATTACATTATTCAAGAAATGGAAAACAATTCTCTCTCAAGAACAAAAACCAATCATTGGCATAAATTGGCAAGGTAATTTTAAAGCAGAAAGATATAATCTCAAAGGTCGATCACTGCCTCTCGAAAACTTTTCCACTATTGCTAAAAACACAAATTTTAGATTCTTGTCTCTTCAAAAAGGTTATGGATCAGAACAATTAGACAATTGCTCCTTCAGAGAAAAGTTTGTTGGATGTCAAGAAGAAATTAACTCGGTTTGGGATTTTGAAGAAAATGCAGCTATAATTGATAACTGTGATCTAATTATTACCTCTGATACATCTATTGCTCATTTGGCAGGGGGAATGGCTAAGTCAACCTGGTTATTACTTAAAGATGTACCAGAATGGCGATGGGGTATGGATGAAAATCGAACATTCTGGTATCCCTCTATGAGATTATTTCGACAAAAGAAAAGAAATGACTGGCATGGAGTAATGGTTCAGATATCAATAGAACTACAAACAAAGTTAAAAGATTGGAAGAGTAATTAGCTGGAGAAAAGGTTCTTAATAATCCCAGACAAATATAATAAAATAATTGTCTCAATACTCCCGTTATCCATCTAGATTATTCATTGCTAATCACCCGACTGATTAGTTAATTCTATTTCGTTCTTGATCCTCTTCTTCCCATAAATGAGCTTAAACAATAAAATCAAGAATGAGTCAATAGGATTATAGACGTCTACTATATTTTATTTCGTAGCATAATAAGGTGCAAAGCCTTGCTTCTTTTTTCAAGCTGCGAGATTTTCACTGTCTATTAACTCAGCAATATCACTATCCACTTCATCACCTTCCTTTTTATACTTTACAAATTTATTAAAATCAACAACATTACTCTTTCTTTTCTCGATCTCTGCCATTTTATTGAATTCATTAATTGAGACTAGTAATACAGGAATAGTGCAACAAGGAAGAATGATAGCTAAGTATTCTACAGGCATTTAAATGATCTAGGATGAATTTATTTTATCCAGGTAAAAAAAGAGCGCAAATTATGTGATTTACTCAAGACAAATAAGACATTCTTGTTTCGCGAAGATTTTTTATTTTTTTATAATCTTTAATTTCAAGACATCCTCAAGTCTTACTCCCTCATCCAACCACTCTCTAAACTCTTCAATAATAGCAACTTGATCATTATCACGAAGTCCTTCAACTCTGATCATAAGAACAGTCATCGAATCAGCTATCAATTCTTCAATATCTGGACTTTGGCTCAACTATGCTCTGTAATAAGTTTTGATCACTTTAGCCTGAGTTTTTGAATTAATTAATCCACAAGTTGATATTCACACTCTTGGGAATTGGTTCGCTTACAAATAATTTTTACTTTTGTATTCATAAATGTGTTTGTACGATTTATTATTCCGAATAACTTAATAAAGTAAAGCTAAAATCATTGTGCTTCTTCAACTGTAGGTCATCAATAAAGTTAAGAATATTCTTTTCAGTAGATGAATGCATACATAATTTCAATATGCCATTAGCTTTAAGATGAATTTTTAAATTTACAAACTATCTCAGCATTGAAATTAAATACATTAGTAAAGAGACTCTAGCCTTACTCTTGATACCAGTTTTAATATATGGAGTTATACATTTGAGATGTTTCTTTTAATCACTCTGTTTCTGTTTGGAGACGTTAAGGCAATGACAATTCCTATAGATGCAATATTAATAGTTTCTCTATTAATGGTCTTTGCATTCATAGGCTATTTCTTTAATAATATTTTAGAGAATGAAACAAATAAACTTAGTAAAAATATAGATAATAATTCAAGTATTGAACCATTAAAACCTAAATTAGAAGATCAGTTACATCTGCAGACAACAATCTTAGATAAGAAAAAGATAGAAAAAAATAGCTTAAGCAAGCTAAAACTCTATCTTCCTTCAAAATTATTAGGACTTAGTAGCCTCACGGCTTTAGCGATGGGAGGAGCAAGTCTACTAGGTTTACAAAGCATACAAAAATCCTATGAAGATATGAACTCTAGTCAGGCAAAGATCAAACTAAAAATCGAATCAAAAAAATCATCTACAATACCAGTACTGAGTCTAAATAGATTAAACAAAATGCAACCTCAAATACAAAAGATTGATTATATTGAGCCATTATTATCAAATATAAATAGTTCAAAATATAATTACTCGTACAAATTCAAATCTAGCAAACTAGAAAATAATTTCTCTTTCTAATATAAGCAAAATATGGAGAGTAGTAATAACATAAAGCAATTGCCATTTCATTCAGTCAATAGTTTTTGATATTATAAAAAACTTGTATAATAATTGGAATACTATATTAATTGGAATACTATATTACAATAAGAATCTCTTAAAATAAGTTTATTAACTATTAATATCCCACGGATTATTCGATGAATATGAAGCAAATTTAGGTAATTTTTTCCAATTGGAGTTGAACACTCTAGAAATATCTGACTCTTTAATTAACAAGCTCGTTGAAGCAACATGATCGTCAACTGGCTTGATACCAAAAAATGGGATCTCAATGTATCCAACTGATCTTAAAATATTTATACTATTTCTATACCACTCAGCATTATCATGAAAAATAATACCTTTATAATTTTTATTTACCAGGATTTGGGACAAATTCGCTCTATTTTCTGCACAATCTATCAATATCACATCAAATTGATTAATGATCTCATTCTGAAGAGAATATTTCATAGAATCTATTTTCTTTAGATTTACTTTGGATGGAACTTTTGGTAACAATTGAGTATACCAATCATTATTAGTTTCATAGGAAGTAACAGCTCTGAAAAATTTTGAAAAATATAATGTTGACCCTCCACTTCCAAGTTCTAATAAATGAAGCTTAGACCAACATTGTGTTTCAAACCAATGCAAAAAGGTATTAGTTAATTTGGGCATTGGCTCCGAGTTCACATGTATCATCTCTCCGACCGTTGACTCGAAAATTCCTAAATTCTCTAAATAACTATAGAAAAAATCTAATTTATTATCAGGATTTAACTGTAAACTTAGACTATTTATTTGATCACTTGGTTCATAGTTTCTCTGTAAAGAGTAAAAAATTTTACGTGCTTTAGAAATTTTTCCCATACTAATTAAAGTCTTTATATATGCTTGTAAATATTCGAAATTTTTAGGTTCTTCTCTCAGGCAAAAAGAAAAGAAAGCACAAGCCTCATCAAATCTAGAAAGTTTAGATAAGATAATTGCCATATTATAATTTGCCTCAGAATTACTTGGATCGACACTTAAAATAGTTTTAAATATCTGAATGGCTTCATTGAATTTCTCTTCATTTTTACAATTTATCCCTTTTTTCAAATCTTCTTTAATATCCATAGTCCTTTATTAATCTTATGCAATATTAATAGTAGCAAGTAGCTAGATTTATTTTATTTGATTAAAATACACAGGCAAAGCTATTTGAGAACCAGAAGCCATACAAGAAAAGTATCAAAATGACACTCTCTATAGGATGCAATCTAAACTAATCCAAATATAAGTATTGAACTCTAGTACAAAAAGAAGGTTATAAGAATTAGAATGCTGGTATATTTATAACTTATCAGCAGAAAATTAAGTTATGGTTTTTCCCAAATATATAGTAATATTTCACAAACTCATATTGATAATATTTCAATAGCTCTGGAGCCTGCTTTTAGGAATGTCTGTTACTAGTACGAGTTTTTTCTTTCAAATCCTTTCACCAATACCCCTCAAGAGCGATGAAACCTATTTGAAAGGATAATTATTCAACTATCAATATGGTTTATCTCTATTATTAACTTCTTTAATTACTAAAGAATTATTTAAGATCAATAGTCCATCGTCTATTACCCATACGATCTGATTCGGAATAACAATGTGCAATCAAATCACCTTTTCTTTTCCTAACTGAACATTAAATACCATCTTCAGTCCGAAACAAACTCGATGTAGAAGCTGATGACACTTTTGATAAATTCGAGTTCAAATTATTTATAATCAATGACCAAATAAGCTCTTCATTAGACTCTTTGTTAGTCGTAAAATGCATTTTCGGATTACTCCTTTACATTATGGATCGAGTCCATACCTAAAATATCAGAGCCAGGAATGCCTTTAGCAAAAGATCCGATCAAAGTCTTATGCGTTGCTGGATCTTTCTTTAAAGTTGTAACCCCAAGATCATTTTTAGAAATTAATATAAAAATAATCATTCCAACAAATGTCAAGATTATTGCAATAGCCAAAGAAGAATCCATTAGCAGTAATTTAAAATCCTCTTAAATTTAGGATAAATTTAAAAACTATATAATTATTAGGAACTAGTTAATAAAACTATTTGCTCAAAGAACTTGTCTATTTGTACTATTTGGAAGTAAAAAAAATCACAAAACAATATCAAGGATGAAAAAAAGCTTCAATCAAATCCAATCAATAGACAATAATCCCTACAAACTTTTAAGAGTTCGAGGTTTTTTATAAATATAGTTAAAAATAAAATGGATTTAACTTCGATCCAATGTTTTTTGCTTTAGCGACCTCTGAACTAGGTATTAGTTCGTTCACTATCAACCTACTCCTCATTACTTCAATAATAATCCTACTAGGCTTACCAACTTTATTTCTTCTTAGATCTGGTAAGGGTAAATCAGCATTTTAAAAAGTTGCATTTCCATTTCAAAACTATTAAATAAAACCAAAAGATTATTTTTATTTAAGCACAAATCTTGGATTACTAGTTTATTAAATAATAGAAGTAGAATCTTTCTCAACTATAAATAGATTCCAATAGAATTAAATTACCTATTAGTGAAACATGAAAGTTCTATTTCCCATATCGCAACTTTCAATGAAGAAAAAGTGAAAGATTTCCTTTAATTGTATGGAAGATAGGAATATATTGCGAAAATTAAAATTAGTGCTTTCAAAATTATGCGGCGATTATTTACGGGAATAGTAGGTCTTGCAATGATATTATCTGGCTGTGCAAATCCAAGCCAGGGAAATAGTTCTAGACTTGATTTAATCAAAAAACGCAATGAATTGATATGTGGAGTCAGTGGGAAAATTCCCGGATTTAGTTTTCTTGAGAGCAATGGTAGTTATGAGGGATTAGATGTCGATATATGCAAAGCATTTGCCGCAGCGATAATAGGGGATTCAGAAAAAATTCAATACAGACCTCTAACTGCCGCAGAAAGATTCACAGCTATTAAAACTGGTGAAATTGACCTGCTATCAAGAAACACCACTTTTACTCTCAGTAGAGATTCAGCAGGAGGAAATGGGCTAACTTTTGCCCCGGTCGTTTTTCATGATGGTCAGGGATTAATGGTAAAGAAAAGCAGTGGAATAAAAAGTCTTGAAGATCTTAAAAATAAATCTGTCTGTGTAGGATCAGGTACAACTACTGAGCAGAATATAAATGATGCATTTGAAAGTGCCTCACTACCTTATACTCCGATAAAATATCAAGATCTTAATCAGGTGGTCGCAGGATATTTACAGAGTCGATGTTCAGCTATGACCTCTGATCGCTCACAATTAGCAGCAGCCAGATCGGGCTTTGAAAATCCAAAAGAACATATTATTCTTTCTGATGTACTTAGTAAGGAGCCTCTTGCTCCAGCCTCTGATGGTAAAGACCAAAAACTAGCTGATGCTATGAGATGGGTCGTGTTTGCTCTGATATCAGCGGAAGAGCAAGGAATAACAAAATCAAATATTGATCAAAAAGTTCAACTTGCAAAAAGCAATCCTCAATTAAAACCATTAAGAAGATTTCTTGGCGTTGACGGAGGACTAGGAGAAAAAATCGGTCTTAGTAATGACTTTGTCGTTAAGGTGATTAGCTCAACTGGCAATTATGGAGAGATTTATGAAAGACATTTAGGAAAAAATAGCGAAGTACCAATTCCTAGAGGCTTAAATGAGCTCTATAACAAGGGAGGTATACATATTTCACCACCATTTAACTAATAAAATAAATTATTTCTCAATGAAGAAAAGAAGAGCAATATTTTATCAATGTGGAATTTGTATTTTTGTGATTAGTGTCATTGGAATATTAATTAATAATCTCACAATCAATCTCATAAGAACTGATCTTGGCTTTAATTTCAGTTGGCTTTTCAAACCAGCTAGTTTTGCTTTAGCTGAACATCCTTTACCTTATTCCTCTTCAGATAGCTATGCTTGGGCGTTATTTATCGGTTGGCTCAATAGCCTCAAAGTAATTATCTCCGCACTACTGTTAGCTACTTTCCTAGGAACCCTAGTTGGATTCGCAAGAACAGGTAAAAACTCATTACTAGGTTTGATTTCAGCTGGGTACATAACGATAATTCGACAGACTCCTCTTTTACTTCAACTTATGTTTTGGTATTTCATTGGTTTCTTGGGTTTAAAAGAAAATATATTTATTCATATAAAAAATATATTTAAAATCTCCAATCAAGGAATAGAGTTTTATGGACTAACTCTATCCTCAGAATTTTCAGCATTATTATTTGGTCTTGGTGTATTTACAAGTGCTTACATAGCGGAAGTAATTCGCGGAGGAATCCTTTCTGTTCCTCGCGGACAATGGGAAGCTTTTAGAAGTTTAGGCTTATCTGAACAGAAAGGTCTTTTCAGCATAATTATTCCACAAGCATTACCAGCAATTATTCCAGGATTAACAAGTCAATATCTCAATCTTGCTAAAAATAGTACCCTAGCTATAGCAGTTGGATATTCAGATATTTATGCAATCAATGATACTATTATCAATCAAACAGGTAGGGCTATCGAGTGTTTTATTATATTGCTAACTAGCTTCTTATTATTAAATCTATTGATAAGTAATAGTATGGAGATAATCAATAAAATAATTATCAAATCAAGAAAATATAATTAATTTATGTTTAACATTAATTCAATTATGATTTTCATTCAAAAACTAAGGAATATCTTCTTCTCGAATATATTAAATACTATTTTTAGTTTGGTCATCATATTGCTTATTAGTTTAGCTTTTTTAAATACTTTTGAATGGATTATTTTTGACGCTAATTGGAAAGTTGTAACATCGAATCTTCCTTTATACGCATTTGGTAGTTTTCCATCTAATGAACAATGGAGACCTGCGACTTGGATTATTAGTCTGCTATTACTCAGTATCATCACCCTTTTTGGCCCTGAGTGGAAATGGCTACGTCAAAATCTATTACTAACTTGGATAAGCACAATACCCTTAGGTCTATATTTACTTTACGGTGGTTTTGGCTTATCACCTATAATGAGTAGGCATTGGGGTGGGCTAACACTAACTATTTTACTTACTACTTGTAGTTCATTATTCTCTTTACCATTTGGCATTATTTTGGCTCTTTGTCGCCAAAGTTCATTACCATTAATTCGAAAGCTAAGTTCTATTTATATCGATGTAATGAGAGCAATTCCTCTGATTGCAGTCCTATTTTTTGGTCAACTACTAATACCTTTATTTCTTCCAGTAGGAATTGAAATTGATCGGGTTTGGAGATCTATCCTTGCATTCACTTTATTTGTCTCTGCCTATATAGCGGAGGATATTCGCGGAGGTTTACAAGCAATACCTAATACTCAAATAGAGGCAGCAAATAGTCTTGGCCTTAATCAATACCAAATCATTCAATTTATATTGATTCCTCAAGCCTTACGAATTGCATTGCCAGCTCTGACTAATCAATCTATAGGACTTTTTCAAAATACCTCTTTAATGGCAATATTAGGATTAGTAGAATTACTTGGCGTAGGAAGAAGTATCTTGGCAAATCCAGAATTTATTGGTCAATATATTGAAGTTTATGTTTGGCTAGCATGTGTCTATTGGTTAGTTTGTACAATAATGGCTGTTCTTGGAAGACATCTTGAACACAGAATGACAATGAATCAGGCAAATTTCTGATAATTCATGAAACCTATTGTTATTGCAAAAAACCTCACCAAGTCGTATACGAAAGGAATACGTGCTCTTGATAATGTTTCTCTTACAGTTAATCAAGGAAAAGTACTTGTAGTTATGGGTCCCTCAGGATCTGGTAAAAGTACTCTGATTCGTACATTTAATGGTCTCGAAACTTTTGATCAAGGTGAAATCGATATTTTGGGAATAAAATTAGATTGCAATCACAATGAACGAAAAATTCAAAGAATAAGAAAGAGAGTAGGTATGGTTTTTCAACAATTTAATTTGTTCCCTCATTTATCAATCCTAGAAAATATTACACTCGCTCCAGTAAATGTACAAAAACGTCATCGAAGCGAAGCTGAAGAATATGGTATGTATCTCCTAGGTCAAATGGGAATAGATTCACATGCAAAAAAATATCCAAGTCAGCTTAGTGGCGGAGAACAACAGCGTGTGGCAATAGCTCGAGCTCTAGCATTGAAACCTGAATTACTATTATTTGACGAACCAACTAGTGCTCTTGATCCAGAAAGAATAAACGAAGTACTTGATGCAATGAGAAGACTTGCTAAGCAGGGAATGACAATGATTGTAGTAACACATGAAATTGGTTTTGCTAAAGACGTAAGTGATCAAGTTTTATTTATGGATTCAGGTAAGGTCATAGAAACATCTACTCCAGATCTATTCTTCTCTAATGCAAAGCATGATAGAAGTAGAAAATTTCTGAATCAATTAGATAAGAACTAAAGAGTCAAAATTAAAGCATTAACTCGTAAAATAATCTTAAGATTACTATTGGTAAGAAGTTAAAAATCGTATTTGATCTATATAAAGCAGCTAGAACTAAACAAATAGGTCTATTTGTTAATAGATGAAATCTTAAAAATCCAAAGACTCAATCAGATATTCCAAAAATTTTGAATCAATACTTGACAACGCCTACTTAGGCTTGCTAGTACATGTGTACTGTTATAAGCGCATGGTACCAACGTCCTCACCCTATGCTGTTTTTCGTGCATCTGAGTGGAATTCAGTGGTAGTAGAACCTATTGGATTAAGACGATGTCTTCATATCGCACCTAAAAAGTACTCCCCAAAAAACGTTACAACCCAGCAGAAGAATGGAACTGTCTCGAAGAAACCACTCTTAAACAAACACATTCAGCTAGCGTTTGCATAACATGTCAACATTTCAATTACTGCTGGGACAAGCATTGCCAAACGATTGTTACTTGTCATCTCCATCAAAGGCTGATTCCTCATGGAGATCATCTAACTTTCAAATGTCGATACTGGATGCAGCGACTAGAGAAAAAGATTGGATGATGTCCCGAGGCTACTTAGATCTAACCAGATCAGATGTTGAAATAGGTTTCAAGGGATTAGATCATTAGCAAAAGAAGCAATTACAAGAACTTACACGAAATTCTTAGGAGTTTTCAGGCGTGATTGATTCATCCTCTTGTCTATTCAATTAATGTCACTAATAAAATACCTATGAATCCTTAAGTATCAAAAATCTATTTTGGATTGTCTATTTCTCTTTAATTCACCTCGTCTTTTCTTTGACTCAACCCTCTTTCTTTGAGATGAACGTGTTGGTATGGTCTCCCTTCTCTTCTTTGGAGGTGGCTTTAAAAGCTGCCCTAAGATTGAAGCAAGCCTACTTAATGCTAATTGTCTATTTTGATATTGAGTTCTTTTATCCTGGACAGCTATGCAAATACAACCATTTATGAGTTTAATTTCATTCTGAATTGAGATTCTATGCTTGTGGTATGGAGTTAAGGTTTTGGATTCAAATACGTTAAATACAATTTCAACTCGACTATCAGTCTTATTTATGCTCTGTCCACCTGATCCTGATGATCTAGAGAATCTCCACTGTATTTCGTTAGCTGGTATTTCAAGTTTAGTATTAATCCTTAGATTCATTTTCCTTTTTTATCTTTTATCGTCACAACTTTTTGAGCCTTCAATATTTTTCATGATTAATTAGGTTCCCACTTAGATGATTACATACAAGCGATAATAAAAGAAATTGAACTCTTAACACTGAATTTAAAACAGACCTAAAAGATTAGATGAAATAAAATTTTACCTCCTCGAAAAAATAAGTATCAAGAAAACCTAGACAAATATCTTCAAGATATCCATAACTAGTGCAAGAAAGATTATTGACAGACTTATATGAAGTGAAATGAATTTAATCTAACTACGGATGAAGCAAAGAAAAGTATGCTACTCAGACAAGAAATGATTAGTTATCTCGAACTTTCTTCAGCTAAAAAGGAATGAAAGTTTTTTCCTTCTTTGCTGAATCATATAGATAATCAGAGATGTCTTCTAATCAAACTGCAAGGGTAATACGCAAACTTGGAAAAGTAAGGCCATAAACAATAGCAATCAAAAGAATTATCTTCACTTTCCCGTTCCTCAAACTCTAATTAGTCGATCACCAAAATCAGCATTTATCTATCCATCTATACAATAGTAAGCTACAAATCCAACCAAAAACAAAGGTATAACGCTATCAATCAAGACATATACTCAAAAACACCTTCGGTAAATAAAGACACGTTGGACATATATACGTCTACCATTGGATGATTATATCCATAGTCTTAAATAAGCATCTGTTCTATTCCTGTTTAGGTGCTAATTTATCGATTTTAGCTTGTTGGATTCTTAATTTTTCTCTTTCTTTTTGTACAGCTCCATAAATACTCCTAACGCTATAAGTTATAAAAATTGCATTAATTGCTCCAACTAAAATAATTCCGACGATAATTTTATTTCTCCCCTCAGGTGAGCTTAGATATTCAAATAAAGCATATTGATCGAACATTTAGTCTAAAATTAATTCAAATACCAGCGCAACAAATACTCCTTTAAAAAAACAAGCCAAAGTAATCCATAATCACTAAGGGTCAATTTATTTTGATTCCAAGCAATTAGCCACTTATGACTGTCTATAAGTTTCACTCTTCTACCTCAATAATCTCATAATAGGGACGATCCCCATAATCTGCATCAGAACAACAAATATCAGAATAGATTTCTTCTAAAACATCATATGCCTCGTCATAGCTATCAAATAATTGATGAGTGATTTCATCAGACTCTTGATCATGCCGGACAATTTTATAAGTCATTAGAAAATTGATTAGCTAAACAATCCTGAAAAAGCAGAAAACACAAAAATAATAAAAACACTATTGTAATAAAGGTTGGCGTCACTGTTTCAGTTATGGTAGTAAATAGAGATACCTGGTATCAAAATGTTCTCGGAAGGGATGCAGATAGCCGTGGTCTAAACTATTGGTTAAATCAGCTAAAAATAAAACTCTATTCACTGAGATAATGAGCTTCGGCTAAACATGAAAAACCTTCTTAAACAGCGAAGGGATACTATTCTGGATCAGAAAGAAGTCCTGCTCAAATCGTAAAAAAATCAATCCACCATGATCATTAATTTGATGCTCTATTGCTTGAAATAGGAGAATGGGTTTTTATAGACATATCAATTAAAGATTCATTCATCATTCCCTACTTGGAGGAGGTAATAATGAAAGTTGAAGTTTCTTGTTTCGTTGGAGGAATGGTCATCAAAGAAATAGTTCATGTAAATAAATTTGAGGATGCCGATCAGATTGTAAAAGCAAGAAATCCGTTTTGTAGAGTTGTAAATAGAAAGGTATTGCTAAAATAAAAACATGTATAAAACTAAAAATGAAATAGAAGTTTGGATCAAAGCATTCAATCCAAGACAAGTTGAGAGGATGAGAGCAGATAATTATTTGGAATATATAGATGATGACGATTTAAATGGAAACAATAGATTTAGAAATGGTGGCGAATGGTCGGTAGAACTGGTTGCTCCACAAGCACTACTTGATTTACTACCCGAATGGGAAAGTAAAAATTGGTGAGAAATAAGTGTTGTTATTGATGACGATGGTGAAGGAATTTATGAATCAGCGGAAGAAGCATTAGATGAATATGGGGTTAAAAATATTGATGAAATAAACGCACATTTCGCAAGAAGGTTTTATGACGTTTCATTAGAGGAAGAGGAATATTGGATATCGTTAGAAAAAGAATTTGAGGGTAAAACTGGTCAACCTTTTGAGCAAATTAGAGTTAAATATGGTTAAGCAACAAGATCATTAATTTGATGCTCTATCAATTCCCAATCATTCGAAAGAAGTTCGTTCCAAGTTTCATAGGCACTTTCATAATCTAATCTCCTTGTGTTTTTTAATTTGGTTGGAATACCTTCCTCAGTGCAATACCAAAGTTGGGTGAACACAGTCGGAGAAACCATGACCGACTTCGGATCTCGAATAAAGAACAAACACAAATCTCTAGTAGGTGCGACTAACCATCCTGTGGGTGTTGGCAATGCTTCTCTGATTGGTTGATTCATACTTCGCTTCTTTATTTAAGCCATCAAAAAAGCACCTTGCTCACTGGTATTACGCAGGTGCTTTATGAGCTAGAACTGCTTGCGCGAGGAGTATCCTAGTACAGACATACTATTGATTATACTTAATATCGTCAAGTGATTTAAGTAAAAATCTAACAAGATCGAGCTAGGGTGTATTTGTGAATAATTGACTTGGGTTCTCATGAATAGTTTCCAAAGGGATACCAGGCATCAGTTGTTAGATGCAAAGAAACTTTTTACAAGACGGGGTAGAAAAGGAATGAATGAAATCAATTGGAAAGAAGAATTACTTGATTCAGCAAACTTCAACAAGAAGCAAGAGAACTTGTTGAAGAATGGTGATGAGTCATTAACTGATAGTTGGTTGATTGGTGTTCTCTACACTAGATGGAAAAAACTTCAGGAAATTAGATCAAAACCTATACCTAATTGCAGTTCAACTTTTCAAGAGTGGAGCAAAAAAGTTCAGCATGTAGACAAATGCCAGTCTTAATAATTGGTTGGAGTATTTACGACAAACTCCAACAGGAAGAGAAAAAAGAGTTTGCATTAGTAGATCGATATAAAACTGATTATTTTTATGAGTGCTATGAGTATGAAAATGCAAAGGGGAACAAAAATTATGAATGGAGTGATAGATGTTTTAAGAATCAGGAAGAATTACTAGAGTTCTTTGGATACGAAATGATCGAAGATTTAAATTCAGATGCTGTTTATGCAAAAAGGATAGAAACCTTTGCTGTTGATGATGAAAAGAAATTTATGAAATTAAGTGATGCTGGCAATCAAATCAAAGTAATAGGAGCAAGTTAAGTATTACAGAGATAGGTTGTTAACCGCTACGTATAATCTGTAGAGAATAAATTGCTCTTTACTGAGATGACTGGTTGACGACATTGCAAATGGTGCTCTTTTCCATTTCGTGCAACCCTTGAAAAAAGTTTTTTAGCTACCTAAAAGAACATTGGACTCATCTTTAGATAACTCAAAAAAGGACTACATAGATCTCAGAATCAAGCTTCCAATCCACTTAATTAATAAGGCAGAAGAGCTACTCAATCATTTGAAAAATTACAACATCACAATCTATACAATATAAATTGTATAGAAAATAACATAGGATCATAAAAATATAGGGTCAAGCAATGTCTGTGATCAGAGGAAGTAGTTTTTATATCACTGTTAATGGACAGACCTGGAGTACCGCTGAAAGTAATGCGATTAATCTAGGAGGAAATTTAGTATCAGTTAATGATGAAAGTGAAAGTACATGGCTAGGGAATGAATTCTCACAAACAAAATATCAATATGCAGGAGACAATATTGGTCCTGCAAGTGAATGGACAATTAATCATTATTGGACAGGCGCAACAAAAAATTCAAGTGGCAATTGGGAATGGTCAAGTGGAGAGAATTTTGATACATCCTTATCTAGTCTATTAATCAATAATAATGATTCAAATCACAATAAATTTTTAGCGATATTTAATAACCCTAATCATTCGAATCCATACATCTATTTAGATGATATGCATAATAATTCAAGTGGGAGTTTTGGAGTTTTAAAAGGTATAGCAGAAATTCCACTTTCCTATTTCTCTATTTCCGATCTTACGATTACAGAGGGAAATAGTGGCAACGTAACTATTTCCAGAACTGGAGGAACAAATACAGCTCAGACCTTCAGTTTGGTTTCAAGTAATGGGACTGCGAATGCTGGGTCTGATTACACAGCAATTAACCAAACAATATCTTTTGTAGCAGGTGAATCATCCAAGACAGTTGCGATTTCATCTATAGAGAATACCAATGCCGAATCGAGTGAGACATTCTCATTATCACTTACTGCTTCTAACTCAGATACAGTCCCTGCACAGATCACTGATGGCACAGCAACTGTAACGATTCAAGATGATGACAAAGAATATAACCTTTCTACTTCTAGCTCCTCCATCAATGAGGGCAGCACACTAACAACTTCGATCTCTACAACAAACGTTGATGCTGGGACCACTCTCTATTGGTCAGTCAGTGGAACAGGAATAAACAGTGATGACTTTTCTTCTGGTGCTTTGACTGGGTCAGGAACTGTGGGCAGTGATGGATCTCTTTCCTTCTCCCATACACTTGCCAATGATCTCACCACAGAAGGCAGTGAAACTCTCAATATCAAACTCTTTTCTGATTCATCTCGGTCTACTCAAGTAGGAAGTACCTCTTCTGTTTCTATTGGCGATACGTCTAAAACTCTTTCTCCTGCCTATACCATTAATCCTTCTAGCACCTCGATTAATGAGGGCAGCACACTAACAACTTCGATCTCTACAACAAACGTTGATGCTGGGACCAACCTCTACTGGTCTCTTAGTGGAAACGTAATCACTAATGATGACTTTTCTTCTGGTGCTTTGACTGGGTCAGGAACTGTGGGCAGTGATGGATCTCTTTCCTTCTCCCATACACTTGCCAATGATCTCACCACAGAAGGCAGTGAAACTCTCAATATCAAACTCTTTTCTGATTCATCTCGGTCTACTCAAGTAGGAAGTACCTCTTCTGTTTCTATTGGCGATACGTCTAAAACCCCTTCATCTGATTTTGATGGAACAGATAAAGATGATTCATTTATCAGTGGTCCCAGTAATGATTCAATCAATGGAGGGTCAGGTATAGATAAAGTGATTTATTCTGGAAAATTTTCAGATTACTCATTTACACGTATCAGTACCACACTGGAAATAGAAGATGAAAGGACAGGAACAAATGACGGAACAGATACTCTTTCAAGCATTGAATACATTCAATTCTCAGATCAAACAGTTGAAGAATCAAAAGTAGACATAATTAAAACCTATAGTGGTATGTTTAGTGATTACAAGTTCTACAACAAAGGTAATGGAAAATATGAGATCAAAACCAACTCTGGATATGACGACATTACAGGTCTTCCTTTATTGACCTTTACAGGAGAAGCAACAACGAGTTCTTTTCGAGACACCAGTGCAATTGTTGATATCAAAGGAACGTTTGATCAAGTCACAGGATTAAATACAGATGATGCAAAAATGTTCCGCTTATACAATGCTGCATTTAAGCGTCTTCCTGATGCAGATGGATTGAAATATTGGATCGGTAAATACACTTCTGGAGAAAATGATGAACGAGAAGTTGCTCAATCATTTCTAGTGTCTGACGAATTTAAAGAGCGTTATGGAGCTAATGTCTCGAACGCTAAATACGTTGAGACTCTCTATACGAATGTCTTAGGTAGAGATTATGACCAAGAGGGTTATAACTATTGGTTAGGCAACTTAAATAGCGGATTAGAGACAAGATATGAATTACTTTTAGGATTTGCTGAATCAGCAGAAAATATAACTCTCTTTACTGAAATGACTGGGTTTGGTTAATAATCAAGAAAAATAATCATGATAGATAAATATATTTTAAAAATCTAGACATGAGCCACGGTTCAGCTCTAGAAATATAAAAATAAGGTTCGTAATAAGGTCACACTTACATCACACTCTCCTTATACTTCTCGTACAGGTTATTAATTATTATTCAGAATCTCTACTTTCTTCAATTCCTAGCATTCTCAAATCCACGTCATTATCTGCTTCTAACTTATTAGTTTCATTTAACTTAATAAAAGCTTTTGCTGGGATTTTTTTACTCTGTATCCATACCGCTGCCATTAATAAAGCTATAAATCCAATAATGGGTATAACTCTCAAGACTACCATCGTGGAAGGATCCACAACTAAGGATTTAAAAGGATCACTCAGGGATACAGGAACAACTTCGTATGAATTCAACAATTCTGTAAGATCAACTTCCATTTCTTTACATAATTTTTACCAACTTATAAAAAAGAACTTCAATTAACATGGAACATGATCAATTGTGATATGGATGTATAAAATAAAGCCTTAAACCGTAACAGAATAAAGAAATCAAATACCCTAAAAACTTATGCTACTTTACTTTGTGCCAATTGCTGCAGTCATTTGTAATTTTAAAAAATAACTCTTCATTAATGAGCAAATCTCACGGTATTTTTTGAGCATTAGAAATAAAACTCCCTTTACTGAAATGACTGGGTTTAGTTAATAATCAAGAAAAGTAATCATGATAGATAAATATATTTTAAAAATCTAGACATGAGCCATAGTTCACCTATAGAAAAATCAAAAAAAGGTTCGTAATAAGGTCACACTTACATCACACTCATCAAAGGTGCGTATATAACACCGTCAAAATCCATTGACATAACTGAGTTTTATTTGGTCACACTTTCTATGTAGTGTAATCGGCATTGATACGTACATAAGCATTAAAAATCAGTGATAGCAATTGATTACAAGGATTACGTTAGTGGTATTTTAGTGGTATATTTGCCATTTTCCCGCTGAAAACCCAGTTATAAGTGGTTCACCGGTATAAAGATGGTATATATCAATCATCAGTAGATAATAATAAAGCGAAAATCTTTCTCTCATATAAGTGTCATTAAAATAGACAAATTGGTTAAACAGGCATAATAGAAAGACGATCAAATTGCCATCAAGGAAAGTGGCGACCTTTGACGAGTTCTATATATCACTTGATCCGAATTCGGATGTCAGAGGAAAGCAGTTTGAAAAATTTGTCAAATGGTTTTTAAAAAATTCTCCCGAGTGGCAATCCAAAGTTGAAGAGATTTGGTTATGGGATGAGTATCCAGATCGATGGGGTCGTGACTGTGGGATAGATCTTGTTTTTAAAGAGAAGAATGGAAAGACATGGGCAGTTCAATCCAAGTGCATTTCTCCTGATCTTGAAATTCCAAAAAAACAAATCGATAGTTTTTTAAGTGAGTCCAATGATCCCAGGTTTTACGGACGCTTATTAATTGCAAGCACTGATGGAATTGGACGCAATGCTGTTCAAGTAATTGAGAGGCAAGAGAAGCAAGTTGTGTGTTTCCTCCTCAATCAATTTCGCCAATCTGAAATTGAATATCCACAGTCTCCAGATAACCTTTCTACTGGCAAAAAGAAAGATCCAAGAACTCCAAGACCTCATCAACTTGAAGCAATTGATGCTGTCGAAGAGGGTCTGAAAAGTGCTGAGAGGGGGCAACTCCTTATGGCATGTGGAACAGGAAAAACTCTTACTTCGTTATGGATCAAGGAGCGATTAAAAGCACAAAGGACATTGGTTCTTCTCCCATCATTAAGTCTTCTTTCTCAAACTCTCAGAGAATGGTCTGCTGCTGCTTCAGAACCATTTGAATGGATTTGTGTTTGCTCAGACAAGTCAGTTGCCAAGCAAGACAAAACAGAAGATGACTGGATCACCAATCTCTCTGAAATGGGAGTCCCTGTTACGAGTGATCCAGCAGAGATCAAATCATTCCTAAAAGGTACAGGTTCAAAAATAGTCTTCTCTACTTATCAATCATCTCCATTAGTTGCTGATGCACAGAAGAATTCAAATCTTTCAGATTTTGACCTTGTCTTTGCAGATGAAGCACATAGATGTGCAGGAAAAGTTTCTGATGCTTTTGGATGTGTTCTGGATTCCAAGAAAATCCACTCAAATAAAAGACTTTTTCTCACTGCTACTCCAAGAGTTCTCTCAAATCAATTAAAGAAAAGTGCCTCTGAAAAAGATATTGAAGTGGCCTCAATGGATAACCATTCAGTGTTTGGAGAAGTTCTATATCAAATCAAATTTTCAGAGGCAATTGAAAAGAATCTTCTTTCTGATTATCAGGTCGTAGTTGTTGGAGTCGATGATGAAATGATTAGAAGTCAGATTGAAAATAGAGATCTTTTAGAGATCAGTACTAATGGATTAAAGACAGATGCTGAAACTCTTGCTTCTCATATTGCTCTTGCAAAGGCGATTAATCACTATGACCTACAAAGAGTGATTACTTTTCATGGACGCATTAAAGGTGCGAAAAACTTTGCTGAAGACCATTTAAAAGTGAATGATTGGATGAACAATTCGGGGCAATCTGTAAAAGAGATTTCTACTGCTCATGTATCAGGTGACATGAACAGTTCAGAGAGAAATAAAAGGATCCATACACTAAAAAATCTCCGCGAAGGTGAAATAGGAATACTCACAAATGCAAGGTGCCTATCTGAAGGAGTTGATGTACCCACTCTTGATGGAATTGCATTTATAGATCCAAGACAAAGTCAGGTGGATATTATTCAGGCAGTTGGTAGAGCGATACGAAAAAGTGAAAATAAAATTTTTGGAACAATAGTTATTCCTGTATATCTATCAGATATTGCTGAAAAGGTTAATGACCAAATTCTTGCAAGTAAATTCTCAAGCGTATGGAAGATAATCCTTGCTCTAAAATCACAAGATGATTCGTTAATGGATGAGATTGATACTCTTCGTGTGAGTTTGGGTAAGAAAGGAAAAGGTAGTGGTAAACAAACAGGTATAAAAAAAGTAATTATTGATCTCCCTAAAAAAGTTTCTAAAAGTTATATAGACAAGATTCAAACAACCATCATTCGAAATACTTCTGATGATTGGTTGGAAAACTTTGGGAAATTAAAAGCATTCGGTGTAGAACATGGTCATGTCAATCCTGAAAAGGAATACCCTTTTATTCGTACTTGGACACAAGTTCAAAGAGTGCAATATAGAAGAAATAATTTATCTCAAGAAAGAATTAGTCTTTTAGAATCGATTGATTTTATTTGGAATCCACGAAACAAAGAATGGAATAATAAATTTGAGGAATTAAAAAAATTTAAATTAGAGTACGGGCATACAACTCCCAAATTCGACTACCCAATACTAGGTAATTGGTGTGATCGGCAAAGAGAGATATATAAAAAAGAAAAGATCTCTCAAGAAAGAATTAGTCTTTTAGAATCGATTGGTTTTATATGGGATCCTTCAGAAGAATCATGGACAAAGCAGTTTGAGCAATTAAAAGAGTTCCAATCATCTCATGGTCATTTAAATCTTCTAGGAAAGAATCCTGATCTTTATATGTGGAGTAATAATCAAATTCAATTATATAGAAAAGGAAATCTCTCTAAAAAACGCAGCGATTTACTTAAAAGTATTAACTTTTTTTCTGAAAAGTTTAAGATATCTAGTCAACAAAGATCTAGTCAACAAAGTTGGAATAATAAATTTAATGAACTTGAAATTTTTTATAAAGAGAATGGTCATGCATTAGTTCCAATAAATCATCCATCTCTTGGTGAGTGGAGCAAGAGGCAAAGGCAATACTTTAAGAATAAAAAGATATCAGAGGAGCAAATAAATCTTTTAAAAAGTGTGGGTTTTATATGGGATCCCGCAGAAGCATTCTGGAATGAAAAATATAGGCAATTAAAAGTTTTTAACTTTGAACATGATCACTCAAAGCCTCCAACAGATCATGTTCTGAGGAATTGGGTTGATAGTCAAAGACGAGAGTTTAGAGAGGGTAAATTATCCCAAGAACGAATTGAAATGTTAAAGAGTTTAAATTTTGTATGGGATCCAAATAAAGAAGAATGGAATCAAACATTCAATGAATTAAAACTATTTCATATAGAAAATGATCATTTCAGACCACCATGGAAGCATCCGCTTAATAGTTGGATTAAAAGACAGAAAAAAAAATATTCAAACAATGATCTACCTAAAGAACGAATTGATTTATTAGAAAGTCTTGAAGGTTGGGTTTGGGAAATTACGGACGAGAGATACAAATCGGTATAAAGGTGGTATATTTAAAAAATCAATTCCTTAAATCCGTTCCAGCAGAGGAGATCTCGGATTAAGTGGTATAGTCGGCATTGATACGTACATATTCATCCGATAAGTCACAACCCCACGCAGTAGATGTGCCTTCATCATCGCCAAGCTTTAATCTAATGACTACTGCATCATCTATCAAATATTTTCCTTGGAGTTTCTGTTTCATATAATTTATAACTTTTTGTCTATCAAAATCAACAGGCATTCCATCTGCGAATAATTGAAATGGACCAATCCATAATTGAACATCATTTAGATTAAACACAGCGCCTGCCCGACCAAGCGCAGCTATAATTCTTCCCCAATTAGGATCCGAACCATGAACAGCAGTTTTGACCAAGGCAGATGAAGCTACAGTTCGAGCTACTGCTTGAGCATCCATCTCATCTTTAGCACCTTCAACTTTAATCTCGATCAAACAATTAGCACCTTCACCGTCTCTTGCAATAGCTTTGGCTAAATATTGAGCCGCGAGATGCAATCCCTCCTCAAGAGCAGGTAAATATTTAGCATCTAATTCATGTCCAGAAGCAAAAGCTAAAAAAGTGTCATTTGTACTCGTATCACCATCAACTGTAATAGCATTAAAAGATGCATCCGCAACTCTCTTTATCAGCGAGTCCCATAATGTTTGATCAATGCCTACATTACAAGTGATATAACTCAACATTGTTGCCATTGATGGATGAATCATTCCTGAACCTTTAGCCATGCCTCCTATACATACCCGTCTTCCTCCTAAAACTGCTTGATATGCAATTTGCTTTACCTGAAGATCTGTCGTAAGAATTGCATTTGCTGCATCTAGATAGGCATTTTTATCCAAGCTGTTTATTAGATGGTCTAAATGACTTTTCACTTTTTCTACAGGTATTGCCTCACCGATCACACCTGTAGAGCAAATCAAAACTTCTTCATTAGATAATCCCAACCGTTTAGCAAGCTCATGAGTGATAACTTCACTGTCAATTTTCCCTCTACTACCTGTACAAGCATTGGCCTGACCAGAGTTAATTAGGACAGCACGAATCTTTCCCTGGGAAGCGTTAAGGCGATCAATACATAGATCCACACAAGAGGCACGTGCCACTGATTGAGTAAATGTCCCACTGCAACAAGAACCCTCAGGTACATACAGCAAAGCAAGATCTTTCTTCCCAGAAGGCTTCAGTCCTGCTGAAATACCAGCCGCCAAAAAACCATCAGGACTAGTAATTCCACCTGAAATTGGAGACCATATAGAAGCTGCCAAAAGACTCAAGTTCAGAAGATCATTTGTCACTTACTATAAATATTAATGATTAACAAAAAACTAAAAAACAACTTTTCTCTTAGATGGAAAGGTAAGCAAAGAAGAATAGGTATCACTGGGGGTATTGCTAGTGGGAAAACACTCGTTGGAAATTTTCTTTTTGAAGCAAAGCAATGGCCTATTTTGGATGCTGACTTATATGCTCATAAAGCACTGAAATCCGACAGCCAAATAGCAAAAAAAATCTTATTAAGATATGGAAATAAAATACTTGAAAAATCTAAACAAAATCAGCCAATTATTAATCGCAAAGCATTAGCTCAAATTATTTTTCAAAACAATCTTGAGAAACAATGGTTAGAAGAAATAATACATCCATTTGTGAATAGACAATTTGATGAAGAGTTAGAAAAATTTAAATCTAATTCAGTAATAATACTAATCATTCCTCTACTATTTGAAAAGAATTATACAAAGATATGTAGTGAGATAATGTACATAGACTGTTCACGATTGAAGCAATTAGAGCGTCTTAAGTCAAGGGATAAACTCAATGATAATGAAGCTAATCAAAGAATTGATGCACAATGGTCTAACTCTTTCAAAAAACAATTTGCAGATTATATAATTAATAATTCTCAAGATGACGAGTCATGGAAAGAACAATTAAACACACTATTTAATCTCTAGCCTTGTAATTTTTTATTTAACATTTGATTAGCAAGTTTTGGATCAGCTTTTCCTTTTGTTTCCTTCATTAATTGACCAACAAAAAATCCCAGAAGTTTCTTCTTCCCAGCCCTAAAAGATTCGACCTCATTAGGATGATTAAGAATCAACTTATTAATTATTTCCTCAATAATTTTAGGGTCACCAATCATACCTAAACCGCGTTCTTTGACTAATTGCTTAGGAGATCCACCTTTAGTTAATAATTCAGGTAAAATTTCTTTTGCTATTTTTCCACTTATTTCTCCTGCCTCTATCATCTGTAACATTTCTGCTAATTCTCTTGGCTTAAAAGATAGCTGCTCAAAAGATAATCTATTAGCATTAACATATGCTGCTATATCACCAGTTATCCAGTTTGCCGACGACTTAGCTGTTCCTCCCTCATCAACAACTTGTTCAAAATATTTAGCCATTGAAGATTCATCAGTCAGAACTCTTGCATCATAAATAGAAAGACCAAGTTCTTTTGAGTACCTATTTCGTTTCGAGGCTGGTAATTCTGGCAATTCTGAACGCCATTTTTCTTTTAAATCTTTACTCACTTCTATCGGACCAAGATCAGGATCAGGAAAATAACGATAATCGCTACTACCTTCTTTTGATCTCATACTTTTTGTCAGTTGCTTACCTTCATCCCATAACCTCGTTTCTTGTTTTACCTCTTCACCAGATTCATAAGCTTTAATTTGCCGCTTTATTTCATATTCACAAGCTTTTTGAATAGCAGAAAATGAATTCATATTTTTAATTTCAACTTTTGTTCCAAATGGATCATTAGCGGTTGGTCTTACCGAAATATTCACATCACATCGCAAAGATCCTTCCTGCATATTCCCATCAGATACGTCCAAATAACGCATTATTCTTCTGATTTCAGCCGCATACTCTGCTGCCTCTCTACCTGTTCTTAAATCAGGTTTACTAACTATTTCCGCTAGTGCCACTCCTGCTCGGTTGTAATCAACCAAAGAGTGAGTGGAGCCCGACAATTGATCACTACCTGCGTGAACAAGTTTCCCAGCATCCTCTTCCATATGTAATCTTTCAATACCTATTTTTTTGACATACGTTTCTTTGCCTTTTTCCGCGACTTCTACCTCTATCCAACCATCTTCTGCAATAGGTTCATCAAACTGAGATATTTGATAATTTTTTGGTAAATCTGGATAAAAATATTGCTTTCTATCAAATTTGCTATGCGAAGCAATGTTTAAATTCAAAGCCATCGCAGCTTTAACTGCATATTCCAAAACCTTCTTATTCAAAACTGGCAAGGTACCTGGTAAGCCACAAACCACTGGGTCAATATGTGTATTTGGATCATCACCAAAATTTGTTGATGCGGCAGTAAATATTTTACTTTGAGTTCCCAACTGCACATGTGTCTCTAATCCAATTACCGGTTCCCAAGAAACATTTGATTCTGACATTAATTTGACCTAGATATATGAATCTTATGAAAGAAAAGCTCAGACATGGAAGCTAACGTAATCTAAAGCATTGAAAATAACATTTTCGAAAGACAAGCTATGGCTGTCTTAAATGAAAAACCATTGTTAATCCTCGGGGGAGGATTAATGGGTCTTGCCATAGCCCATGAACTTGCACAAAGAGGCAAACGCGTAGAAGTTTTAAGTAGAAGCAGACTGGAGGCAGCAGGATTTGTCGCAGCTGGAATGCTAGCCCCTCATGCTGAAGGACTTGAAGGTGATCTTTTAAATCTTGGTCAAATTAGTCTTCAAAGACACTCCGCATGGATAAAAAACATTGAGTCAAACAGCAACATGTCCTGTGGTCTTAAAACTAGTGGGATTGTTGTCCCATTTGATAGCCAAACAGATTGCGAATCTTACCCAACATATAAATATGGCGAAAAGCTCAACACAAATGAATTACGAAAAGAAGTTCCAGGACTTTCACTTAAATGGAAATTAGGCTTACTTTTTAAGCAAGACGGTCAAATCGATAATCGTAGACTTTTAATGAGAGCACTAGAAAAAGCTTGTGTGGAATTAGGCGTTCACTTTCAGGAAGGTGTGGAAGTGGTTGAAATAATTCAAGATTTAAATAAGTTTACAGGGGTCAAAATTAAAGACATTAATGGAAATATCACACATTTAGAAAGTAAAGAAGCAGTTCTCTGCTGCGGGGCCTGGAGCAAACAAATTTTCAAAGAATTACCTATTTTTCCTGTTAAAGGCCAGATGTTATCAATTCAGGGGCCAAAGCAGATTCTGAAAAGAATTGTTTTTGGACCAGGAATTTATTTAGTTCCGAGAGAGGATGGTCTAATCATTGTAGGAGCAACGAGTGAGATCGAAGCAGGTTTTCAAGGTGGACTAACTCCAAAAGGACAGAGCGAGCTCCAAAAAGGCATTGAATCGCTTATTCCTGAACTTAATCAATTACCTCATATGGAAAGGTGGTGGGGTTTTCGTCCATGTACACCTGATGAAGGACCACTCTTAGGAATGTCATCCATTAATGGACTATGGCTAGCTACTGGTCATTATCGAAATGGAGTTTTATTGGCCGCCATTACCGCAGAATTAATTGGAAAATCAATTTGCTCAATACCAATAACTAATGAAGAAAGTAGTTTATTATTCAAATTCCGATGGAACAGATTTTAAAAATCCCCAGAAAGATATCAAAATTTCAACAAGAATTACTCCACTCTCCATTCTTGATCTGATGGAATCCACTCAACCAGTTCCTCGTCCTGAAACCAAAGATTAATTTCAAAACTTGCTGTATCAGAACCGTCAGAACCATGAATAACATTACGACCTATATTTACAGCTAAATCTCCTCTAATGGTTCCAGGCTCTGCCTCTAGAGGCTTTGTTGCTCCAATAAGTTTTCTTGCACTTGCTATAACGCCTTCACCTTCCCAAACCATTGCAACGACAGGTCCACTAGTGATGAAATCAACCAAGCCAGAAAAGAATGGACGCTCTCGATGAACACCATAATGTTTCTCAGCTAATTCTTTGCTTGGTTTCAATTGTTTAAGACCAATTAACTTAAAACCTTTAGTTTCAAAACGACCAATAATCTCCGCAACTAAACCTCTTTGCACACCATCTGGCTTGATAGCAACAAAAGTTCTTTCCAAAGTCATTACAATACTCAATAATATGAAGCCATAGTCTTCCTAAGCATGCCCTCTTGGCAAGTAAAAGATGACACTTAATAAAACTGTTCTTAAATTTAGTTGGATTAATCTTGAATGATCAAATCTTTGCAACTTTTTTATCAAATAAATGGCGGTGAAGAATACTAATCAATCTTCATCTTGGACTATCGAAAACAGCTCTGACCTTTACGGGCTGCATCGATGGGGTAAAGGTTATTTTTCTATCAATGAAAAAGGTCATGTTGCAATTAGTCCTAAAAGCTCTAAAGGCAAAGATTATGATCTGATAAAACTATTAAATGAACTAGAAAGTAGAAACCTAAAATTTCCTCTACTAGTAAGATTTGACGATATTCTCGAAGACTGCCTAAGAAACTTACACATAGCTTTTGAAAACGCGATTACTCACTATGAGTATCAAGGAAAATACCAAGGCGTATTTCCAATAAAATGTAATCAGCAGCGTCATGTAGTTGAAGAATTAGTAACCTCCGGCTCGCAATGGCATTTTGGGTTAGAAGCAGGAAGCAAAGCAGAGTTACTTATTGCTTTATCTATTTTAGACGATCCTCACGCATTACTTATTTGCAATGGTTATAAAGATCAACGCTATATTGAAACAGCTATCTTAGCTCGTCAGCTTAGACGTCAACCTATAGTAGTGATAGAACAAGCTACTGATATTGATCTTATAATAAAATCGAGTAATTTACTGGGCGCATCTCCACTCATAGGAATAAGAGCCAAGCTATCCAGTCAAAGCAGTGGAAGGTGGAGTAACTCAATTGGTGATAAATCAAAATTTGGACTTTCAATTCCAGAAATATTGCAAGCCATCAAAAGACTAAAAGAAGCAAATCTTCTCAATGAATTAAAACTTTTACATTTTCATTTAGGCAGTCAAATTAACGATATTGGTATTTTAAAAGATGCCTTACAAGAAGCTGGACAAATTTATGTCGAATTAATTAATCTTGGAGCACCTATGGGATACTTAGATGTTGGCGGTGGTTTAGGAATTGACTATGACGGAAGTCAAACTGCTTCAATAGCATCTACTAACTACTCACTTCAAAATTATGCCAATGATGTTGTAGCAACAATAAAAGAATGCTGCGCATCAAAAAACATAAAGCTACCAACATTGATTACTGAGAGTGGAAGAGCTATTGCCAGCCATTTTTCAATATTAATATTCAATATTTTAGGCAAAAATTCATTACCATCTGATATTCCTAAAAAAGATAAAAAAGAATGCCTATCTGTCAAAAATTTACGCGAAACCTTAGTACATATTAATAATCTAAAACTTAAGCAAGAAGAAGATTTAACCAAGTTACAAGAAGCATGGAATGATTCTCTTAAATTTAAGGCAGATGCTCTAGCTGCGTTTCGTCTGGGTTATATAGATTTAGTGGAACGTTCAAAGGCTGAGCAGTTGACATGGGCTTGCGCAAAAACAATAGTTAATCAATTACCAAAAAATGTACTTCTACCTAAAGAGCTAAAAAAATTAAGTGAAAGTTTAGCAGTTACTTATTATGCAAATCTTTCAGTATTTAGATCAGCTCCAGATACTTGGGCAATCGGTCAAGTATTTCCTATTATGCCAATACATCGTCTTAATCAAGAGCCTGATCAACTGGGTCATTTTGCAGATCTCACATGTGATTCAGATGGAAAGCTTGATCAATTTATTGATAATGGAAAAATTAAAAATTTGCTGCCTCTTCATGAATTTAAATCTGAAGAAAAATATCTAATTGGACTTTTCTTAGGTGGAGCTTATCAAGAAGTAATGGGGAATTTGCACAATTTATTTGGGAGTACTAACGCCGTACACATAAGATTTAACGAAAAAGATAACTATAAAGTGGAGCATGTTATTCGTGGAAATACAAAATCAAATGTTCTTGAATATTTGGAACATGATCCAGAAATATTATTAGAACGGTTACGAAAATCAAGTGAATCAGCAATTCAAGCTGGTCATTTAAAAATTGATGATGCACAAAAACTAATAGAGCATGTAGAAGCCAGTCTTCGACAAAGTACTTACCTACAGAATTAACTACGATAATTGTTCAATTAGTTGCTCATTAGCTTTTTCAAGTGCCAAATCCAAAGATTTAGATTCACTACCACCTGCTTGGGCAAGATTTGGACGGCCGCCGCCGCCGCCGCCACATAATTTTGCAATTCCATTTATAAATTTACCGGCATGTAAACCATCTGATACCAACTCAGAAGAAAATGCAGCGACGAAAATTAATTTATTGTCTATTTCATGATTCGGAATACCACCTAAAACAACAGCAGAATTTTTACCTAAATGATCAATCAAGCATGAAGCGGCAGATTGCAATCCCGAACCATCAATTCCATCTAAGCGTCTAACTAATAATTGACTATTAGAAACAGACTTAGCTTGACTCGCTAAACCTATTGCCTTAGCTAAAGCAAGTTCATTCTTCACTTTGCTGAGCTCTCTTATTTTATCCTTCAGTTCAAGTTGAATTGATGAAACACGTTCAACAATTTCATGAGACTGTACCTTAAATGATTTACTTAACTCCTTGACAACTAAATCACGCTCATTTAAATAATCTAAAACTGATGGACCCGCTATTGCCTCTATTCGTCTGACACCTGAGGCAATCCCTATCTCATTAATAATCTTAAACGTGCCTAATTGTGACGTGCGGCTTACATGAGTCCCACCACATAACTCCATAGAAACACCAGGAACATCCACAACACGTACCACATCTCCATATTTTTCTCCAAACATTGCCAAAGCACCTGCTGCCATGGCTTCCTTCACTGGCATTGTTTTGGTTTGAATTGGATGATCTTCACTGATCCATTGATTAATCTGTACTTCCATCTCTTGAAGTTCTTTTGTTGTTATTGGCTTTGGTGCATTAAAATCAAATCGTAATCGGTCATTTGAAACTAAGGAGCCTCTTTGACTTACACCCACATCAATAAATAACTTTAAGGCTGACTGCAATAGATGAGTAGCCGTATGATTAGATTTAGTTCGTTGACGAAAAGATGGATTAACATTCATTAAGACTGATGAGTTCACCTTGAGGATGCCAGATTGAATTCGGCCAGAATGAATGAAAACACTCTTCTTTTTTCTAACATTTTTAATAAATACCTCAACATCATTAGACGTGACTAAGCCCTCATCACCGATTTGACCTCCAGACTCAGCATAAAAAGGAGTTCTGTTAAAAATAATTTTCACTAATTCACCCTCTACAGCTTCATTCACTAATTCATTTTTTTTGAAAATGCCAATAACCTTTGCAGTGCTTTCTAATGTTTCATAGCCATCAAATATCGTTTCATCAAATAAAGAAATTTCTCGTTCAATTGAACCTTCCTCAGTTAAGTCAATGCTTACAGAGGCCTCTTTTGCACGTTGACGTTGCTTAACCATTTCATTATCAAAACCAATGACATCAACAGAAATACCCTGTTCATTCGCAATCTCTTCTGTTAATTCCAAAGGGAAACCATAAGTATCATATAGCTCAAAAGCCTGTGTACCACTAATAACATTACATTCATCCGTAATTATCTCTGATAAAAGTTTCTCACCTCGTTCAAGGGTCTCAAGAAAACGAGATTCTTCTATTTTTAATTCATTAAGTATAAAATTTTTCTTCTCAAGTAATTGAGGATAAGCTGTATTCATCAACTCAATAGCAACTCGAGCTAGGTTCGGTAAAAACGGCTTATCAATACCTATCAGTCGACCATGTCGAATCATTCGCCGTATGAGACGACGAAGAATATAACCTCGGCCTAAATTACTAGCACTTACCCCATCACAAATCAAATGAGTAACAGCTCTACAATGATCTCCAATGATTTTTAATGATGTTTTATTTTTTTTATTTGTAGTTTCATAATTGATTTGAGCTAACAACGCCGCAGCCTCAATGAGAGGAAAAATAAGATCCGTTTCGTAATTATTAGATTTCCTTTGTAAGATTTGAGCCATTCTTTCTAAGCCCATTCCAGTATCAATATGACAATTCGCCAATGGGTGCAGATTACCTTTTAAATCTCGGTTGTATTGCATAAAAACCAAATTGTAAAATTCTATAAATCGATTATCGTCTTCGAGATCTAATAGATCAGTACCTAATTCAGGTTTAAAATCAAAATAAAGTTCAGAACATGGTCCACAAGGTCCTGTTAGTCCAGACGACCAAAAATTATCAGAAGCACCCATTCTGACAATTCTTTTTGCATCTACTCCGACAACATTTCTCCAAATTTCTTCTGCTTCTAAATCCTCTTCAAAAACGCTAATTACTATATTTTGTGGATTTAGTCGAAAAATGTCAGTAGTTAACTCCCAAGCCCATTGAATAGCTTCTTGTTTAAAATAATCACCAAAAGAAAAATTACCGAGCATCTCAAAAAAAGTATGATGCCTCGCCGTTCTTCCTACATTTTCAATATCATTCGTTCTAATACATTTTTGACTGGATGTAGCTCTAGGAGTAGCAGACTCTTTTAACCCTAAAAAGATAGGCTTGAAAGGTAACATCCCAGCAATTGTTAATAAAACTGTTGGATCATCCGGAATTAAAGAAGCACTTTCAAGTTTTTTATGATTATGTTTAGCAAAAAAGTTTATAAATGCATCCCTTATTTCATCTCCAGAAAGAGATGGTGGATTAATTACAGAAGAAGAATCATTGTTTTGCATATCTAAAAAATTATCTCAAATAAGGTTTTTGAAAATAATCACAAACAAAAGAGCGACAATGCTTCTGAACGCACCCTAAGACAATAACAAAACAGAAACCCATAAGACTTAGAAAGACAAAATAATAAAAAATTGAACTTCTACTTCTATCAAGTACAAACAAATGCTATTTACGGGAAGCAGTATCACTATTACTAACTTAAATATCCTATTATGGTTTTAAACAAATAAGTATTTTCACCTAGTGGCCTGATATATTGGAATTTTCAGGCTTCTTACAATTTTCAATGGCTTTAGAAAAATGGTTTTTACTGAATCAACAGCATTAAGGAATCAGAAAGGTGAGACTCCAGAACTTTCACTTCAATATGCAAAAATTGCAGTAGATACCCATACCTTAAGATCGCTAGATTGGAATCGAAGCAGGTTTGATATTGAATTTGGGCTTCGAAATGGAACTACTTACAACAGTTTTTTGATTCGAGGTAAAAAAACTGCCTTAATCGATACAAGCCATTTAAAATTCAAAGATATTTGGCTTGAAAAACTCAAACAAGAAATCAATCCATCAGATATAGATTATTTAATTGTCAGTCATACCGAGCCAGATCATTCAGGGTTAATCAAATACCTAGTTGAACTTAATCCAAAGATTGAAATCGTCGGTTCTAAAGTAGCTATCAAATTCCTTGAAGACCAAATTCATCAACCTTTTAATTCAAGAGCTGTCAAAAGTGGAGATGAGCTCAATTTAGAAATTAATTCGATTACTCAGATTGAACACAAGCTTGAATTTATTAGTGCACCAAATTTACATTGGCCAGATACTATTTTCACATTTGATCATGGTACAAAAGTCTTATATACATGTGATGCTTTTGGATTACATTACTGTTCAGAAAAACTATATGATGAAGATCCAAACCTTTTATTAGAAGATTTTAGATTTTATTATGACTGCCTAATGGGGCCTAATGCCCGGAGTGTAGTGCAGGCATTAAAAAAAATCGACAATCTACCATCTATTAAAACTATTGGAGTTGGCCATGGGCCAATCCTAAATTTCAATACAAAGATATGGCTTAACAATTACAAAGAATGGAGTAAGCAAAGGAGTTCAGGAGAAAATTATGCTATAGTTTGCTATCTTAGCCAATATGGTTTTTGTGATCGTCTAAGTCAATCAATTGCACATGGAATTGGCAAAGCAAATGCTCAAGTTCAATTAGTAGACCTTATTTCATCTGATAAACAAGAGTTAAGTGGTCTAATTAGTGAAGCAAGTGCCGTAGTTGTTCCTACTTGGCCTATAAAACCTGATTCAGAGTTACAAGGTAATATAGGAACACTTCTTGCATCCTTAAAGCAAAAGCAATGGGTAGCTACTTATGACTCATATGGCGGAAATGAAGAGCCTATTGACTTTATTAGTAACCAGTTAAGAAAACTTGGCCAAAAAGAAGCATTTAAACCACTTCGAGTTCGTGATGAACCAAACAAAAATGTCTACCAACAATTTGAAGAAGCTGGTACAGATTTAGGACAAATTCTTACTAGAAAGAAAAATATAGCAGTCACTAAAAACCTTGATGGAGATCTCAATAAAGCCCTTGGTTGCTTGAGTGGCGGCCTTTACATCGTTACTGCCAAAGAAAATACTGGCTCTGACAGTCGAAACGGTGCAATGGTTGCAAGTTGGGTAAGTCAAGCAAGTTTTGAACCACCTGGAATAACCGTAGCAGTAGCCAAAGACAGAGCCATTGAGTCACTATTACAAGTCAATGACCGTTTTGTGCTGAATATCCTTCAAGAAAATAACTATTTGCATCTCTTCAGACACTTTTTAAAACGTTTTCCACCTGGCGCTAATCGATTTGAAGGAGTTGAATTAATGAATGATCTTGCACCTGGTGGACCTGTTTTATCTGATGCACTTGCATTCCTTTCTTGCAAAGTCATGCAAAGAATGGAGACAACTGATCATTGGATCATTTATTCACTAGTTGAAAAAGGTAATTTATCTAATACACAAAGTAAAACAGCTGTTCATCATAGAAGAGTCGGAAGTAATTATTAATAATGTTAGAAGACAAAATTTCCTCGCCGAATTTAGGTAACCTAGTCAAAAAAACTATTCATATCCCAATTGAACAAAACTTCTTTTGCCTAAGAAGTCTTAATCCAAATAGAACAAGATTTGAAGTGGAATATTCTCTTGAAAAAGGTAGTTGTACTAATTCCTTTATACTCAAATCTTTAGAAGATACTATTTTAATTCACCCTCCAGGTTTGACATTCGAAAAAGAATTTTTAAAAAAATTTGAGACATTAATTAGCAGAGATTCAAGTGAAATAAAATTAGTTATGGGTCATATCAATCCAAACAAAGTAGCTTTTGTAAAAAGAATGAGTATTAAGTATAAAAATATAACAGTTATTTGCTCTAATCCAGGAGCAAAATTATTCAAAGAGATTTGGCATCAACGAAAACCAAACAATAATACAACTACTAATCAAGTAATAGAAAAAGAAGAAAGTCTTCCGGCGATTCAAATCATCAGACAAGTAGAAACCTTTTTACTCGATAATAATTTTGAATTAACTTTCATTCCTGCACCCACAGCTCGTTGGCCTGGTGGACTAATTGTTTTCGAAAAGCAAACTGGTTTATTGATGAGTGATAAATTATTTGGAGCACATGTTTATGAAGAAAAATGGGCTGAGCCAAATAGTACTAGTACAGAAGATGAAAGAAGACATTATTTCGATTGTTTAATGGCACCTATGTCAAATCAAGTCAATAGCATTATTGAAAAATTTGAAGAGTTTGATATCGATACAATAATACCTGGACATGGACCTGCAATCAGTGGCAGTTGGAGAAGTTTATTAAATAACTACCAAAGCTGGGGTGAAAGTCAAAAATATAACAACTTAAGAGTTGCTCTATTGTTTGCTAGCGCATATGGCAACACTGCTGCTATTGCTGATGCAATCGCTAGAGGAATTAGTAAAACCGGAGTCAAAATTAAAATTATTAATTGTGAATTCACCTCATCAGAGAGCTTGATCACTGAAATTCGTAAAGCAGATGGATATTTGATTGGATCACCAACATTAGGTGGACATGCGCCCACTCCTATTGTTTCGGCACTTGGTACACTTCTCTCAGAAGGCAACAGAGAAAAGCCTGTTGGAGTATTTGGAAGTTATGGATGGAGTGGTGAAGCTCTTGAGTTACTTGAAAAAAAATTAAAAGATGGAGGCTTTAAGTTTGGTTTCGAGCCAATAAAAATTAAATTTAGTCCTGATCCTTCAATGATCAAAAAGCTTGAAGAAACAGGTATTCAATATGGTAAGAAATTAATTAATGCAAAACTACGTCAACAAAGAAAAGCAAATGTTGGTCTAAATACAAGTAAAAGTGATCCAACAATCAATGCATTAGGAAGGGTGGTTGGATCGCTATGTATATTGACTGCTCAAAAAGGTAATGAGGATAATCTACTTAGCGGAGCTATGGTAGCAAGTTGGGTGAGCCAAGCAAGCTTTTCTCCACCTGGTATTACGATAGCAGTAGCGAAAGAAAGAGCCGTAGAAAATTTACTTCATAAAGGTGATAGCTTCGCTTTAAATATTTTAGAGGAAAACAATTACCAAAACCTCCTTAAACAGTTTCTTCAATCCTTCAAACCCGGGGAGAATAGATTTAATGGCCTAGAAATCAAACTAAGTCCAGGGAATCAACCATTATTAAATGAAGCTTTAGCTTGGTTAGAAGGTACAGTTAATCAACGAATGGAATGTGGAGATCATTGGCTGATATATGCTGAGATTAAATATGGAAAAGTCATCAAAAAAGATGGACTAACAGCAGTTCACCATCGAAAAACCGGAGCGAACTACTAACCCATTGTAAAAATGACTTGATCCACCTATACATCCCTTCCAATTAACGATGTTTAACAAAAAGCTTCTTATTGTAACCGCTAGTAATGGTGAAAATCTCAAATTAGCTGAGAGGTTTTTAATCGAGGGAAAGAAGCTTAATTATTCATGTGAATTACTTGATTTAACTCAATCAGACAATGAATTACCTCTATTTAATCCACGTACAAATTTAAATGATAAAGCACCAGCCAATCTTGAATCCATCAATCTTCAAATGGAAGATCACTCACACTGGGTAATATGTGCGCCTGAATACAACGGTTCAATCCCTCCGATTCTGACGAACGCAATAGCTTGGCTTTCAGTGCAAGGAAAAGATTTTCGCAGTTTATTTAATGAACGTCCAATTGCAATTGCAAGTTTTTCCGGAGGAGGATGTATGGAATTACTACTTTCGTTGCGTATTCAATTAACCCATCTTGGAGCTCTAGTTTTAGGTCGTCAATTAACTAGTAATAAATCAAAATTGGCTGAAGATAAATCAATCAATGAAATTCTCAATCAACTCCTACAACTAAAAAATCCTGATTGAATCAATAGCTAATCTCTATTTGTCGGTGGCTGATCATTAGATTCCAATTCATACCATTTTTCCAAAATCTTTCTTGCCATTGGGAGTGCATGAACTGAACCACCTCCAGGAGTGTTCTGAGCAAAAGCAACAATAACTATTTCCCCAGCATCATAGGGTGCAAAAGCAGCAAACCATGCATGATCATCACCTCCACTACTATCTTCAGCAGTTCCAGTTTTACCAGCTACCGGAGGAAGAACTGAGGTGTCTATATTAATTCCCATAGCTGTACCACTAGTCACTACTTTTCGAAGACCACGACGAATTGTCTCAAGCGTTGTTTCTTTAATATCTACCTTTTGCATATATTTTTCTGATCTCCAATTTCTTGTGCCATCGACTAAATGAGGAGTAATCAAATAACCACCATTTGCAAAAACCGCATATGCACGTGCTAATTGCAAAGGAGTAACTTGCACAACTGATTGACCAATGGATGCACTAGCCATATCTTCTACAATCCAAGGAGTTTCTCCAGGGTTTCCCAACCCGCGACCTTGATCAGCCCATTCTTTATTTCCAACTAGGCCTTTATTTTCACCAAGAGCAGTTTCAATACCAGAGTAGTTATCAAAGCCAAGTTTGATTGCTGAATCATACAAAGCCTTAGATCCAGCCCCAACACCTACTTGATAAAAAAAAGTGTTACTGGATACTCTCAATGCATCTTCATAGCCAATCCAGCCAAAGCCTCTTTTATTAGATTCTGGGAAACAATGACTACCATATCTAATACAAGGGACTGTATTCAATTTTCGACTGGTAGGAAATTTACCACTTTCCATACCTGCAATAGCTGTTACAGGTTTCCATGTACTTCCAGGATCATATGCATTAAATGCTCTATTCAAAAGAGGTCGATTCGATGACAAAAATAAGTTGTCATATTGCTTATTTGTAAAAGGCTGAGAAAAAAAATTAAGATCAAAAGTAGGTTGACTGGCAATTGCTCTAATTGCACCTGTACGTGGATCAAGTGCTACTATGGCTCCTCCAAGCTTGTCAGATAAGACTTGTTCTGAAATACGTTGTAGCTCTAGATCAATCGTTAACCTGATATCCTGACCAGCTTTAGGCAACTTGAGTCCTAGACTACGTTGAACAGTACCTATTGCATCAATCTCAAGCATTTCGCCTCCCCATGTACCTCTCAATTCAGATTCAAAAGCGGCTTCTATACCTTTTCTTCCAATGCGGTCAGATAATTTATAACCTTTTTCTGCCAGCTTAGAAAACTCATTTTGAGTTATCAACTGTGTGTAGCCCAAAGTATGCGCAGCCAGGGACTTATAAGGATAATTTCTAACCAAACCAATATCTATTTGAGCACCATACAAATTAATCTCTTGTTCTTTAAACCTAATAATTTGCTCTTCTGATAAGTCAGTTAATAATACTTTTTTATACGGAGTATCTAAATTACTTTTGTTAAATGCAATCTCTAATTGATTTGTAGAAACATTTAATAAGTCAGATAAAGAGTTCCTCAGGTCAATCCATTCACTATTCGATAAAAGTCTAGGCTGAATAGATAATGAATAAGACAGTTTATTATCTGCAAGAACTACTCCCTTACGATCAAGTAATCTACCTCTTATTGGTGGGTTTGCAATCAGCTTAATTCTATTTTGATCTGAAAGTTTCTTATAATAAGTACCATTAATTATTTGAATCCAAAAAAGACGACTACCCGTTAATAAAAAAATTAAACAAATGAAAAAAATGAACACTAAAGGTTGATTTAAAGCACCTACATGCTTTTTAGAGCTTAAGGAAAAACTTTCTTTTCTTCTCATTTGTAGAATTCAAAAAATACTTATTTAATATCAACTTTTTCTGAGCCGTTATTTAAAAAATTCCTCAATTCATTTAAATTATTATCTATCCTATTCAAAGTTGACACTAAAGAATCTTGATCATTGATTTCATAATCAGGGTAATTATCTTCGACCGTAACACCAACTGACACAACTGGGTGTCCTAATCCAGGAATCAATTGATCAATTTTATCTCTAACTAACCTTGCAGAAGTTTCACCATCAGCCTTAAATTCTACAAATGGATCTTTTGATCTAAATACATGCATTATTTTGGTTAAGTCACCATTTTTAGCATTTTTAAATACCCCCATCCCAAAAGGCAAAACAGACTCTATAGCAAATAGATGTAAATCCCTTAATTGATCTTTAGCCATCATGGCTTAAATAAGTTCTACTTAAGAATACCTGTTTCTGAGGTTGGAAAGTAAGGAGTGCAACTATTATTGGAAATTCCTATAGACCAACCGCCAAATAATGACATCACAATAATTGCTGCAAATGGAAGAAAAGCTTGATGGGTAGTTTCTAAAGTTAGCCATTCTCTCCAACCTCTAATAAAACGTTCTCTAGCAAAGCGACTACGTTCTCTTGAAGCTTGATTTATTTTCCTTCTAAAAGACTTTTCTACCCAACGTTCAAAAGACTTTTTCTTAGTTACAGCCATTTTTCTCTCCACTTCCAACAATTGTCCTGCAGTAAGATCTGGATGAAAAGTGCCTATTAATTCAAGTGTTTTCAAAAACATTTCAACTGCAGCATCTTTAATAATTCGCTCTTCATCTTTCAGGAAAGTCCAATCCACTTCAGGATAAAAACGAGCTCGATTAAGATTGATCAGATCCTCTCCTAATTGACCAGGCTCTCTCAACCATCTATCAGTATTATTATCGAAGCGTCTCCAATAAAGAAAAGGATTAATATAAATAATCTTTCCTGCAATGGAGATACTATCCTTCTGAAGGCGACGGTTTAACTGTAAATCAGTTTGTTGTGCAACAGTCAAAAGTAATCAGCTATTGAACCAAGTTATCTTTTTTTTTTGATCTAGACCACCCCATCAAACTATGCATAGACAATTTAAAGAAGCTTTATAGAATTAAGTTTAAATAATCTCTAAGTATTTCTTCTGAATACAAAATCAAAAATAACTTTTTACACTAGATCAAAATGCTTAAGAAGAAGAAGATACACTTATAATTTTAATTAAGTCAAAAGTCAAAATTTGATAATCGACTAATTCTAAAAAGTCCACTATGCCTGAAAACCAAAATAATGACTGAGATCTGATGATCAAGATCTTTACCAAATTTGGAATAGGAGAACATTAGCCATTGTCTTCAATTTTTCTATGCTCCTCTGAAATTTTAATGTCACTTGATAAATGCTCCATAAATAAATTTCATACCATTGATCTCTAAAGAGGTACACCCACCATCAAATTCTTACAAAAATAAGTATCTTTTTAATAAGTATTGGCAAGGTCTCTCTGATTCAGTTATGTTCATGCCGAACATAAATATGAAACCTACAATGCTTCGAAAGCAAGAAAAGAATGCAATCGCAAGAGGAGTTATCCTTGTAATTGGATGGGGATGGGGGTTGGACAGGTTTTATGAGGGAGACAAAAAAGGAGGTATCCTGTCAATAATTGGTTGGGGTGTGATATTTACAAGTTTTCTATTCTTAAAATGTTCAGGAATTGAATATGTAGATGGTGTCAAAGATTATGCGAACTACAGCCCGAATCCCTTAATTATTCTTCCGATTATTGCAGGTTTATATGGAGTTTATCTAATTCTGCGCAAAGGGTTTAGGTTGGCAAAACAATTCGAAAATGCCGAAGATTAAAATTCTTAATTACAAAAAATATCCAAGATGAAAATATTTTATATATCTAGATAAGAATTG
>QCJC01000006.1 GCA_003216275.1 Prochlorococcus sp. AG-402-P18 | reverse complement strand
GGCATATTGAAGGTTCCATCCATTGTTCTTAACGGCAGCAAGAACAATTTCCCGATCTGCCTTTAACTTCTCATCGGCAAAACGAAGGGCAGAACAATCTGAAGTAGCAGCAGCTAGAACAATTTCCTGATCAGACCAGAACTTCTTATCGGCATATTGGATCACATAACCAGCGCTCTTAACTGCAGCAAGAACAATTTCCCTATCAGCTTTAAAAGTTTCGTCGGCTTCTTCAAGTATCCACCCACCTTTTTCCTGAACCTCTGCCAAGAATTCTTTACGGTCAGGGGTTAGCTTGTTATCGCTATGTTCTGATAATTCACTCATCAATCCAAATCATCTTCCTTTCAATCTAGTAGTTCATAGTCCTGCGTCTCCATCACAGCAACAATGGTTACAAAGGACTTATTCAACGTCATATATAACTCAGCGGTTCGATCAGGTGTAAATCTTGCATAGTTTTCTAAATGCACTGGGATGGTATGACCCATGGCACTCGCAAGATTGGCAAGTGGAAGAACTGGATCATTCTCTGATTCTTAGCGAAGTCGTGGTGTGACAACTGTCACTAGCGTATATGGAGGTTGGTGATGAGGGGTGTTGGGGTAGTTAGTTTTTCAATGCTTCAAGTATTTCTAGAATCTCGTCAGAATTATTCCATTCTTCATTACCGTTGTAATTGCTATAGATAATTGTTGTCTTTCCATCTTTAATCATAAAGAAAGTGAACTGTTGATCATATCCACGATCAACAACTTCATAATCTTCTTCAATCTCTTCTCCATCGTATTTAAACCCAGTAATGATATTGAAATCAGGATGCCCATATAAACCATGTTCAATTTCCTCTGGAAGTCTGACAGGAACACTAACTTCCTCAAATTTATCAACATCAAATTCACCATCTAATGAAAATTCAAATTCAATTGAACATTTAGATAACTTCATGATGACCGTATAAACACCCTCGCTCAATCCATCTCCTTCTTCTTTATCTTCAGGACCAAGTCTTGAGATATCTTTACTGAAGACTATTGTTCCTTCATTACCAAAATCACCTTCATCTCCACTATTGACTACTCCATCTGCTTCTATTAGAGATCCACACGAGTTGTAAGGTATCTCTTCAAGTTGTTCGTGTAATTTTTTTGAATTTAATGATTCAGATAAAAGGTTTATTTCATGGGGGTCCAACGCTCCAAAAAGGACATGGCCTCCTGGCTCAGTTTTAATATAAATACTTTTTATCTCTTCTCCAAAATCATCAGAATCTGGGTTGAGTTTTCGCAAAGATTTATTTGCTGCTTCCTTGACATCATCATCATCATCTTCCCGTAGTTTCTGCAAGATCTCTTCAGAAGTAGATGAGACTTGTGCGACAGCCTGACGAATTTGCCAACTAGAAGATTTAGAAAAGAAGTTAAGAATATCTTCGTTAACTGATTCATTTTCCAATCGTTCTACTAATTTGTCTTGTTCTAAATATCTCCATTCTTTGGGAAGTTCACGTTCTTTAATTGCCTCCTTAACGTCACTATCAGAATCGTTGGCTAAAATATCTATTATAGGTTGAGGGGTCTTGTCAGATCTTGCTACGGCTAGTCTGATTTGATAATTAGCAGAGAGTGCAAGTGTATTGAAAACTTCAAGGGGAACCTCTGAGTTTTTCAAAGCTGATATCCTCTCCTCATCGGACATGATAACCCAATTAGATGGCAGAGCTGTCTCTCTAAATGCAGCCTTTATATATTCATCATCATCTTGACGTAGACGATTTAGAATATCATCTGGAGTATCAGGGCAATAAACTATACAGGCAATCAATTCTTTTTTAGCTCTTGATTTTGCTTGTATGGGATCAAATCCACAGCTTATGCTTAATTGCACCTCCAGTTCATAACGCTTAAAACACACATCTAAAATATCTTGACCTGGGAATCCATTGAGCATTTCTTTGCGTATACCCCCTATATCATCATCTTGAAAGAGTTTGATCCATTCAGGAGATAAACCATTCAAAAGAGCTTCACGTTTAACAGTATATTCGGAATCATTTAAAAGTTGGTTAATTGTTTCTTTGGAGCAATTAGGATTAAGGGCGACAACTTGTCGTACCCATCCACTATTTACATCATTAGCTAATATCGCCAAAGTTTCCTGTGGGGTTTTTGGATTGCCAGCAACTGCACTTCGAATATAAATGGTGCCATATTTAGCAGAAATGTTTAGCATTTCTTCTTCTGCATCGTCTTGCTTAAGAATTTCTATAATCTCTTGATTTTTCATTGTCCTGTATTTAACGTCTATTTTCCTTCGATATAGATTTTCTCTTGCTAAATCATCAACACTGTCGCTACACTTCTCGTCTAGCCATCTGGCTTCAGAAGCTCTAATTAATCGAATTAAAACTTCTTCTGAGGAGGATGGGCATTTTGCAATAGCATATTTCAATTCATCCTCATACGTATATGAAAGAATTTCTAAAATCTCTGTAGAAGTATCTTCATCAATCTTTGCGGCTTTGTCATAGTCAGAGAGTAACCTCCACTCTTTTGGGAGCTTTCTTTGTAACAACGCATATCTTACTTCTTTTGATAATACTTCAAGTTTCTTTAATGTATCTTCCTCAATAACCTCATCTTCATTGATTTTATCTATTCTTTCATGGTCTTCCAAGTACCTCCACTCTTGAGGCAGGTTTCTTTCTACTTCAGCAGCAAAGCGAACCTTAGGATCTTGGTCTTTTTTGAGTTGAGTTAATATTTCTTCTGCAGTATATCGACCTAAAGCTATTGCCTTTCGTATATAGCTACTATCCGAATCCAGAAGGGTTTTTATTGTATCCCCGCTTAACTTTTGAGTCTTGAGAAGATTAATCGTGATCCTCTCTTTATAACCTTGACAATTTGCATAAAAGTCATCACTTACAATAAGTTTTTCTAGAGTATTTAATATTACAGAGTCAATAGTGTCTTCTTGAAGGATCTTTTCTTCTTTTTCTCTCCCTGAGAGAAATCTCCAATTAATTGGGAGGTTCCTTTCCTCACTTGCGGCAGACCTTATTTCAGGGTTTTCATTAAGCTTTAACTTTTCGAGAATACTTTGGGGACAACTTGGACTCCAGGCAACCAATCTTGAATCTCTAGATTTAGAGTAATCACTACCATCTAATGCATCATCTGCATTAATAAGTTTTTCTAGTATTTCTTTGTCTACACTTTTATTTTTTAATAGGGATTTTTTGTATTCAACATAATCACACTTAAGAACTCTAATTCCTAAGATTTTAATTATTTTCTCGTCAAGTTCCTTTGATTTTTCTATGAGGTCTGATTTCTCGTAATCATTAAGAGTTCGCCATTCGAAAGGGAGGCTACGTTCCTCTCCAGCAGCACAAGCCACAGAAGGTTCATCATCCTGTAATAGATCTAATAAGGTCGCCTCTGGCGTCCTTTCATTCAATGCTACTCCTTCTCTAACATGTTCAGATTCAGATTTAGCAAGAGCTATTAAATCCTTTATTTCAACTTCAGTGTTCAATTTTAACCATTTACCGATAGCTTTTTGAATTATTTCTTCTTCTGAGTTTGCAAGAGAAGTTAAAAGTTCAGAACTAATTGAGGGACAATTTATAAGTTGATCCTTAAGCGCCCACAATACGTCAAAATTTCGCTCAATGTGAATCATTTTGTCTAACAGCTTTGCTAATAGACATGGATCTTCTATTGGATCGCCTTTTAACTTTTCGATAATTTGATCAATGTCTAGGCTATTCCATGGAGAAGGTAGATCTTTAAAACAATTTTCAGTTGATTCATTCTGATTGATTTCATTATTGATTTTGCTTATTGTGCCTCCAACGCTTATATAATCTTTAACTATTCGAGGTAAATCTTCCTTGGTTCTGCAGTAATTAATACCAAAAAATTCAGGTCCATTAACTTCAACAACCAGCTCATCCCCGTCTTCAAAAGTACCTAACCAAGCAACGTCGTCTGGAGCCCAGATATCAGCACCACCATCCTGTAAATATTCCCATAGTCGTTCGTAATCAATATCATCTTCATTTTCTTCGTCTTCCTTTTCTTCGTTTTCCTCTTGGGTTTGCTGTTCAATTATTTCTTCTTCTGTAGTTATATCCTCTCCAAGTGATACTCCTTTTGCATCTAGAAGAGCTTCATAGAAAGCGGTGAAGTTCAGTATTTCCCCGCCATCATTTTTTGTAGATACGTAACCACAAGTTCTAACTAAATCACTCTTACTCACATCACCAAGTTCTTTTATTTTGTCTAATAGGACAGCACCAGTTAAGGGCTCTGTTGGATTGATTTCTTCAGCAGAATCAGTTATGTCTGGATTATTTTGTTCTTGCGATCCTTCTCTCTTTACTAGTACCCATCCCAAAGGCAGTACAGCAGCAAGTAATACCCAAGGACTTACAACAACGCTAATTACAAGTAATGCCAGTGTTAGTAAGCAAGGATTGCGGTGGTCAGACCAGAGTCGCTTCAGCATCTAGATCAGCTAGTTTTTATTCAATTTACTAGTTCTTAGTCCTGTGTCTCCGCCACAGCAACAATGGTTACAAAGGCGGGAGAAGTTAGATTTGGCTGTTAGATTATGTATCGCACATTATGAATTTGAAATGCAAAATATATTGAACTTTGTTTTTAAATACAATGACTAACTACAATGTAAAAGGCCGCTATACAGATGATCGAGGTCGATCACATAACTTTCAATTGATCTCTGATTTATCAGATCGTCGTTATATTGAACAACTTGTTAGAGCCCAGTATCCAGCTGACAAGGTCTTTATAAACATTGTTAATCAAGACCTACGAGATCATTAGGAGTAATTTTAAATCAAGTACATTTAATGGCTTTATCCTGTAACCATTGAATTAATAGGTTGAAAAACAAACTGTCCTGTTATGTCATGTGAATTAATAAATTTGATGGTTAAATAATTATAGGAGTTTACTCCGTTCATCCCGAGTATTGACGCTAATCCTTCAGGGGATTGTCAGTCACCAACCTGCCGTTTGTTCCTGCTAGGCAAGGTGGTCAATCCTGGAACCCAAGAGGGTTGATGAGCAGGAACGCTACCGACAGTTTAATGAAATTTCAATCACAACTTCTTCTTCTTTCAATTTATTTTCTATCACCCTCGGTTGCTTTTGCAGATCAATATCAACCAGGTTATACGACCCAACGCACTTGTTATAAGAATGAATATAGAGAGGAATATGTACCTGGAACAAAGAAATCACCAGGATATGTGAAGTCCTATACCGATACTTTTGAAGTCCCATGTACCATCAATAGCTGGAACTCCGTTCGAAGTAATAACAATAGGTCTCATCATAAATCTTACATAAGCGATAAAAATTTGTTGTCAAAGCGATATACCACTACTAAAGGAACTTGTAGTGCAGGTTCTGCAACAGCAGGAGGGATCCTCGGTGGAGGACTAGCAGCATTATTATCTAAAAAAGATGCTTATGGTTGGTCAGTCCCTTTAGGAGCCGTTCTTGGAATGGGGGTAGCTAATTCTGATTGTTGAAGTTTTGCATGTCTCAAGATATTCTCTAGTGATATTTGAAAAGAATTTTTAGTAGTTCATAGTCCTGCGTCTCCATCACAGTAACAATGGTTACAAAAGCCGGAGATGGGTGGTCTTATCTCAGAACCAGTTGTTGATCAAAAGATTTAGCTAGGTACTTTTTTATATTTCAGAACACTTCGCCAATATTTTCTAGCCTCTTAGTTCATTGAGAGCAAGGTTTCTATTAGAAAAAATTCTTAAAGGCACAATAAATTTTTCTTTATTTTCATCTTCAAAAATGCCAAATATATAATAGAAACCTAACCAACCAGCTGTCCCTCCTGAATGATATCCCAATTTAATTAAATATGAATCCTTACATTCAGGAGTCAACTGAGGAGCTAGTTTATTACATTTAGACAATTCTACTTTCTCAAATACTCTATAATGAACTTTTAATAAATGATCTCGATTATTTTTATATACATTTTGCTCATTACCAGTTTGGTAGATAATATTATCTATTGAGATTGTATCAGTAGTTTTGGCTCTATTATTTGAGAATCCCTTATTTAAACTAAAATTAAAGCAATCATTTAGGTTTTTAGTTATGGAAAGAATTCTATCGTTAGTTTCTTCATTTATATTTTCAGGAACAATTTCATGTCCTAGTGGAATTATTTTCCCGATATATTTTCCAGGACTAGATTTAAAATCTCTCTTGTTTTTTATATTGAATTTTTTCGCAAATTTATTTAATTTTGGCGTTTTATAATAACCTATTCTAGGGAAACAAGTTGGATGAATAAGACCCCTCTCTGTTATCCAACCACTAATATTCTTATCTTTAAATTCTTCTTGATTAGCTTGATTTATCGAAACTATTGTCCAATCTCCTAATCTATTTCTATCAAACCAAATTTTACCATTACTCAACATAAATCCTCTCCATCCAACCGGTTCGCATGGCAATTTACTTGAAACAATCTTAGAGCTCCATTCATTTGGAAAGATTTCATCAAAATTTTTATCTTTAACGAATGCTTTTCTTGGGCCATATCTAAGTTCCTCATTTAGTACATTATTATAAATACCCTCTAAATCTTTTCTAAATACAAGCTTTTGAATTTTTCTTCCAAATTTATAACCTTCTTTAGCATAACTTTTATATTCTTCACCTCTATTATCAACCTCACAATTATTAGAATTATTTATTTCACTCTTATTATTTAATAAAAAAGGAAATGTAAAAAAACTTAGTAGGAATATTAAAAAAACTGCCAAAAAAAATATAATGGTATCTTATTTAAATTAAACATTAAAATCTTTTTCCGCAATGTTTATTCAAGAACCTTTTAATTTTAATAACATTGTTAGAATTCAACAAAGCCTATTCTCTCGATATCTTGTCTAAGACTAAGAAAAGTTGTTATGTGTCTATTTAAAAAACTATTTTTATGAGTTTAATAATTGCTTAGTTATTGCTTCACAAGGTCACAATCAAGTTAAGAGCAACATCCTTCCATTTAGTAGTTCTTGGTTCAGCGTCTCCCCCCACAGCAAGAAAGGTTACATAGGCGGGAGATAGGGGTTGTTATGTCATAACAGGTTATTGATCTAAGATTTAGCTAAATCTCTTGTTTAAATATTGAAGTAAACCATTGCATTGTATTTACATGTAGCCTTTAGCTCCTCGTTAAGAACTGGGGACCATGCGTTGCGACGTTTAATTAGTTCTGTCACAATTTTATTTACAACTTTTTCGTCATTGAAAATATCTATTTTTTTTAGTGATTTTTCAAATGTATAGCTCCAGGACCAAGCAACTATTAACTTTTGTTCTTCATCAAACATATCTCCAAATACTTCATTGAATTGAGCCGAATCACTTTCATTGCTAAAACAGGCGTCAGGGTCAGAACTGGCTATTCCATTTTCTCCTCCAGTATTTGAGTAAACTATCGAATTGACTGCCAATTTTGTATTTAGAGATAAATCATTGCTTAATGGTTCAATAATTTTAGTTAACCCTGTTGCTAATACTTCATACTCTTCACGATCCTTTGGTAAGGAAAGACTATTAACATTATCTGAATTCTTCTCAGATGTGTAAATCATGAGTGTATCATTTGTTTTAACGATACAACCTGTAAGAAATACGTTTGAGAGAACAGATTCATCTCCTACTCCCAATGAGATATTCCATAAATTGATTTCGTTGATTACTCCTTTCATTTTGTTTGAATGATTATTTAACTATAAATATACTATTAATCTATCTAGGATTCTATTTAGAGAATTCAAGTGCGTAATCAAAGTACACTCTATCTTCATCTTTCTCTTCTGGATAATAATTGCATTCGACTACAAAGTGATTAACTTCTTTAATATTAGTATCGCCTTGGCAGTACTTCTCAATTATTTTACCGTCATAAATAACAGAGCTTATGAAATCAATAGATTCATTATCTTGCACATGAAATTTAGCCGATATTAAAATCAATTTTTCCGCATTAAAATTATTGGGAACTTCAAATTCCCAGAAAGTTCCGTATTCAATGCTTTCTGTTCCGATTAAGCATGGTGTTCCTCCTCGACCTTCGTTATTAAAATGATTAAGAGTTTCTTTTGAAAAATCTTTAACTTTAAATGTATAAAAACCCTTTTCAAAAAGGACTCTATTAAAACTAGAACTAACTTTATTCCATCCAATTATTACTTTATTATTATTATTTAGCATTTCAAACCTATTATCATCATTTAAGTCAATTTCAAATGCACCTTTGGCAACTATTACGTCTCCATTTTCATTTTTAATAGATAGATTATCATCAACATTAACACTATTAGAATGTAAAATATTGTCAAAATCATACCATGCTCCTTTCATGATTTGATTACCTTCCCAAAAATCATTAAATTCTATTTCTTCATCTTCTGCATTAGAAAAAACATAATCTTCCTGCTTTTCGGATAATTTTCCAATACACAATTCCCCACCCTTGCCATTTATATATAATTTCATAAGACTATTATTATTATAAAAGAACTTATAAATTATAATGTGAGGTTTTTTCTCTTTAACTACTTTTAACATCTTTTTTATATTTAATAATAACTATGCCTTGCCTCTCACTTGCTGTAACAATTGTTAGAAAGGCGGGAGATGGGTGGTGTTATTGCATAACAGGTTGTTGATTAAACGATTAGCTATTTCTCTAGTGTTAAACCTTGCGTAGTTAGTAGATGAGTATCAAGCCTATGATCTATCGCGGCGTCTGCCTAGGTAACGTCTCAGAAAGGTTGTTACATTATTCAATTATATAATTCTTCTAGATCTATTCTGCTGCAGTGATTCTTAGCGAAGTAATGGTGTAACAACTGTAACTGCTGTCTGTTGAGGTTGGTGATGGGGGGTGGGTGTTAGAAAGAAGTTACTTCTCCTTCATCGCTAACTAAATACATAATTAAAAAAGTCATATGTATTATGGGCAATTTATTTTGATATCTTTTCGGTATTCTTTTACGTAGCCTGATGTGTATGCATCTCCTTCGATATATTCTTCCCAATAAATCTTCTTCCAGCAAGTTACATTCTTATTCCTTGCATTGGCAGGAAAATCATATTTATCTGGAGAGAGTGCTTCAAAAACTTCTTTCCATGTTAGTGAATGAATGGGCGCACCTAAAGATAAAAATGTAATCGTCAAAAGAAAAATACCCTTTTGTCTAATCATTTGCCCCTTTTGTATTTATATATTTTGTATCCTTATTTAGTGAAACACAATGCTTAGATATATGAAAGGGTTCGTCGTCTTTAAGCATGGTTTCTTATTGTGAGGGTTGGTGATATTAGGGATAATTTCTTGTTTATAATAATTCAAGAAAACTTGATTCTCGAGAATGTTTTGCCCTGAAGCTAAATTTCCATTAAATGATATTAACTTCGTATTTAAGGAGGTTCCTTACCCATACAAAGGAACATTGGATGAGGCTAAAACCCTTATTAGGGATCTACTCAATCAATACCAGAACGAATCAATTTCAGCTCCTTTTTTTAATGAAGTTGATGAACTTGATCAAATCAAAGAAGAATTATCTGATGGCTGGCAAATTGAGCTTGATGAGGACAGTAGACTTCCTAAATCAACACTTCGAATTTCCATTTACAACCATTATGAAGAAGTGGATCGCAGCTCAGGAGAAGATTTTGACTCTGTAAAGTTGAAAGCCACAAACCTTTTCGGATATACATGGGTAGTTAGCGATTTTGAAGTAGCAGATGAACGGAATGAAGCTATACCCTTAGAGCTCCACTCAGCAAAAGGTGATAGCCCTGTACGCATTCTTTTATACGGAGGCTACGATGAAGAGATTTGGGACGATTGTATTGATTTTGAAGTTACATTTAACAATGATGGTGTTTCCATCTCAGAAGAAAGTCTTAATAATGCGGCTCATGCAATATTTGCAGAACGTGATGATTATGGATATCTTCGTGATTAATTCCTTCTTTTACTCGTTTAATTTGAGATGTCCTGCTTCGTATAACTCTTCTCCTTCTGAATCTATAAATTTCAAATAATCATTCTCCCATTCTCCTTTCCTTTCAGTTAAATAAGAATTTATCTTATGACTCTCTTCTATTTTGTCAGCCAACTCTGAATCCATCCATAACTCTTCTTGCATACTTTCTTCAAAGTCATAATCTTTTTCTAGATTATTTGTTTACGTCTAATAGCATCAAAGAGAGCACTAGATATCAGTATTAGCCTCAAAACTCAGTTAGGGCAATATCATGACTACGTTATTTAGGAGCATAGGTCGAAGGCTCGAACTTTTGTCCAGATCAGTCAGAGACATGTTTCCCAGCCTGTCTTTTTTAGTGCACCCAAAATGCACCCAAAATCAATTTAAAAGCATTGGAAATAAAGGGATGTAACGGACTTAAAAAATTGGTCTAAAAGGATACTTCCCTTGCTTGATGTATTTGGACAGAATAAACGTATGGAAGAGTCTCTATTTTAAAAGGTCAGACCGGGTGACGCTGTTCTATTGAAGGGGATCAAATTGGAAAAACTGTCATATTTATAGGTGGTTCATGAGATTCAGGCGCAACGACACTCTTTCAAATCGAAATTTGGATTCTGGAGAAATCCGTTGGATTCATGGAGAGGAAGTTATTGAGATATTTAGTGAATATCGGACAACAATTAAAAAGCCTTCTTCTTTCTACGATCAAATATAGCAGCGACACAGCAGCAGTAATAACAAACAAGAAACCCCTCTAGAAATTCCAATAACTAAAGGGGTTATTAATCGACTCGTACTATATAAAGTCAATTATGTCTTGATGAGGTTTGGCCTCAAACACAAATTTAGATGAAATTAGGTTAGATGACAAGTAAAACATGGAAAGCTCTATTTCAACCGAACTTCAAGACTAGAGAAGTTCTTCTTAGATTATTTACAAGTTGATGGTGTAATACTGATGCATTATCAAGCCAGATCGGGGGACGGTCGTCGAAATCCTGTCCTCTTTTCGCTAATTCAAAAAAGTTCATTAGGTCTGCACTTTTTTGAGAACCCGAAGGGGTGGAATGTTCATTTTTTTCCGTTCAAAAACTTCCTCACACGTTTTTAGTTACCCCCTCCATCGTGTGGCTTTTCTTTTGTCTAGTCTTCAAGCTATTGACCACCGCCTGATAGTAGTAGGTGGTCTATGCCTTAAAAGATCTCTTTATTCAACCCTTTACCACTCTCTGTCCCATTGGTAATCATCAAGCCATCTTATTAATGGCCAATTAATTAGTATGGATACAATCAAAAACGCATAAGCAGAAAACCTTTCTGAATTAATAGCGAATAGAAGAGTTGGAGGTAAGGACATAATTGCCGCTGTAAGGCAAGCTCTTCTTTCTAATATCCTTGTTCTCATAACTAGATCTTATCCTTTCTTAGTGTTTATTCCCTCTGTCATTAAGTTTCTAATAAGTTGATAATTTATATTTTCACTATAGCTATAAGAATGAGACGTATCTTGTCTTTTGATTTTGACTACAGGGGTATTTCTTTCGATACAGCTTTGAATTTATGCTCCGAAAGTTGAAGGCGAAGAGAAGGCTACCTTGCTTATGGTGGCAGACACTCTTACTTCTTTGCATACAATCCCTATTTAGTTATTGACATTAAAATCATGATCCCAAAATTCCAAGAACATTAAAGTCCCAAGACATTGAAGTTACTCTCATTATTACTCTTCTATCTGGCCACTAAAGTACAAGATTACTGTCGTATAAAAAGATTTCCTTTTGTGTAACAAATAAGCCATAATAAAAGCAAGGTTCGTCTTAGCTAAAGTGACTGATATCTTATTCAAGATAAATATCGAGATTGATCAAGTTCAGAAGAGCTTTAGTTGTAAGTCAGACCAGACCGTATTAGAGGCTGCTGCAGATGCAAATGTGGAGTTACCAAGTTCTTGTCTTGTCGGTATGTGTTGTACATGTGCAGCCTTTCTCAAAGAAGGTTCTGTCGATATGGAAGCAATGGGTTTGAAGAGTGAATTGCGAGATCAAGGCTATGTTCTTTTATGTCAAACCTATCCCAAATCAGATTTAAAAATAATTGCGAATCAATTTGATGCTGTCTGGGATCAACGATAAATTAAAAAAAAAAACTAAAATTGAATTACAAGTAGTAAAAAAGTTTTTTCATACCATGACTGTTCATCCGGATTACGAAATTAAAATCAACATAAATGAGTTGATAGAAAAAAGAATTCCTTGCTGTGACTTACTACATCCTGACCATTGTTTGACAGAGCGACAGGTCTCGGAGATAGCGCATGATGTTAGTAAGGACTTAAATCTACATGATATTTATAAACAAGTTGATCAGCACATTATGAATTATGCAAATGTAGCTGGTGTCGATAATAAATCTCATTGGATAGAGTCAAATCTTCCCGATCTAGATAGGGATATTAAAGAAGAAGTAGGAATTGACTTTGATTAGTTAATTCCCAAGATGAATTTGCGGAAACACCTTGACTTGATCCGATGTATGAAGAAGCACTTTATTATTTGCTGGGTGAGGAAAAGTATTTAGGTAAAACCGATTGGAGAGCTGATAATGTTGCTACCAAATTCGATTACCACAAGAAAAAGAACAAATATAGTTTTTTATGTGATAAGGAAAACACTCCTCAACCGATCATCAGTATTAGAGAACTTTTTTTAGATCATTTCCACGTTGTTGGTGTAACACGGAAGCAAGATCAATCAAAGCAGGGGACAGTCGGTGAAATCCTGTCTCTTAGTTCGCCAAACTCAAAGGAGGGAGGTGTCCCTTCTCTAGATAATTAGAAAGGCTTGAATGTTAAACCCGTTTCTTCGAAAACCACCTCACACAAACTTTAGTTAAAACTCCATAACACGAGGTTTTTTCCTAATATCCCTATTAATCAGATTGCTGGAATGATTGATTTAATTTGGAATATTCTAATTGGTGCTGATGTATGGGCTTGGAATATTCAAAACGAGATGGATGCTAGGTATCAAGAAAAGTCAATGCTGACTAATCTTTTTACCGAACATAAGTTTTTTGGTTGGGCTGGTCTTCTCTTAATCTTCGTAGCGATTAGCGCAATATTTTATTTCCAGTTTCAATCATGGGAACAAGAAGATCAAGAACAAAAATAACCTCCTAAGCAATAGTCAACTTCTAACAGTAGTTGGATTTACTCCGTAAATTTCATAAACAGGAAAGAAAGAGAGGCTATTTGACCTCTTTTGGTTATTCATTCTACGCCTGCATAGATCGTAGTTTACCTTTGTGGAATGGTGAAAGGAGTAAATAGTTTCATACCCCCCTTCTATACCTTTTAATACCTTAATTGGCTTATTGGGAGGAGAAGAATACAACAAAAGTTGAATAAAAAAGTTAATTCCTAAGTGTTTCTTTTCTTGATTCTTTTTCTTAATTCGTTTTTAGGGTGTATTCAAAACGTAAGTAGAAAAAGGGTGAAACCACTTGTGAAGTCTTTTCGTTGGGTTTAAAAACACTATGATTAGACGAAATAGAGAATCAAAGGGATTTAACGAACCACTCCATAGCTCTTAAGATAGGAGAACTAATTTAGATCAAAGTGACAAGGGTTATTCCATTAGTTTTTGCTCTCTCAGTTATTTCTGCTCCATGTCTTGCTTGGGGTTGGGGTGAAGGCGGTTGCTCTAAACATAAGTCAATTCAAGATGTTAAAACAGAGCAAGTAGAGGAGACTGACTCTTAGGTGAACGACCAAGAAAACGAGCCTCTTTTTTTAAAAGTCAAATCAAGAGATACTGTCCTTGTTGGCGAGGATGAAATATGCAAAGTTCTATCATTTGTTGGAGGCGCAAGAGCTCCTTTACCTCCCACACTTTTTCAAGTCGCAAATGGTAGATACGGGCGAAATCAAATTTGTGCACGGTGAGGAAGTTAAAGGAATAGTTTGCTCATACCAGCAACAACAGCAGCAACAGCAATAAGAAAACCTCCTTTTAGGGGAGGCTTATTTCTCTTATGTTTAAATTCCCTAAACCTGTCCATGCAAAGTTTAAATAAAATCAATTAGGCTCATCAAAAAAGTATTTTGGTAGAACCACTCCAAGAACTTTCGTTTTTTACTACAACACTGCAAGAGCCCAACTCATTAGATTTAGAAAAATTGACTTTTGAACAATGTTTACTGCATATCACGCAATCATGTTTGCAGTTTTATTAATAGGTGGGATCGGTGTTGTTTTTCAAGCTTCCTCAGGGGAAGAATCTTTTGCAAATAATTCAATTCCAGTTAAAGCTACTGAATCAAAATTCGACTTAAACACCTATTAAATCGCTAGACAACTGAAATGCTAAGCCCATTAATTGTGACTTGTGTAGCAGCTTATGAGTTTTTGTTCAGGCCTTTGTAGAAGAGGACATAGGCAGTCAGGAAATGACAGTTCAATTTGTTGCTAACCTGCAAAGTGCTATTCAAAAAAGTCTTGTTTTATGGTGAACAGCATCTGTCCCTAGATATAAAGGCGGTATGATCATGTTATCTAGTTCGTTGATGATCGGAAATACATGCTAAAACATTGATTTAATTTGAAGTCAGGTATTTGATGATTGAGAGAAGTGTGATGATGCTTATTCCGTAGATCCATATAGAACTGCTATTCCTAGATAAATCATCTATCCAGCTTGGAAGACCCTTGTTCTCCGAGATGAAAACGAATAGGAATCCAATAATCAGTATTGGGATAAAAAGAGCAAGAATCAGATTCATATATCAATTTTCATTTAAGATATAAAGAGTTATCGACAGAAACTCTGAAAAACTACTTCTTAAATTTAGCCATCGCAAGTTTTTTCAATAAAAAAGACCCTAGGTATGGTGTCCTACGGACCTTACTGATGGGGAAGTTGTTTTTAACGCGATTCCCTCAAAGAATCACCCCCGCCATATCTAGTGCTTATCGATTAAGTTTTGTTAAATGAATCTGTATATGGTGTTACGAGCATTTGAAATTATCTGAGTCCTTACTAAGGTTTCTATGACTGGGTGATGGGTCTCAGTCTTTTAGCTCATAAAGGTCTAAGCATCGGTATTCAAATTGATGCTCGATCTTTAATCCTTTGGAATAAATCTTATGAATCTTGGATTGCTTTTTCTTGAATCAATTTCAACTGGAGTTATCACTTCAGATGAGATGAATTGGGTTACATCAAATCAGTCTCATTTTTCACGAGTTGAAGAAGCGACAGCTTTAAAACTTGGTCGACTGTTAGATCGAGGCTTAATTCAAATTGGTTGTCGCATTGGTCACAATTAAGTATTGATCCGACTACTGAAAATAGAACGAAATCTAGTTCAGTTTTGGACTAGTTATGCAATAGTTAGCAAGGGGGCGAATTGCCCCCTTGTAATCGTCTCTTCGCCACTGAACGTTTTAACTAATCAGCGACTTTTTCTTTCTCTTTTTTAGCTGGAGCTAGAGCTTTGAGTTCTTCTTTTACTTCATGCTCACGATCGTCGAGCACTTTAACTCGCGCTTGATAACTTTCTTCCAATCTCTTACGAGAAGATTCGATATTTTCAAGTTCTTCTTCTCTTTGATTACGCTTGATTTCTTCTAGCTGACTATCAGAGACAACATAAACAGTTCTCATAAATGGGAAGAAAGAATCAGAAATACTGCATCAAATAAAGAGGAATACATTACATTCGTTTGAATGGAAATATCTACTTTGACTCGCTTGATGTAATTCATAATGTTGCAAAACGAATTGTTAGATACGGCCTTTACGACTAATATCGGTTGCTACTACTCATAAGTTGGGTATACCGAAATTATAGATATAAGGACTCTCGTAAATGTATATTTTCTAGCTTTCCAATAACAAGAACCTATAAACTTCCACAAGCTTATAAACGATATTTTTACAGTAGAGTTTTCTCCCATTACATAGAGAATTGATTATCAAGGCTTTATGCAAAAGCTTCTGTTCTTTCGTGCCAGAGCATATGTTCTACTGTCTCTAAATACATAATTTTCCTTTGAGTTGTTTTGAGGTTTGTTAAATTTTTAGTTGACTTCGAATGTGACTCCCATCACAGCAGTGATGTCTTTTTTGATTGTGCTTGTGTCGTAAGACCCCCAACTACTGACTCTTGTTGAGTTCGGTACTGTGATTTGAAATACGCCAGTATTAACCTTCCTTACACTGCCAAGTTCTGAACCCGTTTGATAGACAATAGCTTCAGCTCTTGTATGTGCATCCTTTGTTGCTTTTGCAAGCATATCTACCCGTTTGGCTGCGAGTTTTGTGTATGTGAACTCTGGTCGACTTGGCCTTACAAGAACTCCTTTACCTAGTAATTCACTCATCTGTCTATATGTTTGATCAATATTAAAAACATCATTGCTTTCAATTTCTATCCATTGTGTAGTCACCCATTTCTTAGAAATTATTTCACCTGTTTTAGGGTTTTTGTTTATTTCTTTTGACGTTGAGGCAGGTAATAGAGCAACTGATTGGTAGTCATTGTTATTAACGTCGTAACGATCAAGGAAAGTCATTGTTTTCTCGACAGATGCTTTGTGTTTTTTATATGAATCAATCTGAGAATTTCCTGTCGTTTCAACCTTGATGTCCCATTTTGCAAAATCACTTTCTATTCGCTCTGTACTCGCTCCAGTAACTGTAATGCTGTTCGCTGCAGGTTTTAGACCATCAACCAAGATCTTTGATGCACTTGTAAAGCCAATAAGCCCACCAAGTGATAAAACTGTTGTGGCAAAAACTAAAGGAGGAGTGCGACGAATAATTTTAACCGAATTCATCGGTAAAGCTCTTATAAGAGATAGCACTTTCATTGGATTCAATTGTGAGGAGTTGTATCTAGCGAAAAATCAATTCAATTCGAATAGATGAATCTTTGGCTTTCTGTGATTGACCAAGGAACTGGTATTTCGCTTCCCATTGGAACATAATTAATTGTTCCAATTTGTGAGTTGGTTCCTGATTGTGCACTATCCTCATTCGTCATGCAAGGGTTTATATGTACTAACTTTGATCTATTTATTAGATAGATTTAGGTCTGACAAATGAATTATCTTCTACTTATAAAGTTTTAGGTTCTGATTCTCTATTCAATTACTTTTCTAGAGATCAATTTAATTAGATTTTAAATCGTCTTGATGAAGTAGCTAATATGTTTTTAAAGATTATTGGGCAACTATTCTCCCATGATTTCGTAGACATTTATTTCTCTAAATTCACCAATAGAAAGGCCGCTGTTTTTCTTTAATTTCTTCATTACCTTTTTCGTGATTTTCTTTTTATCAATATCAAATGTATGAGAAACACTGTCTCCATAGGTATTATAGCCGTTAACGATAAATGAATAATAAGAGCTGCTACCCAATTTAGATCCTCGGCTTCCTCCTAAAATACCTCCTCCAATAATAGCTACAGGGCAGAGAACTATTGTCGTGCAGGCTGCAGCTGCACCCACTAATGCGCCTCCATATGCGCCACCTATTGCCCCAGCCGCTCCCATCCCAGTGGCATGTTCGTCATCTCCAGCAACTGTCCAACTAGTTATAGCTTTATATGATAGGAAACCATCTGGTGTATTGATTCCTTTACTGTCTAATTTTATAAAACATCTAACTTGATTACAAATTGCGTTATAGTTCCCTGCAATAGTGGATGGAATTATTAGAGGATAAATTGTGAAATTAGCAATTAATGACGCAGTGATAATTTTTGAATTCAACTTCATTGCAGTTTACTCTTTAAGATTTAAACGATTATCTCATGTTGATGAGTAATTAAATTTAAAAATATTAAATATAAAATATTATTTATTAGAAATAAACTATGAGAAACAAATCCATAGATGGAAATTGAATTCATATGAAGTAATTTATCGACTTAGCTTATCTTTCCATAATGGCTCAGGTTTTGGTTTATGTGGACTAGCTAAGACACATCTGTCATTATATATATCTTTAGAACCTATATCTCCTAAAGAGGATGCCTTTTTCCAATCTTTACATGAACCTTTCTTATCTCCAAGTATATTTTTAGCACTTGCACGTGCTCTGTATAACCTTGGATTTTTCGGATCAATTGTTATTGCTTTACTAAAATCTTTCAATGCATCATATGCTTCTCCAAGATTTTGTTTTGATATACCTCTTTCAAAATATGTTCTAGAAATTTCTGGGTTGAATTGTATTGCGTTATTGCAATCAGAAATTGCATTATAAAAGTCTCCTAGATTATTTCGAACTATACAACGATTAAAATAACTTTTGTATTTTAATGATTTACTAGAGTCATAAGGTAGATAATCTATACCTATATTCAGGTCTTGTAGAGCTTCTTTTTCTCTATTTAGATTAAACTTTGCTATCCCTCTATTGATAAAAGCCAATGAATTATACTCATTATTTTCTATGACTAAGTCACAATTTGCAACTGTTTCAATAAAATCTTCATTTTTAAGAAATGAACTGCAAAGTTCTTCTGGCGTTGGATCTTCTTTAGGAGCACACCCACAACATAATACAACAGTTGAGAAGACTATAGATACAATTTTTTTGTTTTTATTGATGTTCAAAACTATGAAATAAAATAAAAATATATTCTATTAAATAAATTCCATTTTTTATAGTTTGTTTAGGAATGTTATTGATTCTCTTATCATTCTTGTTGATAAAATCAAACTACTTGTTTACTGATTTATTCCTTTCATATTATCTTATAGGCATTGATCCTTTACCCAATCTTTAGAATCCTTATGGCCAAGATAAGCAGCTTCTCTCCAATCAGAGCAGGCTTTCTCTATCATATCTAGTTTTTCATAAGTAACACCTCTATATGCATAAGAATCTTTATCTATTGGATCATTTTCGATTGCGGAGGTGAAATCCAATATGGCTTTTTTATTTTCACCGAGCCTTCTTTTAGAGAGTCCTCTGATTCTATAAGAATATGAATAGTTGGGATTGATAGAAATGGCTTTAGATGTATCATTAATAGAACCATTAAAGTCCTCGATTAGTTCTTTTGCATCACCTCTCATTGCATAAGCCTTATAGTCATTTGGCTCAATTCTGATTGCTGAACTGAAGTCAACAATAGCTCCGAAAATATCATCAATATTACCTTTGGCGGCTCCTCTTTTCCTAAATGCATAGCCATAATTAGGTTTTATTTCTATTGCGCGAGTGAAATCATTTATAGATGCTTTGAAATCTCCAATTTTGAATTTTGAGTCACCAAGTTTGAAATAAATAACTTCATTGTCAGGATTGAACTCAATAGATTTTTTATAATCTGATATTGCTCCTTTATGGTCTTCAAGATGATCTTTCGATACCCCACGATTAAAATAATATGCAAATTGATTGTTATCAATTTTAATAGCTTCGTTTAAATCCTCTACTGCTCCGTTGTAATCTTTTAAGGCATCTTTCGCAAATGCGCGATAAAAGTAACCTGGAGCTGTTCTTGACAAATCTAATGATCGTGTAGTGAGACGTATTATTTTTCTCTCATTCCCTTTGATTCCTATAAGTTGTTTTGCCTGTAATAAGTAATCATCAGATGTTTTTGCAGTATTATCACCTGATACACTCTCTCCAGTATTAAACTGTATATAGTATGAAATGGGAATACCAGTATTTATTTTAATATTAATGGCTTTTAATAACTGCTCATTAATTTCATTACCTAAAATAGAATTAGAATGAATACCTATTAATTCTCCATCAATATTGAATAAGGCACTGCCTTTCATCCCTTGAGAAATTTTAGCTGAATACATCATTTGATACCCATCTGTAATTGATATATTTGCATTAGCAATAATTTTCCCATTAACAAAATTAAAGTTTCTATCAGTTTGCGCAGATTCAGGGAAAGGGAAACCAGCGATGTAAATATCATTATCTTTAGCTGCTTTTTTCTTGTCTGCTATCTTTGCTGATGAGTATGAATTAGTACTAAAGAAGGATAATACAGCTAAGTCAATATTTCCAATCCTTTCAATACTCTTCTTATTAATATTATGCTCTACTCCGTCAGGTGTAATAATTGTAATTATATTATTTTTTGAATTTGCTACTACATTCCATGAAGTAATAACTGTATATCGTTTTTTTCCTCTGCTAAATATAATTCCTTTCCGCTCTACAAGAACTCCTACTCCAGGTATATTACCCTCAATTTGTACAGTTGTATTCTTTGCTATTTTTTTTATATCATTTAAATTTAGACTAGCAATTGAACCATTTAATATTTTCTCTTGTTTTTCTATGTTATATAAGTTGTTTTCTAAAGCATATACATTTTTGAATAAGGGAAATAGTAAAAAAAATAAAAAGTAAAAAATTATATTTTTGGATGATTTTCTCAAAGAATTTTTTATTATCAATAAAATTGATCTTGACATTTTAAAATATTATCTTCTCATAATATAATTAAACAAAAGCCAAATAAATTCAGAAGTTCTAATAACTGATATATTATTATAAATATTATTCACATTGCCTTTCAAGATTTCTAATAATTTCTGGAAGATCAATAGCAGCTATTCCATCATTAGTTGCAAAAGAAATTAATTCTTCCTTTGTATACCATTTCCCTATTATAAAAGGACTATCGTTATCGAATGTCCTAATTTCATTTGAATTGCAATTATATTCTGCAATAACATTACCATTTGTATCTATTAAATCAACCAGTAAATCTTTTTTATTTTCGCCAGCGCATGATGTAAGGCTAATTATGGAGAAAATTGAGATAAAAAGCTTTTTCATTTAAATAAAAATAATTATATCTTATGATTAGACAACGTTTCTGAATAACTAGAATATATTTTAAATAAAATTAGAAAATATCTTTAATATGATTTTTCCTAGTCATCATTTGAGAAACGATTTTTCTTTTTCTTTTTCTTTTTCTTCTCATTTGAATCTGTCGATTCAGCTTGATTCATTTCTTGTTGGGTTAAGAATTGAACATCATCAAAAAGTAGTTTTCCATCTTCAACCCACGAATAGTCTGGCATAGAGAAACCTCTTAACCTTCCATGGAAAACTAAGGTATTTATTCGTCCACAATCGTCTTTCGTGTATGAGTCAATAACAGTCGTTTTAAGATTATTTGCGGCGCCTTTCCATAGTGGAATAGTTGCATCCTTCAACCAGAAGTCATTTCCATCTACAAATCTTAGACGTAATTGATTGCCATTCTCTTTTTGTTCTCTTAGGCTTAAAAGACTTCTTTCTTCTTTCTTTGTTAAGCATTTTGCTTTTTCTAGTGTCCCTGCTTCAGTCTTAACTTGTGCTACCGGGTGTGTAACGGCTAATCGATAAAGCATAGACTGTTCGTAAATACGATATTTGATTTTTGCATTGAAATTAAATTGTTTAAATGAACCATCTCGAGAGAATATTCTTTCAGATCTAACATCATCTTTTTTCTTACTTACATAAACAACAGCTGGTTTAGGTTGGTTTTTTGCTTTTTCTGCTTGTTTTCTTCTACGTTCTTCTTGCTCTGCTTGCTCCTTTTCTTTACGAACTTTTCTTTCGGATACTTTATCCATTTTTACAAAACGTTTCTCTCCATCCTTGCCATTGATAATTCCATAAATATTACCATTTTTCCTATCAGTTAGTAAGCCAAAATGTTCTGTATATCTAGTGTTCTTACCCTGAGGGCTGAGGTTTTCCGCTGCCTTAGGTAATGATGTATAAACTGCAAAACCAGCGAGTCCAAGAAGAAGAATTCCTGAAAATTTTGGGAACTTTTGAAAAAAATCCGACATCTAGAATTAAATCCTATAGACAATCTATCTTATCTAGCTCGGTAAATCCTTTTTGTATAGTTTTTGTATAAAATACTTCAATTATCCCTTGAAATTATTGCTATTAAACGATTGAGTTAATGATTTAGGGCACTAGGTCATAGATTCAATATTATCGACCTTGTCAAAAACAGCATCCCAATAATCTTTGAATCATGTCAAAAAGCCGTCACCAAAAGATTAATAATTTTCAAGTTAATGGGATCCAACGGATTTAGTCATAATGGATTAATGAAATACATTTTGAAAGACTCTTTAGTACATGCTGCAATCGTGGGAGTTTTTATGGAGCAGTGGCTTTAATTGTTGGAATTTTCCCATAAATCCTTCAGTAAGTTTCTTCCTTTTCCGAAGTAAATATGAAAAAGCTAGAATTTTTCTCAGTTAAACAAGGAGGAACTGTTTTCGTTTGTGAGGCAGCAATGGCATTGTTATTATTATGAAAAATTTATGTACTCATCTAGAAATAAGCTCAAATCAATAATCAATTTCATTGTTGTTTTATTCGTTGCCCTTCTTGGGTTCATTAAAGTTAAAACTCCTTTGGGATATTTACTTGGAGTTCCCTCACTCTCATGGCTTTCCTATCTTTTGAGCAATGCAATGTGTTGTGATCTTATTTTTGGAGAAACAATAGGATGTTCTAAAAAGGGTATTTATGAGGATGAATAAGCAAATACAGTAAAAACGAAAACATCCTTATTATTTCTGCTTTTCTTTTTATAAACAAAACATTTAAAATTAAGCAATTTAGAGATCTATTTCCATTTATTGTGGCTTTGGTTTTTTACTTCTTAGCTCTTAATTCGCCTATGTATAAACAAATCAATCAGGATAATTCAGCTTAAAACGAAATCAAATCTATTTCTGTAGAGCAATTTAAGTAGTTGACTTAAACGTTCTATTCATCCTTGCTTTCTCTTACTTATCTTCTGGCATAAACCGCTGGTTTACTTTCTGTGGAAATACTAAATAGCAACTCATACATATTATTTCCCCCTAATTACAATCTTTCTGTGTTTCTTTTTTAATCGATAGGATTGCTTAACTACTTAATGATTTGATGAAACAAGGAATCATCAAGGCATGATGTTTATGTGGATAGAACCTTCTAAATTATGGGAGAAGCAAAAGAAGAAAAGAATTAGGGTTGCTTCCTAGATCAAAATCAACAGAGACAAAGTTACCTTCACTTCATAAAGAAGTCATATAAAAAAGTTAGGTCTTTTTTATATAAAAATCCAATTATTACATTTCTTTTTTTAAGCGCTGTCATAGCGGCTCTTATCTGAGGAGTATATAACCTATTGAAAGGCTATAAATTAATTTAATAAATGCAATAACTTCTTTTAAACCTTTTTGAGAATTTCTTTTAAAGTAATTAATTTGCCAAGATTTATCCGAATAATCCCCCCAAATACAGTTTATTTGACAAAGAATTCAGTTGTTTAATTTAAGCAGCGATATAGAGCTCTTTTAGGGTATATGAAGCTATAGAACGTGCCTTAATTTTAAAAATTAAACTTGGAGTGTATGCTCTTTTAACCAGTGATGAAATTGCAAAAGCTCATATTTATTGGAGGTTCAAAAGTTCTCGATTCCACCAATATTTATAAAGTGTAAAACATTTATTCTTGATTAATTGCAATTTACATAGTGATCAACTGATACAAACCTTCTCGAAATGTTAATAACAGTTCAAAATGATTATTGAAACGCTTTCTTCTCAATGCCCTTTAACAAACCTATCCCTGATTCTGTAATTAATTATTGGATTAAGGTATTTAAAGATTTTCAGTCGAAATTCAGTAAACCAAAGAAAATTAATTAGCTATGGATCTCATACAAGTTTTAGGTCAAAAGGATGAGAGAAGTGAGATTCAAGTAAAAGATGAAAATACGGCAGGTCAGCTGCTAGTTAAAAATACTCTTGCTAGTGAACGGTACATACGTGGAATGGCTAAGACTGCTAAAAAGCACTTTATTAATAGGAAAGATTGTCCAGTAAAGAATCACTTCTTAGGACTACCAAAGTGGAGTAGAGAAGATGCGGTAAAAGCATTTGATACTTATCTATGGTCTCAACACCAAAAAGATGGAATAGAGAAACCCGCTAAAGATTGGTTTAATGCTCGAGTAAAGGAGCTAATGGCAGGACATAACATAGACCTTATCGATGATATTGATTTTGTAAAAGGCAATGATGATTCTCATGGATACACTTTGAAAAATTATATTGAGTATTTGGCCAATGAGATATAGGGAAGAGACTACTTACTTGCTTACTTACTTACTTACTTACTCACTTACTTACTTACTTACTTACTTACGCCGAATATATAGAACCTATATATCTGATCAATTTTATTAGAAGTAACTGTTGATTAAAAAGTCAAAAGTTACTGAATATTAAATATGGTGGATAGCTTTATTATAAAAACAAAAAAGTGGTGATTCTTAATGCAATATAAAAGAGTTATATGATTAATTTATCTAGATGAGTATGGCTAAGTAGCCATATGTTAACTTGAGGTCTACAGACTAACTTAATAGAAAACTATACTAAATACATTTCTCTTACCTCTAAAAATTATGAGTTGAAAAATTTTTATGCCCCTCAAGAAATTTATATTGGCTCTTCATTTCCTTGACTGCTTTTAACGGTGCATATTTATATGTTGATAATCAAATTTGCAAAAAATTCTACAAGATTGATACTCAGCTTGTAGGTGAAGAGGAACTTATAAAAGTAATATTATTAGTTTGAAAGGCAAAAGATATTCACTCCCAACTTTCTTTTAAGTCGAAATGTAATTTTGCGAATTAAAATTCCATTTAGGTTCTGATGAAAGAGTATTGTCACTGCTCATAAGCTTAAGCAGGGAAAAGGATTCTCAATTCATAAGCGCAACTAATTCTCGAAAACCCCACCTTTGAACTGGCACGTATCTGAACACTTTTTATTAACTTTGATATATCTTTCTAACTCACCTGCGAGTACAAGGTCAAATGGCTCAACGAATTAACGTTGTTTTAAATGAAATCCCATCTGGATGCAGAGATTTAGTTGAATTTGCTTTTTTTTGCGGAGTTGGTTTCACATTCGGGAGCTTAGGTTTGATATGACTTCACTTATCAATTCAGTAAATGAATCAAAATTAGAGGAGTACATTTCGCCTTTTTTAAAGGCTAATTTTTTGATTTTCACTGTATTTCTTATTTACATGATGCATCTCCAGTCATGACCTCAACATTCTTTTTAATTGCACTAGCTGCTTTGTTCTATATCATGGCTTGTCTTTGGAGAGATTTGAAAAGCAATCCAAGCTCTTACTAAATCTTATATAGAAACTAATTAAAACTGGTAGTAAAAAAGCTAATATTTAGTTTGAATTCCTAAATCTTCACCAAGCAAAAAATGCTTATCACTTTACCATTTATCTGGAGTTATAGCTTGGGAAAGGTACTTCGAAGCTATTTATTTATATATTCTTTGATCTAATTGGGTGATTTAACTCTAAATTTTAGCCCATAGGCTTTTATGCAATATTATAGATATCTTTATAACAGTAATTCCAATTGCTTTCATAATTAGATATATGATTGGTAATAATCTAAGAAAAATGATCAAAAAATATTTATGAAACCCTTAATTAATAGCTGTGGTGGCATCTTAGTTTCTTATAAGTTTTTCTACATAATCAAATTATATTTTTCATTTTGCGGGTTAAAAGCTTTACTTCGGTATTGCTTATCCAAGCTCTGCGTAAGGCTTCGCTTTGCTCTTTAGCAGACAGGTGATTATCTGTATCAACCGACATGCGATCGGTAAGTTTGGTCATAAGTTTAAGGTTTGCATGAGCCAGGACTTCTTTGTAAACCGACATTGAATGTAGTGTTGGTTTCATCCCTTTTAACAATAGTACGCTAAATATAGCGCTATTGACTTGTTTGGGTAAATTCTTTTACATCTTTTATTCACTCCAAGCACGAATTTTTAAAAAGCATTTCGCAATGTTTTCATGATTTAAATCCTTCGCGCAAAAAATCTTAAAAATTAAATTTGTATGAGTAGGTAAAATTCCAACAATAACTTACTTTTCAAGCTCTAGAAATTAGAAGTAATACCTCCGTTCAAATTAGATTTCAGATATGGTTGCAATTAAATCCTCAGAAACGTTTTAAATAAAAAAAATACTTGATGGATAAAAAATTAGAAATATTTCCTAGCGACATGATTTGGTTATTTGTATAAAGAGAGAGATCTCACTCTTTCAGAAAATCTTATTAAGAAAAACATTTTTCAATCGACTCATCTGGTTAGCCTCACCTAGACCAAAAACCAAAGGTGGAACTTTCTTTTCATTGACCTTTGGTGATTTTTTTATTTATTTAAATATTCCTTAATAAGTAAGTATTCAATTGGTTTTTTAATGAATTCTTCTAACAGCTCAAATAATTATTCAGATTGGAATGGTCAAGGCATTTGTCTGACTATTCAACAAAGTTAATACTTTGCAAAATTGCTAATAAAGCCTATTTCCCTCTCTGAAAATTCTCGTTGGGTTGCTTTGGTCTTTGACTACTATCTGAGTCTGGATATAACAAGACTTAATTAGGGCGAAATAGACACTGATTACTTAATTCTTTTTCATCCTGGTTGTAAAGGCATCACCTTTAACAAAAATTTTTTTTCTATTAATACCTGCTGGTAAGGCGAAAATCAATACAACAGATAAGAAAACTATCAAATCTAAAGGGAATCTTCCTATTCCCCATTCAGAGAAAGCTAAACCAAATGTAAATAATTGCATTTTTGATGTTTTTGATTAGATAGAATTTATATGGGATTAACGAAATTAAAATGTTTGCTTAGTAAAAATTATTGAGATGTATTTTTTTAGTAAGGGGAATGAATAATGTTTATATGAGACTGTTATTTAAGTTTTCTATCGCTACTCCGAAGATATAAGAATTGACTATAACTCAATTAAATATGCTGATAGCTAATTCAAAAATGAACTTAGAAATGGACTGACTACTTGCAATTCCTTTGATTCTTTAATTAATATATTAGCGCCTTTTTCCCTAATGTTTTTATGTGGATCTCAACTTAGTTCTATATATCATAATTCGTTAACCTATTTTTATTTCTTGATTTATTTGACATAAAGAAGCATAGGGATATTTATGCTTGAGTTGTGATGAGCATTCATTGAGCAATCTTTCAATAATTATTAGCCTAAGAAAAGAAGCTAATCATATTGCTTTTCGACTCTTTTTGCTCCAAGTCCAACTTGTTTCATTTTGCCTAATAGGTTATTCGGATGTGATCTATATTTGTTCTGTTTGGTTACTGAGTATCTTTTGATTTGTCTTGGTTGTTAAAATAGTTTTTACATCTATATGTCGTTTGACATGATGTCTTTATAAAACGTTTATTATTTTGGATTCTAATAAAGATCTCAATCGGAATAAATACGATTGGTGGAGAAACCACAGAAAATTATTGATGTTTGGGGGATTCTTGATTGTTTTTGGATACTGGATCAATCCAGTGATTCAAGATTCCAGAAACAAAAATTCTTGTGTTAGTACTTACTCTGAGCTATATACTGTCCCTGAAGTCCTTGAAAAATTTAGTGCGAAACAATTAGAAGAGTTTGGCCTGGATACTAATGCCTTTGCTAAGGCTCTTGCTTATCAAACTTGTACTAATCAAAAAGCTATTGGAAAGTGAGATGAGTTTAATGAATCCAACTTAGAGCTACTTTTCTAAATTATTTAGAATTAGATAAATAAATTTCTATTAATAGTTAACCAAGCTTGTTATTTCCTTTTCAATTTCATACAAATAAATGAAACATTTTGATAATATAAGAGATTTACTCTACAGTTTATTCTATAAGCATAATAATAAAGATAGGAAATTGCAAAGAATTTTTCAGTGGAGTCGATATTTTGACTGGAAGGATTTAACTCCTGAAGAGAAACTCTCAGCCAAAAGATTATTATTTTTACCGGTATTGGCTTACTTAATACTGACTTTCTTTAATGAAAATTTTTTAATGATTGTATTATTAATATTTGGATATATGCTTTATAAGAAATTTGAAAGTACAAATATCACAAAAAGATAAAGATTTTATATCTACGGAAAAGAAATAACTTATTAATTACGACCAAATCTATATAATATAAACTAACAAATATATTCCTTTTTATTGTTATCTTTTCCTAAGTAAGTTTTTTTGTGATGTCTATTTTATTATTAATGAAGAGGAGGAGACCGATGAATAATAAGAAGAAGTTTATTCATTACCAATCTCTGATAGCATGAATTTCAATATTGATCTTAATTTATTTTAAGAAGCAAAAAATCTTATCAAATGCTCTTTTTCTATAGTTCTATTATCAGCCATTAATATAAAAATATTGAGATATATTATAAAGATTTGATTATTTATGTCCAGGTTACTGATTAGTTAAGTATGTAAAAAGGGTATAATGAAATTATCTTTTGATACTTCTAAATTTAACTAAATATAGTGATCTGTTTCCCTTCTTACCCCTTGATTTGATTGCTTTGAATTCTTCAGTATTATTAAAGATCCTCAGGCTATTGAATGATTTGGTATTTGAATGGCAAGGTTATTTTTTGAGCTGAACTTTACTCTTATATTTATTTAGGATCAGGTTTTTCAAGATATAATTTCTTATTATAAAGAAGATATCTATGATTAGGCTCGGCAATTAATACGAGGTATATTTTTAGATTTCTGGCAAACTATTTGATGCCATAAGAGATTTGCCTCTTTAGCTAAATCCATATATTCATTTCTACCTTCAGCGTTTTTCATTTTTAACAGCGCGAATGCGTATTTATGTGTGAGTTTTTTGGTCATGATCATTAATTTGATGAAATAAAGCATCTATCAATAAGTGAAATCAAATTGTATTTAATGTAACGTTATGAGCTTTTTATCGCCAGAATTAAGTAATAGTCTTGTGATCTGATACATCTTGCCCTATCAGAATTACCAATTTTTCCATATGTTCGCCTTGAATAGATTTATCCATTTCAGGTTTGGTTGAATTTATTTTGATTCAGTGTTCTAAATTTACTCTAAGAGCAATGCTGCTTCTATTCGCAGGCAAATTTCTTGGAAGGTTTACCAATATAAGAAATAGAGAGAATATATTGGTTTGAGATAAGGCACAAAATAAAGCATTCAAACCAGCTTGATTTCGCTACATACCGCCATTCCTAGTCTTGAGGATCCTGTTGATTACTCAAATCTGGTTAATTTGTTAGTTGCATACTTCATATTTAGTGGACGTTCTATCAAACAACAGCTAAAAATAGTATCAAAGAATACTTTTCTTTCTTAAACACATGATTAATGAGAACCTTGTAGAGATCCTTCTCGCAGCTATCCTTGTCTCAAATACTTATGATAAGGATCAAGCTGTAATTAAATGGGGTGGCTTAGTAGTCGCTGTCGCTGGTGTAGCTTCAGCTTTATTTGGTTAGAGAATTAAATCTAAGAATTTAGTTCGATAATTCCAATTCATCACCTGTCTATAAGCTGCAAAATTTGCAGCTTTTTTATGAATGCAAATATTTTTAGATTTTTTTTATTTATAGTGGTTAATCTAATTATCCTAATAAGTTTAATATTAGTTTCAAGATCAATATTTTATGACAAAAGATATGGAGATACAAAAACCTTTCAAGGTCTAATAAGAACAACTTTTAATGATTGTATTTTTAATCAATTTATTATTGGAGGGTTTACTCCATTTTTGTACTTGTTTTAACTCACTATTTAATGGAAGCTTACTAAATAATCTATTCTCACAATCAATAGCCATTAAATATGAGCTTGATTTAATAATCTTTTGATCATCAGAGTTAACCTGAGAGTATTTAGTTGAAACTGAAAGCTGATTATTGTTATTATATTTTATTGACTTAGTTTCTATAAATTGCTTTTCGCTATTTGTATTGGCAACTTCTGTCCAGTTTATTTCTTCTGCAGAGAGCTTAATATTAATACTCGAAAAAATAATTAGGAAAAAAATCAATATATTGATTAAAGCTCCTTCTTTCCATTCTTTTAAATACTTCATTGTTTATAGTTATGTCTGATTACTACGCTTACTTAAGCGAGCAGATCAAAAAAGGCATCAAAAAATCAAATAACTATACAATAATTATTTTTTCTTAAATAAAAAAAATAATTGTTGTACAACTCTGCATATAACAACAATATAATTAATATCTAGCTATTTCATTGGTTAAGGCTTATAAAACTTATAATTTAAAAATATTTGAAGCGATATGTGTTTGATTTATATGGAGTCTGTGTTCTCGTATTCAGGGAATAGCAAATTTAAATAGGCCATTATCAATACAACTAGCGGAGGCATGTTCGTTTCATCTTCTTGAGTAAGTTGCCTCAACTTAGAGAGAAAATCTTTGGTTTCATTGTTCGTAAGTTTGTAACCTGCTTGATTAGCTAATTGGACTAACTCTGAGCTAGAGGACTCTATTTTTTGTTTTAGACCAGATGTATGCGATACTTCATCGATTAAAGCATTTAGTTGATTGTCTTTCATTAGTAGTTATTAGCTATATCGAATAAAGCTAAATATTTTAGACGTCTCAAGAGTAACTAAATAAAACTTATTAGAGTATTTAAACTTATATCGATCAAAGTAAGGTGTCGAGGATTAGTTTGTTGTTACGTATATATCTACGACTACTTGTAAAGTTGGTCGTATGTGCGATCTTCATCCATTTCTCTGCCTAAGAAAGAGAGTACTTCATTAACTCTTTTTAGCTGCCTCTCTAACTCACTTCTCTTGAATTGCAAATTAACAAACCTTCTTTGCATCTCAGCCTGTGATCTCTTTCGTAAATCATCATTCTGAATGTTTTGGTTTTTCTGAATTTCATTTTTCATTGTTATCACCTTTGTTACTTGGCAATGGTTTTTCAATCAAGAGCTTTTAAACTTTTAATTCTTAGCTTTACTTGAGTGCTCTATATCTGATCTAAAGGAATCGATAGCAAATTGTAAACCCGTCTTAATGCGGGAGTATTATCACCTCTATTTTGTTATGTCAAAATCCATAGCACATATTCATGGTTTAACTAGAGGTTGTGTGAGAAGAAGAAGGTATTAACTTACTTAGTATTTTGTTGAAAATGATTTTTCTTGTTCTGCACAAGCATTAAACAGTCAACTTCAAATTCCTTACTCATTCTGAACTTTATTAGTTGATCGTTTTTTCTTTGGCTTCTGGAGCTTATAGCCGAATTCAATAAGTTGATGATAAGTCATTCTGGCTTGTAAAGCACTTAAAGATAGACGCTTCTCTTTATCTTTTTGAAGAAAGAAATTCGATTTATTACTAGCATCTTTCTCAATGGTTATATATTCCTTTCCTTTTTTTAGGATCCAAGGCTCTTTTTGATAGTTACTTTCACCAATTTTGTAGTCCCATGGAACTAGCCCTGTGTTTTTATTTAATGGCATCTTAAAACCAAATACCATATATTTATACTTTACTAGTTTTTTGATCTGAATTAAAATAATTACAAAGACCTTATTAATTATCTATAGATTGGGTTGATTTGGAGTGATGGCTTTTAGAAATAATGAGCTGTAATAGTAACCGATTTTGCGGCACCATAAGCATTCCTTGGGAATCCAATTTTACTAGAAAAGCTATATATAGTGTTATGGCCTCTAATATACCTGAGGTTTCGTTTGTGTTTATTGTTGACTTAGTGTGAGGATTCAATCTTCTCGTCTCGAAATATATAAACCTTTTGACCAATTAAATTTACTCTGCTTTTGATTTCTATTAGTACATTGTATATGAATATTGGATTTCTTTTTCTCGAATCAATCACTTCTTGAATTATTCCGCAGAAGTGATTAGTTGTATGACATCTAATTGACGACATTTCTCTCTAGTAGAAGAAGCTAGTGCTTTATAGTTTGGTCGTTTATTTGATACTGTTGAATTTCATGGAGGTGATTATCATTCTTATTGAATTACCTGCTAATCATGATGCTATTGACGTTTTTGAGAGTTCTGAATATCAATAATTGGATAAATTACGATGGGTTAATTAAATAGAATTCAATATGACATTCATGGATAGTGCTGTGTCTCATTAATAATTATTGTTTTTAGCCTTCAAGCTATACAAACATTTCATAACTGAATTGGACTAATAATTTTTACTAAGAAATGAAGCTTTTGATGCATTAGTCTAATATTGTTAATTTTGAACATTAAGAGATGTAATGCTTGTTTCTTCCTTCCTAGCCTCTGCGTTCCCTTGGCTCTGGCTCGCTGGCGCGGATCTTGGAATAAATCATTTTACGACTGACTTGATACTTGTTGTTTCATTTGCCCTAGTGACAGCTCTTCCCATGTCATTCCTTAGGCCAACTATTAAAAAATGGGAACAAGCTGGTGTAAAGAGCTCTCTTTTTAAAAAATAATCTGAAAGTTGAAATTAAATATATTAGCCTGATTAGTAAGTATTTGTAACGAGTTGATTTTTATAAGACCTTTGATTGAATAATGAAAAGCTTTTATTTTATGTTCATCTTTGATTTCTTGAAAAAAAAGATTGCCAAGACAAAAAAGCGGTTTGATGTTCAAAAAGTTCCTCTCATGTTGCAGAAAGATCTTGAGACAATGGCTTATTTGAACAAGTTATAGAAAGAAAACTATACTAATAAGCCAAACTTATCAATTGGAAAGTATTGTAGGTGTTAGTAAGACAATACTAAGATGACTTCTTTTGCCACGCCAGAAGTGAAGGAGCAGGAATTAGTTCAGTTCGGAATGGTTGAGTCTGCAGGTGTTAATTCAATAAATGATTTTACTTCATCTAAATTGAATCAATTCCAAACAGTTTCATCAAATGATAATGAAAATTTTATAAATACATTTATTTGCCACCTAATTTTCTATGCAATTTTTTGCATTTCTCTAGTTTTATATATATTCATTGATCTTGGCCTCAGTTCTTTTGTTGATAATATATTTAAGCTGTCCATAGATTTGGTAAGGAAAATGCTATATAGAGAATCCTCTCTATTGCTTAATTAGAATTATATAATTAATAGATTTTACTCCACTTATTTATTAGATGTAATCTTTAATTGTCTATATATTTGTTTTTAGGCTTGCTTGGCTTCCTTTAAAAATTATTTTTATCTGTAGTTAAGCAAAAGATCTTCAAATAACAACTGCTAATGATTCTGTACAAATCATTATTCTCTATAGTTATCTGCAGCAAATTCGCTTGCTAATTTTAGTACTTTCAAAATCGCTTATTGAATGAATGGAAAACCTGAAAAAATAATACTAGAAAATTTAAGAATAAAATCTTAACGAATCAATTATCTTACTTTAAAACAGTCATGATTGTAAGTGATCGAAATAATTAAAATCCATGGGAGAAGCTAAAAGAAGAAAGGAAAAGGGATTGCCACCCAAAATAATGAAAAAAGAAAAAAAGGAAGTGAATTCTAATATCTTCCAAAAACTGCGTAGAAGTCAGATCTTGCCAATAATACTTGCAGTTGGATTTGTGATCTTTTTGATTTTTGATCTGGTTAGGTATTACAACCAATAAAAATCTAGGAAAATGAGATTCCGGTGATGTTTAATCTTTGATTAATTTTCCAGGGGCAATATGAACCATTCTTATTTACTAATAGCTATGATTACAATATGGAGCTTGTAAAAGTGATACGGATGATTTTGTTTTGTTTTTCTGAAGTCGTTTTTGTTGAAATTGCAAAGATGCTACATAGAAAAAGAGATCGAAAAAAAAGTACTCCTTTTCAACTTTTTATTGTGAATAGCGATTTTCTTGGTTATGTCAAAGTTCATATATTTAAAGAAGTAACATATTTATTTGTATAGGTACTATTTTTCATGGGGGATAAGAAGAAAAAAAAGAAGTGTAAAAAGAAAAAATGTTCGGCCTGGAAGGGCGGCAGATGTATCTGTCATGGTCAATAGCTTTCCCATAATCTAATTTTAATTAATAATTTAAATCCTTTTCTAAATTCTATAGTTAGTTATTTTGTATTAATACAGTCAGGATTTTATTTGACTTGAGAAGTTATGACTATTTTTACCTTGAGATCAGAAACTTGTCTTTAGGAATAAGATAATCAAAATCATTAATAATTTTTTGTGGAGCTAGTAATCTCCTCTTGTTGACTAATTAACCAAAACTGCAACTTCGTGGTTTTTTTCTCTGGACGGGCTTCATCCCATTCAGATTAAACAAACCAAACCTTGTAACCGAAAAGCAATCGCTCACAGATCTATTTTTTTTTTGTTCGATTGGTGTGTAGAACATTAAAAAAACACCCGGTTTCTACACATTCCCATTTGATCGAGCTCTTAAGGAAGTGATTTTATTGTCTTGACTCTAATCTTCTTGAGGTTTCTGAGTGACATGAAAACTACTGATTTACTTTTATTATTTTTTCTCTATTCAAGTGTAATTTTTAGCTAGCTATTTATCGGATTTCTACCTACTTTTAATTTTAGCTATATGAATTTTTGAGACTTTGGTTGGTTCCGATTCTTATTTGTGTAGTCTATTGGATCCGATCTCCCAGTTTCGTTTGTTTGAGAGTAATTGGTCAATTTATAAAGGTCTTGATTATGATTATCATTGATAAGTTTATTGGTCGTTACTTTTAGGTCTATAAATATTCTGTTGCCTAACTCAAATGAAATACCTTTTCGCTAAGTACAAAAATTAATAGTCCTATAGAACTCATTGCAAGGATAACACCACCAAAAATGAGATTATTGCTTCTTTCTGGTTGTATTTCTTGTTTTGCTATTATTTTTTTTGCTTTCGGCTTTTTCTTCATTTCTATGTATATGAAATTGATAGATGACTTTAAATATAGTTCAAATCTTTATTAAGCTCCACTAATAACTCTATCCCGTGAAGAACTAATCTTCTCATTGTCTAATCAATGTAGATAGTAGATTCCTTTTAAGTTCTCTATATATGTTTATTTTTATTAATGTATGCTTTTCTTAAATGAGAACAACCTATTTCTATCTACTAAAAGACAAGCAGCAATTGGAATAAATAGTTTTGAGTAGGATGATCATTTGTTTAAGGCTTAAGATGATTATTGGAGCAAATTGGATGAATTACTTATTTTCATTAGTTTTAAAAAGTGTTTTTATGTAAATTGAGAGATTATGTCCTTTATTCTCGGATTTCTAATCAAATGGAAGATCAAATCATTGCCGCTGAAAATTCTAAATCTATTTCTGGCGAAATATGCCAATGGTCTGGTGCTGTATTTGGAGTTTTGATTGGGTTAGGTTTTTTGTGGTCAGAAGTAGAAAAGAATGACTTTCAGTCTTTACCTTGGTGGAAGCCAATTTCTATTTTCGTTGCTGGGTCAGCTGTTTCAGCTCACGGGAGCAATGTAATTAACAATAAAAGGACAAAAGAATTAACTGCTTTGTTAGTCAGGTCTACTAATAGCGCTTCTGAGTTGCCAATATCACCTACTCCTGAATATTCGGATCTACTAGAGGATTCGGATAACAAATAAATAAATTGCTCTATTCAGCAATAAAAGTAACGCTTATTGCCTTGATTAATTTATTTAGCTTTTAGTAATCCTTAAATATACAAAATTGATTTAGTTGTCTGTTCTATCAGATTCTATAGCTATCTTTTTTCTAGATCCATCTAGAAATGATTGACGATTCTAAATAATCTAAATGATGAGAAATGAAAAGCCTAAGAATGTCAATGACAATGACGAAAATAATAAGAGTAGTTCGATGATTTTCATTATTTATTCCTAAAAAGTTACCCTTTGTGGTTGTGGCTCATAAGAACAGATGCCAAATTGCAAGCACTCCAATTCCTCATCATTTCGGGATTGGTGCTTTGAGAGATTAAGTCTTTCAGCAAGTTGAGTCAGAACATTGTGAGCAGCGTTTTCAACTGCTTCAGTGCTTAATTGGGCAAATCGATTTCTGTTGGACATTGTGAAACCTTTAAAGAGCCTTATTACACATCTACTACTCTTTTGGCAATGATACCAAGAGAGTAAACACTCAGGTATTTATACTTGATTAGCAGAGTTGATTCATTTCCCTCTTATTTCATAATAAGGTTTGTAGACTGATTTTCGAATTCCTACTAGAAAGTTAACAAGATCTTAAAAGTAAATGTGTTTAGCCTGGCCTAATCGTTGTTCTTTCGGTTTAATGAATATAGTATTGAATGATTAATTGATGAGTGGAGACAATTTGCTTTCTCATTTAGCAGTTAAATTTTATTCCGATGAAATGACAGAAACAAAAAAGATTATTTACTTTGAGCAAAAATACAAAGAATTAGATGAATCCATTGAAAATACTCATAAAGTAGCTTAGCGTTTAATCTTTATAAAAAAAAAGATAACTCTTCTGTTGGAGGGCTTTTGGTTCCAATGAGCAGATATAAACCTCTAAGCATTCCAATTCATTATCATGACTTGTCCTATCTTATTGAAATTGGTAAGGATCAATTTTTTGAATTTTTGGGATTTAACCCTTTAGTTGAATGAGAATCATAATTTAGCCATCTAAATATTCACGTAAACACTGCCAACTTCTATCGTTAATCAGACGATGAGGGTAACCCCCAAGTATTTATGCGCTTTACAGGGTGTGAAGAGGTGTTTTAAGAGTCAATTATATTGCCTAGATTAAAAAATATATAAATTACATAATGATCAGAACAATATTAAGAGCAATGTATTCTGCTTTTATTTCTATAGTTTTAATATCGACTATTCTTGCAGGTTGGACTGCTTATGCATTCTTTTCGGATTCTTCAAAGTCTAATGAAATCAATGATTTGATACGAGATATGTATGTAAGTCAAAAGTCTATAGTTATTGATATTGTTGATCTTTCGAAATTACTTATAAAAGATAAAAGTGAAAGCATAGCTAAAGAAAATAACAACCTTCAAGTAGAGCCAGAATTACAAACCAATATAGATGATGATTTTGAATTAGACGGATCATTGATTTCTGATAATGAAGGGGATAATCCTTTTGGAATTGTCATTAAACAATCTTTGCCTGATGTAAGTGAGAACACATTGCCTCAAATAATTGAAGAACCATTAGTTAATGAAAATAATAAGTCTTCGATGGATGAAATCGAGATGGAAATGGATATGGAATGAATTCATAATTAGTTATTTATTCATAGAATTATTGAATTTGCAAATAAAGCCCAATAACTAAACATATATAAAATTTTGATCCTTTTGAATTATACGGGGTTTAAAAAAATTGTTTATTATCAACTAAATTCAATACTGATTTTGGTAAAAAAATTCATTCTCTGACATTTGCTTTCTTTATCAGTGTATTCCCCTTCTTAGCATTTGACGAAGGTGGATGCTTTCTTACAATAAAGAAAAGGCAATTTTAAAAGAGACCATTGAGGAGGTTGAATACTCAAAGTCTTTTAGTAAGTAATTTTTAATAAATATGGGAGAGTCACTGCTACTTCGCATTTTTTTTATCTTCCTAGGCTTTCTTTTCATTATTTGCTCTGCTGGACTTCAAGCAGTTGAAATAGACTTATCGCCTAATCAAATTGAATCTGGTGAAATAGTTGAAGCTCCTAAGGAAATGACACAAAAGCAAATGAATGATCTTTTTGGTGAAGATCCATATCTTGGCCAGACGTCATATCTACAATCTCCTGATAGTTATAGAGAGAGAGAAGAATCTCAATAATTGGTTGTCTTTTTTTTGGACTGTATAAATACTTGAGTGATCATCCCCATAGATTTCTTAAGAAAATATGAGTAGAAATAAAGTAGCTCTAGAGCGTTAATCATGCCTTTTTCAAAGCAATTATTCGACAATTTTTCTGTGCTACCTATGGAAGCTAATGAAATATCTGATTTAATTTCTAATTACAAGCCAAAATATGATGATGATGTGATGGAGTGCTTGCAATTTGGTATATGTTCTACTCGTTCTGCTCCTCCAAGAAATATCTCATATTTTCATTTTTAAATAACAGCCTTCAATTAACAACTTCTCATTTCTTCTGATAATTAACTAATTAATTTATTTTCCAGAAGTTAGCCAGCGTAAACTCATTACTATTAAAACAGTCATAACTAACGGGAAAGCGGGGTAACGAGTTTTGAAATTGGCAGTTGGCCAGGGAGACCATGAGATATGCCTTCTTTTTTCTTCTTTGACTAACTCCTTATTCCCTAATCTCTTTGACTTTTTTGGAGAAATCCAAGTTTCTTGCTTTTCTTTGTTTCTCCCATCGTTAGCTTTGTTAAAATAAAAATATTAATAGGTCATTTTTTAGATGCGACTTTAAGGCATCTTTAATGCTCTTTCTTTTTTCGATTTTTTTAAGAAGCTTTAAAGGCAAAAAGCATATGCAGTGAATAGGATTTTAATATCTGTAAATTTGCAATCTTCACTAAAGAAGCCTTAGCCTTATGAATTTCTCGTTCAATGTTCAATGAGAGAAAAAGTATTGAGAGCTTTAACGCTTATCAATGCATTCGCAACTATCTAGTTAACTTATCATTACAAGAGTTGATTGATCTTGCTAAAGACTATGGAGTCGAGGTTAGTCAAGCTTCCTTGATTAAATAAAAAACTTTGGAGGTTAACACTACACGCGGTTGATATTAACCCTTCACAGAATATTTAAGTGATATATCAGTTAACAAGTTTAGTAAAATGAGTAGGCACAATGTTCGGGTTAGAGCGAAATATCTATATGGGTTTAGAAAGAATATTGCCAAAAACAAAGGAGTGGATCGAACTGAAAATCATAATATGTTTTCCAAAGCTGTTTTCGAAAAGCAGGTTTTGAGAGAGAGATACGTTAGGTTGATGAATGATGCAGAGAGAGCCGTTGGTAGGAAAGAAGCTATCTACCTTCTTAGAGATGCAGAGATCATTTGGCAAAAAATTACAGTTAATTTTATATTTTTCCTATAATAAATCTTAAAGATTTATTTAACGTATGAATTATGGAGAGATTGAAAAACTGTGTCAAATTTAGTAATTTGTTGTTGCTAAATTTTGTTGATTAACCTTCGGCAACTTGAAAATAGATATGTTATCAGTCATTTTTTCTTCAAAATTTCCAATTATTATTTATTATTTTGGCAAATGTTGTTGATAATTTCTAACCTACATAATTACCTTTCTATCCTCTATTTATAGGATTGTTATACCGTGATCAACCATTATTTATAAACGGAAGGGTCAAAATTAATTTCTAGTAGATAAGTAATATTGGGAAATTGATCTAGACCCCATAACTCACCTTTGATTGAAGCTTCAACTATTGATTCGTAGTATTCAGCTGTGTGTAATGACATATCTCTAAATAGATATAGGTGTAATCCCTGCAGATATTTGGTGGAAATTAATCACCCCAAATGAAATTAATACCGGTATGAACCAGCTAAATGGAAGAAAAATTCTGATTTTAGATTTTGTTTCTTCTGACATGTTTGAATGTAAAGGATATATCATGCTCTGATATTTCCCTTAGTGAGAGAATGATTGGTACGGTTATCTATATAGAAAAACTTTTTAAGAATTTAATTATATTTATTGATCTCTCTCGAAGATAATTAATAGATTTTAAATATTCGCTAGTCGATAATACATACACCTTTCACTTCTAATGTCGATTCAAGATGAACAGCTGTAATGCGAAATGCCTCCAGCGCCGAAGAATTGTTTGGGCTTTAGTCGATCATATTTTTTTTGTACTTCTAATGATTGTTCCTCATAAGGTTTCTCTAGGACAGCTTGAAGCTCCTTTATGAGGCTGTAATCACCTGTCTCGGCCTTTTCGTAGGCGGGTGCGATAAGCCATTCTCGCCAACTGTATTTTGGGTTGATTTGTTTCATCTCTGCGGAAATTTTATTTATATCACCTCTATTCATAATGCTTCCTCGCCATCGTTGTAGCCAATTGCTCCACCTGGTATCAACTTGTTCTGAACTTGGTTGATAGAAACTATCTTTTAATTCTGTAAGTTTGTTTGGAATATTTGAAAGCTTTCGGAAAAAGATTGTGTAGTCGACCTTTGATTGAACCATGAGATGTAGCATTTCATTTACTAATCGTTCGTCATAGGTGACTAGGCCTAATTTCTTTGACCACATATTCTCCATTTTTTGCTTCATTACTGTAGTAAATCCATCGCGGATGCTATCTAGCCTGTCCAATGCTTCTGCGTTGCCGGTAAGAAGAGGTCGAAGCGCCTCCACAAACATATGATAATTTGCTTTGGCAGCAACTTCTTGGTTGAAGAATGCAAAATGTTCACCACCTCCTGTCCAAGGTTGGAATCTGGGATCGAAGAGTTCGCAAAATCCAAAGGGACCGTAATCTAGGGTGAAACCACCTGCAGCGCAGTTGTCACTGTTAAAATTACCTTGGCAGTAGCCAACTCGGATCCAATTGGCTACTAATGATGTGATTCGTTCTCGGAAGGCATTTGAGATCTCAACGACTTGATTGCTAAAGCTAAGAGTCGGATCGATTTCTTTCTTGTAATTTCTTAGGATTAAGTGCTTCACAATCATCTCGAGCTCTTTCATCGCGCCTTGATGTTCATTTTTGCGGACTCGACGTGCAAAGAGTTCTATCTGACCTACCCGTAAAAAAGATGGTGCAACTCGTGTTGAGATTGCAGCCGGGGTTTCTACCATGATGTCTGGATCGATTGAATTTGACTCTTTTGTGTACCAAGGCCTGCGGACTGTTTCAGATTTAGAGACATATAGTGTGAGAGAACGTGATGTTGGCACTCCGAGTGACTGCATATAATCCTGAGCCAAAAACTCACGAACACTAGATCGAAGTACTGCTCGTCCATCAGCTCCTCTGCAGTATGGTGTCGGTCCTCCTCCTTTAAGTTGCATCTCCCATCTTTTGCCATTAAAGAGACCTTCAAATACTGAAATTGCTCTCCCATCTCCATATCCGTTACCTGTCCCAAATGGACACTGTTGAGTATATTCAGTTCCATAGATAGATAGTGCGTAACCGGTTGCCCAACCAACTGGTCGCATTGGTTTTGTTGCTACACTTATATCGCCTGAAAATAGACGACGAAAAAGTTCATCTAGAGCAAGTTCCTGACTCAGACCTAACTCGTTAAACAATGTTTTACTGTGAGCGACATATTCTGGTTTTGGAATCGCTGTTGGAGTGACTGGCACATAGTGACCAGAAAAGACTTCTCTTGTTAGGTGGTCGTCACCATCTTCTGTTGCCTGAGGGTCAGCTTCGAGTGAATCCATGAATGAGTAGTCAGCTTGTTTTGCAAACTCAGAGAAAGTTCTTGTTGTCGGCATGGCTTTAGTACTGCTCATTTAGATGTATTTGTAGTTAGTAAGTCTTAAAATTTATGATTATTTCATTTATATTTCTAGCACAGATCCGTAGCTTTAATGGTCATGAATTCTATTTTGAACTAGCCGATAAGACTAAATAATGGAGAGTGTATTATTTTTGGTTCGGTTGTATCGATTAGAAAGCTTCAAGACGTAAAACTACAGGGCTAATTCAATTCCTTGTTAAAGTTAATTCGTATCAGCTACATTTCTAAAGAACTCACAATAAACCATTAAATCCGATTCTTTTTCTGTGTTGAGATTTAGGTCTGAAATGGCTTTTTCAGTTTCAATTCTGTATGCATACCAATCTAGGCAAATATCTCTTTGCTTTTGAGGCTCAGAGATTACATTTACTTTTAAGGAACTGACTCGAGAAGTTTTCTTGATCCAGCCACTCATATATACAGCAAATATAATAAGAGAAAGAAAATAGTTTATCCTTTAATTACTTTGTAAATAACTAGTGATATAGGTTGAATCATAAATCTGTCCAACTTCCTCTATTAAAGGTCTTACTAACTTCAGGATTGAAAACATTGCGATTGATTTACCTTCTTCAGCTTGCTAGTTAAAAACTAAATTAATTCAGTCCTTTTTCTTGAACTTTCTAAAGAGTTAAACAATTTTTTATCTTTCACAGTTGTTTGTTTTCTTAACTGCCATATACTGCTGCCCTTTATTCGAAGCTAAAAGGAATCTTAATGTTGAAATCGGTTGTTTCAAAAGTCACTTCTTATCGAAAAAGGCCTACTTTCTTTTTTGGAGTTTGTGCTTGAAGCTGTTCTTCTACGGCTAATGTTGCTTTCTTCTGAGCCATTTTAGCCTCAATCATTGTGGTGATTGAGATTAAAATTAAGCCTCCTACTCCAATCAACTGTTCAGTTTTTGTCGGCTCTGTATCACCGTTTAAGATAGCACCAAGAAGGAACCAAGCTGTTGCAACTCCTCCAGTTACAAAGTAAGGAATCCAGCGACGTTGGTAAAGGTATCCAGCACCTAAACCAGGAAGAAAATTTAATGTTGTAGCTACCCAGCCACTTGATGAAGCAAGAATTTGTACCTTAGAGGGATTATCCATAGAAATCTCTAAAATTAAATTATGTCTATATCATTTGTTTTCTGTGGACTGAACTGGGTGTTGTGAGTTACACCACACAATTAGAATTTCGTTTTAATTTTCTTTTAAGCGGATGACCAGACTCGAACTGGCGACATTCAGCTTGGGAAGCTGACGTTCTACCACTGAACTACACCCGCAAGACTTTAAAGTAGCGTAATAAAGAATAACTACTTTATTTTTAGACATTTTCTAAAATCTTAGCTTAATCAATTCTTTGAATGCCCATATGTCGGTTTTCTTTGTCTTTTCCTATTTCTTTTTTGATCAATTTATAAAAGGCCAATTCTTCTGGATCTTCAGAACCAAGGTCGTATCCCATTGTTGCAGCAATATAAATTCTGTGTTTTCTATGAGAACTTAGACTCATTAGCTTTTAAGCATTAATTAACGGTAAGCGATGAATTAACGCATTTAGAAAGACAGCTCCAAGTATCACTTGAATAAATTTTGGAAATTTTGAAGTTGATCTAAAATTTATTAAGTGAAATGATTTCTTTTTTTCTTGATCTCTCTAAAACTGCGTAAAAAGCTAAAACACTTATCGTTCCAGATGGGCCTATAAATAGATGCCATATTTGCTCGCCTGAACTTGAAAGTAGAATTCCAAAAAATGTAGTAAGGATTACTCCCATGATCGGATAAATGAAGAAGACCCAATCTTTAAATCGTCTCCACCATTGTGATATTAGTAAAATAGTTATTAATACTTCAATTAAAAGAGTTGTTGACTTGCCTAGAAACCAATAAGAAAAAAAAGCGGAAATTATTAACAAAATATTGGTAGTTATGATCGATTTGGTTTTAGCAACTGAAATAGTAAAAAACGATAATCCAATAGAAAGAAATGAATAAAAGAGCCAATTATATATTGATGAGTGATCTATATACATCCAATCTGTAGTCGTATGATCTAACATCTCAAACAATGAGGCAAGACCTAGTGAGATAAAGGCAAAAGGGGTTAGCAAAGGAAAACTAATTTGGTTGAATTTGTTTATAGACTTAATTCCAAGAAGCATAGGGATGAGAAATGCTTGTAGATGTGCTAATAACAATAATGATCTGAAGGTCAATTAAATAGAGTTTGAGCTGGTACGAAATTAGCAATGTTATTGAAATCTTCCTAATCTAATAGCTAATATTTTTTAAACAATCTTACAACTTACAAGAGATGGAAACCGGTTCTTTTGTTTAACAGAGAACACCAGAGGACGGACTAGTCGAATATTTGGACGTTGACCGCACATCCCAAAAACAATCAAAGATAATATACAAATTCAAGTTAATACAAGATAAAAGCAAGAAGTAAGTCTGTCAGAAGATATGTACTTGATTCCTCCAGACTCATTATCAAGATTATTGGTTTTAATGGCCGTCAAGGTGGTTGAGATGATGATTATTTAGGTTTTAGATCCTTTAATAAGAACCTTTATCCAACTTGTTCTTGTTATTGGATCATTGAGTCTTTTTGTCCTGATTTACTACTTATGAAAATTAAAAAAGATAACCCAGACCTATACGGGGAAGTAATGAGACAAGAAAATAAACTGAATTCTGATTCGAATTATCCAGAAAATTTTTGCCTTGAATTTTAATACTGCTCTGTTTTGATGGTGTATTTATTGGGTAATGACTTCTCAAAATGCTGATAAAATTATCGATCAATATATTTTTGACCCAATTTTTAGACTATTTGACAGAATAAATTAAATGGGTTTCCTAAATGATGAACAGACTTTTTTCAAGTGAAAGATCAAAATGGATACTTGTGATTGGTGTGGTAGCCATTGGTGCAGGATTCACAGCAAACAATGTGATCTCCTATCCAACTGAGTGCATGAGTGAAGAAGTTGTACAAGTCTTTGTTACACCTATTGGAACTACAAGGAATTTCACTTTTTTCTAGTTTTTTCCTCAATAACTCCAAAAAGCTTCTACATTTAAATAAAGAAATTTAAACATGTTTTTCTTTAATCCTTTCTGGCCTTTAACATCCTTAAGAATCGCTTCTTTAAAAGCAACTTCAACATTACTTTTACTTCTTTTAATCAAATCAAATCTTCTTCGTCTGAAGGGTGGGATAATAGGCGGATTTGTGGCACTTACATTAATTTCTGGGCTAATAGTCTCAACAACACTTGCTGGCGGTGCTACCTACTATATTTTTCAAAATAAGAAATCAAATTACGATGTAGAAAACACTGACGATGATGTAATAAATGCTGAAGCAATTTCAGCTTGATTTAATATTCAAAAAACATAAGGTAATTTCCCTCATGAATTCTTTTTGCACAGGTTGATTAGAAATTTTTTTAATGTAGATATTTCATTAAAATGGCTCTAGTTTGGAATATCAAAAATATTAGATGTTTACATTAATATCTACTAGTAAACAGATTAACAATATCATTTCTAAGATTGTCCATAGATTGAATTATCAAGTCTGCTCCAGCTTTTCTCAAGTTGGCCTCATAATTAAGACGTCTCTCCTTATTAGAGAGCAAGTGTAAATGTGGTGGTGCAATAGCAATACTTTTAAATTTCTGTTGAGGGATCCTAATCCGAGCATTTATAACTGTTTTTACATCTGCCACAGTGTCTCCTAAATATGCAATAGGAGTGTTGGAACAACCTAAGGGTATTTTTGAAAGTTTGGATGATAATGAGATAAAACCCGTAGGGTCTGGTTTGTCAGGTGCCTCACCCATTGCAATCAAGGGAGCAGATATTAATCCAAGTCTTTTCTCTAAGACGAATTTTGCTGAAGGTGATTCAGCTCCACTTACAAAACCCCATTGAATTTTTTGCTGAGTTAATTCTTCAAAAAGATCTTTTTTGACTAATAATGTTTCATTATTAATAAAACCTGACCATTCACTAGAGTCATGATTGGGATCTCCACCAAAATAATACTTTTCAAAGCGTTGTATTAACTTTTTTCTAGTAGGAGCTGGTAATGAAAGACAATTGTCCTTTATATGTCGATTAATCAGTTCAAGGCTCAAGTCCCAATCATTATTCCAACATCCCTCACTTTTTATAGAGTCAATATCTTGTATTGAAGGCTTCCATTTACAAAAATAATGTACAGTTTCTTGAATAGCCATTCGATAGCTATTGGTGACGTCTCGGATAACACCATCGATATCAAATAAAATTATCCCGATATTATGCTGCATATATTTTTCTTTCTATTTATAAGTTTTAGTCGACTGTGTATTGAGTTGAAGCTTGAGTTCTAGTTCGCGATTTTTCAGCTCTTGCTCGTTTCTGATAACTCTATTACCAACCCAGGCTAGTGAGAGTCCTATAATGGCAGGGAGGCCAATTGAAGTTACCCTTGTGATGCTATTCATTTAATTTTGTATCTTATGAAGATCCATCTTCTTTGACGTTACCAAGCATTTTTCTAATTGAAAATATTAAGTGAATTTCAAATTATTTTGTTATTTTTATCTAATCAAAAACAGGCTATCAAATAAAGATAATCAGTGAAGGGCAATTATGATCATGAAATAGTCATCAGTTTTGATCTTCGGTGGGTATTTGTAAAATCGAAGTAGAATTAACTACTAACAGTATTACAAGTCAAATTACATGATATGGATTAAGCCTTGATCAGGCCAAGAAGTTTCAGAATCTACCCAACTGATCTGAAAGATGTTGTAGTGCAATACGAATTTTAATAGGCTGGTTTTACCAATATTTGAAGATTTGAGTTAAAACGATATTGAATAAATAGATTGGCAATGGTTAGTTTCTTTTTTTTGTTACTTAAACCAATACTCTTTTTGATGTTGAAGAAATTTTTCAAGAAACAAATGAAGGCTTTCATTATCTCCGCGATTGAGTGGCTAGTCCTTCAAACAGATAATGACCTTGACGATAAAATTCTTGCGAAAGTAAAAAGTGGGATGAAATTAGGTGTCGTTTGATGAATTAGAGAGCTTTCACAATTGCTTCAATAAATCAACCGATCTCAGATGTGATTTAATGTTTAATCTCATAATTTAAAATTTATCTGGACTTATCTCTATATGAATTGCAAAGGAGGGTGTGAAAATTAATTAACTCATTAATTTGTTGGTTCTCCTCTTTAAGGTTTTTTGTTGAAGGCTTGTTCTTATACCTTGAACATGAGGCTGCTTCACTGCAAGGTCGACTGGCATTGATCTTGCTGCCTTCACTAGCTCAAAGGCATAAGCATGCTTAAGGCTTTCTTTGTTTTTCTAGGAAATCTTTGCTACTGAAGTCAAAAATTAGGTAAAAATTCTTTTCTTTAGGCTTTTTGCAATACTAGCTGTCAAAGCGATAAACAAAATTAATGCAGCCAAGTAATTATTTCTAGTTTTTCTGACCTTCTAAAAATAGCAGGTGTTTTTTATCTTGGTTCTTCATTATTAGTTTAAGTTAAAAGATAGACTTTACTTTTAAATTCTGGAAGTTATGAATAAGTGGATGCCTTCTGTGGAGCAACAAACAGGTTCAGTAAGTAGAACATTTGATTTTTTCATTGATGAACTTACTGAGTTACAAGAAGAACTGGATTGTCCAGATGAGTTTATCTATGACTTCTTAGATGTCATTAGGAATCGTTGGTCAGCTGATAGTTGTCACTCAAAGGCTAGGCAACATAAAAGAGATAATCCAAGCTCTTACTAAGGAAACAAAAATTAGTTTGCTAGTTAAGAATAATCCTGTATATGCGTTATAATTTTCAAGACAAATTTACAGATGAAGTAGGCACAAAATACAGAAAAGTTCATTACGCCAATCGTTATAACAAGTTTTTCCTTTGCACAATTCCAGATGTTCAGCTACATATAAGTGAGAAGATTGCAATTGAAACACCGGCATACATATTGAGATTTTCCAAGGAAGTCAGTGGAAGTATCAGATATATCGTTGTATATGACTTCTCAGCTTTGTGTGCACAATATTTGATCGATTTGATTGGATTGTTTCAATTCAGATGATTAAAGAATTTGTGGATTGAATTAGATCAAAGCATTGTTTTGTATCAGGCTGAACTACAGAGCAAAATTAAAGACACCATAATGTTTTTGTAGCTATCGCTACAAAAACGTTCAACTCGCCTTATTGCGAGGCGCATTTCGATTTAAGCCAAGGAACGGGGACTTAGATCAACAACCGGAGTATGAATGATGACCACTCTTCTTTATCGTGGGCATAACTATGTCCAACACAAAGACACCAAAGAGCGAAAAGATTGTGTTGAGCTAACTTATAGGCGTAATCATTACAACACCTGCAGAAGTAATGCTAAATCTGAGCAGGATTCTCAATTGGCCTATCGTGGTCATAAGTACAATCATTAGATTTTATTTTGAATAAAAAGCCCTGTTAAATAGGGCTTTTTATGTCCATATTTATTTTTTTGACTTTTTAAAATTGTTATTAAGATTTAGAATCTTCTGATAAAAATTCTATATATTTTTTCAGTGTATATCCATGACAATCAAGAGGGTGGTTAGAGTCTTGAAATCCAATGCTTGCTTTGTTACCTCTAAATCTTCTGCAATCACATATTAAATCAATATTATTTCCGTCCTGGTACTCCTTTACTCTTGCGGCAAACCATTCTCTAGCAGGAGCTTCCATTGCATTGCAGGAATGCCATGAGTCCCAAAGTAATTTGTCGAACATTTCTATTGCATCTTCTCTGGTTGCAAAATCCTCACAGAAATTTCTTACAGGAGAATCTTTTCTATTAATGAAAAACTTCTTAGCTGGCTTTTCTAATTCCTTGATATACCTTTTTGGCTTTGTATGACCATCTGGAGATTTCTCCAAAGGGTTGTCTTCAAGACTTCTTCTTGAATCAAGGAGACCTAAAACCTCAATTCTCTGACATTGTTGCTCTGTATGTTCGTCTGGACTGTCAGTCATTAAAATCTATTATCCATTGATGAGTTTGTTTTATTAAGATTAATGTGTACTATCAGGCCTCATAGACTTTGCAGTTAGATGCAGTTGGATGATTAATACATTCTTTGTCCCAAAACTCATCTCTCGTTTCATTAGGAACTTTATAAGTAAAATCATGCATTGCACTAATATCACTTAATGCATTTTTGATTATGTTTAAAGGAGTTGTTAGTTTCATAATCCTCCATATCGAGTAATTATGTTCTAATTGATTTTCATGGAATAAAACACCTCGTCTTATACTCAAGTAAAATTTACTAATACTTGAATGGCGAGCTGAAGCCAAATTTATTAGTCTCAATTTTTTATGGTGTAAGTAAATTGATTGAGCTTTGAAATATCATTATCAATCAGGATAAAACAAATCGCCTGCTAATGGTTCTTCATGAAAATGACGATGCTCAATGCCATATAAATATTTTGAAATTTTGATTAATAGCTTATTAATAGACAATAAAAAACGGCCTGCGCAGACTCAGACCGCTAGTTGAGTACTTCTTTTACATATAAATACATCTTTCGATTAATTGCGATCGTAAATAATACCCAATAATTAGGCTTCAGGTTACCTTTGTAATTTTTGCTTGAGAAGATTTAGTAATTTAAGAGATCTCTCTTTTGTTTAAGAGATTAATAAATGAAATCAATGTTTTCTTAACAAATGAGCCAAAACCTAGATAAAAACTATATATAAATGAAATGAGTAGCAATAAATTATATAGAATATACATTGAAAGATAAGAGAGTCAGAAAATAAGCTTTTCTCTCATCACTTACCGGTTCTACAAAGCTTAATGTAGTTAACTTGAAATCATTTATTGAATTAGTCGCGATTGATTCCACCCATCCAAACTGCGCTAGTTTTTGGTCTATGACTGTTTGAGCTGTACTCATAGTGGAGGTTAATTTCCATTAACTATTTTTTATCGATTTATAGATTAAAATCCAGAATTGATTAACACTTTTTGGCTTTTATTTAATTTTGACTGAATACGAACACTTAATTCCCTTAGTTTCTCTCATTACATTTTTGGACTGCAATCATATTTGCTTCAGCATGATTCTTTTCTAATTTCCAAATTTTTTTGAAGTTTGCCCAATACAAATAACTACAGCTGCATTTTTTTATCCCAACTGGTATCTGAGTTAAAGCTAGGATAATTAAGGCAAAGGCAGTACCAGCGGAATCAATATTGAGAAGAATGTCTTTGAGCCAATTTTTTTAGGCATTAATAAGCTCCTTTTTAATAAATCTTTTATAGCTAATCCTGATATTGATGCCTGAATTAAAGTTGAATGGCTAAAAAGTGGAAAAGACTTGTATTGACTAAAAATGATATTTCCAGAAATAGAACCTAACGAGCAAGGTATTTTAGAAGTAAGTTCTTTACATTCAATCTATTGGGAAAAAAGTGGCAATCCAAGTGGGATACCTATTTTAGTTATTCATGGCGGTCCTGGTGGTGGCAGTCAACCAGTTTATAGAAGATATTTTGATCCAGAAGTATTTAATATTGTTCAATTTGACCAGAGAGGTTGTGGCAGTTCTAGGCCTCATTCTGAATTAATAGAAAATACAACTAATCATTTGATAGAAGACATAGAAAAAGTACGTAATTTTTTGAGAATAGGATCCTGGCATGTCTTTGGAGGATCATGGGGCTCTACATTGAGTTTGATATATGCCATTCAATATCCAGAAAAAGTTTTAAGTCTTACTCTTAGAGGTATTTTTTTATGCCGAGATACAGAATTGAAATGGTTCTATCAAAAGGGAGCGAGTGAAGTTTTCCCTCAGGAGTTTGATCTCTTTAAATCGCAGATTCCAATAGAAGAGAGAGAGGATATGATTAAGGCTTTTTATAAAAGATTGACAAGCGAAGATTTGACAATTAGAGCTGAAGCTGCTCAGGCCTGGACAAGATGGGAAATGTCAACAAGTCATCTTATTCCTAAAAAACTATCAATTAAGAAAGCTTATAATGAAAATTTCTCAGATTCTTTTGCTCGAATTGAATGCCATTATTTCATAAATAATATCTTCCTTGAAGAGAATTATATTCTTAAAAATATATCTAACATTGTAAATATTCCTATCTCTATTGTTCAGGGAAGATATGACATTGTATGTCCTATGAGGAGCGCTTGGGATCTTAAAAAAGCACTTCCTTCTGCTAATCTTTATGTAATTGAGAGCGCGGGTCACTCGATGAAGGAAACTGGAATTACTCAAAAATTAGTTTATTTGACTAATCAGATATCCAAACAACAGCATCTAAATAGGTAAATATAAACGTATCTATTTAATCTTTACTTCATTCATTCATTCATTCATTCATTCTTCCTTTGGCCGCGCTTATTTATAGATATTTTTTATTTATTCATATATTTTAGGAATTGTATTTTAGTGTTCATGCTGTTGATTTGAAAATCTTCTTATTCTCAATAAAATAAATTATTCCAATTTATCCCAGAATATATTGATAAAATTTAAGATGCGAACCTTCTAGAGAAAATATATAAATTCATTAAGTTTGTATTCTTTGTACTTGATTTCATGTCAATGGATTTTATTACTGATTGATAAAGCTTATCTAGTAGCTAGAAAAGTTTAGTTGCTCTTGAAAATGATTATGAATCGCAAATTTACTTTCTCCTCTCTAAAGGGAGCCACAGAAGTCAAAATAGTAGAAAAAGGCTGGGGTATTGAAAGGTGCTATATCTCTTCTGATGGAGAACAGGTATGTACCCCTGCTCCTTATGTTACAAATAACAGAAACCTTGATTGGCAATGCTGTATATGAAAATTATTTTGAAGTTATTTAGTAAATTAAATTAAATTAAATTAAATTAAATTAAATTAAATTAAATTAAATTAAATTGATTTTGATTATTGTCTTTAATTTGTCGGTAAAAGTTTATTGATTAATTTTAGAAGGATTATTGATAATTAGAATATAATTAATTAGATTATTTCAAACTAGCCTGAACGCTTTCTACATTGAGTAGTGCTAGGCGAAGGATTTACTGTGGTTATAAGCATGCACATCAAGCTTGAGTAGTTTAGAACTAGATAAATTAAAAATCTATTATGAAACTCCACACTTCTTTCAGTATTCCAAAAGATGGTATGAATGATCTACCTAAAAAAGTCTAGACTACCTGATAAAAAAGCTCCATCAAATTAGCATAAAATTTTTTTATGCAATCAAGTTTTGACTTTGCTGTGAAGAAAAATGGCTGGATTAAAGAGATTGAAGGTGAATGGTTTTTGTGATTTAGTTACGATTGGGAGAGTTGGGAGCAAAATCTCATAGTGTTGGTAGTTAAGGAAAAATGGAAGATAACGGAATACCATTCTTAAAGAATAGAAAGCTGTTGAGAAGAGATTTGGCTATAAAGTTATGGATAGATTTATAGGCAACAGGTTGGAGGCGTGTTAGTCCTCAATGGGATTGACCTTGTTGAAATCATGATTTGCATTCCTTTTACACAGACTTTTTCCGTCAGTTTTATCAACTCATCCATTAATTAAACATTGAATCTTTTTCTTCTGATAACTATATGTATAGATTTCATGATCCTCGCCACTTTATAATCCCAAATTCATTAGGTTGGTTTAGGAAATACTAAAAGAATAAGCATGCCATCTGACATCGAACATTATAAAAAACTTTCCAATGACGTGACTAGCCAGCAGGATAAGATTAATTTTTTTGATCAAAATCAAAAAGCATTCTACGTAGATACTTATTCTGACAGCTGGTCGAAAATGATGGAAGCTTATGCAAAAGACAATAATCTAAGTGCGGAGCAATTAAACGATATTGAAGAAATGAAATGGAGGGATATGCCTGACACTTTAAAGATTTATGCTTATGATTTTTGTATACTTAATGGATTCGTTTTTACTGGAGTAGGTAAATAGACAGTTACATTTATCATTCTATTATACCCAATACATTCTTAATTTGAAGTATATTTAATTCATACTTATGTTACACTATTTTTTATATTAAATCTTGATTATTATTTCCCAGAAAATAATATTTATTATATTTATATTCCTAGTGTTTTAAATTAGAAAACAATCAGCAAAATGAAATTAAACAACTTTTCGAAGATTATAACTTGTATCGGCTATATCGAATTTGATTTTTTTTGAAGGGTTTAACTCTTTATAACTCGTCTTCTATACTGAACAAATAAAGAATTTTTGATGTTTATAAAATAAAAGAACAATAAAAAAAGTGCGTATAAAATTATTTTTAATTAGAAATGTTTAGCAATAGTCTCTTAACTCCTTCCATTTATTGAGACCTGATTGTATATTTTCCATTTGAGTAGTACTTCCACTGATTTTAAATGCTTTTATCAGCGACTTTGTAGCTTCAATTCCGTATTTAGCAGCCTTTTTTTGCTTGGCACATACGTTTTTTCTTGAGCCATTCTTGAGATCTCTTTCTATTTCTTTAAGTATTGCACTAGCGCTCTCTTGTTTTTGGTAGAAGTCAGTTAGGTACATTTCAAATTCTGTAACAGCCTTAACTGGGAATATCGAAATAAAAAAGAAATATAAAAATATCAGAGATAGAAGTAATAATCGTTTCATTTATTCATCATGCCGTGTTTGTTTGCTCCACAACTTTGAGAATTTAATGTCATATGAGTAATCCGAATACGTAAAAGGAAGAAATGTTAAGAAAAATTTATCTGTAATCAAACCTTTTTTATTTATCCAGTGTTAAAGTAAACCATAGTGAATTTGCCAATTGTCCTTTATGTTTCTTTGGCAAGCTTAGCTAGCTAGTAGTTATTTCAGTGAACTTGACTAGTCAGTTATACGAAAGCCATTGAACTTCAAATTCAAACGTATTGTTCGATTTTGTCAGATTTTTTATGTGGAGTTTTGGCTGAGCCCCCTATCGATCTGTCTCTAAAGAAATCTTGACGTAAGTATGAAAGATACCTTTCGAAGGTAAATACTAAATAAACAGACATTGAAGGTTTTCGAGGGAGTATAAAAAGTAGATATAAGCTTATAAAGTTGGATGTAATAATCCAAATGTCCTTTATATAAATCTGACAAATAAAGATGAATAAAACTTTCAAACAAAAAAGGGGCTCTCGTGCCCCTGACTAAATTTCTATTAATTAAAAGAATTAATGATTGTCATTTGTTTATTTAAGCAGCTAACACTTCGTCATTGGTAGCCGGCTCCTCAGCAGATATATTTTCTAGTTCTCCAGACTTTTTGGTTTCTATAGAAATAACTCCTTCTGATTCCAAAATTGGTTCTGCATCGGTATCGGAGATGGCTTCTATTTTTGGTTGTAGTTCAATTGTTGGACTAATTCCAGAGAGAACTACTGGGGTTACTTCTACTTCTTTACCTATTTGAGACCAGGGATTAACTGTTGCTGCAATAAAATTACGATTCTCTTGTGTTTTATCCGCGCGAGTAACTAGTAATAAAGGGAGTGCAACTGTAAAAAGACAAAATATAGCTAGGAAAAAGTTGGCAATAGCCATTTCTTGTCCAGGTTCAAATGCTGCTAGAGGCATAAATAAAAAAGCGATCTGTATAAAAAATCACTCAACTTTTATTTTTAGACCATACCTTCGCAAACATTCTTAATCCAATATGTGTTTTTGTTATGAAGAGTAAATTCGCTTGATTTTATATTGCGTAACTTTTGTTTGTTAGCTAGCGATGTCAGGTTCTGTCATTAGACGATAAGCAAAATCATCAACTCGCCTCTGATTGACTCCGTTATCTCCAACTCCAACTCTTGATTCTGATCTGACTTGAATAACGCTTTTCTCTGGTATTGCTTTGAGTAGTAAATCATCGGTATATCTTCTCCATTTTGTCTTTGCTTCAGCATGAATGTAAGACTTAGTTTGCTCAACGATTTTTGTTCTTTCGGTTTCTGAGATTATTTTGGTAGCTTTTTTAAAAGCTTTTTCTAAATCATTTACTTTAAAGTTTTCTCTTGCGCAGTGCGTTTTAATAATACATTCGGGGAGTTCATTTGTAGTTGCATTTACTTGACTTGGAGTCATAGTAAGGATGCATAAAATCACCATGAAGCAAGCGCTTAGCCTTTTCATCATTAATTAAAAGAATCTAGTTAGAATTTAAATACTATTTGAACAATATATCCAATGCTTAGTAATACTGTGAAAAAACAGTAGAATTTACCGGCATTATAACTGTTAAAAATATTTATTTATTGTTATCTAAAAATGATAAATAAAAGTTAATTAATATGAATTAACTAACTTGCAACTTCATTTCCCCATTCTTTGTGTTTACGGTCTAAATCAATTATTGAGTTTTTTTGAGCATTCAATATTAACAGTCGATGAACCAATTCAATCTTAGTATCAGTTACTTCTTCTGAGTAAAATTTTAAGGGCTGCTCACCTAGCATATTATCTCCGCTCATAAGCACCTCTCATTAACTAGTAGCTTTTTAAGATGAAATTGATCAATATAAGCAGTTTTTAATGTTTTATTCTCTTTTGCTTTACATCAACAGTACTGGTTCTCCCTACCTAACCCTTGCATGAATCTGCAATTAAGTTAGTTAAGATTTCGTGAAGTTAGTTTTCCCTGTTCATGATTGCATTTGATAAGACCACTGCAGCGAAGCTATTGGTTTTATGGAATATTCCTACTCTTATCATTTTGGCTGGCTCATTCCAAGTTGGTTCTTCCATTTTTGTTTAAATAGTAATGCATCCTGTTTTTCATTCTGAATTTATTGGACTTGATTGGCCAATTCTTTTAATTGGTCATCTCATTATGTTTTGGTCTTTGACTTTCAGGCTTGATTGGTCTTGGATTCCTCTAACTGAACATGAAAAATTGTGTGGCTCTCAAGGTGATCAGTACAGAGCTCAAGTTAGTTCACTTGAGAAAACTTTTCAAAATAGTTAAGTTCCTAATGAAAAAAGTTCTTTTTCTACCGTTATATTTAGTGTTCTTATTACCCATAAAAGTTTTAACTTCAAGTCCTTCTCAAGTAAGTGCTGCATGCAGTAAATTTGCAGCTGGTGAGATTGATGCATACAAAACGTTGGAAGCATTAGGATTAGATATTGGTAATTATTCAATAGGTGTCATTAACACAGCAAAAATTTATTGCGCATAACCCTTTTAATTTATATAAAGAGAATTAGGTTTGATAAACCTTCATCTTAAAGACTAAAATTTATGTAATTTAAAAAGATGTCAAATCAAACAAATCTGCTCAAAACAATTGCATAATTTAATTATTCTTTAACTAGCGATATTCTAAACTTACCTTCCTATGGATGGTAGAACTACCTTACTATCTAATGGGTTCAACCAGAACATCTGAAAAATTATAAATCTAGGAATACTCTGGATGTATATCAAAAATGTAGTGATAATGAAATTATCCATATCTATCTGACTAATAATGAACATTCACTATTATTTTCAATAAAGAAAGATGAAAATCGCAAAATCATCACCATTGTATGAATATTGGACTTCCTCTCAAGGAGAGAAGGAAGAACAAAAAAGATTGTTAAAGCTCAATTCAATCGAACCAGCTTCTAATCTTTTTAGGAATGAACCCTATAAATGGGAGAATCTTTACCAAAGTGTCCTTAGAAAGGTTATTAATGGAGACCATTCATCTATAAAAGCCTTAATGGTTTTGTTGTCTACAATAACTAAAACTGAAAAAGAAAAAACATTATTAGCTCTTGAGGATTTGTTAGATAAGAGTGTGATCTATAGATTGAGAAATGAAAAATATCAAGATATAAAGTCAAGTAAAAACCCAATTACAGCTTTAACAATATTGTTAAGCATTTTTGTCAACCCTTATGGACTAGAGATTAAAAAGGAGACAAAACATATTTATGAGAAAACAGGAATGCTTTTATATCAATTTAGAAAATTATTTTTTCGATAAGAGGGATTTACCTTAATTAAATATATTATTTTTTAGAGAGATCATCAGCTATCAAAAAAAGACTATTCGAGTGAATATTTTTCTAATAATTTCTTAAAATTATCTGTGCGTGATTTTTTTTGTGGCCTTGAAGCATCAAGAACAGCCGCACAACATAATTGCCATGCTGAACCATCTTTTAATTCCAATTCCCTAGAGACATTAGTTGGAGCGGAGGTTAATGAAGTTATTTCATCAATATGCTCGATTGTTTCCCAGAGTTCACTTTCTAGGAAATCAAGTTCTATTTTTGATAGAAGTCTTGTTGTTATGAAATCTTCAACTAACCCTGTTAATTCTAAAGTCATTTTACTTAAATTGAGAAATCCATTGGTTTCAGGAAAATCCTGTTCGCCTTAGAGTCGAATTGGATTTTTGAGGCTAGCACTTAGGAATAGGTTTTTAAATGTCATGTTCAAATTTGATTTTTAATAAATAATCTATTAAGCGATATTATCTAGAAAACACTAGAAAATTAATATGGAAATCACAAATGAATCTGCAAGAAAGGCTCAAAAAGAAGCTGAATGGGCATATAACAAAGCTATGGAGAAGTTCTACTATTCAATGCTGGAGGTTGTTTTCTTAAGAATTAAAAGTCATCTAAGTGAAAAAGGGTTGAAAAAAGTTATGAATGTAGATCAAAAAAGAGCTAATAATGAAAATCTAGGAATTGAATTTAGTCGGAAAACATGGAGTGTTTTATCTGAAGCATGGACAGGTGCAGAAGGTTTAGCAATGACAAAGATCTCTGAACTGTATGGATTGGAGATATCTGACTTGGATATTTCTAAAATTCAAAAACCTAATGGAAAGGACAGTTCGCCAAAATGTTCTCCCTTAAACTAGCTTAGGGTTACATTGAATATGTTCTGAAATTTATCACTGATTGCTTTGAAGCTTCAACAGTTGAAAAAATTCTTGAAGGATAAAAAGAAGCGCCTGAAAAAGAAATATCTCAACAATCTTGTTGTCAATGAAAATAAAGACTTAATTAATAACAAATAACTCACAAATTGATTATTATTTCTATTTTCTCTAGAGCTAGATCTTGCTTTGATGGATAGATATTTCTTTGTAATATTGATTACATTCTTATTTCATGAAAATATCTTAATTTGAAAAGATGAACAAAAGCGAAGAAGAATAAAGAGTTTCAGGTCAATCAAGGAATGATTCTTTTTTATTAACGCAATTTTCATTCCCTCCCAACCTTTGTATTTCTATAGTTATTTTTTAGCCTGATCCAAAGAATAAATCTCTATACCTACATTAGGCTGGTATTTTTGCTTATGTCATATTAATCTAGCTATATGACCTACTATGCAACGCCAAATTATATACAATACGACGAGTGGTTCGATAAAAATATTGATCCAATTGATTTAGAGTATGAGAAGGAAAATAAATTTAGCAATAGTGTTCATGAGAAGTTTTATAGAATGTCTAAGCATAATTTAATTATTGGTGGATCTGAATTGGTTGGAGAGATGAACAAACCATATAATTGTTCAGATAGCTTATGCCCGATAACAGATGAGGAACTTAAAAATCTTTAATCAAACACTACATTAATGCCAATTCCATTAACTTGGACTTTAAGTATTTTTATAGACATTGAAGTGTAGTCTTTATCTTCCTCTGGAATGATTTTATGTTTAAAAGCAATAAATGGTTTCAATGAACTAGAGCTTTATCTAAAAAAGATGATTGAATTATGAATATGAAATGTCTTCTACTGTCAACTCTTTTGTTGTGTTTGATTTCTCCATCAAAAGCTGTAACAACAAGAATGTTTAAAGTTCTAGATACCTGTGCCAGGTATAGGCTAAGAGAGAAAACTGCTTTAGTAGCAATAAAAGATCTTAAGCTCAAATATGAGGGCAAAGACGAAAGTGAAGCAGAATTATTCATCAAATTGTATTGCTCCGTCTTCACTCCAAATCAAAATGTAGATTTTTGATCTTGATGAGTCGTTTAGTTGTTCTTCAGCATTTAGAACGTGAGGGAGCTGGATTGTTTGAATCAATAGCAGAGCATAGAGGCTTTTCTATCTGTACTTTTCGTTTGGATCTAGATGATTCACTTCCAGAATTAAATAACGGAGATTTGTTATTGGTGTTGGGTGGCTCAATGGGCATCAGAGATATTGGAAATTCGAACTATCCATGGCTTATAAAAGAAGTTGATCTACTAAAAGAAGCCTTAAATCAAAATATTGGAATTATTGGTGTTTGTTTGGGTGCTCAGCTTTTAGCCTATGCTGCCGGGGGTGATGTTGAAGTGCTTCGAGATAGAACATCTCTTCAACCATTGGCAGAAATTGGATGGCACACTATTTCTTCTCATGGATATGAATTGGAAAATAAACTTACAACACTTTTGGCTAAACCCTTTCCTGTATTGCATTGGCACGGAGATAGAATCCTATTACCTACTTCAGCAAAGCTGATTGCTGGCAGTAGTCGATGTGAGGAACAACTATTTAAAATTGGATCATTAGCTTATGGAATACAATTTCATGTTGAAACAGATAATGTCATGGTTAATACATGGATTGAAGAGGATAAGGAATTTATTTCTTCAAATTTAGGAATAGATGGCCAATCAATTTTAAAAAAACAACAGATTGAATATAGTAATAAAACACTAGAAACTAGATTGCTATTTCTTAATAGATTATTTGATCTTGTAAGCTAAGCAAATTAGTTATCGATAAATATCCTGAAATGATTGATAAGTTAACACTTGAGCAATGCAAAAGAGATGGGAAAATTCTTCAATTAAAAATTAAAAATCTTGAGCACGGTATAAGAGAAGCAGAAAAAATGATTTCCGAATCACAGATGAATGAAGAAGCCTTGACTTTTTTAAGAAGAAAAGTCGCAGAATCCAACCAGGATTTGTCTGTTCTATATTTAATTGATACGACTAATCATTAATTTAAATAACTAAGCATTATGAAAAAATGTGTTTTCTTTGATTAATTCATATTTATTATCAAATTAATCTATAGATAGGAATGCTCGAACCTTGCCTGTTAATAGACAAGTTCTACTCCTTTCTTAATCACACTTAAAGCGCAAAAGCCTTACCCGACCGTATCTTTTCTTTCCCTTTGAAAATTCATACTTTACATTATTTCACCTCATCGCAAATCTAGTAATGACAAGTTAAACCTCATCTCAGGTAATCAGTGAGGATGGCAAGCAAACATCTTTGGCCGTGAAACACAACCTCAGCTTGTCGAGGATTAACCAGTTACCCAGAAGAAGCAAAAAAGGCAAATGGCCTTGGGAGATGATGGAATTTTTAGTTTTCTAGTTTCCTGCTTCTCAACTGGTCAAATCATTCCAGCTTTTGTTTAATGAATAAAGAAACTGGCTATTGAAAAACAGTAGAGCTAATGAATGGCCTTCTCACGATGATGGGTTTCTTTGCTGCTGTTATTAACTACGGATTCACTTGTTTGATTCGTTCCAGTGATTGTCTGATCTCAACCAGCAGAATCAACAGCAATATTAATACATCATTTTTAGGATGGGCTATCTACTTCTGGTATGACTTTGAAACAATTATGCAGTTATAAGATGAAGACCATTCAGACAACATTTAATAAAAATCACTGTTTTTAAAACAAGGTTGATACGTCGGAATAATGCCTGTTTAAAAGAACTATATGAAATAATTATGAAAGATTTATACCTGGGGAACTCTTGATCTGTAAGCCAAGAGCATTGCCAAGACGAATAAATATGAAAAGCTATATATAAATGTCTAAGATATTTTTATTAACATATTTCTAATGCCTACTCCATTATTTGCAATCCCCCTCAATATGGGGACAGGCACATGGATAGTGACGATTATTGCGAGCTTAGGTTTTATTGTGATGTTTGGTCTCGCCTCAGCAGGTGGAGACTATCAAGACTTGATAAATACAACTCTAAACAATGATGCACTTGCCAGAGAGAAGAGGAAGGAGAAAAAATAATAAATTAGGCTAAATTTTTAAACACTACAAGTGGTACAAATCTCAATACTTAAGTTGTTAATTTTTTGTAAGCTTATGGATTTCAAAAATTTGCTCTTTGGTATTTGATTAAAAACTCCAAAATTATTGACCTTTCTAATGTCAACTTCATTTCTAGTTCCGTTAGATGTCGCAATTTGATTGTCGAATTAATATGATCTGGCAATGTTACTTTCCTTAAGGTTTATACCTAGTTCACTATGCCTAAAAAAGGCAACTTATATCATTACATGATTAGAAAGAATAATCACAATAGATTCAAACAGAATTTATTTTTAATTTCTTGTCATTCGGTAGGAGAGATAAAAGAACCTTGCAAGTACTGCAATATTTACAAGAGCAAAAGCAATTGAAATTCCCATTAGTTCCCACTTTTATAATTCTTTTCATTATTTCTTGTTTTTCTAGCGGAACATCTCAGACATTTTCCCAGTCAAAGCAAAATATCCAATTTTCCCAAGAAACAAACTAAAAGCAATCAGATTAGGAACAATGCCTCCAATAATCTGAGATTCTCCAATAGGAAGATAAGTAATCACAACAAAAGCTTTCGCAAAGTACCAGAGAAGTTCATTTGTTCGTAATGGCAAAGCACTAAGGCAAAAGGATTTTTTGCCATAGAGTAGATATTTAGATTTTCCGACTGGTCATGAAAAAAGGGCTGACGTATGTCAGCCCTTCTGGTTCCGATAGCATTTGCTTTAAATCTTCTAATTTCAAATAAAAAACGTTTATTTATTCTATCGGGACAGTTGTGTTATTACCTTTAGAACCAGCTGAGGCGCTAAAAACCACCATATCTTCAGTACCATTATTTTGACAATAATGAGCGGTGTTCTGGGATGCAGCGAAGCTTTCACCAGCCTTTACTGTCAGAGATTTTCCGTCACTAGTTTTACAAAAAAGAGTTCCTTTTTGTACATATATGATCCCAGGCTGTGGATGCAAATGAAGGGGTGTTTTAAAACCAGGTTGAGCAGTTATTTTTTCAAGTTTCATTTCTGCTTGCCCTTTTGGATATCTGAAAGAATCTCCATTCCACGACTTAGACGCACTAATAAGAGTTTTGACTACTACAGGTTCAATTGATGTTTTCTTCTTGGGACTACAAGCAACTATTGGAATAGAAATTCCCGCTGTTAGTGCAAGAAGTAAAAAACGACGCATAATCTAACTATATTTATACCAACCCGTTATAGCTGATATAGCTCAATAAGACATCACATAGAAAAAACTAACCTAAGTCAGCGCAGCATCTTGATTTTAATCGCCTTTATAGTTATTTGTTTTGACAGTTTTAAGAGAAAACTCTTGGGTATGGAGTTTGTCCGTTCATTAATGATGTGTCTATTGGTTTGCAGGTATTCATTAATGCGTCTATACCAAATCCATGTTCTGTTGGATCGTCAATAAATTCCTGAAATTCTTCTACCCTAATGTTCTCCTTAGTTCCCCAAACACAGTAAACAGAGCCATAGGAAGTCACAGAATTAGCAGAATGATTGTAAAAACCTTTTTCTTTATTGACTGCTACTGATTCATCCCATCCACCGCCTGGTGCCATTGCTGCATGATTAGTCTTCTACCACTTTGAAGAAGTACCAGCTCTAAATTGTGATGAACGATATATAAAGTTAGAGGCCATTAAAAAAATATAATTTCTAAAAGCATTACATACTCATTGAGACCTTGAAGTATTAAAAGTTCTTCTCATGAGGTTCTTCTGACAATAGTTAGATATTCGTCTTAGGATCATTCTTATTCATGAGGAAGAACTCTTCCCTCTCATTTACTTTTCCCTTTCCAGTTTAACCAAAATAAATAATCACTCCACAAAAAACCATTAAGCCAATAAAATTTGGGATGATCCCACCAATTATTTTAAAGCCTGACTGAGTGAACATATAAGCTGTTTATTTGTAAATTGGTTTAAAAATTATAGCGATCCTCGCGACCTTCACGAAAGTAACTTTTTATTTATTATTGGGTGGTGGGGATTTGTATTATTAGGAAGTTTTTTCTTAGGCCGTTTATTGATGTTCTTTTTCCCAAAGAATCCATTAATTAGGAAAAAGACTGCATTTGATAAAAGTAAGTACCTAATTGCAATTTCAGTAATTAATACTTGAGTGATCTTCCTCATGTCATTATTTCAACATTAGGAGTAGATATGAATAAAGATATCTATAAACATTTTCTATGGCCTCCAGAAATCCTTTTGATAATCTTCTTCAAAACATAAGAGAGTCTATTTTTAATATTCCAATGCATGAGCAAGTCAATGATGAAGAAATGGAGTGCTTGCACTTTGGTTTCTGTTCCAAGTCCATGACCTCACCACGTCCAGATGAGCTGTTCTTTGGCAAATGAAATTTACCGAACTGCTTTGATCTTTTCTTCATTGTCGTTGACCTTTTTAGTTTTTTGATTCTTGTAAACTGATTCTCGGTTGACAGTAGATTTATGTTGAAAGTGTAATACGCTCTATTCTTAGTGAGTGATCCTGATCATTTAGAAGTCAAGTTGAGACTTTGTCTAAGCTTTTTAATTAAAGAAGTTATCGCATTAGATCCACTAGCTAGGAGACAATGGCTTTATACGTATAAGGCCATTATTCAATATGCTGATTCAAATCAAGACACACTTACTCAAGAACAGATTTTTGGTGCAGATATTTATAGAGACATTATTAATCAAGTAGAGGATTTAATCAAAGAAGAAGACTATGAGGGACAAAATTACAACGCCTATAAAAGCCGTGATCCTAATTACGAAACTATGTTCAAAAAACGCGTAAAACAAATACGAGAAGATTTTCCAATACCAGATCAATTTAAAGAACTTACCAGTTAATCAATTGATATTTAGGTGATTCTTTTATTGACTCTTTTTCTTAAAGCATGTTCTTAATAATTCAATCTCAATTGTTTTATATGTTGCAATTTTTCAGCTATGTCTTGAGGCATAGTCCTTGTAGCTTTCACTAACTCGAAAGCGTACCTATGCGTGTCTTTTGTATAACATCCATAGTCGAATTAATACTGTACAAAACATACTGGCGATTTCGAGTACGGTTTGTCTTTGTAAATAATACAGTTGAGTATTAATGCTGTTTGCCATGTTTCTATATTCGTTCTTGTTTGCTTATCGACAATATTTTATAGTTATGGAAATAATGCGTAAGCATAATTAATTCTTCTATTTCTATCGATTGCCTCGTTGGAGATGAATTTTTAGTAAAAAATGACTTTAGATGCTTGAAGGATCAGAAATAAGATAAGCTGCATATAGGATTAGTTAGGCTTTGGTTGGTAATGAAATTACATAGCGATTTTCACTATGAGCAGATATGAGCTAGAGAATATATAGTCAAAAATAAAAATATTAAAGAAATTACTACAAGAGGCAAAGCACTCTTTATCGCTTTGTTAATGAACAAGAAATTACTTATTCCATAAAGTCATATCTGATTGCCCTGATGATCTTTGCATCCATGAAACTTTCCATTTTTCATTGATTCTTTTAAATATGGATGTAACTGTCGGTAGATCATCGTTTTGAGTGCCTTTATAAGTAAATTTTGATCCAAGCGTAAAAACGCATAATGCCGATTCTGGACCAAGGACTTCAAATTTATGCACTTGTGTTATTTCTGCACTTTCTAACACAAGATCACCTGAAGACCACATTTCTTGAAAACCTTTTGCATCTATAGGATTTCCACTAGGTCTGATAAATAAAAAGTCGGATGTAGCATTGTCTACAAAGAATGAACCCATTCTCTCTGTGGAAGCAAAAGCTTCGAGGATTGAGAGGATTTCTTCTTTAGAAGACATTTATCAAATAAATACATTAAATAAATGATTACATATTTTTTTCAATGTTGGATGTTTACTTAACCTGGCTTTCATATTGTGCTGACAAAAGATGTATTACCTAAGTACTTTTTAAATAAATGAAGGCATCAAGAGTTAATTGCTAGTTTAAGCAGCTTCTTCATTGATTGAATTTGGGAAAAGAGATATGATTTCGCCCTTGGGTGTTTGATACACTCTTTCAACAACCTGACCTTCGTTAATGATTACTTTGGTGTTCATTGATCCAAGGGGTAGAGTCTTAATACTTGGTATAAGCGCTTTTTTTAAATCTGGATATTTATCTAAATTGCTGAAGTCTTTAATTTTCTTCTTGGTTGTCATTACTTAATTAGTCGAAGTATCTTTTCCTTGTAGCTAATTTTGTTTATCCCGTAAAGAGTTTGAGGGGAAATTCTTACTTTTATGTCACTGAAGTTTGAAAAAGGAATCATTTCTTAGATTTGGCTTAAGCTTGTTTTAAACCTTTCCAAGTATATTGTACTTAATGTTGATAATCTAAATCTTTCATTTGGCTACGTGGAAAACCTAACAGCTATTTGAGGATGTGTAACTAACTTTTTTTCGGTCTGCTTGCAGTTTATGAATGATTATTTGATTAAATAGACAAAGATAAAGTTTTAAACTTTTGAAATTTTTTTATTTCATTATAACTATCATGTCACCTTATAAATATTTAGATCTCGAGTATTCTTTAGAGTTGTTAAATTGTACTTCTATTCGCAAAAAATAACTCTTTTTAAGAGTCTGTAAGCATAAAATAATTAGATAAATCTATTTCTCTGTAAATATCATTATGAACACTTTTCCAAAAAAGATAATGCTTCTAGGAAGTGGAGAATTAGGAAGAGAGGTTGCAATAGCAGCAAAAAGAATAGGTTGTTACGTTATAGCATGCGATAGATATAAAAATGCACCTGCCATGCAAATTGCGGATCAGTTTGTAGTTTTAGATATGAATGATGCTATTGAATTAAAACAAGTAATTTATGATAGTATGCCAGATATTATTATTCCAGAAATTGAAGCACTTGCTGTAGATGCCCTTAGGGAAATTGAACAAGAAATTACAGTTATCCCTAATGCTAGAGCAACTGCCATAACTATGAATAGAGATAAGATAAGAGATCTTGTATCAAAAGAATTAAACATTAGAACTGCACAATTTAGTTATGCAATAAATCAATCTCAACTTATTTCACAAGCAGATAAAATTGGCTATCCCTTATTTATTAAGCCAGTCATGAGTTCTTCCGGTAAGGGACAAAGTTTAATTGATAAGAAACAAGATTTAGATCAAGCTTGGAATTTAGCTATTAAAAAATCAAGGGGTAAATCAAATAAAATCATCATAGAAGAATTTATTGACTTTGATTTGGAGATTACTTTATTAACTATTAGGCAATCTAAAGGTAAAACATTATTTTGTGCTCCTATAGGTCATGAGCAAAAGAATGGTGATTATCAATGTAGTTGGCAGCCTGCTGAATTAAAATTAAGTGTACTAGAGAAGGCTAAAGAGATTGCTAAGTGTGTTACCGATAACCTTGGAGGGGTAGGTTTATTTGGAGTTGAATTTTTTATAAAGGGTGATGACGTTATTTTCTCAGAGCTATCACCGAGACCTCATGACACTGGACTAGTGACGTTAATGAGTCAGAACTTAAATGAATTCGAATTACATCTAAGAGCTATTTTAGGTATTCCAATCCCTGAAATAGTTTGTCATAAAGCCTCTGCTAGTCGAGTTATTTTAGCTAAGCAAAACAATAAGAATATAAGTTATTCCGGCATTGAGGATGCCTTAAGTCAATCAAATACAAGTGTATTTATATTTGGTAAGCCGAGCTCTACGGAAGGTCGTCGAATGGGAGTAGCTATAGCAAAGGCTGATACTATCGATGAGGCAAGAATCAAAGCTGATAAAGCAGCTCAATCAGTCCAATTTTTAAATGAATAATTTTAATTCAGATTGTTTATCTGATTACAGTAAGTGCAAGTCTATTTGGTATCAATTTTTGACTGAGTTAAATTGGAATCCAAACGCAATTAACCCTCTTGAGTTGATCCCTGAATCCTTTTGGCCTGATGTTACTGATCTCTTAATTGAAGCTAGATATATTGGCCAAAGCAGGAACTATTACCTCAGAGAGTCTGATAAATATATGAATTATTTAAGTAAAGGTGGTAGGCCTTTCAAGCGAATTGAAAATCATACGAATGACTGATGATTTCATACATATTCTTTTAACTCCTATCAAACTTCCTATAACAGCATAATTGTTAACATCTATTTAACTGTTCTTGCCTAACAAAAACTTAAATAAAATAGATTATGGGGATAGAGGATCCAAAACTTCGTTTGTTCATTCTTCTTTTGATCAATTTAATAGTGATAGTAGCTTTTAGAAACTGGGTATTAAATAACGAAGTTTTTGTGTGGTTACTAAATGGTTTACCTTCTTGAGGCGTTATGGAGGCATTTGATTGATTTTTAAAAATAATGATTCTTCTGGGGTTAAGTCTTTAATTACTTTGACAATTTTTGCCATTTTAGGATCAATTTTTTTGGTGCTTTAATAACTTCTGTAAGAGGGGGGATGAAGGAGGAAGTTTGCTTTAAGTTTAAGAAATGAAATGAAGAGGATAAATAATTAACTTTTCTTCCTTATTGAGGACATTTTTTAGTAAGAAATGCAACTATTTCGGTAAACACTACAAAATTCATTGATTTATGTATCACTAGGAACACCGTTTAAAGTTAAATTCTGTTATTTTCAATACACGTTCAGCTAAATTTCAAGCTGCAGTAAGACTCGAGACATGGAACGGGGTCTTGAGCACTATGAGAAAGAGCAATGACTGTTCTTACTTACAGAGGTAAAGAGTACCTTCAACATAAAGAGGCTACTCCAAAAAAAGTTGTAGAACTTAGTTACAGAAGTAACGTCTACACATCTAGGCAAGCAGAAGCTAAGAAGCAGATGCAAGCCTCCTTAATTTACAGAGGTAATACATACCAAAAGTAATTTAAAGGAGTTCTCAAAGGGGGAATACCCCCCTTTTTTTTATGCTTATTTTCCTCACAAATATCTCTTGATAAATAGATCGGTTCTATGTATTTTTGCCTGAGTTCTATTACTCTGGTTTTATGGGTGGTATCCGATGTAGAAATAATAATGACTCCGAAATAATCACAATGATTACTCAACAGTCATGGCCAAGTTGCAAGCTTCCTAAAACCCAAAAGGCACTTGAATCTATTTATTCAGTGCTCTGGAAAAGACCAAAGGTGTTTAGATGGTATTACAGGTCAAATTAATAGCTTTTATTCAAGGGAAACCGAACACGCAGCTCACATAAAAGTTGTTGAGAATAATAGCTGACCTTTTTAAATGAATGCAAGGATTATTTAAACCTAATAGCACTTTGTTGGCTTTATTTATGTTTTTACCTATTACACCAAGTATAGCTGCTATCACTGTATTTACACAGTCAGTATTAAATAATAGAAGTACTGAGATAACGTCTATTTCTCATCATACAAAGCGAGTGATTGATGCTACAAGAGACTAATAACTATATTTCGTTTAAATTAAAGTAATTTTATACGAATTTTTCTCCATTAAAGCTTTATCTGAAAGTCTTTTTAATGGAGCTTAGTTAAAATAGTCTTTACGACATGAGATTTGTAGGTTAAAAGTCTTAAGTAACAGCTTTCTCAAAGTATGGTTTTATCAAATAAGTTTAAGGCCTTTGATAACGCAATCTTAGATCTGCATCCTGAATTAAAAGAGGCTCTTAAACCTAGTGATCAGTACCCAGAGCTAGAGCATATTCTAAAAAGAACGTTTGCAAATTTACCTGCTGGATCCTTGAATACGAAAGTAATTATCAATGATGGAGAAATTATCGAACGCGTGTTCAAGACACCCATGGGTCAAGTAATCTCGTTTTTCTCAAAACCATCAAATGCAGTTTTTGATCAAGTTGCTTAACTTGTGATTATTCAAATATACGTTGTTTTTTTAGAAGTAAGATTCAAGTGGGGGAAGATTCAATCATCTTTTATTTTTTCAAATCTCTAAAAAGCTTGATTTAAATATCTTATTATGGTGAACATTTTAATTACATCAAGAAAAAATCATGGAAATAGCTGAAGCAATTAAAAAACGAAGGACTCTTCATCTCTTTTCTAAAAAAAGTGTTCCTAACGAAGTAATTGAAAAATCAATAGTTGCAGCTAATCAGGCACCTTGCCATAGAAGAACTTTTCCATGGCGTTTTACCAGCATTGGGATAAAAAAAAGGGAACTTCTTTATCAATTACAGCTGACTCTGAAGTTTGGCGATAAGACAATAGATGAATCTAGTTTAAAAAAAATAAGGGACAAAATGCTAAATCCTTCCCATTTGATTATTGCTACTCAAATATGTACTGATAATCAAGTTCAAAAACTCGAAGATTATGCTGCTTGTGCTTGCGCGATTCAAAACCTGTCGCTTTCACTTGTTGCTGATGATGTTGGTTGCAAGTGGTCAACAGGAAAGATCACTAAAGATCCTAATACCTATCAAATCGCACAAATAAATTCAAGTGAGGAGGAAATTATTGGTTTTATTTGGATTGGATATGGGACAGAGCCACCTCTAATCAAAAGGCCTTTAATTAGCACTATTTATAGAGAGAGTGATTAACTTGGTTTAACTCATGGAAGAGAGATAGTGAAACTGATAAGGAAGTGTTGAGGCCACACTGAAAACAATAAGCATCATCCCTGTCTTATCTAATCGTTTCATGCTCAAAGAAATCGACTATGTTTAACTTAATCGAACAATTATTTCCCCATGGGTATTTTAGGTAGGGAGAACTAGACATCACTGAGTAATAAATTTATGTAAAACAAGATCACGAAGAGGATAAACTTTTTGTATTGATTAATTTGTGAACCGATAGTAAAAATGCCATCTCATGAATCAGGTCTTAAGCCGTGTTTTAACCCTCTTAATTGCGTTTTCTTTCAAAAGGAATTTGAAAATGTTGACAAGACATTTGATCAACTCGTTTCTATTGCTCAAAAAATTCCTAGAACCAAGGTTTTAGAGAATAATCAAAGTTATTGGAAAGGAGTTTGTCGAAGTTTGATTTTCAGATTTCCAGATGACTTGGAGATTTTAAAAATCGGTAATAAGATTCAAATCAGGTCGGCATCAAGATATGGTGGAGGTGATCTAGGAGTTAATGGAACGAGAGTGGGAGGATTACTTACAGATTTAGAAAAATTAAATAGTTAGGTTAGCTACCAAAACTTTCATAAAACAATCAATTTGTTGTTGTTGACAATTATTCAAGGTATTTTTAAGTAGCTGTATTTCTAGCATGAACAGAGCGCAAAAATATTTTCTTCATCTTCCAAAGGGGACTCATTTTGAAAAAATCATTGATACAGAATATGGTAAAGAGAATATATATGTAAGCCCAGATGGCAAAAAACATTCAATACCTGTGATTCCAGAGACGATGTCTTGAAAAACTTCAACACGAGAAAATTAGACGTTTGGACAATTGTTTATCCATCATGTGATTTTTGTTCCTTCATAAATATGACCAGAGGCTTCAACAATGGGCTTTTCTTTTGGACTGATGAAAATGTTATATAAAACATTCTTTGAGCCTTTAAACATTACAGTTGCTCTTTAAGAGCCTTCTATACATTCTCCAATATAAAAAGTTTTAACACCCATATCTATAATATTGAGAACTCTTTGGCGCATAAATATGATTGCAATACTCTGAAACTGTATTGCTAAGCTTGAAGTCATAACAGTGATTTCAGTAGTCTTGGAAATGATAAGTGAATATTTGAGAAGGTATATGTCTACCATGTTATATGTCTTTCTAAAGACTTTGTCGTTTTCGATTCCATCCCATGTTGTGATATTAGTTTGTTTATTTATCTATGACGATACCATTTTCGATGTCTTGTAAAATGAGATTTCAGGGCTTGGCGAAAACCTTTTTCACCAAAAATGTTTGGGCTTCATTAAATATATGTTGAATTTTCTTATGTATGGAGTTATCTCATTTGGCAAAAAAGTCATTTTTTTTATTTTCTTCTTGAATATTAATCTTTCTACAAATGATATGAAGTAGCAACTAAGAAAAATTAATACTAGTAATAACAACTCACTCCATTAATAGACAAGCCTAGTAGTTCTTGCGTATTGCATCTATAGCTTCTAACGATATAACTAATTCAAGTTGCATTGTGACATTGTCTATCTTTAAGCACCTAAGCAATAGGTTTTCATTTAATAAGTTTTACAAAAGCAAATGTTACTCAAGATACGAAATGGAACCTTTACCTAATGAGATTTATCAAGATATTATTGACTTTCAATCTGATGTGAATAGACCTATAGATATTTCTATTTATAGGGAATTCAAAAAGGAAGCTGCATGAGCTCCTGACTTAAGTTCTCATTTCTCTAATTTTGAGATTCCATTTATTTATGAACAGGGTATTAATTTTCCAACTTTGAAATTTTGTTGAATAAAGCTTTTTAATTTTATCCTTGAGTTATTGAATGATTGTAAAGTATAAAGAAAGAAGTATTAAATCTTTATTGATGGATAGCTTGAAAGCAAAGTCCTTGGCTAATGAATTAAATGAATTAGCATGTAAAGGATGCACTGAGGGTTGGCTAGAAAAACACGATGGACTATCAGATCCGATTCAAGATATTTATGAGTGTGGATCACTAGGATTTATTACACCTGAAAGACAAGAGCGATTAATTAATGAAGTCAAAGAAATTAATGCTGACAATTAAACAATATGGATAAAAGAAAAAGAAATATCCCAAGTAAGTTTTCTGTGCCTCCTTTCGCTTCGGATGATGAGATATGGATTAAAATTCTTGAGGTTTTGACACCATCTGAACAAGTAGAGGCTAGCCGTTCAAAATCTGAGTTCAATGATCCATATATGGGTGGTAAAGAGATTATTGTTAAACGATCTGATCAGTCCGACATAGCTGTTGCTTTACTGTCTGAAGTCACGGATGATGGTGATGTATGGGCAATATATAGAGAACTTTAAAATGGATACTTATTCATTAATCGCATTGGGAACCCTTGTATTATCATTTATGACTTTGGTTTTGCTTTCCCAATTATTTAGAAATTTAATTAGAAAGCAAATTGATGATCAAATGAAGGATATGATTCCGATAAAAGCTATTAGAGAAAGAATAGGAATAAGAATAAAATTGAGAAAGTAGCATAAATTATTTTATTTTTGATTGAGTATCATCCTAAACTTCTCTTTGTTTAATGTGATGTATTTTTATATAACTATTATTATGAGCTATTAAATCGAAGATTTATCCCTATTTCGCCATTGCTTTTTATTTGAAATTTTAATCATGTATCAGTATTTCTTATGCTTATAAGTTAGTAAGTAATACCGATAGGAAAAAATAAAAGAAAGGATAGATTAACCGTAACTATAGGAGACTTTTATGAATACGATTGATGCTAAGGAAATGTCCCAAGGTCAAGTGGATCCAATTGAAGATTATCTTGAATGTGTTACATATTGTTCAATATCTAGCAGTGCGGAAGAGAACGATTGCCAAACCATATGCATGGAAAGGCATTTGAAAAACTCATATTTTTAGATCTCTTTTTTATCAAAAAGCTAGAGAAACTTTTAGCTCTTACAATGATTCAGTCAGTTTTTGGAATCTCAGATTAGAGGCCTAAATACACAGCCTCTCCTGTGAACAATAATGTTTGAAATACCTATGAATAATGCAGTATGAATAAGTCTTCATTTGAATAGTGTAGTTTTATTTACACCAAATGTTTCCATGTTTGATAGAGGTCTAGTTAAACCTACAAAGTTGTTGATCAAGTGAAAAGAGTAATTTCCTGAATAATCGATGCTAAAAATTTAATTTTGATGTTGAGGTAATAACAAAAGGTTTAAATACTTATGAAAAAGACTGTCAAAATTGCCATCTTAAATTAGATCACATTAAAAAATTTTGGTTCATCCCATATCTTGGTATTGGCTTGTTGGCTTCTTCCTATGGATGGTTCACAACGTTTTAGTTCTTAATCGTAAGGTCAACATTGATAAAGAACGACAAATCTCAAAGCGATTGACTGCAATTTCAAGGCTTTATCCGGAAGGTACATTCATATCACATAGATATTAAATAATTGGTTGATGTTAAATTATCTTCAATCCTTCCTTAATTACTTTAATAATGGGGGGGCTTGGAAGTCTCTTGAGGAAAATAATCTTCAGTTTCATTTTCATATTGGTCACCTTTCTTTTTGAAGTATTCATCTGATGGATCAAAACCATCGTTGTCTGGATTTATTTTATCTTTCATAATTTAATCATTTTCCGTTGGAACGCATGCTTTGGCAAGATTAGTGGATTTATTTATCTGCTTTACCCAGTAAACCCATTACAAATAATTCCTGCTTTGGCCATTGAAAGTAGGACAAAATGATGAAAGCTTGGAACTGCTTTGTCTAGGGCGATAAGAAATATCAGCAATGACATTGATGTCATTGAAAGATATTGCATCCAATGAATACCTGCTTGATCAAGTCCATTTTTATCAAAACTTGTACTAGTCATGTCATTAAAGCTTTGGTCGGTGACCTTAACCCAAAAAATAATTTTTTGCTAGTTATTTCTTTTTCTTGAATAATGCCTTTACAAAATAGATTAATTTTTCTGTGTTTAAATTTCTAAGTTTCTAAGTTTCTAAGAACCTCCTCACCTTTCTCGAAGAGAGTTTTAGCATATTCAGTCCATTTCCCCTGCCCCCAATAACGGAAGCAGCTAGTTTCTAATAGTAAAAGGTATAGTAGTGCTGCATGATAGCTATAGGTTTTTGTTAACGATGGATTTTGAACTAATAAATGGTCAAATGTTTCGTGGAAATGGGAACTAAGTTTTGAAATTGGTTCTAAAACATTTTTATATCCATCTTCCCAACATAAGTCGTTAGTCCAGCTTGCTCCACTCAAAGAAAAAGATGGATCTTCATCTTTTAATTCGTCAATTGCTTTTTGACAGGAAGTCGGTGTTATTGACCCTGATATCTTATCCCATATTTTGTGTTGATTGATTGCTTGTATCAATGGATAACTATGTTCATCGATATTTAAAGTCTCAAGGAAGTCGAGGTATTCAGATCCGTTCATAGCAATTGTTGGGCTTATATTCGTTCTTAGACCAATTCTTTTATACACCTGAATAAAAGCTTGAGGAAATTCATTCATCATTACTCCGCCATTCTCTCCATCAGCAATTTGGGAAACCAGGGCGGGGATAATATGTTGACCTAAATGTTGTTTATTTAGTCCTAGTGCCTCGTAATAAGGTTGCATTTGCCCAACAAGTTTTGTATCTGACCCTTGAGTTTTTATTAGTGAAAGAATAGAGATAGTATCTCCATTACTTCCTTGTGCTTGGAGCATATTGGGAATATACTTCTGCTCGTCTCTGAGACTGGAGCCATCTAGATTTTGTACGCTATGTTCTTGAACCATTAGCCAGCGATATCCACATTCTTTAAGAGCTTTGATTAATTGAAAAAGAACATCAGGATGGTTTGGAAGATGCATCTCAGGAAGAGAGAATCCATTCACTCGATGCAATGCATCTTCTCCGAATAATGACGAGAAGTGATGCTGCCAGGATGTTATTTGTAATTTAAAGTCAGAAGGTGGTGTCGAAGAGGCTACAGCATGACTCCAAAAGGTTCCTAGCCATTCAACATGTGGTTGAACTGTCTGATCACACGTTAGGATCTTTAACGATGCAAGAATATCTTCTCGACCCATTTGTTCGATTCCCCAAAGAAGATTACCGGAGTAATCAAGCATTATTTTGGGATCATATCCTTGATGTATCAGGCTTGGAATGATTTCAGCTAGACGTTTATAGCATTGAGCAAATGGTTCGGCATTGTGATTATCTCCTTCTGAAGTATGTTCAAACATATATTGTAAATGTGAAATGAGTTCTCCATTCTCACCTGCTGGAATTGTTGGTTGATGCATATGGAGGGCACATGCAAATCCTGAATTAACATTCTCTAACTTTGACTTTTCTTTGAATTGCCTACTCTTTCTTACCTTATTAACTAATTCATTAATTGCTAATTCATTTCCACATATCGGTGGTAAGTCTTTGTTCTTCATATTATTGAGGTTGTATATTTAAAAGAACGCATCAAAGGGAGTTTTCATAATTAATCGGACTATATACAATTATAAATCTTTTTCTTAGATTTAATTTGTTATACGGTTCGATTCCTATAGAAATCATTTACTATTCATGGTGTTTTTTATTACCTTATAAATAAGAACAGTCTAAAAATATTTATTTAAAAATAGTACTAATAAACACTAATTGATTTCAATACGAAACTAATCTTGCCAGCTTTAAAGCCTGGATTTATTTCTCCTGGCCTACCGAATTTGGAATGTAGTAATTGAAATTGGCTTATAGAATTTGATTTAAATTTAATTGGTAAAGAAACTTTTTTTGCAAGAACAGTTGGTTCAAGGCTTTCAAAAGGAACTTTGATAATTGTTGTCCCAAATCTTTTTGTATCTATTTCGACTACCCATCTGAGCCCACCAGGTGACTTATCTAAGAAAAATTCTCTTAAACCAAAAATTCCGTATTTACATGACACTCCAAATTTTAAAGTTCGACCTTTACCTTCAATTCTTAATTCAAAACCTTGATAATTAGATAAATTTAGAAGAGGTGAAAATATTGGAGATTTGCAACTAACAAAACCCCCTTTTTCCTCAACGACAACTCCTTCTAGTGAAAGTCCTTTTGAGGAGGCGCTACAAACTGCCTTGCTCGAGCCTCCCATAATAGTATCGTTCAATGAAAACCAGTCATCAAAGTCATTAGATGAAAAGACTTTTGATAGCTCAGGCATTTTTTCTCAACATTTCTTTAACTCTATAAAATTTTTTTTTGAATCATGAGTTCAAAAATGTAGATTTTACGAGATAAAGAAATTTTTTTCTGCAGGGCATTCAAAGATTTTTAAATTCTTTGGGTTGATTTTTACTCACCTCCTAAAGCTATTAGAGAAGTTTCTGGTATGAAATTATTCGCTTGAGTTGGGTTTGAGATTCATCCAGTGATGGTCAATCATTAATGAGAAGGGAACCCGGTAATATTGATTACTGAGGATTCAGCAACTCAAAAGGTGGCAACTTTGTCGCCTTCCCAATGATTAAGCATGTTTGTAATTCCTTGATTTATTCTTTGATGACATCAATTTGTTCAAGGACATTTGATGAAGTTTCTTTCTTTATTATTTTCATTTATTTAACTACTAAATTGATATTAAATCAATCGATACAATGAGGGATATATTTGTTCCTAGTAGAAATTGAATAATCCTTTAAGACCAATTTATCTATTTATCTTATTTAGACCTACTTTTGGTTGAAATAGAACGAATTACAAAAATTATCAACATTATTTTTCTCAGCTTTAAGACCTGTTTTATCTGCAATTACTTTGATCTTCTCATTCTTTTCCTTTAATGAATAGTCATTTTGATTAAGGTACATTGTGTAGTATTCCCTGCATAAATTTGATAGCTCTTTCTCTCTGGAAAATGGGATTCGACTTACAGCTATCACAATCAGAGCAAGAGCGATTACTCCTGTAAAAGCTTTATTGAGTGAGTTAGTCATTTGATTTGTATTTTCATACTATCTAGCAACAATAGGCGTTCTTTATATGTCAAGCTCTTCGATTAGATCTCTTTGAAATTTGGAACCAAGAATCGTATTAGCTGCAAGGGCGCCACTTGCTGCTACAGGTGGTATCCCGATTCCTGGGAATGTACTTGAGCCACACATCAATAGATTTTTAATTGGAGTTTTATTCCCTGGGAAAAGCCCTTCTGCAGCTGACAATGCTGGACCATAACTTCCATTTTTTGTATTTAAAAATCTTTGATGTGTAAGTGGTGTCCCTAGCATTTTTATTTCGATTCTTTCTTCTATATCTGGTATCAATTTTTTTATTGGTTTCCAGAAGACTGAGCACCGCTCTTCTTTTGTTCTTTCATATTCTTTTGTACTTATTTTAAGGTTTTCCCATCTCTCCCACGGTTCATTAGCAGGTGTATACCCGTGAAGAAGATGCTTCTTAGGAGGAGACATTGTTGGATCTAATGCCGATGGAATAGAGAGAACTACAACATTCCTTTCGGCAGTAATACCTTTTGACCAATCATCAACCCATATTGAATGGAGAGGGATGTTCTCTAGCCCTTCTGCATTAAAACCAAGATGTATATGAAGAAATGACTTACATTTTGGAGTCCTTGCCCTTTCTTCTTTCCAATTTTGAGATATCTCTTTTGGTATTAAATCCACAGTGTTCCAAATGTCTGCATTACTAACAATATGATCTGCAAATATCTTCTTACCATTCTGCAACACAATTCCGATCGCCTTATTCCTCTTTATAATTATTTGACTAACTTTTGAATTAAGTCGAAGCTTCCCTCCAAATGAGTACATTCCATTTAATAGAGCCTTAACGATTGATTCACTTCCTCCTTTTGGGTATTCCAGGTATGCCTCTGATTTAAACCAATCATCAAAAAGGGTTGCCATTGCAGCTGCATTAGTTTCGTCTTTAGTTAAACCACTTATTAGAAAACAAAGTAATTCAACCCAATTTCTTAAAAATGGATCTTTAAGATGGTCATCAACTAAATTTCCAAAGGCACCTCCTAGGTATTTATAAGACTTCAAGTGAGTGACGATTGTTTTACTACGTTTTAAGAGCTGAAAAACTGTTTCTCTGTTTTGATTTAATGCTAGTAAGGGAATTGCATTGGCTGCTGCACCAATTGGTTTAAGCACTTGAATAAACTGTTCCCATTCTTTAATGGCATCCTTACCGCTAATTGAATTGATCTGATCAAGGAATCGTCTATCTCCAACTCCAATCGTGTAGTCACCCTCAGGAATTTGAACATTCCAATCCTGGTATTTAATTAAATCGACTTTTTGGTTAAGAGCTTTAAGGACTTGACCTAAGGGATTTGTAGTAGGCCAAGTACCTATTCCACTCCAAAGAGAGGGACCAGATTCAAATTTATAACCATTTTTCTCAAAACCATGAGCAGCACCTCCTGGCTTTGAGTGGCTCTCAAGAATTAGAACTTTTTTACCTGCTTTTGCAAGTAATCCGCCGCAACATAATCCTCCTATACCGCTTCCAATTACTATTACTTCTGGATTTTCCATGTATTGTTTAATTAAGAGATTTTTTCGTCTTTAGGGTTTCTACAACAAATTCATAGGGACTGCCTCAATAAAATGAATATTAAAAAACATATTGATTAAATTTTTGTTTGGTCAAGAAGTGAAATTGACGGACGTATGTAAACAAATATTGCTCCGTGCATATCTCGGATGATTCTTAAGTCCTTGTCCACATAGATCACCCTGATTTCACAATTTGGATTTTCTTTATTCCATGGTAGAAGTTTCCATACGGTCTTAACTGGATACCATCTTTCCATGAGAATGCTATCTACAAAAGGAATTTTACCAAGACCATCTACCTCTGACACCTTAGTCTTCTCTAACTCCATAGAAAGTATGTTGTCTTTTAATTTAAGTTTTTTTGCAATTGTTATAACGCGACCACCAAAGGTAGGCAAAAGCTTGAACCACCCAAGGATAGGGATAGTTGTAAGACCAAAGATCGTAGTATCAAAGGTGGAGATCATTTCTCCTTTATTAAAATTGATATATTGACCGACTCTTCCTACTGTTGATAAACCAAATGATCCAACTTGCAGAAGATGAAGCTTGAAAAATAAATCGCTTTTAGATTTATCATTTAAAGCCTTTTCAATTGCTAAGAAGAATGGAGAGCTTCTAAATAATTCAACTGATGAGTAAATAAGTTCCCATTCACCCTCAATAGAACTCTGATTTATTTCATCTGATAGTGGCAGCAGATCTTCAACCAGTTTATTCATCTCTTCAAATTTATTTTTGTACATAGGAGCAATCATCGCGTTCATTCTTTGACCTCTATCTGTTGCTGCTGCTACCTGGTAAATAAGCCCTTTGAGATCCTTACTGTCTTGCATTTTATTTAATTGGTTAATTCGTTTTATCATCTTGACCTTAACTAAAATTTTATAAAGACCTTCAGTTTATAAATAGCTTTAACAAGTAATATTTGAGTGTTTAGCTTTGAATTGGCCAATAACATTCATATGATTCCTACTAAAACCTTTCTACTGACAATATTTGTCCCCTTGGCGTGTCTTAAGATTTTTGGCTTTTATAAAAAAATACTTAAGGTCTCAGAACCATCTTTAAAGAATATAAAAGCCAAATTAGAGAGATCATTTGCAATAGATAGCTAAGGTCGTTGGAGAAATTGTGTATTTTGTGTTTAGGTAGAATATTGGTTATTATTGCCTTCTTTTTAGTTAAAGAATAAACCTTTAATACCTTCTTGATAGTCATTTTCACGATAAGTGAGACTTCCCTTATCTTTTTGCTAAACATGACTATGACTAGTTTTATATGCTCCTTATACCTTTTTTTGAATATTATTTTTATATAAATCAATCAGATGCAAATGCTAATTACATCTACATGTAAATAGATTGTTCGGTTTGGATACCCACAATGTGCTAGATGTTGTATATAGGTAATTCTTAAATCAATGTCTCAATTAAGTATCAAAGTAAGCGCAAAAGGCGAAGCCATGATCGCTACTCTTCAAAAAGAAATCTTTAACCGAAGAAGAAAAAAAGTAACAGCATCACAAGTTGTTGAAACTCTTGTTGAGAGCGGTGCTAAGTCACAATCTGATAAGCGATATGCTGCTTCTTGGAAAAACTTAATAAAGGATATTGAGAAAGCTGCAAAAGTTTCTGAGATCCATGGTAATAAGCCTGCAAATGTTAGTGCTGATGAGTGGGCTTTGATTCTCTCTCACCGTACTCGTAAGTCCTCAACTGCTAAGAAAGCCTCAGCAAAACCCGTTGCTAAAAAGACAGCCGCAAAAAAAACCGGTGCTAAAAAGTCTGCTGTCAAAACAACCGCAGCTAAAAAAGCTATTGCAAAGAAAGCAGCAACTAAAGCCGCTCCAGCTAAGAGCGCTTCAAAAGCAAAAGTTAAGACTTCTAAAGTTAAGACCGCAGTTAAGAAAGTAGCTTCTGCTCAAGCTAAAAAATCAACTTCAACCGCCAAATCAGTTTCTAAAAGAACATCTAAGGCTGTAGCAGGCAGACCTGCGAGGCGTGCAAGAAAAGTTAGTTCTAAAGCTGTAAAAGCTTAGTTAAAAAGCCAGACCCGTCCAAGCGGCGTGAAAAGTGCAATGCTTTTCTCTGGCTATTTTTGCAAATGAGTTAATTAGTATCCCAAGCCTACATTGCCTTTTGTGTAGCCTTGGCAGTAGTACTTGGCATGGTAGTAGTGATTTGTAATATCAGCTTTCTTTCCTTCTAGCCCCTCAATTCTTTTCTTTCCTAATTTTAATTCTCTTGCAGCTTCTTCCCCTGTAATTAAATCAGCGCTAAGGCGTCCGCAAATATCATTAACTTTGAAGTCTTTTGCTGAAGGACCTCTGACATAGCCAGCAAAAAATGCCAGAAACACCCCAAGGGTTACAAACCTTCGGTGGTTTCTCCACCATTCATAGCTATTGAGATTTAGTCTCTTTTTTAAATCAATTTTCATGTATATCAATAATAGATTTATTCACCTTAGGCTTTAGTCCTTTTTATTATTGATGAAGTTCTTGATAGTTATATATTTCCGCTTATTCAAATAGTTAAAGATTTAACCCAATTCATTTTTCAATTAATCATATTCAACAAGTACGATTGGATTATTGGCAAATCTATTTACGAATGCTTGAGAAAATCTCTAAAGATGATTGGCAATATTTTGTACCCTTTTTGGCTTGCACTATTTGCTTCGTTGCAACAGATTTCTTAGGAATAATTGATCAGACTTCTATTGCTTATTGGTCTGGACGTTTGTTTTATGAGCCATACAGGATTATTACCTCCCATTTTTTTCATGGTGATTTTAATCATTTATTGGCAAATATCTCTGGAATTATCGTAGCTAGATATTTTCTTAAATCTTTAAGCCTTCAAAGTGACTATTTCTTTGTGGCTTTTATTGTATTAATCATGCCTCTCCAAGCGTTAATTTGTTGGTGCGTTGATATTTTGGTTTATAGAAATCCAATGTCTCTAGCGATTGGATTTAGTGGAGTTTTATTTGGTATCGACGCGTTTATTCTAATGACTACAATTTATGGAAAGAAAAAATTTGTTTACATTGGATGCGAGCTAAAGAAAGATCCAAGATTACTTAAATCTATTTCTGTTCTCACAGGGGTTGGAATTATTTGGTCATTCCTGCCTGGAATTAGTTTGTTAGGTCATATGTCTGGACTTTTGGCGGGATTTCTATTGTTTTGGCTCTAAACAACAATTGATTTGATGTTATTGCTTCTTAAGAAACAGGTGATCATCTGAATGGTGACAATTCTCAACATAACTTTTATTGAGTTGCCTTCACTTCACTTGATAAACTTTTGACCTTCCATTGCATTTACGTACTGCCCATTCGATTGGAGATTTTAAACTTTCTTGTTCGACGCAAATAGTCTGATAATTAGCCCATTTAGCTATTGGCCCTAATCTTATTGCAATTAGTGCAAGGCTAAACGCACATAAAAATGCACACAACAGCAACGCAATTCCAGTAAATAGATCATTAAACTTGAATCTCATTTCTGTCAGATTGAAGTTCTTATTTTTCTTGGTCTCACTCATAGAACAAATGGGTTGGGGAAATTGCCTAAATATTTAAAGACTTATATACTTTTACCTTGTTTATGGTGGCATAGCGAATAAAAGCTGAATGAATTTGGCAGATCGATTTATTGATAGTTAACAGTTGGCAATTTTCTTAGGCTTCTTCATTTGTTTTTTTCCCACTAAACATCCTTTTCTCTCCGATCACGATTGTTAACCATCCAAGTGCTAGAAGCCCTCCAGCTTGATAGTCTCCTTTAAGAAAATCGAATAGAGCTAGGGTGCTTGCAGAAATAGCAAGAGTACGAACAGCAAACCTTGCAAAGGTAATTTTCTTTTTTTTAATAGGTTTATTCATATGCCCATTTTGCAGTCACTAATTTCGTAAAACAAATTTTGATTGGATGAGTTATTAAAATTTATTCTTTTGAAAACATCTTGTTAATAGAATTAAATCTATCATTTCTTCCTTTTCGTAAGAAGATTGATCCTTTTCCTTCACACCGCTTCCCTCTGTTAAACCTTGTAGTTCTAGTTTCTTTCTAATCAACATTTTTCTTTCTGCACTTGACAGACTTTTAAAACGTTTTTTCCTCTCTTCCCTACTTTCACTAGTGTTCATTGGATTTCTTTGATAATAATTTGTCTATTAATAATAAATTGATAATTTTTCTCCCTAGTTTAATTCATTAGATAATTGTTATCTAGAAGTGCATCAACGACTTTTGCTCCTCTTGCTTTATTCCCAAGAGAAAGGGGATTAGCCTTATCTAGTATTGAAGCAAAGCATGTGATCCAACTACTACCTTCGCATACTTGAGCAGCCTCGCATATGTGTTTTGGCGCTTTTTCTGTGCAACCTTGATTGCGAGAAAATTTAATAGATTCTAGTTGAGAATCAAGTTCTAATTCAAGTAATGATAGTTCGTCTTTATTAATATCCTCACCAGCAGCGTAGCTTTCAAGCAAAATTTGATAGTTCATTATTTAATGAGTGTTAGTAATATTGAAAATTAAGATCGAAAAAGTTTTTCTAAATCTTGCTTCGCTTTCTCCAATTCATTTAGTTTTTTTTGGGTTGTTTTTTGCCCCCATTTATCTACTTCTCCTGTTCGACCATTTTTAATTGTCATCCTTATCCACCAAAATTGAAGACTCAAGAAAATCAGAGCAAAAAAGATTAGTTCAATAGTTCCTTGTTTCATCTCAAACTACAATTTTTATAAATTGAACCTTTTCTTATCGTTGTACTCATTTTTGATGTATTTATTACTCATTAGGATCAACCTCAGTGATTTTAAGATTTAAGCCAACGTAAAGAAGAATACCTCCAATAAGAGGTGTCCAAAGACCCAATTGGTTTAAATCATGTGATTGTAGAAATTCCATTTATTCTTCATCTCTTCTCATGATGTTTTGATTTGTTTTATATTCAGATACTACCCTATTAGCTATTTCAACAATAAATGAATTTGGACAGTGCAAAGCCTCTTGTAACTCAGCTAATTCATCAGAAATAAACTCTATACTCCTTGCAATAACTGCTTGATGCTCTTCTTTTGGTTCCCATTCATTAGCCATTAATTTTCTTGATAATGATTTGCTATTTCGTTAAGCAGTTTTGAAATATATTTTTCAGTTGCAGTTGGTTGCTCTTTTATTTTTCGCATGCGACCTTAACTTGCATCCATGCACTGCCTATCACTTCAAGTTCTTCATTTGTAGGATGCCATTCTTCAGGCATATTAAATATGAGTCAAACCAAACATGATCCCTTTAGAGATTGCCCATCCAATACCTAGACATATGACAACTGTAAAAAGTGTTTTTAAAAGTTCCATATTCTTTTAGTCCCTACCAAATGCAGTTCTTAACGAACTTGAAAAATCAAATTGAACGCCATCATTAGATGAACCTAGGTTTTGAATTAGCTTTGAAGTGGCAAATCTTGATTGAGTTGATGAATAAATTGCTTGAGACTTTACTGCTGATGATTTTACTGCGGCTGTTTTCTTTGCTGTCGCTTTTGTTGCTGTAGCTGAGGTCATTAAAAAACATTGTATTTCTTATAACTTAGACAAACTGAGTTAAATGGCGATAGTTGTTAACTTTTTACAATCTTAAAATCATCAACCAAGCAGGGATTGATATGAGTGCAATGATCGTACTTAAGACAACAAGCGATGTAGCTTCCTCTTCATCTCTTGACGCTGCTTGGGATATTAGTAAGACAGATATTGCTGTTGGCGCAGCTGATTGAAGCACTAAAGCCTCTCGCATTACGTTGGGTAATCTGATTGCTGAGGAAATGATCAACATAATGACTGGCAATCCAACCAGTTTCATGATTAAAGCATTTTTTATACATATTATTTTGATTTTTATTCTTGAGAGATTCGCTTTCCTCAGCCAAGTTAGATGCATTCCAACGATTACTAGTGCTAAAACAATTACAACCCTTGAAGGTATCCATAGTAAGGCTGTTATTTGTTCATCCCATGGAGATGAATGAACAATTAATGCGCCAATCAATCCTTTTACAGCAGGGCTGCTAACTACTGCTTTTATGAAATTCTTCCAATATCTATTAGAACTTAAAACTGTTGATGGATCTGTTAGCAATACTGGTCCGATACTCCAAATTACTAATGTCGCACCAAGGTCAAAGCCTATGCTGTAGATCAACGCATGATTTGGAAGCAGTGCTAGTGAAACTGGTATTCCGAAATAACCAGTGTTTCCGAATGCGCTACCTAATTGAAGAGTTCTGTTTGGTATAAAGTTGTTTATAGCTGAAAAACTATTTAATATAGCCATTAACAAGCTAATAGCTACCAATGCTAATACAGCAGATTCTATTAGAGGTAATTCAAGGCCAGACTTAAGTAATATGCCAATCAAGCTGATAGGAATTCCATAGCTAATAAGAGGACGAGAAATCGTTAGCGATAAATCTTTTTTAAATCGTCCGAGTAAATAGCCTATTAAAAGACATGGTATTAACTCAGCTAATAGAAAAATTATTTCCAACTGAGTAAAGCAAATAACATTTTAGTTTTTCTGAGAATTTAAGAGTAGTTTTATTGATTCATTTTTTACTTTAACTTTAATTTCTCTTTGCTAGTACTTTTCAGATATGGACATATGTTTCTTTTTCACTAATTGAGAAAGGTTCATTCGTAATTACTTATTTCTCCTTGTAAATGCCTTTCCTGAACAACCTAATGTTTCTCCAAAAAGAATATCCGTGCACATTTTATTACATAAAACATTAGCGACCCAACCTTGAAACAGGAACCCCAACTAAATAACTAAATGTGTGTTTTACTTTGATGAGCCCCACAATGGCAACGATTAAAACAGTAATCAAGTTGGTGATTCGTTTGAGCTTTTACTTGTTATCTGCATCATCTATTTCTAGCAGAAACTTTTCTTTTTTATCTAGTTTTTACAACAACTGTTATTCAGTTGTTTTTTTTTTGGTATTGTCTGTGCATATTTAAAGATTATTGATGTCTTCTACAGTCACCTCAGTTTTTACTTTTAAGGTTGAAAGCACCTTTGATGAGTGGGCTGCAATCTTCGACAGCAATGAAGCTACCAGAAGGCATAGAGAGTTTAATATTCAGCCTTTGTACAGAGGTTGTAGTGATGAAGACCCTCAAAGAATCATTGTTATCCATCAGCACCCAGAGGGGAATATTGAAAAATTTATAGAAGCCAATGGAGACTGGATGGCGAGCCATAGAGTTGATTTATCTACCATGGAGAAGTCTGCTTGGACTTGGACTGACAACAGTAGTGTTCAACTTAAAGCTGCTTAAAAATATGGGTCGTGTACCTAAGCAATAACCAAACATCATATTCATGAGTTTTATTCTCTCTACCACTCCAGTTGATTAATGGTTGTGCATATCAAATTTTTATGATTAGATATTGACTAAGTATTTCTCTGCCTAAAAGAACTTTTTTAGTTTTGAAATGGTAGATATTAAAAAATAGACGTTGAATTAGAAATCTAGATTGGTATTGATATTATTCCGATAATTAAAATTTGAATTGGGAAATTCCAAAAACACAAGTATCTGTAACTTAACCTTAGTGAATTTAAACATAGCTAGTAATCAGTACGCCTGAGTCCCCATAAATTTCCTCGCTCTGAAGCTTTTACAATCGCTTTGTAAATATCTAAAGTCATAACTCTAAATTAATCGTATATATTTTTAAAGTTACCTTTTTAATCACTGAATGTATGTATGGAGAAATACCAAATGTATAAAGTAAAAATTATTAATCTAATTAGTTATTCTAATAATTGATTATTTATGGCATCGTTATATTTTATTCTTTTACCATTAATGTAAAATCTATAAAAAGTAGTTTAGCTAAAATTTTAAGGGCTTATTTTTATCAAGAATTTAGTTCGGATCTTATCTCTGATGTGACGGGCTAAATCATTAATAGAATTAAGATTCGGTTTCCTATCCAAAAATTGTTCGGTAGATATCTTTCTGAATTATCTTTTTGTTTTTAGTATTTATGGAATTGAATTTAAAAAATGTCTTCAAGACCAATTACATCCTGTAAAAGATATGCTGTTAGCTTCCGAGATTTGGCTAATAAAAGACATGAGTTAGGGTTTTATGCTATTGATGCTTTTGAAGCTAGACAGCTAGCAATTGAGTTCAACAAATTTGTTCGTGAACATCCAAATTCTATTGATAGGATTTCTCTAAGAAATAAAGTTAACTCTTGATGTCACAATGTTTGTATGTCATTTAGCTAATTATTAATATATGTCATGAGATATTGGTTATATAAATAAATGTTCAAAAAAAATTCTCTTAAAAGAATTTGCCTAAAAGATTTAAGTGGAATTTTATTCCAAGTAGCTTATTAATCTTGTACCCAAAGAGCAAGTCCTCCACCCTTTCCTCTTGCTGACAACCATTTACCATTTGGATCGATAGCTATTAATGCAAAAAATGGTCTCTTCTTTTGATCCGTTGCTGGAAGAGATCTCTTTAAAATAGTCAATGAAGCTAGTTTTATTTGAATGCAATCAAAAGAAAAGGGTAATATTGGCTGCTTCCTTTCTAAATTTGCATAGCCACTAAATCTCAGAGTTAGTAATCCAAATTTAATTGCGTTGGCGATAGTAAATTTCTCTTCTTCTGGATCCTGTGTATCCTTCTTCAATTCTAGGCTGGCTGAGAGAACCTGTAGCAAAGTGCTTGAAATCGAGTCTTCTGTATCTGATCCTTGCTTCCAAACTGAATTAAATTTCCATAGTCCTAATAGAGAGTCAAATTCAATTCCACTCCCTTCTGCTCTTGCGCTTTTTTCTAATTCTTTAAGTTTGTCTAGAGAAGGAAGATCCATTCTATTTCCGTCCATTTCAATTAAATTTGTTTGATTAATTTTAATCAGATATCTGGCATCGGGTGGTTTTACCCTTTATTAATTTTTCAGCCATGAGTAGTTTTGAGTTGATTATTTGCTTAATTGTACGTTTATTTATTCATGTGTTTTCTTTCAATATTGTATTTTTATTATGTATCTTATGAGACTTTTAAATATTTATGTCATAATTAGAAATCAATAATAGCTTTGAGTCCTTAGTTTGGTTAATGGATTTAAATCAAGTACATCACTCTTAACCGTAGGACTGAATTTATTTATGCTTATTTTTTTGCTTTTAGCTATTTAGTTATCATATTCAAGCTATGGACGGTGTTTATTCTATTTGTTTGAATGGAGTGTTAATTAACTTCCCAAATGACTACCTTTAGAGAAAGAATTAATTTACATCTCCCCATAGTGCTTCAGTTGTTAAGCACTGCATCCTTGGTTGTGATTGCCCTGTCTGCTATTTGTGGATCTCAATCATTGAAGAAATTGTCTTCTGCCCATGAAATGCCTAGCTCGGCAGAAGTACATCACGATCACTGATGTACTGATTTTATAAATAGAATCTAAGGGCTTATACAAGCCCTTTCTTTTTGTCCTGATTCACAGGAAGGATAATTGGTGGGCATTAGGTTTGTTTATTGGCTCGGCTGTCCATTCTTCTGGGTTCCATTTAGTCATTAGCGGTTTTAAAGCTTTAAGGTCTTGAGCATTTTTGACTGAAGAGATCCATTCTTCTTCTAGCCCATTTGGAATAATTACGGGCATACGGTTATGAAATTGTTTGACTAAATCATTTGGCTCGGTCGTTAGCACACAACAGCTCTCTAGTTCACATCCTTCTTTAGACATCCATCTATTCCAAAGTCCAGCTAACCAGAAAGTTTGAGAATCTTTTCTACCTATTAAGTGACCTTTTTCTAGAAATCCACTAGCTGGTATTAAACATCTCTTATGCCTCCAGCTTGCACGAAATAGCTTGTTCTCTTCAACACCTTCTGATCTCGCGTTAAATGGCTTTGGCCTTGTGTTGTCAAAAGGGTCTTTACTCCACTCAGATATAAATCCCCAAAGCATTATGGATGTTTGTGTCTTGCCTTCACTCTTAAGAACAAGAATTGGAGAGCCTGGTTTGATTAATATTTGTGGTTCATAATTTTGACTCAATCCCCTTGGAATATCTTTTTTTAAAAGATCAGGTAAATTTATGAATTTTGTTAATAGCTGATATCTTCCGCACATAACATTAATCTTTAAGACGCTCTTTGATAAGAATCATTTTTAAATCTATTAGCGTTTTTAAAATAATGGCAAAGTTCCTTGTTTAAATTCTTTTTGATTTGAATTTCCTGAAAATAGTATTTTCGAATATTGATCTGCGTAGGCGCAGTTCTTGCATGAAGGATTTGATTCTGGAATTTCTGACTGATTCATTAGTGCCACCATTTTATCTAGTCGGCTCTCTATCCAATCATTGCTCCACTTGTAGGGAATAAGATATTCATCAAAACGCATGGTCTTATTAAATTCATCTTCATCCCTTTTTGCATTGCAAACTAGAAAATAAGATGTTGGATGAACACTAAACCCCATCCCCGCGAGCAAGTAAGCATAAAAATCCATTTGAATTTTATAGGTCTCATGAAATGGATCCTCTAAATAATCTTTCTTATCAACTCGTCCGTTTTTAGCTTGTGATTTGTAATCCACAATTATCAGTTGTCTTGTGATTGTGTCTTGCCAAATATCGTCTACACCTCCAGTCAAAATTATTCCGGTATCCTTGTAACGATGCATTAGTCCTCGATGAAGTGAGTTTCTCCAGTTATCTATTTGAGGATGATCAAATGGAACAACATGAGATAGTCCATTAGATGCAAATATTCTGTGTGGAATCTGCTTCTGTCTGCAATAGTCAAATTCTTTTTTGAGTAATACGTCAGTCGTTTCGTTGAGAGTCCAACCTGGTGTCCCTGGGGGATCAAGACCTCTTACCCTGTCGAGATAAAAGCACCTTTGACACGTTAGAAAATTTGAGAATCGCCCCCTACTGATTTTGAAATCTTCTTTTTGATTTGGCTTATAGAGAGAGGATTTACGACTTCGAAGGCCTGTGGCTTCAATTGGTACTTTTTTGTTATTTCTTTTGAGATCAATCATTTTGTGTAATCACATAAGGATTTCTACTGGATTTATTTGATAGATTTATTTTCCTTTGCACAATTGTGTTTTTCCTATCAATTAACAGATTGAGAACCTTTTTACTTAATTGAGATGGATTTTTCAATTAATCGTTTTTAAACCTTTATAAGCTACTTTCACGAAGATTTAGCTAACGACAGACTTTTGTAGTTCGCATATTCACTCAAATAACAAAAGTTTTCCACAGCTCCTATATCCTTAATAATGACGAAATCGCTCTGTAAAAGGTTTTCCAATAAAAAAGACCCTAGGTATGGTGTCCTACGGGTCTGGGTGATGGGGATACTATTTCTAACCCTATTTCCCATATAAATCAACCCCCCCTACAGATGGTGTTCATTTTAGCCTGGGATAAAACATATGGTGCTTTAATGTTGCCTAATTTGATTGTTTTAATTATTATTTTTGAAAGCTGGGTGATGGGGATCTCCTTCAGCCGTTTATTTTGCCCTCATGAGATGAGGGCTTTTTTATTGTTTTTTGTGTTGCGTGGGATCTTTTCGTTTAATTTTTTTTAATTAGCTTTGTCTCCTCGAAATATTCATCGCGTTTGAGCACCTTCTCTGTTTGATTTGTGGTATCGCAGCCTACAAATATTAGATGTTTTGAAATAGACGACTTGACAATGCCTATTGAAACTTGCTAGTACATGCGTACTTGCAAGGGTAAGTAACTCCATCTGCCTCCCCGTATGCTGTCTTTAAGGCTGAGGAATGGGTATCTGCCGTAGCTCAACCTATTGGTATTGGTCAATGTCTACGCTTTATCCCAAAGAAATTTGCACCGATCAGATCTTCGATTAACAAGAAGAGTTGCAATTCCTTGAGAATGGGATTCTTATAAAAATATGTTCAGCTTGCGTTTGCATGACATGTCAACATTTCCATTGTTCCAGCGACAAGCATTGCATAACACTCCTTTCATGTCATGTTCATCGTCGTCTTGTTCCTCATGGAGATCATTTGATTTCACGTTGTCATCTCTGGAAGCCGCAACGAGAGAGAGACAGACTGGTTGGTGTCCAGAGGTAGACTGACACCTTGAATAGATCAACATGCTTCTATGATTCCTAATACCATCGTTGTCAGTGTATGAGCTTTATTGACGAGCATTGTCTTTGTTTTAGTTTTTGGCTTTTCTCTTCTCCACTTGATATGGCTTTATAGTCAAGATCGAATTATTTTAAGGTTTCACTTATTTTAAGTGATATTAATATATATATGAAAATTTAGTAGTCGATTAACCATTGACTATTGAATTAAATACCCTATATGTGATAGATGTATTAAGAAAGTAATTATTGAGTTATGTCTCAGTTATCCATCAAAGTTAGTGCTAAAGGTGATGCCTTGATCGCTACCTTGCAAAAGGAGATCTTTAACAGACGTCGTAAGAAGGTCACTGCTTCTCAAGTCGTTGAAACCCTTGTTGAAAGCGGTGCTAAATCTCAGTCAGATAAACGTTACGCAGCTTCTTGGAAAAACTTAATTAAAGATATCGAAAAAGCAGCTAAAGTTTCTGAGGTTCATGGAAATAAGCCAGCAAATATTAGCGCTGATGAATGGGCTTTAATTCTTTCTCATCGCACACGTAAAGGTTCTGCTTCAAAAGCTCCTGCAGCTAAAAAAACTACAGCTAAAAAAGCTGTCGCAAAAAAAACAGTTGCTAAAAAGGCAACAGCAAAGAAAGTAGTAGCTAAAAAGCCTGTAGCTAAAAAGGCTGCAGCCAAAGCTAAATCTGAGCCTTCTGCAGTTGTGAAGTCAAGTGCTGGTAGGCCTGCTAGACGTGCACGCAAAGCCAGGAAAGCACCTGAAGCTGCTAAATAAAGCTTACCCAGACCGTCAGGCGGCATGAGAGGTTCAATGCCTCTCACTGGTATTTTTTGTAGATATCTTGATCTGTTTTGTAATGTAGGTCTCTCTCTTTAATCTGTAACAATAAACCCTGCGTTGCATAGAGCGTTAAATACTTTTGTTTTACGCTCCATTGTCTTTTTTGTTGGCTGAAGCATATCAAGTATGGACGCAATACAACTTATTTCATAGGAGCCTTGGGAAATGAGAGCTGCATCACATATTTTGTTATTAGAGATAACAGGTTCTATGCCAGTGAATTTCAATTTCTGAATAGAGGCTTTTAAAACTTGTTCGAGATATTCTAGTTGTTCATTATTCAATGTCTTTCTGTCTACATAATCCATTAAAACTAATGAGGGTGTCACTATGAAATCCACAAAAAACTAATTTAACTGCTTTTTAGAAATAATTTTGATCTCTCTGTATTTTCTATCTTTTAGGTGTCTTTTTTACTCATATCAGCTTTATATGCATTGAGAGCCTCTTTGATTCTTCCAGTAGCAAAAGGATTTTTACCTTTTGCCTCTTTCTTTGCTTCTTGCCATGCATTGTCGATCTCTTTCTTTGCTATCGGATCGTTATTGAAATTTGTGTATAGCTTCATCAGATACCAAGTGCTTAAAACTAATAGTCCAAGACCTAATAAATACATGAGAGACTATCTCGATAATTACGACAATCTAACCAATTGAAGGGAAATTGCGCCTATAAATGAAAAAAATACGTATCCGCTATGCCACTTATCGTAGATCCCTCTAAAGATACGAGTAATGGAGTTGGGAAGATTTTTAGAACAGTCAATATCACACTTGCCATTGCACTACCTTTGTCAGCAATTTTGGTAACTATCTTTTGGGGTTTAAAACATGGTTTCAGTAGTTTTATTTAGTTTCAATAGAGAAATTATTTTTTATCCAAATAAAGTTTTAATGAGTTCAACAAATAATTTGATACTCCAAAATAAGATGCCTCCATAAATAAATCCTGCCAGACCAGAGGTCCAGTCATTGTAGAACTTCCACGAAATGATTATCACGAGGATTCCAAGTAGGAGGGAATATGTAGCCATTATTTTGTTGTCTCTTTCAAGTGATGTTTTTTAAAAGTTCCGATGTCGGTATACCTAACTTTTAAGTATTAGCAAGCGAAGTGAGTGTATTTACCGAATCAAATTCTACGGTATGCCCCATCCCTAACTAAATTCATTTGGGACAGAGTTTGTACTCCGAAAGAAAAGGTATGAACACTTCACTCTTCGACACTCTTTTCTCCGATTCTTTAATTGCGCCTTCCAGAACTGTTTATGTGATTTCTGATAGCCAGCTTGAAAAGCTTAAGCGTAATCAACGTCAAGAGGAACTCGACAACATCGAGGACTCGAGAAAAAGACTTGAAGAGAGCTATCAAGATCTTACTAAAGTTCTTGATGACGTCAAAATGAGATAAAAGAGGAACTTAAGGCTTTGTCTCCCGCAAAGGGTTAAGGCTCCCCTTAATAAGAAGTATCTGTAAGTTGGTCTGAAGAATGTTTTTCTTAACTTCTCCATTTATTTGGAGGAGTTTTTTATTAAATATAATAAGCCTTTTTCTAAAAATTCCTTGATCTCTATGCCTAGGGAAAGTTGTAGTCTTTAGTTCTTTGTTTGGCTTTCTTCAAGTACCTTATTGCCTTCTTTAAGGGTTGTGCTGTGCTACCAAACTGAGATTCCTGTAAATGATGCCTAAAGTCATTATTGATGAAGTCACTGGAATGTATCTTTAGTTGTGTTCATAATTTTTTTCTGGATAAGGCACTTATTAAATGTATAAATCGGTTTTTCGAGATTGATAACATAATAAATGATGCTTTTAATATAATTTAAAAGAAAGATAAGGATAAATGCACTTGCAATAGGGCTTATTGATGGTTTATACCGAATAATAATTGAAGAGGAAAACTATGAAACTTCAAACTTCATTTAGTGTCCCCAGAGAAAATATGGGTGACATAGGTGGAAAACACGAGGCAGTCAAAAGAGGAATGACAGCGATCGCTTCATACTGGGAAAGAGAGTGTGCTTTAAATCCTTCCTCACCTGCATGTCTTATCTTTGAGGACTAGTAGTTGAAAGGCATAAGGAAATATACTTTCCTTGAGCAAATAGTTAATCTTTTACTTCTCAATGAAAAGTGTTATAAAAACTTGGTTTGGATTATTTCTTTCCCTATTTTTAGTAATGAGTGTTTGCTTACAGTCAGTTGAAGCAAAGCCGCTGTTAATGATAAGTGATGTTGTTATTGAAAATGATAAAGTCTCAATGGATACAAAAAGTATTGATGATCTTTTAGGCCCAGATACAAATTTCCCATTTGATCCAGCAAATCATAGAGACGGGTCTAATCCGATCAAAAGAATTGGCAAAATAAGCGACGATAATTTGTAAGTAAGTATCTTTTTATTTTCTAAGCAAAAGTTCTAAACGTTTTTTTTGTTCTTCAAGCGATTCGGTCTTTTCATTTCTTTTTGCCTCCATTCTATTTTTTATTGATTCATCAGCTTGTCTTGCGATCCTTGCTTTCCTAAGGAACACAAGGATTGATATCACAGCAAATAAAAGTGCAAGTGAACCCAATGGAACTATTGTTGAGCTCATTTCTTCCATTAGTAATTACAGGCGTTATATAAACGATTAGCTTTCTGCTGATCCTCACATTTTTTTAGTTTCGTTTCTAATTCTTCCATCTCCTTTTGTGCCTGATTGATTAATTCCAATGACCATTGCCAGTTTCTCTCATTACAATGTTTTTTTGCAGAATTCCAGTCCATGGTTGGATTACTTTAATAATGGATGATTTAGTCGAGCAGAACTCTTTATGACTTCTAGAGAATAACAAGCTTATTAACTAATTATTGTGTTTTTATCTTCTTTTTGAAAATTTTATTTGAATGAGCTTTTGGGCTTATCAATTTAAACCCAATCTTTAATCCTCATTTTGCCTCTGCCTCACTTAGGCTCGAGATATAGTTATTTATTCCATGGAAACAGCTTTTGCTTGGAGCCTTTGCCTGTCTGCCGTTGTTGTTCTGCTTTCAATTGGGCCACTAACTTATGGCCGAGTCAAAGCTGGATATTCGGCCGAGAATATGAGCGCTCCAAGAGCTTTATTTGATGAGCTCCCTGATTTTGGCAAAAGAGCTGTTTGGTGTCATCAAAATTGCTGGGAGAGCATAACTCTTCACGCTCCTGCGTGTTTACTATGTCTGATTTGCGGTGTTGTCTCTCCTGCAGCAGTGATAGCTGCTTGGGTTCACCCATTCGTGAGGTTTATTTATATCGGTGCTTATGTCGGTGATATTCCTCCTGCTCGAGGACTTTGTTGGGCATCGGGGCTTTTATGTTCAACTCTTTTATATAAAGAGGGCTTAACTGCTTTGCTTTCTTCTTAATTGATCAACGATTAAACTTCTTGGCTTGCCAGTCTTAACAGGATTTAACCTATCAAGTACAACTGCTACTGTTGTAAACCAAGAACTTCCCTCTGGAATATTGGTTTGATTACAAATATGTTTTGGAGCTAGTTCAAGGGAGAGATTCGTATCTATTTCATTGATTACCTCTTGATAATGTTGTTCTAAAAGGTCAAGATCCTCTTTCTCGAGATTATTGCCTGAGCAATACCAATCTAGTGATGTTTTCCAATCCATTTTCAGATGATAAGTCTATTGTTTGATAATGTCCCATGCTTCTGAAGGACTATCGGCGTATTGAAAGAGATTCATGTGATCATCTGAGATAAGTCCGTGGTCTGAAAGGAATTGAAAGTTGATAACTTTCGACCAATAATCTCGACCAAATAGAATTATTGGAATTTGATTTTTCATTCCAGTTTGACGAAGAGTCAGTAATTCAAATAGTTCATCAAATGTTCCAAATCCACCTGGAAAAAACACTGCTGCAACTGATCTCATTACAAAATGAAATTTTCGTAAGGCAAAATAATTAAATTTAAAGCAAAGTCCAGGCGTGATATATGAATTGGGATGTTGTTCGTTTGGGAGACTTATATTTAAACCTATGGATTTACAGTCGGCATCAAAAGCACCTCGATTGGCAGCCTCCATAATCCCTGGGCCGCCACCAGTGACAATTACATGTGAATTGCAGTGTTCTTTTTGGTTTTGTCTGGAGACAATCCTTGCGAATTCTCTGGCCGAATCGTAGTAATGAGATATCGATTGTAAATTCTTTAGACGTGTTATTTCTCTCTGTAAATTAGATGAGCTCGGATCTTTGGTAAGAGAGTTCTTCGCTAGTTCAAATCTGTTATCTATAGAGCTTTTATCGGTAAGGCTCGCTCCTCCAAAGACGATGATGGTTGATAAAATATTTTGTTCTTCTAGGATTTTTTCTGGTTTACTGATTTCCAGGAGCATTCGTACTCCTCTCATTTCATCACTATTGAGTAAGTCTCTATCTTCATGGGCTAATTGGTAGTTGCTGGAACTAATAATTAATTCAAGGTTTTTCCTTACCAGCTCTCGATCGTCACTTCTATTTTGAGTACTCATCAAAATATGCCTCCTTGGGTTTTAATGCGGTAAGGAATTAGATCAATTCATCCATCCATGTGAAATGAATGGTGAAGTGGCTGATGCCATTATCTACATTCCCATTGCTCTTCTAAGTTTTGTCGCCTCGTCCATTCCCTCCATGATTGTGAAAGTAGAATTAACTGTCGCGGCTGTACGTAGCTTTGATAGCTCTTGATATTCACTGGATTCATAAGCTTCTACTGCTATTCGCATTGATGGAAATTCACAAATGACGGCTAGGTTTGAATCTTCTGTTTTTTCTTTTCCTATTGGGTCTGTATCTTTCGCAAATACCTCCCCACCATTTTCTTTGAGCCATGGCCCAACTTTTTCGACATATTCATTAAATAATTCTTGATTAATAACCTTTGCAGTTGAGATCCAGTACCCTTTGGCTCCTTTCTTATCCATTACCTTTTAATCAATTATGAATTTAGGATAGATCAGACATACCTCAAGAAATAATTTTCAAATCAATGGCCTACAAGTTTCAATAATTTATTTCCATAGACTTCTTTTTTTTAAAAGATCTTCGATATTTGGCCATGCTGCAATTAGTTCTTTTAGGGCTTGTCTATTGGGAGTGTATAAAACACATGAGAAGGCACTGATGACATAAAAGATAAACCACAATTTGTTGATTGAGTAAACAGAGACAAAGGAGAATATAAAACTACCAATGAATACAAAAAAGAGTGATCGATTTATCACTTCAAGTGGAGATCTTCTTAATCGTCTAAGCAATCTTTTTGTAGATTTTGTCTTTGAGAATCTTTGTGCCTCTATTTCTTCTTCTTTGATTAGTCTTTCATTTTCTTGATCCAAGATTTCGTTTGATCTGACAATATCCTCTATCTCTTGACTGGATAAGTTATCTAGAGGCTCTGAGTCTTTTTTTATAGCTGCCATTAGTTCAACAAACTTAAAAGTTAGATAGTTATCTGTTTCTACCTTACTAAAGCGAATGTTTGCCTTTTGATTAATTGCCTAGACCAGGTGGAAACGGAAAAACTTGTTCATCCCCAAAAATATCTTCCATACTCAACTCTTCAGTTTGTGAATCCGTTCCTACTGCTTCTTCATCGGACTCCATTCCCATTTCATATGAGTCACCTTCTCCATAATCCTCTGGTGGGACCCAGCCTTGTATTACAGCCTCAGCACTGTTCAATCCAGAGAAGACAATGAATACGAATAAAACTAATTTGATTAGAAAATTTGTCATATACCCATGCTCTCATTACATGCGCTAATGCTTGATCAGAAGCTTGATTAGCTTTAGGACTTGTAAAAATATCTTTTGAATTGTCTTCTTTTAGATTGAGGCTTTTCTCTTTCTTATTCGCAACTGATTTTAATCTGCATTTTGCCTGACAGGTCTCATCATCCCGCCTCCATCATCATCGTCATCCCCAAAACCAAAAAATAGCCAGGTGATAGCAAATACAGCTAATGCGCCTGATAGCGTCAATGCTTGTAACTCGTTCAAAGCTTTTCAGCTAATTTTGACGACCTTAGCCTTTATTTTGTTTTTTTGTTGATGAGGAGAGCTTTCTTTCTGGTTATATTGTCGAAACTTAATTTGATTACTAATGGAAGAATTAGCCAAAAGAGTGGAAGAACTTGAGCGTCGAGTCCAGCATTTAGAAGCAGTGCTGCAATACCAAGCAAGGAAAAACAAATAAGCTCTGTTGCCATCTAACCAATACCTGGAATATCGAAAGGAAGTTTGTCCTCAAGTACTACTAAGTATTTTTGGACTGCTGGAATACGAAGAAGAGCTAATGGAACAACAATATTTAGAACAATCCATGCTCCTCCAACTAATGGAGCCCATTTACCAGCTTTTTTAATAAAGCTCATTCCCTTCTCTTTCTCTGGAGACTGATTCATGTTTTTGATTTATTGATTAGATCTTAGCTAGACCCCAAACTTACTATTTTTAATCAGGTGTAGTGGAAATGCAATGGGCATTAAGGCTGATTGCGTTGAGGTGCGAATAGAGCAAAGATACCTGTGTTGAGCTCAGAGGCACCATTGATGGTCGACACTCCACCTGAGTATTTAAGAGAAGCGAACTGAATTCTGGTTCCTGCTCCAACATTCTCAATGAATAAGTGGGCTATTCGTCTGATGCGACAAGGATCAATGATATAGGTGCGTCAATTCAGTCGAACTCCTCTGCATCGTTTAGGTGCCCTAACGGAGTACAAAAGCCTTTCTACTAGACACTTGGCCCCAGGCCACCAATATCCAGAAGCTTCCAAAGAATCGGTAAAGAAAAAGGGTCCCCTGAGGCCCTTTTTAAATGTCTAATTAAAAGAGTTTATTCTATCTACGGTTTCCCTACCTAATACGTACGGTTCTACAAAGCAAATGAAGAAAAGGAAATTTTAGTATTAATGTACGTCAGGCAATCAATTGCATTGGTCATCAATTGATTGGCTTCTGGGGAGGAGCACTGACGTTATTATTCAAAGAAACAACCTTCTAAAGCTCAGTATAAAAAGAAGGTTGTCCTGAGAAGTTCAAAAAATATAAGAACAAACCACTACCAGCCGTGTAGGAATAATTACTTAAATATCTGTTTTTTATTTTCTCTAAAGATTAGTTGCCATCGCAATCTTCATCTTTTGGCAACTGAAGCCATCCACTCGTCCACTTTGAGTATGTTTTTAATTCCGACCATGGAACTTTTATAAGAATTTCGTTGTTGTTAACTGGAAATAGTTCTACCCACCGTTCATCTTTTTTGCCTCCATAGCTTTTAACTTCAAAATGTCGATAACCTTCTCTTTTTACGGCTGAGGTCCAAGCTGCATTCGGTGGCCATCTCATCTTCTTTCTTTGTAGAGGTATTAATTAGCACTTTTATAATTTTAGTTGATACTTTCTCTAATATCTTTAAGTCGTTTTATTTCTCCATAACTATATTTAATCCATTAATAATCCATCTGTTGATATCTGTTTCCGGATTTCATTGTTTGGATATTGATCGAAATAATAACCCATGCAAAAAATAATTGAGCAAGTAAAAACCACTGTTCTAATTAATTTCTTACGAAAATTAATTTGCATACTGGATAGGGCGATCAAGGCATATCAGGACATATCAACTGTAATTGATATGTAATACAAAGCTTGTTCATCCTTGTGGTTGATCACTTGTCTAAGAATCCATCCAAGTCAAGAATTTTAATTGTTGAAGACGATAAAAGCATTCGGGAAACATTCCGTGAAGCTCTTGTTGCAGAAGGTTATGCAGTCGAAGTTTGTAAGACTGGTGATGAAGCTCAGACAAGAATTTTTTCTCAGTTCGAGACAAGCAAAAAGCTTGATTTAGTTGTTTTAGACTTGATGTTACCCAACCTGAATGGGATAGAGCTTTGTAGAAGAGTCCGAAAAAACAATATAAAAACACCTATTCTTATTGTCAGTGCAAAAGACAGCGAATCAGACCGTGTATTGGGTTTAGAAGTTGGAGCCGACGATTATTTGATAAAGCCATTTGGCTTAAATGAATTAATTGCTAGGTGTCGTGCAATTTTAAGAAGGTCTGAAACTAATCATGATCAAACTCAAGATTCTTCCCAAGTCCTTAGCTTTAAAAATATTTCCTTATATAAACAGGAATACCGAGTAACTAAAAACAATAAGGAAATAAATCTTGCCCCAAAGGAATACAAAATCATGGAGTTGTTTCTGCAGAATCCTAAGCGGGTGTGGAGTCGTGATCAGCTTTTAGAACGAATTTGGGGGATTGATTATGTGGGAGATTCTAAAACTGTAGATGTACACATTAGGTGGATTAGAGAAAAGATAGAGGAAGATGCATCGGCTCCAAGCTATATAAAAACCGTTAGAGGTTTTGGCTACAAATTTGGGTAATGGCGAATTATGTTAAAAAAACATTTAAAAAACTATTTAGATTAATAAAAAAGATTCTAAGTATTAGAAGAGATGGAGGGACCACAAAGCATTTTTTAGAATGGTTTAATCGTCAACAATAAGTTGATGTTACTCAACTTTTAAATTGGGTCGATGATATTAATCAAGGTTGGATTATTATTACGTCTAAGAACAAAATCATGTATATCAATAAACAAGCTAAGAAATTATTGTCTATTAAAAAGGATTCAAAAATATTAGGGAAATCCCTCTATAAACTCAAAATCCCAGACGAGATAAAAAGAGAAATTCAAAAGCTTAATAGCACAAAGACATTTAAAAGTATTTCTTATTTCTTTAATGAAAAAGAGCTTGAGATTTCTTTGATGCCAAGCTCAAAATCCACTACGCTTATACTTTTAACTAATAAAAGATCTCTAGAATATCAGCGTCAATTACAAGAGAGAATGTTAGGTGATGCCGCTCATGAATTGAAAACCCCATTAACTGCACTCATGTTACTTGGTGATAGATTGGATAATTTGGTTAAGAAAAAGGATAGGCCTTTAATAAAGAGATTAAGAAAAGAAATTTTAAGACTTAAGTTGATGGTGAATGATTTATTGGAGTTGTCGAGATTAGTCAATTCCATCTGCTGAGTCTGTATTAGAACCAATAGTGAAATTAACGCTGCTTCCTAATTTTGAAGTAGGACTAAATGCTGTATCAGCATTTACCGCTATTGGCGCTATAAGGCCGAATGCTGCTGGAGCTATTAATAAGCTCTTAAATAATTTCATCGTGTCCTCACACAGGATAAAAGTAAAATTGGATATGAGATCCAAAATGAAATTTATAGGATGTACATTTAGACCTGACTAAAGATACGTAAACAAATGATTAAATGTTGGCAAAGTTTTATTTAAATTATTTCCTTGAAAATTCGGGTTATTTTAAGTTCATTCTTTTTTAAAAAGTAAATTAATCTTGGTTAATCGAAAGGTTAAGAATAGATCAAGAAAAATTGATGAATTGCTAATTTGATTTCTAATGACAAATATTTTGATCAATTAGATGCTATGAAATAAGAGCAAGTTTTTTATTAGGCCTCATGACCTTCGCTAAGAAGGCCCTCATCTTTACTTCTTTGCTTGCAGTTGGTGCAGGCATGTCCGCAAATGCAGCTAGTCGTCTTAGTGGGGCAGGTGCATCCTTTCCCGCTAAAATCTACACTCGTTGGTTTTCTGATTTAGCTAAAGAAGGTGGACCTCGAGTCAACTATCAAGCTGTTGGTTCAGGTTCTGGCCGTAAAGCTTTCATTGATGAAACCGTTAACTTCGGTGCTTCTGATGATCCAATGAAAGCAACAGATATTGCAAAAGTTACTCGTGGATTAGTCCAAATCCCAATGGTTGGTGGAACAATCGCCTTTGGATACAACTATGACTGCGATCTTAAACTTACTCAAGAGCAAGCTGTTCGCGTTGCTATGGGTAAAATCTCAAATTGGAAAGAAGTTGGTTGTCCTGCAGGAAAAATGACATGGGCACATCGCTCTGATGGCTCCGGTACAACCAAGGCTTTTTCAAACTCTATGCAAGCTTTCTCTAAGACATGGAATTTAGGAACAGGTAAATCTATTGCTTGGCCTGCTGGTGTTGGTGGAAAAGGTAACGCAGGTGTTGCAGGCGTAATTCGTAATACTCCTGGTGCGATTGGTTATGTAAACCAGTCATATATTAGAGGTGTAATTAAACCTGCCGCTCTTCAAAATTTATCTGGTGAGTTTTTAAAGCCAACAACAGAAGCAGGAGCAAAAGCTCTTAATGGTATAAAACTAGATAAAAATTTAGCTGGTAAAAATCCTAACCCAAAAGCTAAGGGTGCATATCCAATCGCTACGCTTACATGGATTCTTGCTTACGAGACTGGTAATGGTAGAAATACTAAAGCCGTCCAAGAATCACTTAACTACTTGCTAAGTGATAAAGCCCAGGCTAAGGCTGCTTCTCTTGGCTTTGTTCCTCTAAAAGGTGATATTCTTTCCAAGTCTCGCGCTGCTGTAAAGCGTATTGGTAAGTGAATTAATTCCTTATAAATTAAAAAGGAGGCAATAGCCTCCTTTTTTTATTGTCTTTTTTTGCTTGCTAGTAACTTCTTAACTTAAGCTTAAAAAAAGCTCTTTAATATGAAAAAAAAAGAATCAATGAATAATTGGAAGGAAATAGTTGGATCACCCATCTGGTGGATTCCAGTTTCACTACTAGTTTTATTTATTTCGATTGAGGGATTACATCTTGCAGAGCATGGTAAAAACTGTAAAACGAAATCAGCTTGGATGAATGAAGTTGGACTTGAATATGACAGAGAATCAGAGGTTCAGTAGTCCTTCTTTCCCTTGATATTTAATTTTTTTAATTGAAGGTCTTAGGAATTTTTTATAGCTTTTGTATTTGATACTGGAGGTAGTCGTAAACTAGTCAACAATGAGATAAATACAAATAGGCTTGAACACCATAAACATAGTTGCATTCCCATAGTGGCATTAGCTCCAAGCATGAATAAAACTCCTGATAGGAGAGTACCAATCAGTCTCCCTGCCGCATTTGCCATGTAATAGAAGCCTACGTTTAGGCTCACGTTTTCCTTGTCCGTATAAGCAAGAACCATATATGAATGTATTGATGAGTTCATTGCAAATATGAACCCAAATAATATCAATCCAGCTGTAATTGCTATTTCTGGATTGCTTTGTCGCCATAGTGCTATTGCTATTAGCGCTGGTATTGCAGTTAAGGCAGCGCTCCAGAATTGAACAGAAGAAACTCCTGGGCTTGTTTTATTTCCCCATAAATTTCTTAAAGACGGCGCAAACGCTTGAATAAAACCATAACCGATAACCCACAATCCTAGAAAAGCTCCAATCTCAGAAAAATTCCAATTTAGATACGTTTCAAGAAAAACAGGTAGTGCAACGACGAACCATACGTCTCTTGCCCCAAAGAGAAAAAAGCGTGCAAAAGAGAGGACATTGATCCCTTGAGATTTAGAAAATAAGTCTTTAAAGATTGGTTTGTTTTTCATCTTTCCAATATCCCCAGGCAAAATCAATGTCATTAGAAATGACAGACCTAAACCGATAGCCATTAATTCAACTGCTTTATTAAAACCGAAACTGGTCAGCAACAATCCACCAAGAAAGAAGCCAACTCCTTTGAGTGCATTTTTTGAACCAGTTAAGATAGCTACCCATTTAAATAATTGATTGTTTCCACCATCTTCTTCTGAGGAGTCTGGAACGACAGTTTTGATGGCACTTTTAGCACTCATCTTATTGAGATCTTTTGCTATACCACTAATCGCTTGAGCAACCATGACATAAATGACACTCAAAAGTTTCGACCAACCACTCGAAACTGGTATCAACATCAATAAGGCACCGATTTGTAAAAGAGTCCCGACCCATAGTGTTAGACGTAATCCATATCTTGCTCCAATCCATCCACCATAGAGATTAGTGATGACGCCAAAGAACTCGTAAAAAAGGAATAAGAATGCGATTTCTAAGGTTGTATATCCAAGGCTATGAAAGTGAAAAATCACTAGCATCCTTAGAGCACCATCTGTCAGTGTGAATGCCCAATAGTTGGTCGTTACGATTCCATATTGCTGTAATGACGATAATTTCATTCTTTATTTTTATTCTTTTTCTAGCTTTATGACATGGCAAACGAGATCTGCCATTCGACAGCTATAACCCCATTCATTGTCATACCAAATATAGACTTTAAGTTGAGTTTTATTGACCACCATGGTTGAGGGCGCATCAATGATTGAACTTCTCGAGTCATTGACATAATCGATTGATACAAGTGGCTTTTCTTCGTAACCAAGTATTCCTTTTAGCTCTCCTTCAGAGGCTTCTTTGAACACATGATTGACTTCTTCTTGCGTGACCTCTTTCTCTAATTCAAATACAGCATCAGTTAAAGATCCATTGAGAAGAGGAACTCGAACTGCATGACCATTTAATTTTCCTTGTAATTCAGGGAATATCATCCCTATCGCTTTTGCTGATCCTGTCGTTGTTGGAATTAAGCTTTGTGATCCGCTTCTGGCTCTTCTTAAATCTGGCTTAAATGAATCAACGATTACCTGTGTATTGGTTAGGTCATGGAGTGTAGTGATGCTTCCATGCTTAATACCAAAGGTTTGATTAACGACCTTCACGACTGGAGCTAAGCAATTAGTTGTGCAGGATGCTGCTGTTACTAAGCGATGTTTATTGGGCTCATATAAATCATGATTAATACCGTAGACGATATTTAGAGCATCCTCTCCCTGTATTTCACCTTTAACAGGACATGCAACGACAACTATTTTCATTCCAAGAGTATCGAAATATGGATTTAATGTTTGAGGGGTTTTGAATTTTCCTGAACATTCGAGAATTAGTTCTATTCCTTTTTCCTTCCATGGCACTTTTGTGAAATCACTTTCTTGAGAAAAAGATATTGGTTGACTTTCAATACTCAGGTTGTTTAGATCGTTGCTTATTGCTTTGTTCCAACGACCATGTACTGAATCAAATTCAAGTAAATGCGCAGCTCCCTTTGCATCACCCAATGGATCGTTGATATGTGTAATCTCGATATTTTCTCTACCCCAGAGCGCTCTTAGAACAAGTCGTCCTATTCGACCGAAACCATTAATACCGATTCGCATAACCTGTAATTGAGTTAATTGAGTTAATCAATGAAGGACTGGATTCCTCATATCAATTTATATTGATGTATAGAGGTTTGTCGATGCAAGCCTTTTCTGAAGTTTGTTTTATCATGTGATTATATTTTTCATTCTGTGATGGCCACAGCGATAAAGAGCGAAGTAGTTCTTGAAAATGCAATGGCCAGGAAATTGCTAAAAGCTTTATCTGATCCATTGCGATTGCAAATCATTGAGTCTCTTTCAGGCGGAGAGCGATGTGTTTGTGATTTGATTAATGAAATTGGATTGGCGCAATCGAAAATATCTTTTCATTTAAAAGTTTTAAAAGACGCAGGTTTGATTACCGATAGGCAAACTGGTAGATGGGTTTATTACCAATTAAATATTGACTCATTAAATTCTTTGCAAGATTGGATTGAACTGTTAAAAGAAAGCTCCCAACAACCATCGCAAGCTTGTAAATAAAGCAATTAATTTAAATCTAGTTTCCAATTGATTTAGCTCTATTTTGAATTGCTCTAATAATTTTTAGGTAATTATTTCTACTAGGTATCAATGGATACTCTTTTATGCTTGGATAGTTATCATATTCTTATTACATCAAGATTTTTTGATATGAGCAAGAAAATCTCTAAGAAAGCCAGTGCTATTAGAACAATTTCTTTAGCAGTTGGTTCTCTAAGCCTTCTCGTTATTGCTGTTTCTCAAGTTACAGGCAATGAGGCCTGCACAAGCAATGCTTATTCGATTGAAAAGCAAATAAGACTTTCATGATTTAATTTTTAATCTAATTATTTAAAGTGCTTGATTTTTTTAGGTGAATTTTTCAAGAGATATTTTTATTACTAGTTTGATTATTGTGGGATCCTCTTCGATTGTTAGTTGTTTTTACCAACTTCAAATTGCTATTGGATATGCATTATTAAATGTGATGGTTCTGCTTATTTGGTCAAAACTCGCATCTCGCAAACCTTCATTCATCCCGACTTATACATAAATTATTCTTGGTCTTGTGAAAAATCTGCTATTTCCATTATTTTTTTAAATTCGTCCATCTCCTTATCCGAAACTCCTGTTTTCTCCTGAAGTTCTTTCAATAAATCATCTATTTTTCTTTTGATGTTTTCTTCGCTCAAAATTTTAATTAATTACATAAGTAATTATATATTCAATTAACCCTTAAACCTGTTTAGTGACGACAAATTTTCTGTAGTCAATAAGTACATATTATTTTGGTAGTCAACTCAGGCCTGTGCCCCATCTGCTACACGCATCATCATTCCTCCATCCATGTCATCATCATCGTTGTTGTCCAATATTGCTCTACCAACCTCATAAAGAAGATAAGTCCCAACAATAATTAGAACGAAAAGGAAACTAAAATCTCCTGAGTTTGAAGCGTATGTTTGAATTTCACCCATAATTATCCTCTGTTAAATAACCCTCTTCTCTTTTGTTGTGGCTTAGCTGCTCTAGTTCCACGAGACTGCTGCATTTCAGCTTTGGTAATTGGCTTACGATTTTGGAAAGTATCCCGACCTAGTAAAGCCACAGTTCCAATGGCTCCAAAGAAAAGAACTACACCTGGTATTAAATCCATCTAGTTGAATTAAGTCCAACAAAGTTAGTGGAATTGTTATTTAGACCGTGGATAAAAAATATTGCTTCAGCTAATACCTTTGATAACTTTTGCTGTGTACGGGTCCCCCCTTTACATTCCTTTACTTTTCCTTTACATTCATTGCCATTATTTGAGTTTAATCTCGTGACTCCAGAAGCAGAAAAGTTTAATGGTTGGATGGCAATGATCGGCTTTATTGCTGCTTTCGGTGCTTACGCAACAACAGGTCAAATCATTCCAGGCATTTTTTAAGTTTTTAAATGACTTCTAGTAACCCAGTTTCTGATCAATCAATAGATCCAACTGATAATCAATCAGAAGGACAATCTGTTGATCCAACAGGAATCCCCGCTTACAGTTCTTCTTCTAACCAGATCATTACTGAATATGGCAAGCAAAACATGTTTGCTACCCAAGTACAAACTCAATTAGTTGAAAACTATTCGAGCTACCCTGATGAAGCGGAAAAGACAAATGGCCGTTGGGCAATGATCGGAATGATTGCTTTACTAGGCGCTTATATTACTACTGGACAAATTATTCCTGGCATTTTTTAAATAGCTTTAGACAAATCAATCTTCATATAAATCTAGAGATTATTTTCTAGATTTTTTTTGTTCCATTCGAGCATTTATTCCATTTTTTCCAGTTTTTGCAAAATAAAAATTAATCAGCCAAAAATCCAAAAGTAATCATGTTAGTAATAATTCCTCCAATGATCTCAGTTTGTGCAGGCACAGTCATTCTTAGGAAATACGATCACTGATCATCCTTATCAATGGCGCGATTGCCCCAATAGCAAGAACTGCAAACATAAAAAAAATGATTATTTTCGATTCCCATTTTTCCATGAACATGGTTTAGCTAATAAGCACTTATATCTGTGGATTTTTTCTAGCTTTCGAGAAAGTTTGTAATTTATTATCAATCAATACTTTTCAACAAAAAGATATCAGTCTTTACCGGAATTTTTACCAAAACCTGGAATAAAAGGAAACGCTTGATCATCTCCAAGGTCTGGGGCAGAACTGGTTTTCGAACCATCAAAGGAATCACTTGGTTCTTCGATAACAATACCCATAGAGTTGTCTTCATTCATATCAGAACCCATTTGGGCGGCAACTACAGGGTTGATTCCTGAAAAGATAGTTGTTGAAGCTAAAAATACAGACAAAGCTAGAAAACTAGCAGCCCTAAATATCTTTTTGAGCATGAATTCAAATCAGTTATATACAATCTAACGTCGATATTCACCTGAACGCGTTAGGTCTGAATACTCAATTAATGTGATTCAGTTAGATAATAGGAGTCGTAGCAATTGTTGAAACTTCTGAGAAGATAGCAACAGCGATGAATATGTAAGGAACTAATTTCATTGTTTTTATGAATATGTATTGAGCATATAAGTTCAACATCTAATCAGTGGTAGCTGATTGTACGGTTCTCGCCCCAACTAGCATAAGTAAATTTGTTTGTGGCTATAAAAATATCTGATAACCAATATCAATTGCTATCACAGTTTTGTTGGATAGCTTTTTTTGCAAGATTTTCTAATTGATCAGGTGAAACTGGTGTCGTTTTGTTTTTTCCTTCTTTTAAACCTCTTAGTAAAGAAGTAATTATTGCCAGTCCTAAAAATGCACCTAACCCCAACCAAAAAATTCTCTCTACTAAGAGTGCTGTGGGATTGCCAATTGCATCAGTTACTTGTTCCATCTTCTCGATTTTGGAAAAAAATAAGGTCAGAGCAGTTTTTTAACTAATTTTGCCTTAATCCATCTTAGAAATTATGTGCAGAAATTCATGGCATAAAAAAACCCTCAAATTTGAGGGAGAAGATACTGAGAGATCCCCATCACCCAGTAATTCGAAAATACTACTCGCTGTGTACATATTACGCAAGCTAATAATTCCAGATATGGGTCTTTTTTTCTGTTTTTTTAATCTTTCTAACACCAGATATGGTAGGGGTTGCAATTTGGTTGAAAAACAGTTAAAAATAAGATCCCCATCACCCAGGCCCGTAGGACACCATACCTAGGGTCTTTTTTATTGGAATTGCTTTTTATTTTGTTCTTGGAGTTATTTAGTGACTCTGATACTGTGGAAAACTTAGACAGCTTGAAGTAATTTTTTTACACAAGTTTCGATTAGATAAACATTCACTTCGTGCTAACCGTAACACTAAATATTTTTAGATCAGTTAGGTTTGTGCAAACAATTTTCTGATACATGTCTGAGCTTCAGCTGGTTGACTCATTTCCTATCTGGAAAGCTGTTTTATGGTGTTTCTATCCTATGGCTGCTCTAGTTCTCGTAGAACTAATCTCAAGAGCACTTCCAGATGATGATGACGATTTCGGTGGAGGAAAGATGATTCCTGCTTACCAACCTGTTCGAGCCAGATAGATTTAATCATTGATCCACTTCCATATTCAGCTCCAGTTGCTGTCGATAGTTAAATAAATAAATTTAAACTCAAATTTTTTATTAAGTATATATACTTAAATAGTGAGCCAAGGAATTTGAAAGGTTTTAATTCATTTGTTTTAGATTTCAGTGTAAGTATCCTTGATCAGACTGCGAAGGCAGACCGATTCAACGTTTTTGGGTTCTTGAAGTAATTGCTAGAGTACCTTATTTTGCATTCTTATCAGTTTTGCATTTACAAGAATCGCTTGGTCTAAAGACTCCTATAAGCAACAAGCTTATGAAGGCTCATTTTTAACAAGCAATCAATGAGACGGGGAGCATTTAGAGGAGATGGAATCACGAAGAGGCAATAGATATTGGGTTGATCGATTTCTTGCCAGGTATTTAGTGCTCTTTTATTACTGGGTAATGGTTTTTTATTACTTACTATCACCATCAAATGCATACGATATCAATATAAAAATTGAGGAGCATGCGTATGAAACTTATGAAAAGTATTTAACCTTTAATCCAAATGATCAGAGGATACGTGAAATTGCCCAGGATGAGATCAATCATACGAAGGAATTAAAAGAAGCAATTGCTTTGGTAAGTTAAGACGCCAACTTTTGTTTGGTATAGACGATGATAATTTTCTGTTGTGTTTTTTTTTATCTAAAGCAAGCATCTCCTACAATTCTGAGCTTCTCGAATCGTGTAAGGTTCTCTCTCTTTAGCAAAGTTTTAGGGGAAACAGCTAAGCCTAATTTTATTCTGTTGGGCAAAGATTCAACCAATGATTCAATATCTGTTAATTCTTCATTCGAAGATGCAATAACATCTTTAGTGCATTCCCAACCTTTGGTCGTAATTATTTGAGGCCAGATAAACCAAAGGCCGCTAGATGCACCGAGAATTAAGAAAAATAGATTTCTAATCATTGTTCAGATTTGATTAAGACGAATCTTTTTGATTTCATTCTTTTATTTATACCTAAGAAAAGTTGATACTCAATACCAGAAACTATGTACTGCATACTAAGAACGGCACCATTTCTCTCAAATACTTCAAGTTTTCTTGTTTATGTTTCTCTAGGACCTTTCTCCAAAGCACAACTTCAACGACCGACTTCTTAGGTTTATCTTTGCTGACACCTCCGAAAATCAACTTTATTCCTTTTGCTAATCTTGCAGTGGTGTCCTCGTTGTGAATTTTTCACCCACCTTTTGTAAGCTATATAAACATAAAATGTCCATACAATCGTTTCAAGCATTTGGTGAGAAATATGTAATTTTCTCAACTAATAAAACTTCTACCTCGCATCTATTACATTCTTTTTTCCTCAATCTAATAAATCTATTATTTAAAGACCTTAAGAACTCTGTTTTAAAGAAGTTATTTGTAAACCAGACGAGCAAATTATCATGATCATTCAATACACGTATCGTATGAGAAAAACTCCTAACCTATTTACTCGATCAAGTAGGTTGAATAGGCATCACCATTTAAGATGCAAAAATCGAATAAAAATATCTTAAAGACTTCTGGGAATTCCTTCCATGGCAGACCTTTTAACTCCTCAAACTCCCTCTCATTAATCCTTTTCATACTTGCATAAACGTAAAATGCATCGTCTAAGTATTTAGGAATATTTTCATTAACCGATAGTGTTGTTTCATTTGAATCAGTGAAAAATACTTCCTGGGATGAGTCAAAAAATTAATTTTCTGAATCAGTTTTATATCCTTTAGCTTTCTCTCCAAAAATGCTTATTTGTTTAATTTTTTTTCTCTCGAGATTTCCTTGTTTGATTGCAGTTAGAAGTTTTAGACCCCAAACTTACTATTTTTAATCAGGTGTAGTGGAAATGCAATGGGCATTAAGGCTGATTGCGTTGAGGTGCGAATAGAGCAAAGATACCTGTGTTGAGCTCAGAGGCACCATTGATGGTCGACACTCCACCTGAGTATTTAAGAGAAGCGAACTGAATTCTGGTTCCTGCTCCAACATTCTCAATGAATAAGTGGGCTATTCGTCTGATGCGACAAGGATCAATGATATAGGTGCGTCAATTCAGTCGAACTCCTCTGCATCGTTTAGGTGCCCTAACGGAGTACAAAAGCCTTTCTACTAGACACTTGGCCCCAGGCCACCAATATCCAGAAGCTTCCAAAGAATCGGTAAAGAAAAAGGGTCCCCTGAGGCCCTTTTTAAATGTCTAATTAAAAGAGTTTATTCTATCTACGGTTTCCCTACCTAATACGTACGGTTCTACAAAGCAAATGAAGAAAAGGAAATTTTAGTATTAATGTACGTCAGGCAATCAATTGCATTGGTCATCAATTGATTGGCTTCTGGGGAGGAGCACTGACGTTATTATTCAAAGAAACAACCTTCTAAAGCTCAGTATAAAAAGAAGGTTGTCCTGAGAAGTTCAAAAAATATAAGAACAAACCACTACCAGCCGTGTAGGAATAATTACTTAAAATATCTAGTTATTATTTATTTGTTTTGCTATGAGTTGATTTATATTATTTAGATAATCGTTTTTTATGAATACCGTAAAGTAATTCTCCCTATCGGTCATCACACTCTCACAAGCCTTTTGTTGTAGTTAAATTTATTTTATTCTTGATTTTATCTCAATGTCTAAAGAAACTTATCAAGAAATCAAAAGAATCAGTGGAGAGGAGATGAGAGAACTTCTATCTGACTTGGTAATGCTTTTGATATAGGTACGTATACATTAATGGGAGATAGTATTAAAACTAACAATGATTATTAGTTTGCTAAAATTTATTTCTAAACTATAGAATGAAGTGAAATTTCAGAATTTTCTTCTAGATTAAAAAAACATAACAAATTTTATGGGTCATTATTTAGCTACATATATAGATCTGATTCAAACTATAGGTTTTGTTTTTATACTAGCCTCAATCATTGTTGTTGTTAGGAAACTCTCTTTAGAAAATCAAAAAGATAAAAACATTGAATTTGTCAGAATAAGAGTTGATTCCTGAATTATTTGCTAGAACATATATAAAAAGTTCAAATGCCTAAAGCCTTCGAAGAATTCAAATTTACAGAAGAGCAAAAAAATGGTCCAGTAGCAGAATTCTGGGAAAAAGTTCATCTATCAGCGAAAGCTTTAAAAGATGACACAGGTTGTCCTAATAATATTATTGCCAGTGGGTTAAGAGCTGTTGCAGCTGAGTGGGATTGATGATGTTTAATTAGCTAATTTTTAATTAATTGTTTTCATCTTGATCACCTTTTGATTTTAAATTATTTTTATCTTCTTCTTTCTTGAATTGATTCATGGCTTTGCTACCTATTGCATCTTCTATTAATTCAAAAAACCAGGTCTTGATTGGATTCCCCATGCTTAACCAATCATAAAGTTTGTGATTGCCCAAATACCAATGAAAAACATAGCTGCTCGTCCGTGAATCACTTCAGATCTGCATAGACGAGCAAATATAGTCATCAATATAAGTCAACTATTAGATTTATATCAGTATTTTTATGGTTGCGCATGGGTAATTGTTTGGATATTTCGTTTTTTTAGCTACTTTTAACTACTGATAGCTTTTTATTTTCTCAAGTCTTTTCTTTTATCACACTTTGAACTTTATCTTTAAATAATTGTTTTTTATCTGTACGTGTATTTACTTTTAAAGTTGTGTAGATACGTGGAACACCTTTGCTATGAACAATTTCATGGCATCTCTTTATGCATTGAAGTACTTGATCCCATTCACCTTCTATTGCAGTTCCGTTTGGACCAACTTCGTATTCAAGTTTATGTTCATCAATAACTGATATGCATGCTTTTATGTAAGGAGACAATGAGACACCAACTCCAATGGGCACTAAGCAAAGATCTATATTTACCCACATACAAATCAATAATTAATGAGTTCTCTTAAATCATAGCTACTAATCTTTGTAATAATAGTTTGTTTATGAGTAGCTTTTATGATAATTATCAACTTTAGGTCGGTTATTACTAATAGATCTAAAATTGATTTTATCTCACATCATTATTCTATTAATTAGGATAAAAGAAACTTCACTTATGAACACTAGTAAAATAAGGATTCTTCCATTCTTCATAATTAGTTTTGGTATTTTGATTAGCGGTTTTACCGTTGCCTTTTCATAAATAAACCTCTACATTTTCTGTTATATCTAATCTTAATTATTAGGTTTTTATATGAACTTTGCCACAATGTCAATAATAACCCTTATTTCTACGCTTAGCCTTTACTTGATTTTCCTTTTACTTGGTGTAGGAGGTATCGCAAAAAACCGTGAGGCTCAAGGTTTGGATAAAAAATAAAACAGTTAATATTGTTTTACCCAGTTTTGATAGACCGTAATATCTCCAGTCAAAATATTTTATAAAATAGTCTTAACCTCTGCTTTTTTGACAAGTACCTATCAAAGTTCTTTTCCTTTTGGCATAATTAACAGTGTAGATGAAGTGTGTTGCGTCAATCTTGTAAATTGACTTAATTCTGTTGCTCTTCTCTCTAGTAGTAATAGTGTAAGAATTACGTCTGATCAGTGTTCGCCCTTCAGTTTTTATACCTTTATCGATAAGGGTAGATTTTGACCCATCTAGATTAATTGATAGGTAACTTGTTTCCCAGTCTGGCTTAATTAATGCACCTCTGTTAATTTCAAATTTTCCAGTACATTTCAAAAATAATTGTTTTGATTCAGCTTGCTGATATGGAAGGAGAAATGTTGCTGATATAAATATGACTATGAAGCGAAACTTCTTTAGAGGATTCGAAATCCTTGAATAGGAGACGTAAGTTTCTTTATTCTCTTTAACACTCATATATTTCTTATTTATTCATTCTCTTTAATTTTAATATAATTCGATATTTTGTTCTTGTTTGTTTAGTTACTAACAATTTTAGCTATTCATCATGTTAATCAGCATAATGGCATCAATTCTTTCTGCCTTTTAAAATCATGGTTAGGGGGATCCCTACTGTAAAAAGGATTCCTATCGTTAGGATTATTAATCCAGTTGGCGAAAATATGTCTACTCCTCCAATTACTTGTGGAACATCATTGGTTGTTGTGAATAACATTTAATTTATTGTGTGAGCCCAATTTACAGCCAGACTATTTTCTCCTAAGGACTTTTGCAATTTCCTTGAATTTATTTTTAATACTATCCCACAGGTAGGATAGCTATTGAATAATTTACCTTCCCTCCAGCATTGACGATAGATCTCAATGTCTGACGTGTTTTTAGTAAAATGAGTCTGTGGTACTTCAAAATTAAGATTTTTAAGTTCTTGAAGGGTCTGGAAATGATTTATTTTGCAATGGAATATTTGGAATGCACAGAATTTAGGCTCTTTGAAATCCGTTAGAAATTCTTTATTTCGAGTACATAGTTCTTTTTTATTATATTTATTTTCATTGTCGAATATTACTCCCTGTATTTCTAATCTATTTTTGATCGCTATCCTTTTAGGAAGATTAATTAGAGATTTGACTTCTTCTGTTTTGTCAACACTACTTTTATTTATCGCTTTATTTAATTTTCCATTTATATATTGAATACCAACGTTTGAACCAATAATTTTTGGTTCTAAAATTAATCTTGTATTTGGCAGTAGCATCTCTAGCCATTCATTTAAATTTCCTTGCCCTAAGGATAAGAAAGCTTTCTTTCCAGGTTCGTAATTAAAGATTGATTGCTGGCTAGAGATTCTTGTCAGATTCTTCTTTATGTGTGCAAACTTATCAGTACTTTGATTCATAATTTATTCTTCAATTCTTTAATTTATGTAGTTTCCACACTTACACAAAATTATTATAGATATATATTGAACTAAGGTTAGAAATGAGTAGTTATTATTGCCCTTTCTGTTCTTCTCGTTATAAATTTCAAAAGACTAGGACTGATGGGGTATTGATATGCGGACTGTGCGGAGACCCGTTGATGAAGAAATCTATACTAAATACAAAACAAATATTTGGATTACTCTTAGCTTCTGCTTTTATAGCTCCATTACTAGCAATGTTTGTGTTTGTCATTAAAGACTTTACTAATGAAAAAAAACCATCAATTTCTCAATCTTTAGTTCTTATGTCTTTTATGTAAATAATGGAGGAAAAATATTTAAATGATCGACTTTTTTTTCCTGCAACATTAAGGAATCGAAATTCTATTGCTGATGTTTTGAAAAATTACATTCCCGATAACGGAGTATTGTTAGAAATAGCAAGCGGCAGTGGAGAGCATGCAGTTTTTTTTCAAGACTTATTTCCTTCAATAATTTGGCAAACCAGTGATCCAGAAGAAACACATCGAAAAAGCATCATTTCTTGGATTGATCATCAGGAGCTATCTTCCAAAATGCCTGAACCACTTGCACTAGATGTTCAAAAAAGCCCTTGGCCGATAACTAATGAACTTAGTTCATTAATTAAAGGGATTATATGTATCAATCTTATACATATTTCCCCATGGTCTTGTACTAAAGCTTTGTTTGAAGAATCTAAAAGATATTTGAAGAAAAATCAGTTTTTGATGATTTATGGGCCTTTTTTCAGAAAGCACAAAACTACTTCTCAAAGCAATTTAAACTTTGATCAATCTTTAAAATTGCAAAATCGAGAGTGGGGTATTAGGCATCTAGAAATGGTTAATGAAATTGGACTTAACAATGGATTTGTAGTAGACAACCTGATTGATATGCCTTCAAACAATTTATCAGTGATATATCGCTTAATTTAAAATTTAATTCTCTAATCATTTTTGGAGCTAATCCTAAAATTAATGTAGATTTAATACAGCAATGGAATAATTAAGGGATTTGTTTATGGATTTTTCAGGCCCTGATTCAATTGATAAAGCTATAGAAGCTGGATTGGATCTTGATGGAACTCCTATCCCCTCAGAAATGTTGTCGCTTTATAGAGAGGTGATGGCAAAAGAAAATGATCGAAAAAGAAGTGGAGTCAAGAAATCAATGCGTAACCGAATTGTGAGAACAGGCTCTAAGCATTTTAATAAAGAAACTCTCAATACAAAATTGATAAACGCCGGCTGGGATGGATTAAGAACTAATGAGATAGACTTTTTTTTTAGTTGAAATTGAAATTACGAATTAAATTAGCTACACAGAGTGTCACACTTTTGTATTTAAGTTCATTTTTATGAGAAGTTTTTTTATCATCATGAGTCGTTCTGTCTCCTCCGAGATCCAGCTATAACTTAATTTTGTATCGATTGCTTCAAAAACAGTCTTATAATGTGGCAAGCCGTACTTAATACTCCTTTACGTTCTTTAACAATGCGGTTACATTTATTTACATAAATATTTCACATTTATCATGACTCCTGAAGCAGAAAAGTTTAACGGTTGGGCTGCAATGCTTGGCTTTGTTGCTGCCTTTGGTGCGTACGCAACAACTGGTCAAATTATTCCTGGGATTTTTTAAGTCTAAAAATGTCTTCTTCATCTCAAATAATCACTGAGTATGGCAAGCAAAATATTTTTGCTCGTGAGACTCCTCCACAATTGGTAGAAAACTACACCAATTATCCAATAGAAGCTGAAAAAGCTAATGGCCGTTGGGCCATGGTTGGAATGATCAGTCTTATAGGCGCCTACGTCACAACTGGTCAAATCATTCCTGGAATTTTCTAAAACAACAACAACTATCAACAATGCAACCATCTAACAAAACTATTCTTGAAAGAAGTATCGGCAGGCCAGCCATGATGGCTTTTGTTCTTCTTACAGGTATCTATCTAACAACCGGTCAACTAATCCCAGGTGTCGTTTAATGAAAAACAAAACCACAAATACTCAAAGAGTCGAAGAAGGCAAAGTTATTGCTGAAAGACTTAATGGATACGCTGCATTCGTAGGATGCTGGGCACTCATAGGTGCATATCTAACAACCGGTCAAATTATTCCTGGAGTTGTGTAATGACTGCTAATTCCAATTCTCAAAGTAAGATCGATTCTGAAAAAGTTATAGCTGAGAGGCTTAACGGCTATGCGGCACTATTTGGTTGCATAGCACTTATCGGTGCATATTCCACTACTGGTCAGATTATTCCTGGCTTTGTTTGATGGACAAAAATTATTGGCAAACAGCTGAATTAATGAATGGTCGCTTAGCAATGATTGGTTTATTAGCAGCTGTTGTTAATTATGGTATTACCGGCTGGATTATTCCTGGTTTTATTTAACTTTTCTTCTTCTTTTAAAACAAATGGCATTAAGTTATTGGCTACGAGCAGAAGTTGATGATCTTCTCAATGAAGATACATTTTTCGATTCTTCTGATTATTCTTGCCTACTTGAAGACACAGATTGGGCTTAAGTTAATTATTAGATAGATATGGCAATTCACACAACTTTTAATTGTCATCTCTGTAGGCATTCATTTACAGGATCTTCTTGGAGAAGAAAGGGATTAATTCTTTGTAAAAATTGCCTTGATAAATTGAAAGAAGTATCTAAATTTTAACTATCTTTTATGAAATATTTATTGTACTTTAATAATTGATAAATACCTAAGCTACCAAATACAAATGATACTCTCCTTAGCTTTATTTATCCTAATTATTAGCATTACTATATATTGTAGGAATTCTTTCTTTTGATTCCCTAGTAGCATTCATTTTATAATTGACTTAAAAAATTCTTTATCCAAATCTTTTAATATTCTAGTTATATAGAAGTATCAAATGATATAGTTTTCTTTAATACGATAATTAAAATTCATAAACCAATTAAGTATTAGTGATCATTTCATAAATATGCTAAATTTGATGAAGGGTTTTATATTTACATAATCACTTTCTTATGTATGATTCACATTCATTTAACTATAACAAAAAACTTATCCAAAATATTTCTATTAATAGAAATTGGCTTAAATATCTATCACCTTTGATTGGCATTTTATTCTGTCCAGTTACTATTCTCTTCCTGTGGACTATTTGGTCTGAACCAAGTATTAATTCTGAAATTGATAGTATTGAAAAGGTTATTCCATAAGTAAGAAGTTCTTAATTTTTTTATCTCATAAACATTATTATAACTACATAGTTATATTTATTATCGAGAGATTTTAGTTTATTTTATGAATTCTAGATAGAAAGATCTGATCTGGATTAAGTTAAATGGTTAAAAGATTTATAGCATTCTCTAACTCTTTATCATTTTTAAATTCCAGGATTTCGATGGTTTTATTCCAAATGAAAAAAATGAATTAAATAGCAAATTCCTCTATATTGTCAAATAATAACAACGATTTCTTCTGGTTTTTATATTTCTATTATGTTATTTCCTCTGGATATAGTTCAGTTTAAATAAGTAAATATTTAAGATGTCTCTAGTTTGAAACCTTTATCTAAAAGTTGTTGGTATGTAAGTCTTGCCTGAAATGCAAGTATTTCGATAGGTTCTTTATCGTCTCTTTGCATTATGAAGTAGTGGTTACCCTCTCCTTTTCTAGCGAAAATGACAATTTCAGAACCACGAACGAGTCTCCAGCACTCTTGAGATTTATACTCAGACAATGGACCTAAATCCCAAGGAGCTTTCTCAGGATACTTCTCTCTTTTTACCCTAGGCATGTATTGAAAGTAACTATATATTTAGACTACACTTATGATCTTCAACGTCAAGATATATTTTCTAATCAAGCGATTGCGGCTAGCAAATATCCATCGTCAAACAATCTTTGATATGTAAAACGCGCCTCATACTCTTTGAAGGCTTTTCTATTCCCACCGTTTTTTTGTATGTAGACATATTTGTCATCTATGCGACTCCTGGTAAAAGTGTAAACATTGTCAGCTTTTGTGAGCATCCATTGAATTGATTTGAATTCTTCCTGATGGGTATTCAAATCCCATGGAATATTTTCAGGATATTTCTCCAGTATTGCCATGCTTTTTATTATACTTATGTAAAATATGCCATATTTATTTACCAAGACATGAGAATAAATACTGTATTTTTATATAATATCTAGAAATATTTATTCAGTTATCTTATTTTGATCGTTTTATTAATCCTAATTTTATCTTAATAACGAAAAATATTTTTGGAGGATTTCACTCGTAGTTCATTTTAACATAGATGATTCAGCCTTATATTTTTTCTATTAACTTACCTTGGTATTGACAGTTCTATTCTTGAAGTAGATCTTAAATAGTTTTTTTTGTGATTTCTCGAACATTTCAGTTGTTTTTTAAGCGTAATTTTTTGATTCCTTAAGAAAAGAAGTTAAAGATGGACCTTTCCTCGACATTTTCCTATTGATGTATATATGAGACTCCTTGGGCTTGATAAAGATAGTTTTTCTAACTGGTGGCAAAAACTACCGGAGGGATCAACAATTGTTGTGCAACCTAAAATTGATGGTTGTGCAATAGGTCTTAGGTATAAATATGGTCAATTAGTAAATGCCTATTCTCGAGTAAACAACGATATAGTTGAAAATATTAGGATTATCAATACTATCCCATTGAGCATTGATGATTCCCTGAAGATTGAGGTGGAGTTAGAAGGTGTTTTGTATTCACCAATACTTAATTCTTCAATTCATGATATTCATAATCTATCAACGTTAAGTGTGGGGAAAGTTTCTAAGGAACCTCTTTTATTCCTTGCATTTCAAATCTTTAGTTCAAAAAGTGACGAATTGTCTGATTTGACTCAACTTCAGGAGTGGGGATTTGAGGTTCCTATTACTCTTAGAACAGAGGATCCTAAGCAGGTAAAAAGATGGCATTCACAATGGATTAATAACGAATTATTTTCAAATTTCCCTACTAATGGAATAGTAGCCAAATGCAACTCTTCTTCTACAAAAAAATTCTTAGGAGTGAGCCATTCTTCTCCTAATTGGGCTCTGGCCTTAACTCGAGCATCTTTGTGATGTTTTTAATTTTAAATTAGCTTGTACTGTATTTTTGAATTCCAAGATAGATCATATTTAATTTGGCAAACATTGCCAAAAATGCTCATTGAAAATATTGTTAGTGTAGATGTGTCAATTAAATATGGCTTTTTCAGACAAGCAAATGTTTGAAGCAATAGGAAATAATGCCGATGTCAAAGAATGCTTTACCAAAATATCAGATGCTTGCAAGGAATTGAAAAGCAAAACAGGTTGTCCTGATGATGATGTTGATCGTTTCCTTGAATTTGCAATTGGTAGATGGCAGTAGTCTTTTGATAAATCTTGGTTTTAAGTATCAAGTGTTAGTGAAATCTATGTTATGTAATTCCTCCATACAGTCTTTCGCTTAAAGTTCAGTAGGCTTCTTTAATTGAAAATAGTATGTAAGATGAATATTTTTTCTTTGAAATAACTCTGTCAATAGACTGTTCTGTTTATTGATTGATTGATTCAGGTATTTAATATATTGATATTTTGTGCTTCATCGCAATAGCCCATACTTTATTTTGATAGAGTTAGTACCTTTAACGAAATTAGCTTTTAGTTTCAATTCTGCTTAAAAAAACTTCGATCAATAAGACAAGTCCAATCTTATATATTAGGAATCATCAATAAGGATGTTACCAGTATTCCTGTAATCTGGGTGTTTTGAACGCGATTAAACAACTAATAAGAATTAATCCCATTGGCATAAATATCCCTTGGAATCTTTCCTAGACTTATCTTAATTAAATGATTGAAAGCTCTTATACAGACACATAGCAAAAATATAAATTCATGCTTTGGCTGAAAGTTATTACTTCTTGTTGATTCTAGGAGCTTAATAGAGTTCCAAATAATCCAGCAAATGCGGAAAGGATGAATACAGATACGATACAAATCGCGAAAATTTTAGAGAGATTCATTTTTTGTTGTAATAGTCGATTTAATTCTGATTGATTTTTAATGAATGACTCAAAAATAAACCTTTCTAAATTTTAAGCATTGAATGTTCGTATATCAAAAAGTCTTCTAAGCGTTATTTATGAAATTGTACATCCAGGCTTATTTATATATTTACCTTGCTATTACAGGCGATTCCACCAATTCTATTCGAATAAAGATTCATTGAATCTAATTTTTATTGCTGACTACAAAAAGGATCTTTCCCATGAATCTGTACCTAGAACTCTGAATTAAATTCCTTATAACCTTGATTGTACGAGTTTATTTAGCATCACCTCTTCCCATTATTTTTCGCTTTAATGTCCATGGATAATATAAATATTGTCTCTTTGTTAATTATAAGTTAGTATTAGAAGTACACCCATTTATTTATCATGCTCACTGGTAAGGATTTATTAGCCAAGGTCAAAGACTTGGGAGATGTCTCAAAATCTGATCTTGTTAAGGCTTGTGGATATGTATCCACAAAGAAAGGAGGCGGAGAACGTCTTAATTACACAGCTTTTTATGAAGCACTTCTTGAAGCTAAAGGTGTAAACCTAGCAGCTGAAAGTGCTGGTGGAATTGGTAAAGGTGGAAGGAAGCTTAGCTATGTCGCTACCGTTCAAGGAAACGGAAATCTACTGATAGGAAAGGCCTACACAGCTCTTTTAGATCTCAAACCCGGTGATAATTTTGAGATAAAAATGGGACGTAAAGGCTTCCGTTTGGTTCCAGAAGGAGACGGTTAATTTCATTATATCTTTTCTAAAACAAACCTATATAACCGAGATGGGATATCCCATCTCGGTTTTTTTATTGGATAAATAATCCTAGAATTATTGATTTGATTCTTAGGTTATAGTTTATTTACCTTTGAACATTAGGCCTTTTGCATTTTATTTGTTTTATCTCCTTTTCAGCAGATCTGCATTAGGATTTTCATGAGACCAGTTTTGGTTTTTGCTTTTTTAAGGAACTTATAATGCTGTGAAATTTACAATCGCCAAATAGGATTTACTAAATTTTTCTTCAGATCATGCTCAATGAACAAAGCTTTAACAGATTTGGTTTTTCTATTAATGAATTTTCCCTTTTGTCAATAATTTTGCTTTTAACTTATTACGTTCTTGTTTTCACTTATAAATCCTTGTCAGGATCCTTCTCTGAAAGCCATTAAATCTTTTTAGAGCATTAACCTTGACATTCTTTTATATTGCAATTGACTTTTAAATTCACGTTTACATATCTTTTGCTCACATTTTTATTACGTTGTATTAATCTTTAATTCTTCTATGACCTACATAGTGTTGATTTTCTTGCTAATAGTTCTGAATTAATCAATTACTTGAGTCTATAATCGTCATCACATCCTCCTTTCTATTATTTAAATGTTGATATAACGGTGACAGTGTTAGTTGATTGCTAATGGAATAGCCGTTCTATCAATTGATACGAATAAATGTACTATGAATCAGTAAGTTGAAATCGACTTACATGGTTGGTACTTGACATGATCACAAACTAACCATTGCATTCCAATAAATCATTTCATTTTTTTACCTCCAGCTTGGATTCCAAAATATATTGATAAAAAAACCAAAAAAATCACTAAAACTGAACTGCTATTTCCTAGTATTTCTATAAGCATATTTTTATAATTTAGTTAAATTTTATTTTACAGTTAAAACTCTTTATAAGTATGAGATTAATCTTCTTATAAGCTGATGTTACAAATTTGAATATTAATCCAACAGGAATTAAAAAATTACGGTCTCTTTTTTTACTTTATTGCTTGCTACCCCAAATTTTTGCATAAAAGGCGGTTTGACCCAATAAGTTTTCGATTTTATTATTTTTGTTTCTTTTGTGGCTTATTATTTAATTATATTTTTTCTCTTATGGATTTGTTAAGACAATCGGTGTAAAGTTAATTTTCCTTCAATACCTATTGATTTCAAGGCTTATATTCCTTATTCGTTAATAACATAGTGAATGTCTAATAATATTCGCTGTTATCATTGACTGGTTGCCAAACCTTTCCTTTCAAAGTTAGTAAAAATCTTCGTCCCCATAAAAGGAAAGGGAAGAGCATATGAGCTCTTTTGTTTGAGGTGAAAATAATTCTTAGTAATTCAAGTAATGAGTCGTTGGGATCCTTGATCTGAGAACTAATCCAACTAATAGCATCAGCGCCGTGTAGAATTTTCCCTTTATTTATAAGAATAGCGCCTCTATTCAAATCATAACCTTGCTTATAAAGACTAGTTAATTTGGGAAGATCCTGCCTTCCATCCAATATTTGTAAAGATGGAAAATTACTTTTTAATTTTAGAAGTTCCGCAAAATGATTGCAAAAAGGGCATTCACCATCATAAATAAATATAATGCTTGTTGACATCGTTATCTTTTAGTTAAACTATTTTACACCTATCAAGAGTTAAACGCGTAAATGTCTGAGTTAAAATAAAACGTATAATTATAATTATACGTTTTATTTTACTTAGAAACTTAAATAATATAATAAATATATCTTAAAATCAATAATTTACTGATTCACAAAATAATATTTAGAAACTTAATATTTTTCTAGACAAATTTGCAATAAAGTTATTTGGTTCAGATACCTTTATTTGATACTCTTGAATAAATTGCTTTTTACTTTGTCTTCCTGAATCTGTGGTCGCAACAATGACATTGGAAGAGCAGTAACTACAGCAAATGATAGAACAAGTATCAAGTCACTTGTAAAGTGACTTATACCAAGCTCCGAGTGAGCAAGGGCAAAGTTAAGATAATGCATCCTTTTATAGTAATTCTTTTTAATTTATTTTAAATTTTATAATTATCAGTTTTATGTAGTAAAAGTTATTACAAAAGAATTTGTAAATACTGGCTTTCTTTCCGTCATTCTTGTGTTCTATCAATAGCTTTGTAGATATTCTCTGAATCTACTAAATTTCTCATAATCCATTCCTTGCCTACGTTATGGACTTTTAGCTAGAGGTTTTCTGTACTTGAAAAGTTGACGCGCTATTGAGCAATTGATATATCTCAGTTTCATAAAAAAGGTATTAGTATTTATTGTAGTTAATTGAATATTGCTCTCAGCTGTTTTAAATACATTATGATTAATATTTTTTGTTATGTTCGTTATTCCACTGCTCATATCAGTTTAGATAAACAGTTCATTTTTTGCGCGCTCATTTTTCTTTTACTCTGTGGATTACTTTTCATTCAAAATCTAATCTGGGAGGAGGATTATTTTGCAAGAAATAAAAAATTGATTGACTGGAGGGCTTCTGCAATTAAGAAAAACAGAGGTGATTTGTCAAAAATTTACCCTAACAAATAATGAATAATCATATATATATTTGGTAAGTCTAGAAGAGTCTCCATTTCTCGAAATATCCTTGTGTAATTGGTGGTTTCTAAATTTATCCTTGCTTGTTAAAGCCATAACAGATAAAAAGAACATACTCGTTTATCCTTGCTAAATTGATATGAATGAAATTAAATGTCCCGAATGTGGAAGTTCGATCAAAATGGATGAAGATAATTACTCCCACATTGTTAAGCAAGTTAGAGATAAAGAATTCGAAGATGAAATCAGTAGAAGATTAGTTTTATTGGAAAATGATCAACAGAACTCAATCGAGCTTGCTGTCCAAAAGATTCGTATTCAAATGCAAGAGGCCTCATTTTTACATGAAAAAAAAATAGAGTCT